>NZ_ANHX01000057.1 GCF_000316035.1 Paenibacillus sp. PAMC 26794
TTACAACTTGCTATTGGATAAGCCCTCGACCGATTAGTACTGGTCAGCTCCATGCATTGCTGCACTTCCACCCCCAGCCTATCTACCTCGTCGTCTTCAAGGGGTCTTACATACTGGGAAATCTCATCTTGAGGGGGGCTTCACGCTTAGATGCTTTCAGCGTTTATCCCTTCCGTACATAGCTACCCAGCGGTGCTCCTGGCGGAACAACTGGTACACCAGCGGTACGTCCATCCCGGTCCTCTCGTACTAAGGACAGCTCCTCTCAAATTTCCTACGCCCACGACAGATAGGGACCGAACTGTCTCACGACGTTCTGAACCCAGCTCGCGTACCGCTTTAATGGGCGAACAGCCCAACCCTTGGGACCTACTTCAGCCCCAGGATGCGATGAGCCGACATCGAGGTGCCAAACCTCCCCGTCGATGTGGACTCTTGGGGGAGATAAGCCTGTTATCCCCAGGGTAGCTTTTATCCGTTGAGCGATGGCCCTTCCATGCGGTACCACCGGATCACTAAGCCCGACTTTCGTCCCTGCTCGACTTGTAGGTCTCGCAGTCAAGCTCCCTTATGCCTTTGCACTCTTCGAATGATTTCCAACCATTCTGAGGGAACCTTTGGGCGCCTCCGTTACTCTTTAGGAGGCGACCGCCCCAGTCAAACTGCCCACCTGACACTGTCCCCGCACCGGATTACGGTACCAGGTTAGAACCTAGATACGATCAGGGTGGTATCCCAACGTTGCCTCCACACAAGCTGGCGCTCATGTCTCTTCAAAGGCTCCCACCTATCCTGTACAGATCGTACCCAAATTCAATATCAAGCTGCAGTAAAGCTCCATGGGGTCTTTCCGTCTTGTCGCGGGTAACCTGCATCTTCACAGGTATTAAAATTTCACCGGATCTCTCGTTGAGACAGCGCCCAAGTCGTTACGCCATTCGTGCGGGTCAGAATTTACCTGACAAGGAATTTCGCTACCTTAGGACCGTTATAGTTACGGCCGCCGACTGGGGCTTCGGTTCACAGCTTCGGATTGCTCCTAACCACTCCCCTTAACCTTCCAGCACCGGGCAGGCGTCAGCCCGTATACTTCGCCTTACGGCTTCGCACAGACCTGTGTTTTTGCTAAACAGTCGCTTGGGCCTTTTCACTGCGGCCCCCTCGTGCTATTCACACTACCGGGGCACCCCTTCTCCCGAAGTTACGGGGTCATTTTGCCGAGTTCCTTAACGAGAGTTCTTCCGCGCGCCTTAGAATACTCTTCTCGCCTACCTGTGTCGGTTTGCGGTACGGGCACCTTCACCTGGCTAGAGGCTTTTCTTGGCAGTGTGAGATCATGACCTTCGCTACTACAATTTTCGCTCCCCATCACAGCTCAGCCTTACAATGTGCGGATTTGCCTACACATCAGCCTTACTGCTTAGACGGACATCCATCAGTCCGCGTCACTACCCTACTGCGTCCCCCCATTGCTCATAACGGCTTACGGTGGTACAGGAATTTCGACCTGTTGTCCTTCGACTACGCCTTTCGGCCTCGCCTTAGGTCCCGACTTACCCTGAGCGGACGAGCCTTCCTCAGGAACCCTTAGGCTTTCGGCGGATCAAGATTCTCACTTGATCTTTTCGTTACTCATACCGGCATTCTCACTTGTATAATGTCCAGCGCTCCTTACGGTACACCTTCAACCCTTATACAACGCTCCCCTACCCCTG
>NZ_ANHX01000058.1 GCF_000316035.1 Paenibacillus sp. PAMC 26794
AAATCTCATTTGTGCTCCAGTCGATCTAAGCCAAGGCTTGTCTCGAACTTTCGCGTTCATTCTGCAAGCAGAATGTTTACTCACTCGTTGTTCAGTTTTCAAAGATCAAACTTGTTTTTTTACCGAATGTCGTTCTCTTCAGCAACTCTTATATAATATCATGTCCGAACCAACTTTGCAAGCTCTTTTTTTAAGTTTCTTTCGAAGCTTATTTCATTCGCTTGCCGCACCGTGTATCTAGTGTTTTTTTGGCCGGAAATAGAATATACCATGTACAGTTATGGAACGCAAGTCTTTTTTCGATAAACACTAAATTCTTATAAAATGATTACCCTGTAGACCTTTTAACAAGTATCTCCTTATAACCGGCTTAATGATACATCTGCGCACTAACTTTAATGATCGGAGTAATTAACTTACATACGCAAAAGTTTTTCAAATGATCCCTAATCCAATTATAGAGAAACTCATGTTGTATACAGTACAGACTCATCACGTTATAGAAACTTATTAACCGATGATTTCATTGGATAAACAACCAACAAATCATAGAACATTATACTCATTCCTTCTATATAGAAGGAAAACATTTTTGAAATTCATTTTTCCAAGAAAAGAATACAAAAAAAGCGAAAGCTCCGGGTTCGAATCCCGTGGCTTCCGCTTCTTTCATATATAAGATAACAAACGTATCTCAGATAATTCTTCGTTACACCTAACGAACCCTACTCCCCGCCAATAAATACGTATCGGCAGACTACAATGAGCGCCAAGATCCACATAAGCCAGTGAATTTTCACTTTACGCTCTGTAACCAAGTTACTGAACACCACCAGAATCACATAAGATACGATACCTGCGGAGATCCCGTTTGCGATTCCACCTGTAAAAGGCATCAATACAATGGTAAGGAACGCAGGGAAAGCTTGCAGGAAATCATCCCACTCAATGCTGCGCACTTGACTCATCATAAGCACACCCACGATGATCAATGCCGGAGCCGTCGCAGCGGATGGAACAACAAGCGCAAGCGGTGCGATAAACAGGGCCAAAATGAACAACAAACCTGTCGTTACCGAAGTCAGTCCTGTACGTCCACCTGCCTCAACACCTGAAGCACTTTCAACGTAAGCCGTAATGGTACTTGTACCCAGTGCAGCACCTGCGCTGACACCAACTGCATCGACGAGCATCGCTTTACCAATCGTTTTCTCGCCTTTTTTCTTATCCTTCATAATCCCCATACGTGTTGCAGTTCCTACCATCGTACCAAACGTGTCGAACAATTCAACGAAGGTAAAGATGAAGATGATCTCGAACAATCCGAGACTGATGGCACCTTTCAAATCCAGCTGTCCAACCGCCAGATCACTGAAGTTAGGCAACCAGCTTGCGCCTGAAAGACCACTCAGATTCGTAACGCCCATTGGAATACCAATCAGCGTTGTTGCTACGATCCCGATCAGCAGAGCGCCTTTGACGCGCATAACCATCAATATAGCAATAAGGAGCAAACCAATCAGTGCAAGCAATGCATCATGATGCGTTATAAAGTTACCCAACGATAGATTAAAGCTGCTACCCGGAATCGGCTGACTCAGATCTGCGTCTGGTGCAACATTAACTGTTACAGCCACGAGATTAGCAAGTTTGAAACCAATAATGGTAATAAAGAGACCGATACCAACCGTAATGGCCATTTTGATTGACTGCGGAACTGCAACAAGCAGCATTTGCCGAATCTTCGTCACGGTCAAAATAATGAACACGATACCGGAAAGGAATACCGCTCCGAGAGCTGCTTGCCAAGTAATCGCTCCATTCGAGCTTAGAACGACAGTCATGAAGTACGCATTCAATCCCATACCTGGTGCGAGCGCGATCGGAATATTCACGAACAATCCCATAATAATAGTCATTAATCCGGCGCCGACGGCTGTTGCAAAGAATACTGCATTATCCGACATCCCCGCACCGGCTTGTCCCAAGAACAACGTATTTACAAAAAGAATGTAAGCCATTGTCATAAACGTAGTGAGACCCGCAACAATCTCCGTTCTAACGTTTGTTCCGTTTTCTTTTAATTTAAAGAAACGATCCATAATTACTAACTCCCCCTTAGAGATGTTGAAGCCATATTGAAAAACGACAAAAGACCCTGATGAAGATTCTTCACCCAGGGTTCAGCTGACAAGGAGTGGCATGGTGCCTTTACTAAGAACAAAAAAAATTCTAATGTGCGTGATGTCCCCGCAATCATGTAGAATTCATGTGCTTAGCCTTCTCCTCTTCGTAGCCAGATCATTAGGGTGATCTCGTAGAGACTCCCGGGCCAATCCCCAGGATTATACGAATAAGTATGCGCTATTTGTTTGTTTCCCATCACTATTTTAGGAGGGCAGCATGTTTTTGTCAATGAGAAAAACGAATATTAATGTCACTCTTATATAATATCGTTCGTATTATTTAACAGATTGAACCAGTTCAGCGGTTTACAACCCAATTGAATACGCCTTTTTCGATGAGATCTCAATGGGATATGTCCATTCTTTCAGACTGAAAGTTCCGCGGATAACATAAAAAACTAGCCTGATCAGAGGGCGAGAAGCGCTCTAATCAGGCTAGCTTATGTTTCTGATGCGTTTTAGCAATCAGGTGAATGATGATATAGGAGTAACGATATCTCGTATTCCAAAGGCTTATACTCATTAGGTATATGGAGCAATTTGCGACATGTTCCGGAGCTATTTTTTACCGGATCAGTCCTATGTTAATTATATCTCTGTCTGCGGAGTATCCTGTATATCTTGTTGTTCCTGATTTGTGTTCGTTGTTGTGTCAGAGGATAACTCCTGGTTACTGGACTGATCGGAAGAAGCATCCGCTGCCTCTAAATTCACAAATGGAAAGTCCCCCGAACCGGAAGCCAGATCTTGCATACCTGAACCGCATCCTGCCAGCATCACCATCAGAAACGCACTTCCAATGCCCATCTTCCATTTGCTCATATAGTCGGTTTTACGCATACATTCAATTCTCCCTTCAGTAGCCATAGCTCTTAGTATGTACTTATTGTACAGGCCCGACCTGAAAGGATCATGAACTCAACTTTAAAATGGGATTAATTTTGAGATTTATAAAGAAAACATTGTCCTAATACAAGTTTAATCATAATATACGCAATAAAAAAACTCCCTTCTATTTGCGAAACAACGCAGATAAAAGAGAGTTATTTTTGCATTTTATTGTTGCAGGTCTATACGTGCTGTCAACGCTGCTAACGCCATAAACCCTGATGTATCAGGGTTTTAAAGCTATTAACAATGTGAATATTTCACACCCTATTCCCACTCGATTGTTGCAGGTGGTTTGGATGTTACGTCATAGACGATACGGTTTACGTTATCAACTTCATTAACAATCCGTACGGAGATTTTCTCCAGCACATCCCAAGGGATACGTGCCCAGTCCGCAGTCATACCGTCGATGGATGTTACAGCACGGATACCTACAGTGTAGGAATACGTACGCGCATCACCCATAACGCCAACACTCTTCATGTTCGGCAGGGCTGTGAAGTACTGCCAGATTTCGCGGTCTAGACCGGCTTTGGCAATCTCTTCACGCAGGATGTAGTCTGAGTCACGAACAATTTTAAGTTTCTCTTCGGTAACCTCACCTAAAACACGGATCGCAAGACCTGGACCAGGGAACGGCTGACGGTGAACAATTTCGTCCGGCAGGCCACACTCGGTACCGACTTTACGTACTTCATCCTTGAACAACGTGCTCAGTGGCTCAATCAGTTTGAAGTTCATGTCCTCAGGCAGACCGCCCACGTTGTGGTGGGATTTGATGGTCTGTGCAGTCGCTGTACCACTTTCTACGATGTCCGTGTAGAGTGTACCTTGTGCCAGGAATGCAAAATCATCGAACTGCTTGGACTCTTCGTCAAATACGTAAATAAACTCGTTACCGATGATTTTACGTTTTTGTTCTGGATCATCCACGCCAGCCAGTTTGGACATGAAGCGCTCTTGTGCATCAATTTTGACAACTTTCATGTCGAATTTGCCGACAAACGTCTCCATTACACTTTCTGCTTCGCCTTTGCGCAGCAGACCGTGGTCGATAAACATACATGTCAGTTGATCACCAATGGCTCTGTGAAGCAATGCAGCTACAACGGAAGAATCTACACCGCCGCTAAGCGCACACAGTACTTTACTGTCGCCCACTTTTTCACGAATGTCTTTGATGGTGTCATCGATGAATGTCTCCATCGTCCAGTTGCCTTCGCAACCACAGATTTCGAACAGGAAGTTACGAATCATGTCGTTACCGCGAACAGAGTGACGTACCTCAGGGTGGAACTGAACAGCATACAATTTACGCTCATCGTTGCTCATGGCAGCGATTGGCGCACTTTCCGTGCCTGCATCCAGTTTGAAACCTGGAGGAAGTGTAACCACGTGGTCACCGTGACTCATCCATACCGTATGTTCGCCTTCAATGCCTTTTGCCAATGTAGATCCAGCAGCAAACTCAAGGTCTGCTTTACCGTACTCTCGCTTCTCGGAACGTTCTACTTTACCTTCGAGCTGTTGGGCCATAAGCTGCATTCCGTAGCAGATACCAAAGATTGGTACGCCCAGGTCATAGACACCTGGGTCCACGTGTGGAGCATTCTCAGCGTATACGCTGGACGGGCCACCCGAAAATACGATTCCTTTTGGTGCTATTTCTGCGATCTTTTCCGCCGGTGTATTATACGGCAAAAGCTCGCTGTATACGCCAAGATCCCGGATTCTTCTGGCGATTAACTGATTGTATTGACCCCCGAAGTCAAGGACAACTACAATTTCATTCTGTTTATTCATAACCGTGCCTCCCTCAATTCAATGAAACTAATTATACGCAACGACAAAACATACCGTCAAGGAAAGGCGAAACTCCTTTTTTCGACATATCAAAACAGGATTACCAAATGCCTCTAAATATGAAATTTCGAATAGAAAAGCTTGGCAGCAAGATGCTGGTTCAAGTGTATGATCATGGAAAGACGCCTCGTTCGCAGCGCAGCGCGAAAGGCGTCTTATGTATGGCATGCAGCGTAAACCAAATGCTGCGTTTAAAAACAGTGCGCAGCCAATGGTGATCTTCATCTGCCCACAAGTGGCTATGCTCTATTGGAAAGCGAAAGCGATTGTATGGCAGCTGCTTCGCATCTTTGGTGTAACGTTGTAACATCCTTGTGTTACAACGCCTGCAACCGCCGGGCCAAACGAAGTGCCCGGCGCAGGAAGTTCAGACTGTCCGCGCGCAGCGGACGGTCTGGCCCATACAGCAGCCGTTCCCAGTCGGCTGCAAACCGCGCGATGTCCGCGCCGTCCGCGCCTGCGGCCAAAGCCGGTGACGCTGCATATTCACGCAGCGTCATACCCGGCGGCCGCGGGCCGTACCGGCGCGCGAGCGCGGCCCAGACCGGAGCGGCGGCACGCAGCAGCCACTCGCGGTCCGGAAAGCTGCTGCGCGGCCACGCCAGCAGCAGCCTGATCCGCAGCGCGGGGCGTAGCCGTCGCATGCGGACCAGAGCAGCGGCCCCCAGCAGGGCCGCTGCCACAAGGGCTGCCGCGAGCCATGGCTCCGCGGCAATGGCCCGTGCGCGGGCGAGCAGCCATGCGCCCGCGTTAGCCAATCCGCCGCTCATATACGGCGGAGTCTCCGCAACAGGCTGCGGCCCAGCGAGCGCTGCCACATCTTCGCCCACTCCTTGCGCCATGGCGAAGCCCGGCGTAGCCTCAAACGGCATCCAGCCTGCACCCGGAAAATATACCTCTACCCAGGAATGTGCATCTCCTTGGGATATTATGTACTGACCGCGTAAATTCGGGTCAGCCATTCCAGGCCCAAAGCCTTTAACCCAGCGTGCAGGGATCCCCTCCGCACGAAGTAACACAATCATTGCTGTGGAGAAATGATTACAATATCCCTGCCGTGTGACGAATAGAAAATCGTCCACAAAATCTGTTCCACGCGGTGGCATACGGGTATCCAACGTATACTCGGCATGAGCAGCCAGATAAGTCTTGACAGCTTGCACAGCGTCATACCGTGTCTCACTGCCTTGAATGATTTCCTTGGCGAGCGTCTGCACTCGACCCGGGAGTGATGTGGGCAATTGAAGATATGTCCTCCGAATAACTGCAGGATCTTTCCCTTTATTCGTCTTCCCAAGCAGACGTAACTGTTCAGGTGTTGAGACAGGAACCATGACGTCTGCCGAATAATTTTTAACCATCTTATCGTCCCCTGAGCTCGAGAGCCACAGTGTTGCCGAATCGCGATTAGACAGCAAAGAAAACATGTTTTCCTGATTATCCTTGTTTTTATCCTGGAAAGATACGTTGACCGGTATGCCCCCGGTAAAGAGTGGATTTGGCCCTTTCCACTCTCGCTGCATCGTAACGGTTTGGCGAATGCGACTCCAATAGGTTGGATTCTCCCATCCATCTGTGCGTAGCATTCCGGATGGACTGTTCGTTTCGAAGCTTTGACCCGGATCACTCCAAGTACTACCGTTATAATATGAACGGGTCTCCCCTCGCCAATACGTCACTTTCGGACTCTTCGCTATAAAAAAGATCGAGTTCCCCTGCACCAACGGTGCTCCCATAGGCGCGTCCGCTGTGCTATATCCCGTGACTGCCGTTGCAGCAGGGATACTACTGTGCTGTGTATAACCTGCCCAGCGAGCTATGCGTTCACCCATCTGCTCCAAAGATATGCGTTCCGGTTGAGGAATGGAAGCAAACTGGCCAGGTAACGCTGAGAGAAGCACCATACCTGCGGAAGCAACGATAGTTACGGCACTCCAACGTCCATAGGGGCTGCCGCGATAACTCGGAGTAGTGACTCCTCCATTGAGACGTAGTAGTTGAAGCAGAGCCTGAATAAGAAAAGTCCATAGGACAGACCGTATTACGGAAGCATACACATCCAGCCCCGCAAAGGATTCAAGCAGAAGTAAATAGAGCAGCGTTGCACTGCCAAACAGCATAACGCTACGACGTAACAATACGAGGGATTGCACAGAAGCCATGAGCATGCTCCAGCCGCACATCATGAACAAACCTCTCGTTTCTGTACTAATCGAGTGGAATCGCCAGTTATTTATAAAAGTGTCCATATCCTCTGAAAATATTCCCGGATAAGCGGCTGCCCAGCCGACAGGATCACTTCCTCCGTACATCAGACATAAAGCAGCGAGTGCAATGAATAATCGGATCAGCACTCCGGTGATCCATCCTGTACGAATTAACCCCGCGAGCAACAATGCTCCAGTTAATCCCGCCATTACGGACAAGAACCGTTCACTGCCCTGCTGATCTGATGATGTAACCGGATATATCCACTCCAGAGACAGTATAAGTAAAATGGCCGAAATAACAATTTTGTACAGGACAGGTACGCTCACATATCCCTCATCCTTTATATCCGTTACAGAATTCTGGTTCACAGCTTTATATACAGAATAGGCCGATTCTATTCTCGTACGGTCCGTTGACTCTAAGTCGGCAGTGGAATTGGGTTGCTGGTTACCATTACGCTCCCACATCCGTTACCTCCACCTTTCCCAATGAAGATAACGCAACGTCTGTAACCGCGTGGATCGGCACCCCGCTGTGACGAAGCCGCTCCAAGCTTAAGCTGTCATATCCCAATCCATTCATCAATCTATCCGTTGATCCTAATTGGTCCTGGTTTGCTTCAGTCAATTGCACCTCTACACGATAACCCGACCCGATTGCAGTTATGATCCATTCGGCCAGAACCTGATCCATCTTACCTGTGAGAACCACAATTCGCGACCCACTCGTCAGTCCATCCAGCATCTCCGTTCGAAGCGAAACAGAGCCTGATTGTGTTTTGGATATTTGCGCCCCCGCTAACTTGTCCAGTCCATGATTCTCATCATCTGCATGGATCGGCCCATGTTGCCAATGATCTTGTGCATCATAGCTCTTATCGCCGCCTTCCATCCACAGATGATAAGGAATGTCATCCCGCTCAGCGGTATGAATCCAGCGGGCAGCTGCACGAACCACTCGTTCAAAAGCAGGTGCATCCATGTTCTCCCGTTGTTTTACGTCATAACCCGACGCGCCTTCATACACAAGGATGCCAAGCGAAGCTAGATCCGTGGTATCAGGCAGAAAGGTCTGAAGTTTTCCCGTTTTGGCTGTACTTTTCCAATGAACTCGTCCCAGTGGGTCACCCTGCTGATATTCACGGAACTCAGGGCTACGGTTTCCCTGGCTATTTCTTCGCTCCGACAGAGTCCCTTCAATCATCGCTGCGAATTCTACCGAATCACCCTTCCCCCAAGCTGTTGCTTGAGGAACAACAATCAAGGGGGTACCTCCCGCGGTCTCTGCGGAGAGGGTATTCCAGCCAAACATATCACCCCAATACAATCTGCCCGTATCCCATCTGTAGACTCCTCTACGTAACCCGGAACATTCATATTGATAGGTAAATTGTCGCCGTGTTCCCGGGAAAATTAATTTGCGATGAACACCTGCAGGAGTGTTCTCACACAGAACGACCCATAACAATGGAATACGGCAATTGAATTCCAGCTCGACCAGAACCCGTACCTGCTCGCCCGCCTCAATCCGGTTCGTATGTATTTTCCGACGGATGTGAATACGCCGTGGTCTGAACCAATGGAGAAGCAAACCTCCTGTGAACATCAAGAAAGCCATAACGGATAGAAACAACGCCGCTTTGCCCCCATGCCACTGATACAAGGAAGCAAAAGCCACTACCAAGACAGCACTCACAATCCGTTGTCCCAGCGCAGTCATTGCCTCCGTCCCCTTCCCTGTGATGCCATCTGTACAGGTACCGGGACCGATGACAATGCTTCTTCAATGACTTGTGCTTGCCCCCAAACCTCCGCTCTGTTCTGGGCCTTCAATTGAATACGGTGGGAAAGGACAGGCACAGCTACCTCTTTCACATCATCCGGAATGACATAACTGCGTCCTTGAAGATAGGCAAATGACTGCGCCGCAGCCATCCAGGCCAGTGTTCCACGCGGACTGATGCCCAGTCTGACCGCCGGAAGGCTGCGAGAGGCTACAGCAACAGCCACCAGATACTGTTTGACGACCGGATCAACATGTACCTGTTTGACTTCACGCTGCATAGCTACGACCTCTTCAGCAAGCAGGACAGGGCGAAGTTCATCAAGCGCTTCTCTACCTTGCATGCGTGTTAACAATTCCAATTCCTGTTCCGGATCGGGATACCCCAGTCCAATTCTCATGATAAATCGATCCAGCTGTGCTTCAGGCAGACGGTACGTACCCTCAAACTGTAACGGGTTCTGTGTCGCCAGCAGAAAGAACGGGCGTGGCAAGGCATAGGTTGTGCCATCAACCGTAATACGTCGTTCCTCCATTGCCTCCAGCAGGGCAGACTGAGTGCGTGGTGAAGCGCGATTTATTTCATCAGCCAGGACAACGTTGGACATGACAGGCCCGGGCCGAAACTTGAATTCAGCTGTATGGGGATGATAGATTGAAGTGCCCGTAACATCTGCCGGCATGACATCGGACGTGAATTGAATCCGGCCCATGGAGCAGTCCAGTGCAGAAGCAACGGCACGAACCAGCATCGTTTTCCCGGTACCCGGCACATCTTCCAGAAGTACATGCCCCCCACTGAGCATTGCAGTAAGGACATAACGAATCTCTGTTTTTTTGCCAATAATCACACTCTCAACACGCTTCATGACCCTGTTTAACAATTCAACAGCATGTTCATGTTCCATTCGGATATAAGACATTTCTCTGATCTCCTTCCGTTCATCAGCATTCCTGAACCATAGTAATCTATGATTCAGTGTTGCCCGGAAGTAGAGAGAATAGTCCTGCAAGAATGACTTTCTTCAGATCATTTTATACTTAAATATGCTGTTCATGGCCGAAATGGATCTGGAAGTGCCCGCCTTCACCGTCCACTCTGCTTCATTACTGGTTAAGGAATTCACCCTCAACCCCATCTGCTCCAATAACTCACGTAACGGAACCCAGATGGTTCCACCCTGACTCTGTACTGCTCCCGTTTCAATTACCCCTGTTGTTGTCAGTGTTCCGCTCACACTGTCCGCGTGAATCGTTCTTTCCTTCCATACTGCTATGGCTGTTCTTGTTTCAGAGTCCCAGCGAGTGCTGCCCCCGAATTTTTTCATGAAAGTACGCAAAGGCACCATGATTCGTTGTCCCTCCATGCGGAACTCACCTGGTTGCAAGGTAGCCGCAGCCAATCCCACCTCTACCTTCAGCTTCTTGCTTGCAAGCCATAACGTCGCGTTCGCTTCTACATGTTCTGCGATCCAGGCCTTTCCTGGCGCCTTGCGGGCCTTATACTTACCATCTGGATGAACACGGAATTGAACTGGTTGATCTGTACTCTTTATGGTGTCAAAACGATATCCATGATCACGATAATATTTGATAATACCCGGAAGTGCTTTTACCGTTTCAGCATGTGCACCACCGTCATGCATCAGGACAATGACCGAACGTGCTCCCGCAGGTACTTTGGTCGAATTGCTGAGGATCTCTTTGGCCGGAACACCTTTACGCTTGGAATCCCCACTGTCGACGTTCCAGTCCATGACGGTGTATCCACCCAATTGCAGCAAATCAAAATAACTCTTATCAAAATTCCCGTAGGTACCGCCTGGTGCTCGCACCAGATTCGGACGGAAACCGGTTATACGCTCCAGCACTTCCTCTGTCTGCTTGATCTGTTTCCAGAACACTTTAAAATCACTGTACAGCTGTTTGTATTGATGATTGAACGTATGATTGCCCAAAGCATGTCCATCCTCCACAAGACCACGGATTAACTCGGGATAACGTTCTGCCTGCTCACCCAGCACAAAAAATGTAGCTAAAACCTTCTCCTTGCGCAAAATATCCAATACTTCATGGGTATGGTTACCCGGTCCGTCGTCAAAACTCAGATAAACTACCTTGTCTTGAGTATTCTTATCTTCCGGGATTGGATCACCTGAGCCGGAAGCAGAAGATGCATAAGCCGTGCCTGCATATACAGCAAATGCACATAACAATATCGCAATACGCATGAGAATGACAGACCACTGTCCAGCTAAAAACATATGTATGGTTGTTGCAGAGTTTCCCCCATTTTCCTTGATTCTCAATTCCAGTCTCTGTACCATTTACGAATCGACCTCCACCGTCTCTAGTAATTTGCTGATAGACTTCAGCAGATTTGTTAGAATTATATGGAGGCTACATTGAAAAAAGACGTGATTTTGTTTAATATTTTTTCACAATTTGCGATCTAGCCTGATTGATTCTTCGCTTCAGATTAGGTAGCATAATGAACAGGCAGAACACATTAAAACACCTTGGAGAGTATTCTTGCTCCCACCCCGTATTCAGGAGAGTGAAATCTATTGGAATTGCTTGAGAAGATCCAACATCTGTTTGGGTCCTACGGATACAGCGTATTGTTTTTTGGCTTGTTGCTTGAATTCATCGCACTTCCCTTTCCTGGTGAAACAACGATGGCTTACGCAGGGTTTCTCTCCTACAAGGGGCATCTCGACTTCGGAATCCTCACCATACTGGCTTTTCTGGGGACAACGATTGGCATGACAATCACTTATTTTATTGGAGCCAAAGCAGGACTGCCCTTTATAACACGATACGGAAAATGGTTTCTGCTGAAGCAGGACAAGCTCGATAAAACGCAAAAGTGGTTTGCCAAGTATGGTAATGCCTTAATCTTCATCGGTTATTTCATTCCGGGAGTAAGACATTTCACTGGATATTTCGCAGGCATAGCCGCTGTTCCCTTTCGCAAATTCGCTCTCTACGCCTATTCAGGTGCGTTGTTCTGGGTTGTACTGTTTCTGGGCATTGGCAAAATATTTGGCCCCCAGTGGAACGCCGTATTCCATCTGGCTCATCAATATGCAGCATATATCGTGGGAGGAATTGGCCTATTGCTCATCGTAGCCGTACTCTATCGTTACCGCAAAGCATGGACAGCAAGATCCACCGTATCCAAGCCAGCCCCTGTTCGACAAAGACAAAAGTAAATTCGGGCAAAAGTCCATCTATAATAAGCAGGCAAGGAGTTGCGAATAATCGCGGCTCCTTTTTTTTTGTGATAATCCGAATTCATCCAGGTCATACTAACTTGAAAATATAGGGTGTATAGGGAGGTGAAGGTATGAGCAACTCAACGCAGGATCGTCAAGATCAGAGGCAAATCTCTCCGGATCTAAGCGAAAATATGGAATACTGCAAGCAAGTGATGGGGAACAGCAACGACTTGATGATGCGCCCTCTCCAGTGTTTACATAAATGGCCTGCAGTTATGTTGTACATCGATGGATTAGTGGATGTGCAGATTCTGAATCATTCCATCCTGGAATCCCTGTTAAAGACACATGAACTTCCGGAATTCTCTGCAGATGATGAGCATCTGAGCTACCTCCAGAATGACATTCTGGCTGCGAGCAATGTAACATTTGTGGATGACATGGAAGATGTGCTTAATGCTCTCCTGTCCGGTTCGGCCATCCTGCTACTCGAAGGCTGTGCACGCGGGTTAAAAATTGCCGCAGCGGGTTGGGAAGATCGTGCTGTTGGTGAACCCATCTCACAGACCGTTGTTCGAGGTCCTATGGAGGGATTTAATGAAAATTTGCGTACAAATACATCCTTGATTCGCAAACGGATTCGTGACCCTCATCTCTGGATCGAAGAAAAGGAGATTGGCCGGATCACCAAAACAAGGGTTGCGGTCTTATATCTGAAGCATACCGTTGATCCGGAAGTGGTAGAGGAACTAAGGCGCAGGCTCGATGAGATCGATATTGACGGGATTCTGGAGAGCGGGTACATCGAGGAACTTGTACAAGACGAAACCAGAACGTTATTCCCCACGGTTTACAATAGTGAACGTCCAGATACGGTTTGTTCTGCTTTGCTTGAGGGCAGAGTAGCCATCATCGTGGACGGTACGCCTTTTGTGCTGCTGGTTCCTGCCTTGTTCGTGCATTTCTTCCAATCGCCGGAGGATTACTATCAACGGGCCGATATCAGCACATTGATTCGCTTGATTCGTTATCTGTCCTTTTTTATCGCTTTACTAGCTCCATCATTCTATATTGCCATTACCACCTTTCACCAGGAAATGTTGCCCACCAATATGCTCATTAGTCTGGCAGCTCAACGTGAAGGCGTTCCTTTTCCCGCATTCATTGAAGCCATACTGATGGAACTGACCTATGAAATTTTGCGAGAAGCAGGTATACGTATTCCGAAAACGGTCGGTCAGGCCGTTTCCATTGTCGGAACACTGGTCATTGGCCAAGCAGCCGTAGATGCAGGAGTTGTCTCCGCTGCAATGGTTATTATCGTATCCATAACGGCCATATCCAGTTATGTCATTCCAGAGAATGGACTGTCCATCTCTGTCCGAATTCTGCGATTTGTATTGATGATACTCGCGGCAGCTTTTGGTTTCTACGGTATTCTAATTGTTTTGCTCATCACGGTTACACACCTGTGCAGCTTGCGTTCTTTTGGCGTACCGTATATGTCTCCCTTTGCACCTCTGATTCAGAAAGATCTGAAAGATACGCTGTTTCGTGTACCCTGGTCCCGTATGAAAACCCGTCCACTCTCTACGGGTACACCGAACAAAACCAGACAAGGCAGCAAAAAAATGAAGCGTTAATTCGGTAAGGAGAACAACGTATGAACAAGAGCTTCCGATTAATTGTATGCATTGCATTCCTGCTCCCTCTCCTTACCGGATGCTGGGATCGCCAGGAACTGAATGAACTTGGCATTATGCTGGGTCTTGGTGTAGACAAGGATGGCGATTTGATTAAAGTGAGTGCTCAGGTCGTTGTCCCGAATGAAGTATCCTCCAAGTCAGGGGGAGGGAATGGCACTCCTGTCACGCTGTACGAAGCATCCGCGCCAACGCTGTTTGAAGCGATTCAGAAGCTGACCGAGACAAGTCCACGCCGTATATTTATGGCGCATATCCGTGTGTTGGTATTCGGCGAAGAATATGCACGCAAAGATGGCATCTACGATGTCATGGAAGCGTTAATGAGGGAACCTACTGCTAGACCCGATTATTACGTCATGGTTGCACGAAATACTACAGCTTCCAAAGTACTGGACGTACTTACCCCATTGGAAAACATTCCTGCGGAGAAGTTATTTAATTCTTTGGACGTGTCTGCCAAGACCTGGTCTCCCACAACAACCGTAACCGGCGACCAATTAGTTGAATATATGCTGACACCTGGAATACAGCCTGTAATCACTGGTGTAGAGGTCGTTGGCAATTTAGCGAGAAGCGGAAGCAAAGATAATATTGGGACAATCAAGTCTCCTGCTCGACTGAATTCTACGGGATTAAGCATCTTCAAAAAGGACAAACTGGTTGGCTGGTTAACCGAAGATGAATCGAAAGGATACAACTATATCCGCGACAATGTGGTGTCTACCGTCAGTCACATGCCTTGCCGAAAGGGAGGAAATGTGACGTTCAAAGCTCTCCGCACCAAGACCCAACGAAAAGCAAAGGTCATTAACGACCAGCCTGTGATCCACATTAAACTCAAAAATGTGTCTTCCATTGGTGCAGTAGAGTGCGGAATCAGAATTGGTTCAATGAAAACGCTCAAAGAGTTGGAAAAGGACAGTGAGGAGCGACTGATAGACCTGATGGAAAAATCCGTGAATTCAGTGCGGCGAAAGTTCCATATTGACATTTTTGGATTCGGTCAGGAAGTGTATCATGCCGATCCTAAGTTTTTTAAAAAGATTGAGAAGGATTGGGATCAATATTTTGAAAATCTGGATGTTACGTATGAAGCCAATGTACAGATCAAACGTGTAGGTACACTGGATGATTCATTCAAGGAGGATTTGAAGGAGTGAGACCGGATGTTGATTACAATTACTGTCATTGTCATAGGGGGCCTCGTAGGCTTGGTTGATCTTCCAGGTCTCATCCGCCGCAAGGAATGGAGGGAAACAGCTGTGTACAGCGGAATGCTCGTCATAGCCACAGGGTTCAGTGTGATTGCAGCCAACCTCTGGGATTTCCCCAGTCCGCTCTATATCATCATGTGGATCTATGAACCTGTTAATCAATTCTTGGCACATCTGACGGGAACCTAGAAAAAGGAGAGGACCATTATGCTTGAACAGGGGCGCCTTGGAACAAGACAATTGACCACGCTCACTTTTATGATGGTGGTCGGGGATATGATGCTGATCTACCCCTCAGTCATCACGTCCTATGCCAAACAAGACTCCTGGATTTGTGCTTTTATAGGCGTTCCTCTGGGGATGGCACTGATGGCCATGATCCTGAAGCTATGTAGTATGCACCCAGAAAAAAATCTGGTGCAGATGGCACGAAGCATTCTA
This sequence comes from Paenibacillus sp. PAMC 26794, assembly GCF_000316035.1. GTDB lineage: Bacteria > Bacillota > Bacilli > Paenibacillales > Paenibacillaceae > Paenibacillus. The sequence continues at coordinate 15,516 of NZ_ANHX01000058.1, forward strand.
GGGTTCTGGCCAGGTACTTTCTTTTCCTGCTTCTACCTGTTCTTTTTCATTATTGGGGCTTCCACGCATACGAGAGAAGTCGGCGATTTCATGACCACACAAATCTTTCAGTACACCCCGATTCGCATCATTATTCTGATGTTCGTCATTGTAATCGGCTGGGGAGTGTGGCATGGATTGGAGACAATGGGACGAAGTAGTGAACTACTGATGCCTGTTGTTATTGTGTTTATTGTCGTTCTTGCAGTCTGTCTGCTTCCTCAGGTGGATACCAGCAATTTGAAGCCAGTAAGTGATACAGGCGTCGTCTCTATCTCGCAGGGCATTCTGGTAAGCATTATATATCCCATCGGTGAGGTCGTCCCCATCATGATGATTCTGCCCTATGCCGCCAAGCAGGCTCATCAAACACGGGATATGCTTATTGCAGCAGGCTTAGGCAGTTTGATATTGGCAACGCTTGTTACCATATCGCTGCTGGTTCTGGGTGCCTTTCTTACGCAACATAACATATATGCATCTTTTGTTTTGTCCCAGAAAATCAGTATTGGGAGCTTTTTTGAACGTATAGAAGCGATTATGGCTTCTTCCTGGATGATCTCTACGTACTTCAAAGCGATGATATACTTATACGCCTTTATTGTTGGTTGTGCGGAACTGTTCAAGCTTAAGCAGTATCGAATGCTTGTACTCCCTGCGTCCATACTCGTGTTCGGATTAGCCAATCTGGTCTCACCCAGCATAACCTTTATTGTGATCACCGTTGTTCCATACTGGGTAGATTGGGATACCACATTGGGGATCATTCTGCCCGGCTGCCTTCTGTTGATACAATTGCTCAAGTCTTACAGAAAATCATCGGTTACTCCAAACAATTCATCACAGGAATGAGTACTTTTTTTGGGGAAGGAGCCTGGGGTCTATGTTAATTAAGGAGAAAATCACCATTAGGCAATTTGCAGTCCTTACCTTTCTCGTCATGGTTGGGGACATGATTCTACTCTATCCCTCCGTGGTTACTGCTTCGGGTCAACAGGATGCATGGATCTGTTCTCTTATCGGTCAGCCGATCGGCTTACTCATCATGTGGGTGCTATACAAACTTCATCAGACGCATCCTGATCTTTCCCTTATTGAAATCTGCCAAAAAATACTTGGCCGGTGGGCGGGGTCTGTTTTGTCGGCTGCATATCTATTTTATTTCGCCATAGGCGCTGCCATATGCATCCGTGAAGTCGGTGACTTTATGACCACACAGATCTACCTTCAGACCCCCATTCGAGTCATTATAATTATCCTTATGTGCGCTCTGGTCTGGGGGCTTATGCATGGCTTGCATACGATAGGAAGTAGCAGTGAACTGCTGACTCCGATCGTTGTTGCCTTTATGATTCTGTTATTTCTGGGGCTCATGCCCAAAGTAAACAGTTCACATCTGCAGCCTTATTTGAACACCCCTTGGCTCCATCTGATTCATTCCATCATTCGGGGAGCCTTTACTTCCTTTGGTGAACTCATCGTGATCACCATGGTTCTTCCATATGTAATGTCCGGGCCTCATATCAAACGTGATATGTTACTCGCTACCTTATGTGGAGGATTGCTGCTAACCACACTGTTGCTCATTTCGCTCATGATTTTTGGACCCTTTCTGACCCAGCATGACATCTACATTTCCTATACCCTGTCCCAGAAAATTAATATCGGCAACTTTTTCGAGCGAATTGAGGCCTTTATGGCGACTGCTTGGTTAATTGCTACCTATTTCAAAAGCCTGCTGTACATGTTCTCCTTTGTCGTTGGAACAGCTCAACTATTTCGGTTAAAGACGTACAAGCCTCTCATCCTGCCATCAGCGATGTTATTATTCGCTCTAGCTGTACTGATTTCTCCCAATGTCATTTTCTACACCAATACGATCATGCCCGCTTGGGTGGATTGGGATATCACGGTAAGCTTTCTTATTCCGCTATTCCTTCTGCTCGTGCATCGGCTTCGTTCGGGCAAGAGCAAGAACAATTCAACCAATAATAAACGATTGCCCACCTAAAAAGGCTGTGTTCACGGTAAATTCCGCGAAGCACAGCCTTTAATGATGGAACGGTTAAGATGTATTTATTCACACATGTCTAAATCATTTATTAAAATGTCTTCACAGCCTCAAGCGCAGCCTCAATATGTCCTTTGACCCGAACTTTGGACCAATCCTTGATCAATTTCCCCTCTTCATCAATCAGAAAAGTGGAGCGAACCATACCCATGTACTCCTTGCCATACATTTTCTTCAGCTGCCATACCCCGTATTGCTCGGCTACAACGTGCTCTTCATCCGATAACAAGGTGAACGGCAGTCCATATCTGGCAATAAACTTGTCATGTTGTTTCATCGGATCGGTGCTGATTCCGAGAATGACCGTGTTCAGCCCTTCAAATTCAGCATGTCGATCCCGAAAATCACAAGCCTGTTGCGTACAGGACGAAGTCATATCCTTAGGGTAAAAATAAAGCAGTACCCGCTGTCCGCGGTAATCCGAAAGCTTTACCGATTCTCCCGTACTGGACGGAAGCTCAAAATCCGGTGCCAATTCGCCTACTTTTAACGTCATGTCAGTTCCTCCCTAATCTCCCCTATGAATTGTTATAGGGCGTTATTATGAACCTGCTCCGCGATACCGCTTCACGCCAAAATTCCACAGAAGCAATCCCATAGAACCAAACACCAGTCCCATCACAGGTGTCAGGAGCGCCATGCGATGCATCTCGGACCTCTCCAGGAACAAGGCTGCCGGATAGATGCCCACGAAGGCAAACGGAATGACCCAGGTTAACAGCACCTGAATGGCACGGTTATAGATCGTTACCGGGTAGCGTCCATACCCTTGAATGTTATACATCAACGGCAGAATACCTGTTGGCGCGTCCGAATAAAAAGACAACGAAGTCAATGTGGTATAGATGCCGGCATAGATCATGACTGAGCTGAGAGCCAAAATAATCAATGCAGGGATATGCCACCATTCCAGCATCAAGCCCATCTCTGCTCCGCTGAAGATCATGATGATCAGGCCGATAAACGAGCCCACGAGTGCAGGCGGGTCCACATTTTCAAGCAAGATCTGGAACAGGTTATGTGCAGGGCGTGTCAGGATCCGATCCATCTCGCCTTTGACGATATACCGCTCGCTGAATCCCCACAGATTGATAAAACAACTGAAGATGCCATAGGGCACCATAAAATATCCATAAACAAAGAGTACTTCACTCTCACTCCAGCCGCCCAGGTTATCCGTATGACGGAAGACCACAAAGATAAAGATCAGGTTGGTTGCCTGGAACAGCAGATCCGATAGGATCTCCACCCAGAAATCAGCACGGTACGTGAGTCGTGTTTTCATGTAATTCTTCAAATATTCCCATATCAGACCCATATAGTACATTCTGTTATCCCCCTTGCACGAACAGACGCTTGCGCGCCTTACGCCAGATCAGTACCATCGGAAGCAGCAGTAAGGCAAACCAGAACACCTGAATACCGAGTACACTCCAGATGGCGGTACCTTCCACTCTTCCAGTGAACACGGAACCGGGCAGATACGTAATGGCCTGAAAAGGCAATACTTTCATCACCGCGGACATCCAGCCTGGATACAGGCTGATCGGGATAATTAGACCGGAGAACAAATCAACCACGACGCGTTTCATACGCATCATGCCTTCATTGTTTTCCACAAAGAATGCCGCCAGTCCCGTTATCACATTAATCTGGGAATTAATGAGGAAACTGAAGAACAGCATGACGAGAAAGCCAATCCACGCCGATGGCGCCGTAGGCAATTCAACCGGAAACAGCAGAATGGCAATGAGCATTCCCGGAATCATGAGCAGCAGGAAGCGGAAAATACCTTCGCCAAGACCCTGCATCATTTTGACCATAACGTAATTGATCGGTCTGATGAATTGAATCGCAATGGAGCCATCCCGTATATCTGCGGCAATCTCCCGGTCCAGGTTGTTAAAGTAAAAAGCACGTGCCATCCAGGATACAGCGATGTAAGTGGTCATCTGCGCTGCCGTGAAGCCGCCGAGTTCACCACTGCTACCGTAAATAGCTTGCCAGGTAAAGTAATACACGCCGATATTCAGCGTATATATCAAAATGCCGGAGTAATAATTCACCCGGTATGCCAGCATCGTTAGAAAACGGATGCGCATAAAATCAATAAATGCACTATTCATCTCAGGATACACCCACCGCTTCTTTCCCTGCTCCCACAATCTCGGGACGCTCGGCGGAACCGGATTGGTAAATACTGCGCACAATCTCATCCGTGTTGATCTCAATAATCTGAATATCGGTAATATCGGCTTTTCCAACGACACGTCCGAGTACATCCGAAACATTCAGTTCCAGCGGAATCCATACGGATGCGGACAATTCATTCTCAACCGTCCAACGTACAGGCAACGCAGCAGTCCATTCCTGCATCTGACTGATGTTGTGAGCTGAACCGAACTTGAAGCGGATCTCGCGCTCCTTACCCCACTGGGACTTGAGATGATCCAGACCTCCATCATAAATGATGTTGCCTGCATCAAGCATGATCACTCGGGAACACAGTGCCTCAATGTCCTGCAAATCGTGGGTTGTGAGCAGAATGGTCGTTCCATGCTCCTTGTTCATGTCTTTCAGGAAATCCCGAATTTCCGACTTCACCACAATATCCAAACCAATAGTTGGCTCGTCCAGGAAAACAATACTTGGATTATGCAACAAGGCTGCCACTAACTCGCAGCGCATACGCTGACCAAGACTGAGCTTCCGCACCGGACGGCTTAACAGGTCCTGGAGCTGCAATCGCTCAACCAGTTCATCCAGCCGTTTACGGAAATCGACCTCTCCGACACGATATACTTTGCGCAATAAATGGAAGGATTCGATAACGCCAATATCCCACCACAATTGACTGCGCTGACCAAAAACAACACCAATATTCTGTACAAACTTCTCACGTTCCTGATACGGAACATATCCACCAACCGATATTTGCCCAGAGGTAGGCACCAAAATGCCGGTCAACATCTTGATCGTTGTTGATTTACCGGCACCGTTCTCCCCAATATATCCGCATATTTCGCCCTGCGGAATCTGAAATGAAATATCATTTACAGCCAATACCTCTTGGTATTGACGTGCAAACAGGTCCTGGAACGCGCCCTTCAGCCCACCTCGGCTTTTCTGGACGCTAAACGACTTGCGCAAATCTTTGACATCAATCGCCAGCATGATTATACCTCACTTGGATTTTGTTGAAATTGCTTGTAGCCCAAAAAGAAATTATAATGGTATCAGTCGAAATTCAGCAATACCCGAACTCGTTTTATTATTTCATCTCAAATACAAAGGAGAGCTAGCATGACCAGAAAGACGAAGAGAACCATCTGGATTTCTCTTGCCGCCTTCGTGTTGATTATCGGCGGAGCAGCGGCATACTATTTCGGTTCTATTCTCAATCAGTTGGACGGTTTGGCAAAGGACGGCGACGATTCACCATTCGCAGGCATCGAAAATGTGGAGAAAGTAAATACGCCTGACCCACCCAAATGGGAAGGCACAGAAACGGTAAATATTCTCGTTATGGGTGTCGATGCACGTGGATTGAAAAAAGGTGAAGTTCCTCGCTCCGACAGCATGATGGTTGTATCGCTCGACCCGCTTACCAAAAAAATCAATCTGTTCTCCATTTTGCGCGACACTTACGTCAATATTAACGGATATGGCAAGGAGCGGATCAACACTGCCATCACCCATGGTCCTAATGCAGCGATGCAAGCTGCCGGCGACCTGCTCGGCATTCCTGTACAGTATTATGTGTATACGGATTTCCAGGGATTCATCAAATTGGTGGATGCCGTTGGCGGTGTTGATTTTGATGTGGAGAAAGACATGCACTATACAAGTAAAGCAGACAATAACGAATACGATATTGATCTCAAAAAAGGGTATCAGCATCTGGATGGTGAGACAGCGCTCATGTACGTTCGTTTCCGTCATGATGCCATGTCGGATTTCGCTCGTTCCGAGCGTCAGCGTGAATTGCTGAAAGCTGTAACAGCGAAAATGCAGTCAACGACAACCATTGCCAAACTGCCTGCCATTCTGGAACAGGTTAATCCTTACGTAGATACGAATCTGACACTCTCCGACATGTGGAAGCTGGGTGGACTCGGATACCAGAGCAGCATGAACGGCAGTGAGCAGATTCCGCCAATGAACCTGCTGAAAGAAGAACGTACAGCAGGCGGTGCGCAAGTATTGACGGTTACCAATGAAGAGAAATTGAAGCAGCATATTCAGGATATTATTCACCCGCCTGCTACAACGGATGATAGTACGACCAGCACCGAAGATAAAACAGCCAGTGGTGACGATCAGAAGTCAGAGCAACCGGCTCAGTAATCTAAACATGCAGAGGGCAGCCATTACGCTGCCCTCTCGTTGTGCCCGGCTATAATATTATGAGAAAATCATCATATCTTTCTGTGGTTTGTACCTCTATCATATTTTGAGTTACGAAAGGAAGTTATCTTATGAATACATCACGTTCCCGTTCTGAACTCCTATACGCAGAAGCACTTGAACATATTGTTGGGGGTGTTAACAGCCCTTCACGCTCGTTCAAAGCCGTTGGTGGCGGTGCACCTGTATTTATGAAAAAAGCCCAAGGGGCCCACTTCTGGGATGTCGATGACAACCGTTATATTGATTATCTGGCCGCTTACGGTCCGATTGTTACAGGACATGCCCACCCGCATATTACGCAGGCCATTACGGAAGCAGCAGCAAATGGTGTACTGTACGGTACCCCAACAGAGCTTGAGATCAAGCTCGCCAAAATGTTGAAGGAAGCCATTCCTTCAATGGATAAAGTTCGTTTTGTTAACTCCGGTACAGAGGCGGTCATGACCACGATTCGGGTCGCTCGTGCCTACACCAAACGCAACAAGATCGTAAAATTCGCCGGATGTTACCATGGTCACTCTGATCTGGTGCTTGTAGCTGCCGGTTCAGGTCCGTCCACGCTCGGTATTCCTGACAGTGCGGGAGTTCCAGCCAGTATTGCACAAGAAGTCATTACTGTGCCTTACAATGACCTGGAAGCCCTGAAAGATGCTTTGGAGCGCTGGGGTGATGATGTTGCTGCGGTCATGGTTGAACCAATCGTGGGTAATTTTGGTATGGTTATGCCGGAACCTGGCTTCCTGGAAGGTCTCTGTACCATGACACGCGCCAACGGCTCACTGGTTATCTATGACGAGGTCATTACAGCTTTCCGTTTCCATTACGGTTCTACTCAGACGTATGCCGGACTCGATAACCATGCGGAGATTGAACCCGATCTGACGGCTCTTGGTAAAATTATTGGTGGCGGCCTGCCAATCGGTGCTTACGGCGGACGCAAACACGTTATGGAGCAGGTTGCTCCACTCGGGCCGGCTTATCAGGCAGGAACGATGGCTGGTAACCCTGCATCCATCTCGGCTGGTATCGCATGTCTGGAGGTCCTGCAAGGCGAGGGTGTATACGAAGAGATGGAACGTCTTGCTATCGACCTGACGACAGGTCTGCAAGCTTCTGCTGACCGTCATGGAATTGCGCTGACGATCAACCGGATCCGCGGTGCGTTCTCCACCCATTTCTGTGACCATCCGGTTACGAATTATGATCATGCTCAAGACACGGATGGAGAGCTGTTCGCTTCCTTCTTCCGTCACATGCTGAACCGTGGCATTAACCTGGCTCCATCCAAATATGAGGCTTGGTTCCTGACCACGGCTCATACAGACGAGGATGTTCAGGCTACATTGGAAGCCGCAGAAGCTTCCTTCAAGGCGATGGCTCAGGAATAAATCGGATTATTTCCATCTACCATATAGCGTACAAGCTGTATTGCAGATGGATAACAACTCATGGAAAAGGCGTCCAACAAGTGATCAACTTGTGTGGACGCCTTTTGTTATATACAGGTAGTGGTGAGTGGCCACAAACGGCTAGATAGATGCTATGTCCAACAACTATATGCGTTTTATTGTTATGGCCTTGCTGTTATAGTCTTGTCTTTATCTCTGACTGATCTGCAGTTTCAAAATTTCCTCCCGGATCTTCTGTATCCCTTCCTCGATTCGCTGCTTCGGCACATTGGAGATGTTCAAGCGCAGCATCTGATCCTGATGCGCCTGATATGTTCCCTCCGGATAATACCGTTCTGTCGTATCAACGATGACTCCGCGCTTTTGAAGCCGGGACACCAGAACACGAAGCGGCATATCACCTGCCAAAGGCAATACCGTATGCTCCCCTCCTGTTCGAGGAGCCTCCATAAATGGAGCAAAATCTGGATACGTATCCAGCTGCTCATGCACCGTATGCATTCTGGCAGCATAGCGGTTACGAATCACTTTCCTGTGATGAGCAAACATTCCGCTGTGGACATAGATCTCCAGAGCAGCTTGAGACAGAACGGAAGTGTCGATATCGAGCATTTTTTTGTAAGCCCCAAAAGATTGAATTAGTGGTGAGGGCAGAACAGCTACACCAATGCGCAGACCTGGAAACAAAATTTTGGAGTAACTCTTCAGATAGATGACCCGGCCTTCGGTATCATAGGACCATAATGGGTCCTGTTTCGTATTGTCCTCCAGATCAGCCAGATAATCGTCCTCCACCAGATAGACATCGTACCGCTGTGCAAGCCGGATTAGTCTCTTCTTGTCAGCAACAGTCAACGATGTGCCAATTGGATTGTGAAAGCGCGGCATGACATAGAAAAACTTGATATCTTCCTCAGCGAACTGACGTTCAAGCGATGCCCAGTCCAGCCCATCCAGGGTACGTCTCACACCGGCAATCGGCACATTTAATCCACTCAGTAGCGAGGGCATATTATGATAGGTCGGTAGTTCCAACAGTACTTTTCTCTTTCCATTGGGAAAAGGCATCAATGCAAGTACAGCCAGTGCCTGTTGCACACCTGATGTGATAAAGAACTGCTCTGTTCTCGCAAATACCTGATAATCCGCAAACTGCTTCTGCAACAGCAGAATAAGCGAAGGTAAGCCCTGATCCGTGCCGTACATGAATAACTCTGCCTGCTTCTTCTCCATCGCTTGATCCACACAGTGACGAAAGTCTGCATAAGGGAAGACCCGCGGATCAGGAGCAGCCGAAGCGAAGTCTAACGCTCCCTGCCAGTCCATGTCCTGAGCACCTGTCCCATTCTGTACAGCATAATAACCGGATTGAGGTATGGCGTACACCAAATGACGTTCCTCCAGCAACTCATATGCACGAATTGCTGTGCTTACACTGCATTGATACTGTTCAGCTACAACTCGAACGGCTGGCAGTCGAATGCCCTTATCTGCCCACTGGTGACGATGCTGCTGCTGCATCTGTTCCTGAATCCATTGCTTTAATGCTTCGGCAATCACTTCGTATTTTCTCACTGCACCCATCCCTCTCCAACTGTACCGACACAGTTCAACCTTTTATCTATTGTAGCACGATGCACCTGGCAGTATATTGAATAAGGCCAGCACATGCCTCGAACCTGACATATTTCAGGATAATAAAAGATAAAGCGCTATGACTACTGTATTGGAGGAGCATTCATGAACACAACACACACTCGGGGATACGCTTATATCGCAGCTATACTATACGCGGCTATTATAGGTCTATCTTTTCTATTTGTTAAAATGACCGTCACTGTTGCACATCCCATTGATGTGCTTGCCCACCGATTCGCGCTGTCGCTGATCGTTGTCAGCATTCCTGTCATTTTTGGTTGGATCAAAATACGACTGAGCCTTCGTGATCTGTGGCGAATCATTCCACTTGGGCTGTTATCTCCCGTCTTATTTTTTGCCTTTCAAGCCTTTGGACTCGTCTCTTCCAACTCATCGGAAGCGGGTATTATTCAGGCTATGGCCCCTGTATTCACACTCGTTCTCGCTTCAGTTTTCCTGAAAGAACGTACATCCACGATGCAGAAGCTGTTCCTGCTTCTGTCTGTTGCTGGAGTTGTTTTTATTCTGATGATGCAAGGAAGTGTCATGTCTGCGGGCAATTTGAAGGGTATTGCGTTATTGCTGCTATCCACGGTCTGTTTTGCAGGGTATGGTGTGCTTGCGAGACCGCTAACGCAGAAGTATAAACCGATGGAATTAACATGGGTCACGTTGATGGTTGGCTGTATTGTGTTTAACGCCGCTTCCCTGATCCGACATGCGTCCAGCGGTTCCATGATGGACTACATCAAACCGCTTGGAGATACATCCTATCTGGGTGCGCTCGCTTATCTGGCGATCCTTTCCACCATGATCTCCACCCTGCTCGCGAGCTATGCCCTAACCCATCTGGAGGCTTCCCAAATGAGTGTATTCAGCAATCTGTCCACGCTCATCTCCATCGTAGGAGGTGCATGGATATTGCATGAACCAGTGGGCAGCTACCACTATATTGGTGCATTGTTGATTATCGCCGGTGTGCTTGGCACCAATATGAGCGGGCGCAAACACAGGCTGGTCAACGGGATCAAGGCGTGATATAATTCTGGAAATTGTAAACATGTGTTATCCACGATGATGAAGAGAAGTACGTATGTCAGGATGCTACAGAGAGCCGGCGGGTGGTGGGAGTCGGTGCATCGGATATGTGGAAATGGGCTTCAGAGTTCCGAGTTGAACAAAGTCTGTATCCGTTACCAGGAATACACACTTTCAGTAGGCGAGGCGGCATGTCCAGCCGTTATCCATGGACAGGATATCGATAGGCATGGAAGCTCATAAACGGGCTCCTGGTAGATGCCTCGTCCGTATCCCTCAAGTGGGCCGCAACAGAGCGGCCAATGAAGGTGGCACCGCGAGGCACAAGCTTCGTCCTTTATTCTGTTCCCAACCGGGGAATGGGATAAAAGACGAAGCTTTTTTGATTTTTTTGCAGGCTGAAAGGAGGTGATGGTCGTGGAAGACGGCTGGTGGCGACAGCTCAACGTTGAAAAATTACAAAACCAAAGGAGAATAAACCATGAACAAAAACAAGGATATTATTTTGACAGGAGATCGAACTACCGGACAGCTTCATCTCGGCCATTACGTAGGCAGCCTGCGCAGTCGGGTACAATTGCAGGAAGAGTATAAAACCTATATTTTACTGGCAGATGTTCAAGCACTCACCACCCACTATGATCAACCTGGCCTGATTGCAGATAGTGTTCATCAAGTCACGCTTGATTACCTCGCCGTAGGCATTGATCCGAACAAGGCTACCCTGTTCATTCAATCCATGATTCCGGAAATTGCTGAATTGACTGTGATCTTCTCGATGTTTGTCACCGTCAATACACTCCGGCATAATCCGACCATCAAGAGCGAAGCACGTGATCGTGGATATACGGACCTGTACTACGGATTTCTCGGATATCCGGTCAGTCAGGCTGCTGATATTGCATTCTGTAAAGCCACCCTTGTTCCGGCAGGAGAAGATCAGATTCCTCACATTGAGACAGCAAGAAAATTGGTTCGCCGGTTCAACGAGTTATACGCTCCTATCCTCCCCGAACCCCGCATTTTGACCGGAGAGCGGCTTGGAGGGCTGGATGGCGTTGGTAAGATGAGCAAAAGCATGGGCAATGCGATCTCATTAAATGCAAGTCCTGAGGATGTAAAAGCCAGATTGACCAAGGCCAAGACTGATCCCGCTCGCATCCATCGTTCTGATCCGGGACACCCGGATATCTGCCCTGTTTTTGCCTATCATCAGCTCTTCCGCAAGGAGAACGCAGACGAAATACATGCCAGTTGCAGTCAGGGCCGGATTGGATGTAAGGATTGTAAACAGATCGCAGGTGGAGCCATCAATGATCTGCTTGCTCCTTTTCGCGAACGACGGAATTATTATGAACAGCGTGATGATCAGGTGAAAGAGATTCTTATCGAGGGTACCCGTGAGGCCAGGAAAGCGGCCCGGGAAACGATGCTAGAGGTAAGAGAAGCCATGGGTATTCGTTATTTCGACTGACGGTATGAAGCGCTCCAATCACGTTAACACTGCTGAGGACAGTCTATTGGGAAAAGGAGACCCCTCAGCATGAAACGAACACAGCCTTCTTTTTTGCAAGCTATGATGTTGATCATGTTGTCCGTTGGCTTGATCAGCCATGTTCTGATTATTCCTGCCCTTTTGGCTGCGGCCAAAAGGGATTCTTGGATTTCCGTCCTGCTATCAGCCGGACCATTTCTGATATTTGCGCTAATGCTCGCTTATGTCTCTCGTTTCCTCCAGCATCAAACCCTGCATGAATGGTTAACATCCCGTCTCGGCAAGCCCATTGGCATGTTATTTCGAGTTGGGAACAGTCTCTTTTTTCTGAGCGCAATCTATTTCACCCTGCACGATACCACGACTTGGGCCAAAACAAATTACCTGACAGAAACGCCAATTCTGGTAACCAGTATTGCCCTCATGTCTCTCTGTGCCTATGGGGCATATAAAGGCATCCGCTCACTGGCATTTACCGCAGGATTGATCCTGCCACTGGTGGTACTGCTGGGCTTCTATGTTGCCATTGTGAACACTCAATACAAGGATTACAGCCGTCTCCTGCCTGTGTTAGAACATGGCTGGCATCCGGTGTTGAATGGCATGATTTACAGTCTTGCAGGCATGTTTGAACTGCTGTTCATCTGGTATATCCAGCCTCATCTCACCAAACGTATACGTGTATGGCAGTATCTGATGCTCGCACTCATTCTTGTGGGACTGACTGTCGGCCCACTCATCGGGGCGATTGTGGAATTTGATCCTTTTGAGGCTGCCAAAATGCGATATCCCGCCTTTGAAGAATGGCGAATTGCCTCCTTGGGCAAATACATCGCCCAAACTGACTTTTTTTCCATCTACCAGTGGCTCGCAGGCTCGTTCACTCGGATTAGTCTCGCCATGTATATTGTAGTAGAAATATGGAATATTAAGAGCTCTACCAGAAGGCTTATCAGTTGTATCTCGTTAGGTGTCTTCTTTATTCTAACCATGTTGTATCCTCTGGATGATATGACCTTCGAAAAGCTTCTGGTCGAATACATATTTCCGTTCAATCTCGTGTATCTGAGCGGACTTGCGATTATCGCAACGACGGTTGCCTTTATTCATTCACGCCATCAGAGGAGGAAACATCATGGAGCATCAAGCGATTGACACCACGTCCCATGAAACACTGCTTGCCTCTTTGAAAGAGCAATTTAATCCATGCGCAGATGTTGTTATTCAGACCTTTCCTGTTAAAGGCGAATCTGATCAGCCCGTAATTCTGCTTTATTGCGACGGTCTCGTCGACGGTAAACAAATTAACCAATTTATTATTCCCCGTCTGGAACAACACTCCCTGATCATTGAGGAATCACATCCCAAAGAATTGGGATTAACATTGAATCCGTTGGATGACCTCACAGATACTAACAAGCTTAATATGTTGATATTTAGTGGACAACTACTGATCATTTTCGGTAATGGTGTGCAGTCCTGCAGTGTGGATATTGCTGATATCCCGGGACGCAGTCCAGAAGAATCAGCCATTGAAACATCAGTTAAAGGCCCGCGCGATGGATTCACCGAAGAACTCACTACCAACGTGGCCCTTATTCGCAAACGAATGAAAACATCTTCGATGTGTTATGAGAAATATGTCAAAGGCGGTCGTACCCAGACAGCCATTGGACTTCTATATGTAAAAGATATTATCAATCCAGACATTCTGAAGGAAGCAAGACACAATCTGGATCAGATCGAGATTGACGGCATTCTGGGCACCTCAATCATGGAGCGAGCTGTCATGGGAGGGATTCGGAGTATCTTTCCACTTACAGATAATACCGCACGTCCTGATTTTGTCGTCGATTCCCTGTTAAATGGACGTTTTGCCGTTCTCATTGAAGGTTCTCCCGTGGCGGTCATCGCACCAACTACACTTTTTAATCAGTTGAAGTCTCCGGAAGACGAAAGCACACCTTTTTTCATCGTTACCTTCGAACGGATTTTGCGTATTTCCGGTCTGCTGATTGCCTGTTTCTTCCCAGCCTTCTATATCGGCCTGACCAGTTTCAATGTGGAACAGATTCCGTTACCTCTCTTGGCTACGATTGCCGGTACTCGGATGGGCCTGCCCATGCCGGTAACGCTGGAAGCGTTCCTGATGATTTTTATGTTCGAACTATTTAACGAAGCCGGTCGCAGGTTACCACGTGCGTTGGGGCAGACCGTCAGTGTGGTCGGCGGGCTTATCATTGGGGATGCGGCTATTCGTGCAGGGATTACGTCTCCCACCATCATAGTCACGGTAGCGATCTCAGTCATCTCCAGCTATATTCTAGTGAATACCGTGCTCAGCGGGGCTACTGCACACATTCGTATCGGGATGTTACTCATCTCTTCCATTCTTGGGTTATTCGGATTTATGATCGGACTGTTCGCTCTGTTGGTGCACCTGGTATCCTTGGAGTGTTATGGCGTATCCTATCTGTCACCCGTATCTCCCTATATTCCCGGAGACTTCACTCAGGCCGTATCCATGCCCCCTTCCATGAAAAGAACCCAGCGTCCAGAAGCACTGCACACCCAAGATTCCACTCGCCGGAGAAAACGGTCATGACCAGATGGACATCCATGAGTGGCCTACTTGTGGGGTGTTTAATCCTTCTAACGGGATGCTGGGATTCCAAAGAGGTGCAAAGTATTAACTTCATCACGGCTATTGGAATAGACTATGTGGACAACCAATATATTGTGTATGCCCAGTTAATTGACTTCTCCAGTATCGCAAAACAGGAAACGCCAACTTCCCGGGAAACAAGGGATATCTGGATTGGACGGGGCGAGGGTACAACACTCAGCATGGCTATTAATGATCTGTATGAAACCTCACAGCAGCAAACGCTCTTCACTCATGTTAAAGCTATTGTTTTATCGAAAAATGCTCTGGACGGGAAGCTGGAGGATATATTTAATACGTTGCTGCATTCGGGACAGCTGAGATATACACCCTGGATCTACGCGACGGAGCAGAATATCACGGAAGTGCTCTCTCCCTCTGCTTTGCTAAACCAATCTGCTCAAACGATCGAACTGTTTGAACCCATGAGGTTGTATAAACAGCATTCCGGTTATGAGCCCATTCGTCTTCATCAGCTTCTTGATGGTCTGCGAGAGCCTGCTTCCGTTGTTCTTTTACCCTCGGTTTCAACGAGGAATGAAACTTGGTCCAACGGCGATAAAACTCCACCCCTTGTTAGAATGGATGGATTTTATGTCATTTCCAAAGGCATAAGTCAGGGTAGAGTTGCGGGAGCAGACACAGATGGTACAAGATACGTAAATTATGAGCGCGTTCATCAATATCCATTGTACGTGAATGGGAATGGCGGGAAGACTCCTGATCTAACCCTGATGCTTCGTCATCCCAAGACTAGAATTAAGGCGAGGAAACAAGGAGACGGCGTCACATTCGATCTGGTTACCTCGGTCAAAAGTTCCATCACCGAAGACCATGGAGCCCCACGCACGCCTCATGCCATGGAACAAGAAGCTGAAAAACAGATTGAATCCCAAATTCGCGATACGTTTGAAAAAACCAAATCACGCAAGATCGATTCGTATGGTCTGGTGGAATATCTCTATCGCCACAATTTACCCTTATGGGAACAGGAAGTCGCCCAACGGGCTGATCCCCTTGAGCGTTTCAAACTTGGCAAGGTTGAGGTCCATGTGGATATCCTGAATGCGAGCACATATAAATACAGTAAATAAAAGAAGACCTTTGACCTGCATTAAATGAAAGGTTACCGGTCTTCTTTTTGGGTTGAATTTCATGCCCAGTCGCAATGTTATCCCATTGGATACGCCATGACACTCATCAAAGCCAATTCAGGCTGGGTCGTGTCCAAACGACTGTACTGGACGATAACGGGGATGTTGCTCGAAACCGTAATCGCATAAGGCACGCCCGGCGGAATAGACTGCTCCCCGGATCGTAGCGATGCAGTGCGAATATGCTTCGTCCTTCTCGCTGGCACTTCAGCGACCATACCTTCGAGTGGTTCTCTGTCTTCAAAGTAAATCGTGATGTGCAGCTCCGCATCCGTGGCACTGGTGTTCAGTACACAGATGCTCTCATGACTCTCCAATGTGCCCTGGCTCTCCGGGGGAATGTAACCATCCGGAATGACCCAGTAGGTGTGACCTGTGGCTGTCGGATCGTTCTTATGGGCTGATGTGCCTTGTTTGGTCGGGTCCAATGTCATTGAGTATATCCTCCAATAATTAGATTAAAAGCATGGGGAGGCTCGCGGGGCAGTCGCTTCGGCGGACGGATCGGGCTACAGGCCGCTGTTGGCTCGGGATTTCTTCGGCTCATTCGCGGGGGCAACGCTTAAAACCCGTGGACTCGCTGGGCAGCCGCTTTGGCGGGCGGATCGGGCCGTGGGCCGCTGTTGGCTCGGGATTTCTATTCAATTCCCCCTCAGCAGGGGAAATCCCGCTCCAAAGGCGGACGCTTCGCTCCCTCTACCCGATTCCGCCCTTCTTCGCTGCTACGCTCGCCGGACCGATTTAAAAGATTATTGCCTTCGCTCTTCGCTGGGCAACTTTTGCTGGCTCGTTATTTAATTAACTCGCTTAATTATTAAGGGCATGAACCTATCGCAGATACATCTGCAACGGTTGCAATTGCAACTCACGGATGGCTTCTGCCACCTGCTCGGCAAGGCGGCGGGCACCGCGTTCCTGAAAATGCGTGTTATCCTCCACGCCTGAGGGGAAGTTCACATACTCGCCTGGCAGCACCCACATAAAGTCGTCCTTGCTGCCTTCCACGCCTGCCTGCTCAAACAGAAGACGGCTGCGCTCTGCCAGATCGATCAACGGGACATCTTCCTCTTCCGCCAGCTCACGCACGGCGATGATATAATCGCCATGGGTATCGGTCAATGTGCCATCGTCCGCAAAATAGCGACGATGCACCGGGGTCACGAGCACCGGACGAGCCTTGGCTTCACGGGCAGCATCGATATACTTTTTCAAATATTCCTTATATGTTGTGAAGGGGTCGGTCCCACGTTCAGGGTCCGGCTTCTCATCGTTATGTCCAAATTGAATAAACAGAAAATCTTCAGGCTTGATTCGCTCCAGAATGGCGCTTAATCTGCCTTCATTAATAAAACTGCGGGAACTTCGGCCTGACTGGGCGTGATTATCTACTGCCACATCATGTTTGAACTGTGCAGGCAACAGCTGGCCCCAACCGCAATACGGATATCCACTTTCCGGCTGATCTGTTACGGTTGAATCCCCGGCAAGAAATACGGTCATGGTCTGATTCGCAAGGGTAATCTCTAACGCATTAATTCTCGGTGCAGGACCGGAAAATGACAGACGAAGTCTGCCGCCGCGAACAACAACCGAGAATCTAACCTCTGCGCATTGTCCGGGAAGTGTGCGAATGGTTGGCAGTACAAGCCTGCCTTCACCAGCTTTCACGCGGGTCACTGTCTCAGCCAATTCATCCCCTGCAACAAGTAATACTTGGTAGGTTCCGTCGGGAACATCCACGATAAACGATGCTTTGAGAGGAATACAGAAGCCTGAACGCAATCGGGCAGACATGGTTGTCTGCCCCGGATTGTTATGATGTTGTTTCGTGGGATCCGACACATCCTCGTCACTAATGCGTTGTTTCTCATACACCAGAGATCCTGCCTCGAATCCGTATCCTCCGCGTTCCTCATATGCGGTTGTTGCAGTTACTTTCAGATAATCCCCTGTCTCATCTGCCCTTCCCGAGTCTGGTCCAAAGTTAAACTTCCAGCTAGTCACGGACACTGCCTGGCCTTGTGCCGCTGCCTCCATGGCAACGGCCTGACTACCCTGAGCTTTATTCAAAAGCGATAACCTCCTTGGTTAACTTTCGTAAACGTTCATTCGGGCGAAGATACGAAGATACAGTAATCTGGCTTATCCTTTTAATCCGCTGGTGCTCATCCCTTGAACAATTTGTTTCTGGAATATGAAGAACACAGCTACAACCGGAACCAGACTGACGATGGACATGGCGAACATTGCACCCCAGTTGGAGGCAGATTCGCTATCGAGGAACATTTTCAGCGCCATCGACACGGTGTATTTATCAGGCGAGTTCAAGTACAATACCGGACCGAGCAGATCCTCCCATCTCCAGTAGAAGGAGAAGATGGCTGCAGTCGCCAGAGAAGACTTGATCAGTGGCATAATAATCTGAATATACAATCTGAACTTGTTACATCCATCGATGGTTGCAGCCTCATCCAGCTCCTTCGGAATCGTTCGAATGAACTGTACCATCAGGAAAATGAAGAATGGCATTCCGAAGAATGTAGGGACAACGATTGGCAGAATGGTATTCAACCAGCCCAGCTTCGTGAAGATAATGTATTGAGGAACCAATACCACGTCATGTGGCAACATCAGCGTTAACATCATCAAGGAGAACCAGAACGTGCGTCCCTTGAAGTTAAGTCTGGCAAAACCAAAAGCGATCAGCGATGACGATATTACGGCACCGATAGTGGAAATAACCACGATTACAAGTGAGTTGGTGATGTAATCCATAAACGGTCTTCCAGCGGTTCCTTTCCAACCATCCACATAGTTGCTCCAGATCCACTCCGCAGGAAACAGGGTATCCGCTGTGACGAATATCGTACGACTTTCCTTGAATGAACTGAATAGCATCCATAGAACGGGATAGAGCATCAGGAGGGCAAGAGCTGCAACGAACAGGTGATAAATGGGCCATTTCACATTTCTCCAAACCATCGTTACTTCCCTCCTTCAGATTCGTAGAACACCCAGTACTTGGATGTCAGGAACACGGCTACCGTGAGTATACCGATCATGATGAGCATGATCCAGGCCATTGCCGAAGCATAACCCATGTTGTTAAACATAAACGCCTGACGGAACAGATACAGGGAGTACAGCATCGTACCGTCCATTGGACCACCTTCGCCTTTGGAGATAATATAGGCAGGTACAAACGTCATGAATGCACCAATCGTCTGCATAATCATATTGAACAGGACGATCGGGCTAAGTAGTGGCAAGGTGATGCTGAAAAATTTCCGTATAGGGTTCGCGCCATCCACACCTGCTGCCTCGTACATCTCAGTAGGGATATTTTTGAGACCAGCCAGGAAGATCAGCATGGACGAACCAAACTGCCACACAGACAGTGAGATGAGCATAACCAAGGATGCATTCGGGTCACCAAACCAGCTTATAGGCCCGATCCCGATTGCCGTTAGAGCACTGTTGATAACACCCTCATTACTGAAGAGGTTACGCCACATAATGGATACGGCCACACTACCACCGATAATGGATGGCAGGTAATACAGCGTCCGGTACGTTCCAATCATACGAGAGCCAGTGTTCAGGACCATCGCTACGAAGAGGGCAAAGACCAACCTTAACGGTACCCCAATGAATACATACAGAAACGTCACTTTGACCGAGTTCCAATATTTCGGATCATCAAAAAACATTTTGGTGTAGTTATCAAGCCCAATCCACCGCGGAGAAGTGAATAAGTTATAACTCGTGAAAGACATATATAAGGACACAAACATGGGGATGAGTGTGAAGCCCAGGAATCCAATAATAAACGGGCTTATGAACGCATATCCAGTTAAGTTTCTACGTAACGACGAATACTGCCTCAATGGAACGAACCTCCTTCATGGATCAGCTTGCTCCCTCATCCTGGCTTCGGGTTATCTGGACGGGGAAAGGCCCTCGCATTCGCGAGTAGCCCCTTTCCCGACCATCCCTGTAGTGGGACGAGCAAGCTATCATTCAACTGTTATTTATTGTTCGCTAGTACAGATTCGGCGTTCTTGCGGAATGTTTCTGCTGCCTGTTCAGGTGTAATTTTTCCAAAGTTCAACTCTTCAACCACATCTGACAGGGCAGAGATTACTTCAGGCGAACCAACCGGTGGCGGAGAACTCATTGGTGAAGCTTTTGGCTCCATTGCTGCTACGAATTCAAAAACCTGTTTCGTTGCGTCACTCAGCTCAGGTGCGATAGCTTCTTTGATTGCTCCTGAGATCGGCACACCACGCTCACCTTTGATCAGTTTGTTGGCTTCCACGTCATTCACCCAGAAATCAATGAATTTAGCCGCTTCTTCCTTCACTTTGGAGTTGGAAGTTACACCCCAGTACATACTTGGTTGCATATATAGTCCTTTTTCCATATCCGGTCCTGGCATTGGAGCGATCTCGAGTGGACGGTTCGCTACCTGTTGCAAGGCTACGAACTGGTTGGACCATTGCCATACGCCAATTCCTTTTTCCTTCACGAGATCTGACTCCTCAATAATGCCCTTGGTTTGGTTGGCTACATCCGGTGTAGGTGCTGCGCCCTGCTCGATCATGCGGCGCATAAGCCCGAAGAACTCAACAAACAATTGGTCATCATCATATCCAAGACCTGTACCTTCCGCATTGTAAAGCGACAGTCCTTTGGTACGCAGGAAGTAGTGGAAGAAAATATCCGGAGCTACTCCTCCATCCAAATACAGACCTTTATCTGCGGCTTGTTTACCCAGTGCTTCGTACGATTCCCAAATCATATTGTCAGGGATTGCATCTACGCCTGCCTTTTTAAGCAACGCCGGATCATATTGGAAGCCCAGAACGTTAACACCGGCAGGTACACCGTATTGTTTACCGTTAATTACACCTGTGCTAATAACATTCTCGGACACATCGTCCACTTTGATCTGGTTGCCCAGATAAGGTGCTAGATCCTCAAGCTGACCATTCTGTGCATATTGGCTGATGTAGGAAATATCCATCTGAACGATGTCAGGCAACTGATTTGCAGCTGCTTGTGGCGCGAGCTTTTTCCAGTAGTCATCAAATGAAGCATATTCCACATCGATTTTGACATTCGGGTTTTTCGATTTGTACAGGTCGATGACCTTCTGTGTATATTCATGCCGTGCATCCGAACCCCACCAAGCGATCCGCAGGGTAACCGAGTCATCTCCAGATGCTCCTTCAGTTCCTCCACCTGAGCTACATGCCGCTGTAAAAACGAGCAATGCAGCCATCATCAGGAATATTGCCTTTTTCACCATGCCAATCTCCCCTTTTATGTTGATATGGTTGTGTGAACGAGTTATCCTTTTATTTCTGATAACGCTTTCACAAACTTGTTAATGTCATTTTCGCAAATGTACGACCAGAGTTGAATACACAAAACCGTCTTGTTGGTTCAAAAAACAGAGGAGGACAACAGTCACCCTCTCGGCGCTGTTCGTCCTCCCCAGACATGAAACACATGATTGGTAGTCCATTGTTATATGCCGATCCTGCGGAATTCCGTAGGTGTCATACCGGTCCACCTTTTGAACACCTGACTGAAATATTGCGAGTTGCCCCCGAATCCGAACAATTCAGCAAGCTCGAATACTTTCACATCCCCGCCTCTGCGAATATGGTCACATGCACGTTCAATGCGCAGGCGATTCACGTAGTTGGAGAAATTCTCGCCTGTGACTTTTTTGAAAATCTTGCCTAGGTAATCCGGATTCATATACAACATCTGATGGGCGACTCCGTTGAGAGAGAGATCCGCCTCTCCATAATGACGATCCACGATATCCATCATCTTCTCCACGGCAGAAGACTGGCGACTGATATGATTTTTGTAATAACCGGAAGTTAATCGGGCTGCACTGCTTGCAACAAAAGACTTCAAACCAGATAACGTATCGATATGCGGCAGTTCTGCCATACGCTGGGTGAATTCCGTTGCCTCCTCAGGTGGACAGACATGAACCATCGCCGAGTATAGCTGCACTACGTAAGAGCGAGTCACTTCAATTTCCAGCTGCTGACGCGATAATAGATCAAACAGACGCTCCACCTCTACCGCTGTTTCTTCGGTATTTCCCGATTTGATCAACTGACACAGTTGCTCAGCATCCTGTTCTACATGCAATCCGTCGCATTCTCCGGCCAGTACCAGATCATTCTTCGTAATCAGCTTGCCTTCACCGATAAAGAAGCGATGGTTCAGATACTGCAATGCCTCACGAAACAACCGCCGGGACTGAATCATTCGATCTGCTTCACTCAGCGCAGCGGTCACTTCCAATTTATATAGTCTGGTGAATGCAGCCCGAACCTCTTCAATACTTTCTTTAAGTCCGGCCGGATCAACTGAATCCGCGAGCAGGATGAGGAGTTTGCCTTCAATGGTTGTGCTTAACAGGACATGTGGGAGCAGATCGCTGGCGATATTTTTGATGGCAAATAAGTGACTGTAATCATGTTCATCTACAATTCGGAACAGCAGTAACCGAACTGCGTTCTCTTCAAGCTCCAGATCAAACAGCTCCTGATAATACTCCAGATCAACCGGCCCATAGGTGCGGTTGGTCATGAACTCCAGCAGAAATTGCTCCTTCACATGTGGAAGAACACGCTGCAATCGCTGTTTCATCTCACCGGCAACATGCTCCTTCACCTGGGCATCCTGATGTTCCTGTAACAGTTCAGTTAACGCATCATGGATCTGATTCTCATTGCAGGGTTTGAGCAAATAATGCTTCACACCGTATTGCATCGCTCTGCGGGCATATTCGAACTCCTTGTAGCCGGATAACATAATGAAACGTACTCCCGGGTATGCTTCGGATGCCTTCTCTATGAGTCCGAGACCATCCAGACCCGGCATGGAAATATCCGTAATAATAATATCGGGTCTCGACTGCCCAATTTTATCCAATGCTTCGATCCCGTTCCTCGCCGTATCCACCAATTCCGTACCTGCCGCGGCCCAATCGACCACTTGGGAAATCCCCTCCAGAATGACACGTTCATCATCTACAAGCATCACTTTGTACATCGTCATCGTCCTCTCTGATCCAAGGTATGCTGATCGATACTACAGTTCCTGATCCGGGCTTGCTGCTCATCACCATTCCACCTTCATCGCCGAAGGTCAGTCTGATTCGTTCCTGGATGTTAGATAACCCAATGCCCTGTCCTCTTGTCTGAATACGTCCTTCGTGTAGTTGTTCCAGGAATTCCGGTGTCATCCCCGGACCGTCGTCCTCGACTTCAATAATCACCTTATCTCCATCTGCTCTCGCCCGGATTCGAATCCGACAGGGGTCAATGCTTGGTTCGAGTGCATAATGTATGGCGTTCTCCACCAACGGCTGTAATGTTAACTTCGGTATCCGTGCCGTTCCTACCTCCGGGGCAATTTCCATGTCGAAATCCAGTCTTTCCTCAAAACGCGTGCGCTGAATTGTGACGTAACTGCGGACAATGTCCAGCTCTCTTTCCAGCGTGATCCACTTCTCGGACATATTCACAGAGCTGCGCAGCAGGAATCCAAGCGCCTCAACCATTTCCGAGATCTGACGTTGTTTCTGTACTTTAGCCATCCAGTTAATGGATTCAAGCGTGTTGTATAGGAAATGAGGATTAATCTGTGCTTGAAGCGCTTTCAGCTCAGTCTCACGAATCACCAGTTGCTTCGCATAATTCTCATCAATTAATTCACGAATCCGCTGAAGCATCATCTTGAATGTCCGATGCAGCAGCCCAACCTCATTCTGTGGAGATATCGGAACATTGCCAAGGGCTGCCTCCTCCAGCTTATCCAGATCACCTTTTTCGATATTACGCATCTTTTTGATCAGCTGCGCAATCGGATGGGTAATACTGCGGGAGAACTTTGCTCCAATTATGAGTGCCGCCAGAAAAATCATGATAAAAATAACCGTGACTAACTGTTTAACAAACTGAATTTTTTTAAACATCTGGTCAAAAGGTGTGGTGTACAGGTACGTCCAGTCTGTGTAGGAAGAATTGGCACGAGCTACAAAGTGTCTGCCCTGCTCAAACATGGCAATTCCATAGGGTTGGGTACGCTTCAGTTCCGATTCAATCTCAGCTTCACTTACCGAAGATTCGGTTGGATAGATTACTTCTTTTCCATCCGAAATCAATAACTGTGAGTCCTCTGCGGGTTCCTGCATCTGATCCTGTACGATTCGGTCCAGACGCACTCGGATAATTAGAGTTCCGAGCTTATCCAGTGTAAATGCGCCCCCAGTAAAAGATTTCACCTGTCGTACAGATAAAAGCCTGGCTTGTTTATCCCCGCTGGTGTGCCAGACATTGGAGCCTGTATATTGATCTCCCAGCGATACCAGTTCCCTTTGCTTCGACTCCGAAATCCCTTCCCGGTTCCCTGCAGCCATGACGTTATTATCATTATCGATAAATAGCATGGAATAGACGTATTTCTCAGAACCCGCATAAGCAACCAATCGGTTGGTAATTTTCTTGCGCAGACCATTTCTCTCATATCCCGTCTCGGCCTTTTCAAGTTGAAGCAAATATTGTTGAAGCGGCTCGTCTGACATCACCTTGAAGGAGAGATTGGAAACTTCACGTAGTTGATTCTCAATGCCTACTGAAGACATATTGAGGACCTGCGAGGATTTCTCATAGATCTGACGGTCATAGATACTGAACACATATCGGAGTACGGATGCATAAAACGTAAAGCTGATTAACATCAACAATCCGATGAGGAGAATCGTTTTGTGATGAATCGGTAGCGTTGTGAAAGCGTTCTTAATTTTGTTCATCCTAAGCGCTCCTTTGGCTTGCGAAGGGTGCTGTCATGCTATAGGTTAGTGGTTTTATTGTAAGTTATTTTCATATTCACACATCCATTGGTCATCTGACAAGATATATTTATGCAACAATATAGAGATGAGTTTTGCACAATGCTCAATTCCAATTAAATAAGAAAGTTAGGGAAAAATGAAAGCCATTTCTATACTACACAAACTCTTAACAATGAAAATGTATTATATTGTATTTAAATGACTTTTTTTGTCTTTAGTGTAGACATTTGTTTTTTTATTGTACTATAAATAGGATAGCACTGAAATAAAGGGATTATAATCCATATTTTTAATAAAATGGAGGGTACAATCTTGAAATTCAAAAAAACAATTACTTCTACTTTAGCCGCAGCAATGCTTGTAGGCGCCTTATCTGGGCCGGCTACTATTTTTGCAAGTCCCGCTCCTACGAAAACAGTTGTATCTGTTAGTTCAACAATCGTTCCCAACAATTTAACTACAAGATCTTTCCCTACTGTTTCATCTAATACAGTTACTATAACTCCAACTGCTGTAGGAGCACAAAATCTTATTTCAAATGTTATT
>NZ_ANHX01000059.1 GCF_000316035.1 Paenibacillus sp. PAMC 26794
AAGCAATCACTTCTGCCCTTCGCTACGGTGGAGACTACCTAGGTAAATTACTCTCAAAACTTAGTCCTAGTGCAGGTAATTTTGTGATCAAATATTCAAGTAAAATTGCAGATTTACTCGATTCTATTACGAACTGGCAAGAAAATATTATTGCTTCTGGGCTTGTTAGTATTGGAATTCCACCAGCAGAGGCTTATGAAATTGCAACATACATTGTTTGGTTAGCAGGGCTTTAAATTAAAGGTAATTTAAAAATACTTTTACCTCAATCAGACTTTATTACTTGTAATTTATCAAAAATCACTTTTTTAGCATAATCTTGAGTTAGTTGAAAAAATATACTTTACTTCTTAAGAAGTAAAGTATATTTTATTTTTATGGCAATTAAAGCAATTTAGATACTAATAATTCCAAAGGAGGAAATATGAATTCTACCCATATACTTATTCTCTTTATTTTATTACTTTTTCTTTTTGTATCACTAAATGAAGTCATTAAGTTTATAGCTCGCAGAGATAAAGAAACACCCCCACCCGTAAACGTAAGACTTTGGCTTATCCCTTTATTATCTCTATTGATCATTGTGCCTATTGCTTTTTTCACAGCATTATACAGTTTGTTTTTTTATACTTTTGGTGAAATGAGTAATTCTTTATATTTTGAACAGATTGGTGATGGGATTATATTTTCTGTATTTATTTTAATTGGATTTATATTCTTCGAAACAATCATTCATCCTATTATCATTGCTGCCTTGAACTATGGTGTACAAAGACGGGTTTCAGTTTATACTAGAAATTCTGTCACAATAATAATAGACAGTATCATTATTTATTTTTTGGCCTCGATCTTTGAAGGGGTGTATATCCAGGATTTCTGGTCCGCTCTATCCATTTCCGTTTTATATCATATTATGGAATGGATCTTCACCTGGATTCACCATCTGTACAAAAAGCGCAAAAGTAGTACAACCTTATAATTTCATTCAGTCTGCCAAGTAAAAATGCCGACGCCTTCCTAATCATAAAGGAAGGTGTCGGCATTCTCATTTTAATTAGTTTCGTATTTCCAAACCTTATTTAATAAATACGTATATACAATTTACGGATTAACAAAAACAGTTTTCAGCTTCGCTACATATTGCACGTCAAAACCAAGACCTTCAGCTACCATGGCAAGCGGTACATATGTTTTGGACTCTTTGCCTACCTTGTTCAGGAATGCAGGTGTATCCACGGTAACGGATGCTCCGTTGACCTTCACCGCATTGGCACCAATCTTCACGGCAACCTTCCGGTCTCCGTATGTAATCGTTGCAGTTGAAGTTTTGTTATCCCACACCGTTGTTGCACCGACCGCATTCACGATGTCTTGAATCGCCACAAAGTTTTTGCCGTTACGGATAATTGGTTTGTACGGTGTATTCAATGTTTTGCCACTCACGATAATGTTCATTGGTTCACCTGTCGCAGGTGCAGTCAGCTTGGTGTAATCTCCCCAGATCGTTTTGGCAAATACTTCGGCAATCGCTGTATATCCGAATTGATTCGGGTGGAAATCACGATCTTTGATCATATGAGTCATCGTGCCTTCACCACCAACAAACTCCTTGGCCACGTGTGCGACTTTGACATCGGTACCCTGAGCAGTGAATTGAGCTGCAATTCCATCAATGGTCTGTGTGAAGCCTTGGGATGCCTCCATCAATTTGGCATAGAGTGCCTTGCCTGCTACTTCTGGCATCGGTTGATACTGGTCGGCGATGACAATTGTAGCTGTCGGATTAATTGCATGGATATCATTAATCGTTGCACTTACATTAGCTGTATATGTTGCGAGTAATTCTTTTACCTTCGCTTGCAGCTCCTGATCACTCAGTTTGTCTGCTGTACCGAGAAGCTCAGATACATCATTTCCCCCAATGGTGATTGCAACCAGATTCGCCTGCGCTACACTCTCCCGGATTGCAGCAGTATTGGCTCCGATCTGTCCCGCTCTTGGATCAGGAAGACTTGGTTGAATGGCTTCTGAAGTCAGCGTTTTGCCATCCTTAATTGCAGTCGTGAAGTTTTTCAGGCCACTGGTTTTCAATCCGGCAATCCCGTAGTTGTCCACCTGTGTACGTCCATGCAGCAAACCTTGCTCATTCAAACGTTCTACATAACCATAAGGCAATTCTTTTGTGTTGGGCTCATAACCTACCGTTATGGAATCTCCCAATGTGACGATGCGGAACTCCTTGGTTACGGCTACTGCATCTTTCTTCGCAGTAAGCGAAGCCTCGTTAGTACCCGCTGGCAATACACCGGTTTTGGTGTCAGCCGCGTGTGCAGGCAGTGCAGATGATGTAAAGAGCAGCATTCCTGCCAACATGCTTGCCGTTAAACCGGCAGCTGTATTTTCCCATATACGTTTACGCTTCATTCAGGGTAACACTCCTTTTCGTGAATCTATGATTACACTAAATGTACGTGTTCAAAAAGGTCGGTTTTCAGTACCGAGAAGATGGGATGAAGCTAGGCATCCTTGGTAATCAAAAGCGGACTTTTTGAACAACCTCACTAATATATAGTACATTGGTCATTCCAATGACATCGGTTGGTGTTACTCTATTCTATCATTTTAAAGTAGGCGCTGTCCTCTCTGCTGAGAACACACATGAAATAACAGACTCCCTGATGGGGAGCCTGTTATTTACTAAGTTCAGATATGACGTTCTGTGATTAATTAAGATTGCGGCTTATCCAAGTCCTCAGAATTCGAATGATCCGTGTCGCTCTCCGGTTTGTTCCCGGTAGCTCGCTCCAGATACCGATCATAACGATCGTCCACTTCGCGTGCCATCTTCCGGTACTTTAACGTTTCCTCGACAATTGGATCACGTTCTGTCTGGATTCGCACTTCATATTTGGGAGGAATCAGCTGGCGTTCACGCTGATCGGTGTCGCCGGACTCTTCCATGTCCCCTTCCGTCAGCATATCACTGAGCCGTCGTTCCAGTTCTTTGGATTCATCCATTGTTTTCGCTCCTTTAATTAAAGTCATACATGCGTTAACTATTACTATTGAACACTCACTCCAGCCCGGTTGCCTTCGCTTCCTTCAACACATCCGTCAGTGCATCATGGATTTTGCCATTGCTGGCAACGACATGATTCACAGACAGTTGATAAGGCGTTCCGATGGTATCGGTTACCTTACCGCCTGATTCTTCAACCAGCAGCGCGCCTGCGGCAATATCCCAAGGTTTCAGTCCAACTTCGGTGTAGGCGCTGAGACGTCCTGCGGCAACATATGCCAGATGAAGGGCGGCAGATCCGCCTGCACGCAAGTTACGAACTTGCGGAGCAAGCGCCTGCACAGCGGCCATATTCAGTGGTAACGCAAAGGTTGTGTCTGCCGGGAATCCAACCGCAATCAGGCTCTGAGCCAGTTCCTGTTCACCAGATACAAGCATCCGGTTTCCGTGAACATAAGCTCCTTTCCCTTTTTCCGCAACAAACATTTCATCACGGGAAGGGTCGTAGATCACGCCGACAATGACTTCCCCATTATGAGCCAATGCGATGGACACCGAATAAAACGGGAATCCGTGTACAAAGTTCGTCGTTCCGTCCACAGGATCAACAATCCACAGGAACTCTTCTTCCTCGGTCTCTTTCAGTGCTTTTGCCGAAGCTTCCGGTCCCGGTTCGACGCCTTCTTCACCCAGAACGGCATGGTGGGGAAAATGCGTGAGAATCAGGCGGCGGATCATCTGCTCCGCTCCTTTATCCACTTCGGTCACCAGATCTTGGGGTGAATATTTGGTGCCAAGTTCAGTTACCGTCCCAAGACGGCTTTTGATCCATTCGCCAGCTTTGGAAGCTGCATTAATGGCAACGGCAGTATAGCTTTTGCTTGTCACGACATAAGGTGTCTTTTCCTTCTCATTCAAAGCGTTCACTCTACTTTCTATATCAATCTACGAAAAGTTGAAATACTTGTTAAAAGTATACGCCCCACAGGTCGTAAAGTTTCTCGTTGCCCAAGCCCCTTTTGGCACTACTGATGAATGATGACGGTAGACTCGTCCACCCACTCCACACCCTCTTCGTGATAGAATGCCAGCTTCTGCATCAGTTGCACAAGAGCCTCATCCTTGCGTTTCGCCTCAATCATCACGTCAAGCCTTGGGGTGTCTGCTGCGATATGACGCAAGAAGTCGAGCACAGGCTCTACCTCTACACCATCAGCATGACCTCGCAGATCCTTCTCGCTCTTCGGACTGGAGACATGGATTTTGGGTGGCAATGGCTGATCGGCCGGTGAATCTGCCTGGGCAAGCGGTGACTGCCAAGTCTTTAGGATATCAGGCCACAGATCCCATGCCTGTTCTCCTTCGTTGTTCACCCACTGGTGATGGATATCCAGTACCATGGGCAATCCCAGGCGCTGGCACACGGCCAGTGTCTCAGGCGCATTGAACGTTTTGTCATCATTTTCGAGTGTGAGCCGCTCTTGAATATCCCGATCCAGCTTCAAAAAGTTTTCTTCAAAACGAAGCGCCGCCGAAGGCTTGTCCCCGTATGCACCACCAATATGTATATTGTTCTTGGCAGTGGCATTCAGCCCCATAGCATCCAGCATCCGAACATGATGACGAAGGTCGCGAATCGAGTTGTGCAGAACTTGCTCGCGGGGGGTACTAAGTACGGTAAAATGATCCGGATGAAAGGACACACGCATATGATTTTCCTTCACAAAATCACCAATGGCCGCAAAGTCCTGCTTCAGTGCCGGGAACGGGTCCCAGTCATTCAGGTCCTCGTGTGTTGCCAGTGGAATCAATTTGGAAGAGAAGCGATATACATGAATATGGCTACCCTTGTTGTGCCTGAGCAAACGTAATGTATTGTGCAGGTTCTCGGCTGCAATCCGTTCGAGCTTGCGGATTGCTGCTTCCCTGTCATCGATTTTGTTGAAACTCGACATGGTCATGGTCCGGGAAGGCGAGGCGTTCTCTATAAGCACGGACATTGCCACGTAACCAAAGCGTACGAGCATGAATCTCTTCCTCTCTATTAGGGCGGAGAACCCGCATGGCATATTCAGCCGTCAGGATGTACCGTCACTGTATATAACCAAGTTTTACCCTAAAAGAGTGACCATAATCGTATTCTGGCAAATCAGTCCTTCCGACCCGCACCTACAGTCAACAACTACTCCTGTGCTTGCTCTCCAAAGAACATCTCATCCGCAAGGGCAGTCTGAATGCGTGATTCTTCCTCAGTCAATTTGCGGATAAGTAGCATCTCCACCTCGGTTACCTCTTGCCCCTGGAAGTTGATCTCCGCAATGGAAACCACGATCTTGACGATGGCTACAGCCACGTTATCCGGTGTGTATGCAATCACTTTCTGGCCGGTAGGAAATACCCGGAAGCCCTGTTTGACCATTTTGCCGCGTCCGTATTCAAGCAGTTCGAACAGCTCCTGCTCATTCTTGAACTTGCATACGGAATTGAATTCAGTCTGAAATCCCATGCATATCCCTCCTGATCTTGTGGTCGCAGGCTACGCCTGTACGCCGTTCTCGTAATTCAGTGCCTGCTTGCGGTTGTAACGTTCCAGTGCCAGCTCAATCATGCGATCTAGCAGTTCGGCATACGATACACCTGTCTCACGCCAAAGAAGTGGATACATGCTGTATGGTGTGAAACCAGGCATGGTGTTGACTTCATTAATAAGCAAGGCGCCGTCATTTTTCCGAATGAAGAAGTCCGCACGTGAAATGCCGTTACCTTCAATCGCACGGAACGCCTGCAAAGCTGCCTCGCGAATGCGATCTGCGGCCTCTGGGTCCAGTGGAGCTGGAATCAGCATCTGTGATTGACCATCAATATACTTGGCTGCATAGTCATAATACTCACCGGAAGATACGATCTCCCCTGGAACGGAAGCCATGGGCTCGTCATTGCCGAGGACGCTGACCTCAACTTCGCGGGCTTCAACGAACTCCTCAATGACAACCTTCGTATCATACCGAAGTGCGAACTCGACAGCTGTCTTCAGCTCATCGCGGTTACGTGCTTTGGAGATGCCTACACTGGAGCCCAGATTCGCCGGTTTGATAAAACAAGGATATCCCAGCTGATCTTCGACCTGTACGATCATTTCGTGCTCTGTCTGCTTCCATTGTGTCGCGTTAAAATACGTAAAGGCACATTGGTCAATGCCAGCCTGTGCAAACAGCTTTTTCATGACCACTTTGTCCATGCCGCCAGCCGAAGCCAGTACACCTGCACCTACATATGGCATATCCGCCATCTCGAACATACCCTGAATGGTACCATCCTCTCCAAACGTACCATGTAGCAGAGGGAACATCACGTCCAGCGCTTCTGCTCCGCCATACAAACGGCCAAACAGGGCGTTCAGCGCATCCTGCGTTCCACCCGCTGATTGCTCCAGCTTCAGATCTCCAATCTGCGCGAACGGCGCATGCATGACAGGTCCTTTTTTCCACGTCCCCTGCTTGGAGATATAAAAAGGAACCAGTTCATACTTTTCGTAATCAAATGCGTTTGTTACAGCAAACGCCGTTTGCAGCGACACCTCATGCTCGCCCGATTTTCCGCCGTACACGACGCCTACTTTTAATTTATCCATACTCATGTGTACCCTCCGATTATCTGTGCCTGATGCTGTCATGTTTGCATGCTCAGCACCCTTGTTATTCTGCTTGCGTTACCCTGGTCTTATTTTACACGGAACTGGATGTCTGCGTCACCGCATCCCGAAAATCTTTCGTCATCAAAACTCATCTGCAATATGAAAAAGCCGGTATACCGTCCGCTCCGTCCAAGCGTAAGAATCCCGGTAATCCCAAAATCGGTGACGGCTACTAACCGTATGTGCGTTAACAAGCGGCATACCGCCCGCATCAAACGCGGTCACAACGGTGCTGTGCTGAAATCGTCCATCTCCATCCCAATCGTAGAGAATAACATCGCCGAGCATCAGCTGCTCAGGACGCTCCACTTCTGTCGCGGTCAGACCCCAGCTGCTGCCTGACAAATAACGCTCCAGACTGTTGGAAACTGCCCAACTGTAACTCCACATTTCGGAGCCGTTCACATACCCTTTATACCACCAGCCGGCTTCTCTTCTACCAGTATAGTGGATGGGTGCGCCCCCTGCAAAGAGACATTGGGACACGTAATTGGTACAATCCACATCAAATTCCTCAAATGCCGGATTCCCCGCATTCCACCACCGATCTGCATAGGCAACCACCAGATCTCTGCGATATGACTGTTGCCGTGAGCTTCTTCCTTGACCCAACACTTCCCGATTCAGCAGCGGCCGATTCATCGCCTGTACAAAATCAGCTTGTTGAAACGGACGTCCTTCCCCAGCAGGGCGACGCTCCGGCACTTCTCGCTCGACCCGTCCAATAATCCATCCACCACTCTGCCGCAGAAAGGTTAATCGCTCCCGCTCAATCCGGTCCTCCCGGTGGCTAATCCCGCTCTTCTCGTAGAACAGTCTGCTGTACAATTGTACATCCACCACCGCTTCTTCCTGGCCATCCATAAGCGTGCGCACAAGCTTGGCGCTGGTCTCGCTGCGAAGAGGCACGGCGCGCCGCTTACGATACCATTCGTCCAGCCTTGCCATCCGCTCTCCCCGTTCCACCACGAAGTCAGGATCGGTAACGATCCGTTCGCTGGTCTGTGGACGGTAGTCGATCTCACAGCGATTGTACTGGTTCACGTAAGTATATAAGGCACTCTTCCATTCCCGTTCCAAGCCTATGTCCCCCTTTGGCATGAGTTCTGTCTGGAATAATTCATTGCGTATATAAACTCCTACTATTCATATGAGTGGGTCCTCGGTTGTATGTACACGGCTCAGGAGGGAGATCCAAAATTCGGCAAATACAGGTACACGAGATATCTTATTCCTGCTCGCTTCGCGAAAACGCCTTCATCGGTTCAAAAGCTTGCTTGATCAGGCAAAAAGACCTTTACGTACGGAGGTGAAAACGGTATACTTAAAACTAAAGTTATGATTATGAAATTACGTTTCATCTGATGAAACTAACGAACAAGAACACGGAACGATGAAGGCCTGTTCTTCACCTAAATGAACGTTTTCTTCATCTCACCGACACATCCCAAGGAGGTACATGTATGTCAGCAAAGAATCATTTCTCCGCCGCTCGCAGTCTTGAGGTTGGAGGCAAGTCTTACCGCTACTACAGTCTCGATGCTCTTCAGGAAAACGGCCACGGCGATCTTTCCAGGCTTCCTTTCTCCATTAAAGTGTTGCTTGAAGCAGCAATTCGTCAATTCGACGGACGTGCCATTACCGAAGAACATGTAAAACAACTGACCGGCTGGGCAGATGGCCGTGATAATAACAAGGAAATTCCATTCATTCCTGCACGTATCGTTCTGCAGGATTTCACCGGTGTACCGGTTGTCGTTGACCTCGCTGCAATGCGTGATACTGTGAAAAAAGCAGGTGGCGATCCAAAACAGATCAACCCGCTCGTACCGGTCGATCTCGTTATCGACCACTCCGTTATGGTTGATGCTTTTGGTACCAACGATGCACTTGATTACAATATCAAAGTTGAGTTTGAGCGTAATGAAGAGCGTTACCGCTTCTTGCGTTGGGCGCAAACGGCATTCAACAACTTCCGTGCAGTTCCACCATCCACAGGGATCGTTCACCAGGTTAACCTGGAGTATCTGGCTTCCGTGGCAGCAACCAAAACCGTGGACGGCGAGACCGTTGTATTCCCGGATTCCCTCGTAGGTACAGACTCCCACACCACCATGATCAACGGACTTGGCGTTGTTGGTTGGGGTGTTGGTGGTATTGAGGCTGAAGCAGGTATGCTGGGCCAACCGCTTTATTTTGTAACACCCGACGTTATCGGTTTCAAACTGACAGGCAGCCTGAGTGAAGGCGCAACAGCAACGGATCTGGCACTGACCGTTACCCAATTGCTTCGTAAAAAAGGCGTTGTTGGTAAATTCGTTGAGTTCTACGGACCAGGTCTTGCCAACATGGGTCTGGCTGACCGTGCAACAGTAGCCAACATGGCACCAGAGTATGGCGCTACCATCGGCTTCTTCCCTGTCGATAGTGAAACGTTGAACTATCTGCGCAGTACTGGCCGTCCTGACGAACAGGTAGAATTGGTTGAAGCTTATTACAAAGCTCAAGGCATGTTCCGTACTTCCAGCACCGTTGATCCTGAATTCACAGATGTGATTGAACTGGATCTCGGCTCAGTTGTACCAAGTCTTGCAGGACCAAAACGTCCACAGGATCGCATCGAGCTGACACAAATGAAAGAAAGCTTCAACAGCATCATCCGCACACCTGTAGATAAAGGCGGCTACGGGCTGAGCGATGAGAAAATCGAACAAACCGTACCTGTGAAGCACCCGAACGGTTCCACCAGTGAACTGAAAGCAGGCGCTGTTGTGATCGCGGCGATCACAAGTTGTACAAATACTTCGAATCCAAGTGTTATGGTTGGAGCGGGACTGCTGGCGAAAAAAGCAGTTGAACGCGGCCTGACCAAACCAGGATATGTGAAAAGCAGTCTGACACCAGGTTCCCTTGTGGTTACCGAGTACCTAGAAAAAGCAGGCCTTATCACGTACCTCGACAAACTCGGATTCAACGTTGCCGGCTACGGTTGTGCAACATGCATCGGTAACTCCGGCCCACTGCCGGACGAAGTGAGCGAAGCTATTGCTGAGAACGATATGACCGTAGCGGCTGTATTGTCCGGTAACCGTAACTTCGAGGGCCGTGTGCATGCACAGGTTAAAGCCAACTACCTGGCATCACCACCACTCGTTGTGGCATATGCACTTGCGGGTACCGTGAATATTGACTTTGAAACCGATCCAATCGGTTATGATACGAACAATGAGCCTGTATTCCTGAAAGACCTCTGGCCTACCTCCGAGGAAATCAAGGATACTATCGCAAGTTCCCTGAACGCTCAGATGTTCCGCAACAAGTACGAGAACGTATTTACAGCTAACGAGCGTTGGAATGCGATTTCTGTACCGGAAGGTGAATTGTACGAGTGGGACCCGAACTCCACGTACATTCAGAATCCTCCGTTCTTCCAAGAGCTTGGCGACAAGTTGAACGATATCGCAGATATCCGTTCTGCACGCGTTATGGCATTGCTTGCGGATTCCGTAACAACGGATCACATCTCACCAGCAGGTAATATTGCACCATCCAGCCCAGCTGGACTGTACCTGAAAGAGCATGGCGTAGAGCGCAAAGACTTCAACTCCTACGGTTCACGCCGTGGTAACCATGAAGTCATGATGCGTGGTACATTCGCCAACATTCGTATTCGTAACCAGGTGGCTCCGGGCACTGAGGGCGGTGTTACGAAGTACCTGCCAACCGACGAAGAAATGTCCATCTACGATGCTTCCATGAAGTATCAGGATGAAGGACAGAACCTGATCGTTATCGCTGGTAAAGAGTATGGTACAGGAAGCTCCCGTGACTGGGCGGCAAAAGGAACATTCCTGCTCGGCGTCAAAGCCGTTATCGCGGAAAGCTTCGAGCGGATTCACCGTAGTAACCTGGTCGGCATGGGCGTAATGCCATTGCAATTCCAGGAAGGTCACGGCTGGTCCAGCCTTGGTCTGAACGGACGTGAAACGTATGACATTACTGGCCTCAGCAATGATGTGAAGCCAGGACAAGAGTTGAAAGTTACCGTAACTCGTGAAGACGGTACACAGTTCGAATTCCCTGTCATCGCTCGTCTGGACAGCATGGTTGACGTGGATTACTACCATAACGGCGGTATCCTGCAAACCGTATTGCGTCAAATGATGAAAAAAGCTTAATTACATGAATCATTAATGTGAAGAATTTATACAGAAAAGCTCCCCATTACGTGCAATCAGCACGTGGCGGGGAGCTTTTTGGCTTTGCTTTTCATAATCGGGATACATTTAAAAATCAATCTTCAAGGCCAACTTCCTTTTAATGCCCAATGTGATGTGAGGCTTGATCTAACAGTTGAATCGTACCCATGATCAGAAACAAACACGACAGAGCAATTAACGAGCCTCCAACCCATCTAGACATGATCAATCGCTCCGTAATCTGTTTTTCTGAAGCATCCGTTACCTTATGTGGATACACGAGAAACATTAGCCCTGCGCTAATGAACAGTACAGCCATTATAATCAAGTTGTTCCCCTCCTTACACGTGACTTTCCTTAGAATTTAACTTTTTCGTCGTCCCGCGGGATTCTCCTCCCACCAACACCTTTTTCAGACCCATAGCCATAGTGAAAACAATGTATCCAATCAAGCCGCCGAGCGTATTGAGCATCAGATCATCCACATCAAATATGCCCATGCCAGTCACTAACTGTGTCACTTCATAGCCCAGACTGAGCAGCAGAGAAAGCAAGAGTACCTTTACTCCAGAGAATAACTTGTTGCCCGTCAACACAGGAATGAAGATGCCCAGTGGGATAAAGGCCAGTATATTGCCTACCAGATGGATTGCGGTTCCCGGACGATGTAACGACAGACTGTTCCAGTCTCGTGAGATTTCCTGAAATGGTGTCAGGTTGACGGTTCGGGTATGAACCAAATCCGGTTGTTGCAAGAACGCCATCAGTCGAACCTTCACGATGCCAAAATCGACTGAGCTTCCTTTAAACAGGATCAGCTTCGTAAGTAGATATACATAGATAATGAAAACGGCAATCCAAAGGATGTAATGTTTGTTTTTCTTCTGGTTGTTGTGCTTCATGCTGCTCCTCCTCCTTTGTACTGCCCTGTTATTTCTTTACGGTGACGATGACGCCATCCATGTTATCACCCGATATTTCAGTTTGGCCTTGCTCAGGTATGTACACGGTCATATCTTGGGTGGCACGGTAATAGCGGATATGATACGCCTCACCCTCTACTTCAACAGTAATGTTCTCTTTTTCTTTTAACAATTCAAGGTACTCCTCCAGCACCAGATTATTATCATGCATGACAGCACTATGGGGCAGGCCTACATATCGAAAGTGCCATGGTTCATATTGAATACCTGTGATGCGCACTTTATCCTTCGGGTAACGCAAAATAAATCCGTATTTCCATGCATTCTTCTCCAGCCATGCTCCCTCTGGTGCTTCATTCATGGCAGCCAAGCTGGAACCGACATCCAGGGATAACCCGAGATTGTGCTCACTGTGTCCCGCAGGAAGCGCATAGTCTGAACCCTTTTCCCGATAAAGCTCGTCCTGCTTCGCAAAATCCCTGTAACCACTACTGATGAGAAAATATCGAACTCCCTCTTCGCCTGCTGCTTCGACCATCCTCTGAAACTCCTGCGCCACCTGCCGGGATAACATGATTTTTTGATCCATGATTCCATATCCACGAAGCAGCTCATCCTCATCTGCCACATATACAATATCGGATTTAACCCCTTCCGCGTCAACAGGGTATTGCTTATTAACCAATAACAAGTTCCCCTTATGTACCTGATCATGAATATTTCCAGTGACGGATGCCGTATAACCTGCAGGATTTTCATGCGTATTCTGAATCTCGATGGGCAACTCATGCTTCTGCTGAAGCCATCCTGGTGATTGTGTAACGATATATCCGATCAAAACGATACATATTAAAAAGCCCCACTTTTTCATACTTGTTCCTCCTTTTACCTCATACATTAAGGATAGACAAAACAAGTTAAAGAAAAAGCAGGGCAATTTTAAAGTTTTTCTTAAATTTGACGTCGAACTTTATTGGAATACGGGCAAACGAACTTCGAACAACGTCCGCACCACATCGCTCTGGGCCGAGATCGTACCGTCATGTTGCTCCACTATATTGCGAGCTATAAATAAGCCGAGGCCTGTCCCCTCGTCCTGAGGGGTCCTGGCACGATCTCCAGTGTAATACATATCGAAGATATGCGGCAATTCCTCCGGACGAATATGTCCACCATAGTTAATCACCTGAATAATGATCTGTTCTGCATCACGATATCCGTTAATATCCACGTACATGCCATCCTTGCCATGTCGTGCAGCGTTAATCAGCAGATTCTCGAACACACGTGCCAGCAACTCGCCATCGCCGGAGATCGTAAGGTCAGTGTCTATTTTTAATCGGGCGACTAGTTGGTTCTTTTCAAATACAGGATAGAGTTCTTCGTTCATCTGCTTCAGCAGCTCACTAAGATCCAGCTGTGTCTTGTTTATAGGCAGCCTGCCATAATTCATGCGGGTAATTTCGAACAAATCATCAATCAACTTCTCTAGACGCTGTGATTTGGTGAAGGCAATCGACGTAAAGTGCCTAACCTGTTCCTCCGTCAGCTGATCATCCTTCATGAGCAGATCCAAGTATCCAAGCACAGACGTCAGCGGTGTTCGCAGATCATGCGCCAGATTGACGACAAGCTGGTCCTTACTATTTTCAGCAAAGTCCCCTCGTTCCACTGCTTCCCGTAGCTTCTCACTCGCCAGATTCACATCCTCTGCAATCGTACCTAATTCGTCCTTGGATGAGATCTGTACACGATGCTGAAAGTCTCCATTCGCCAAATGACTGATTCCTGTGGAAATGTCCTTGAAATACGTCGCGTAGGGCTTGGTAAACCAGAAGAAAAATAGAATGGCGAGCGGGATAAATAAGAGCAGGAAAAAATAGATATCTCCGATACTTCTCATAAAATGACGATATTCAGCAAGCGGATCTTCTAAACGGACACCCGAATAATAGGCTTGTAAAAGCTTGTAAATGCCATAGGTAATTGCACCAGAGGCAAGCATGCTTAACCCTAACAACATAATCATGGTTGTGCGAAAACTTCTTCGTTTAGTCATTAAACGTGTACCCCACACCCCAGATGGTTTTGATAAACTTGTTCTTGTTCACATCTTCTCCCAGCTTTTTACGCAGGGTCCGAATGTGGACCATCACGGTATTCCCACTCTCGTAATAGGCTTCTCCCCATACCTGTTCAAAAATATTTTCTGCACTGAACACCTGCTTGGGGTGGCTCGCGAGCAGATACAAAATGTCGAACTCCTTCGGTGTTAGTTCCACTGGTTTGCCGTAGAGTGTAACACGATGTTGATCTGGCATGATGATGAGCCCCCCCTTCTCCAGAATAGAGCGCTGCACAGGCGCAGACTGGCTGAATTGCAGAGAACGACGCAACTGAGAGTTAACCCGGGCAACAAGCTCCATCGGATTGAATGGCTTGGTCATATAATCGTCCGCGCCCATCACGAGTCCCGTAATTTTGTCCATATCCGACGTTTTGGCACTCAGAAAAATGATCGGTAAATGATGCTGCTCCCTAATTTTACGGGTCACCTCATACCCGTCCATGCCAGGCATCATAATGTCCAGAATCGCCAAGTCTATCGCTTGAGTCTGAACAGCTTGAACCGCCGTCTTCCCATCAAAGGCCTTGATGGTGTGATATCCTTCTTTTTGTAAATGTAAAGCAACCAGATCAGCGATCTCAACTTCATCGTCTGCGATCAGAATCGTAATTCGCTTCATTGCTTATTCCACTCCTATGTGTGATGCTCAACAATATAACATATTTGAATCCAACAGATAAACCAATGAAAGGAGTCCATACATATGAAACTGGAGCG
The DNA here is from genome assembly GCF_000316035.1 of Paenibacillus sp. PAMC 26794. Taxonomy (GTDB): domain Bacteria; phylum Bacillota; class Bacilli; order Paenibacillales; family Paenibacillaceae; genus Paenibacillus. The sequence continues at coordinate 14,681 of NZ_ANHX01000059.1, forward strand.
TTTATTAGCCATCGTGGTGCTGCTAATCAATCGTGGACGGGTACAAGCCAAAGACTTGGCAGATATGTTCGAAGTATCGATCCGGACCATCTATCGGGACATCGATACATTGGGTCAAGCCGGTATCCCTGTGGTGACGTATCAGGGGGCAAGCGGCGGGATTGGTCTGGCAGAGGGTTACCGTCTGGATCGAAACGTATTAACAGACAAGGACCTCGCTTCCATCGTCACTGCCCTGCGCAGTGTATCCACTTCCCATGCTAATGCGGCGCGTGAGCTTCTGGTCGAAAAACTCAGCAGTATCGTACCTGAATCCAAAAATGACGATTTTCAGGCCAATACCAATCGATTCATCGTTGATTATTCAACCTGGACGCATCCCGAAGCGCTGAAAATCAAGCTTGAACTTATCGAACGGGGTATGGATCAATTACGCCCCGTAACCTTTACCTACTGCAGTGCGGAAGGTATCCATACTCACCGAACTGCCGACCCTCATACCATCGTACTCAAGAAGCATTCCTGGTATCTGTATGCTTTTTGCCACGAGCGGAATCAATTTCGCATGTTCAAGCTTGTTCGTATGCAAGATGTCACGCTTGCTAATGAGCACTTCGAGCGTAAAGTCATCAACCCACAGGACAGACCCTGGCAACAGGAATGGAGCCGTCCGAACAATCAAGCTAGGTTAACCTTGAAATTCCATCCTCGCGTCCGTCATATTGCGGAAGAATGGTTTGGGATCGAGAACGTCATGCCTGATGGGACTGGGTATTATATCAACCAGGTTGCTTTCCCAGAGGATGGCTGGTTATATGGGTTCATTCTGGGCTTCGGCGCGGACGTTGAGGTATTGGAACCTCAGCATATTCGAGACGAGATCTGCCGTATCGCCGAGCAAATTGTACAAAATTATATACCTCCGACTCAAACCTGACAGACAGCTGTCCAGTTCCTCCCCGTATACTTCAGATATATACAATCTGTACATATATGAGGAGGAACTAATCATGAACGTCACTGTATGTCAAAGCTGCGGCATGCCGCTCACAACCCCTGCCCAATTCGGAACGGAAGCAGATGGAAGCACAACCCGCGAATACTGTATCTATTGTTACAAAGAGGGCAAGTTTGAGCAGCCCGGTATGTCACTTGAAGGCATGACGGAGATGTGCACTGCCATTCTGAAGGACGAGGGCATGGATGAGGAATCCGCTCGTTCGATGCTGCGTAACCAGCTTCCTTTTTTGAAGCGTTGGCGCACGAATACAACGGATCAACATGCAGAATCTCTCGCTGAAAACTCTACTGCTTCTGCTAATCCTGGTCAGGTAACAACAGATTATTCGTTCTCAACCCAGCCAATTCGTTATGTCACGCTCTCAGGCAAACGTCTTGCTGGCGTATCCGCCCGTACAACCAATGCCATTGAGATCAGTGGCAAAGGCTGTATTCAGGGACTCTGGAACAATTATTTTGCTTCAGAGCACCTCCCTGCACCTGAAGTTGCTCGCTATGGTTGTTACACGGATTACACCGATGGGATAACCGGAGAATACACCATACTGGTAGGCCATGAAGTCAGTACGAACGAATCATTGCCTGAAGGATTGGACGACATACTACTCCCTCCTGCAACTTACGCCGTATTCACTTCCAGAAAAGGACCGATGGCGGAGGTTGCTCACGAAGCATGGGGAGCCGTGTGGGCATGGGACAAACAAAGTGATCGTACATTCACAGGAGATTTCGAGTTGTATGATGAACGTAGCCTGAATCCCGAAAGTGTACAAGTGGATATATACATCGCTGTTCGCCAAAGTAGATAAAGCCAACACTATAGCACCTCAGACAGGATCAAAGTTTCCTCGCATCCTTCTTCATATCACGCAAGCTGCCGAGTATACTCGGCAGTTTTTTGTTATATCCGGAACTACATCACCACCTAAACAACCCGACCATGGTACCAAGTTAGTTAGCATGCTTTGCATCATCTAACCAGACAATATGCCTCATAAGCGGGTACCATTGACTTCCTTAAAATTGGGACTATTCACATAACAACCAATTCGATCCTCCCATATCAAACCTCTCATATCAGGTCCTTTACTCCTGAATTTTCCTAAAAACGTTTACATCTCCTGAATACGGGGTAAAATCACTACAATCCAATTGAAATTACGCTTTAAACTCTTCTATTTCGTCTAATAAGTCACATGTACCTATATGCTCACCTGGCATGGTAACCAGTCGAAATACATAATTCAAAAAAACGCATCAAAGGAGGAACCAAGATGATCCGCATGCCTATTCAGCAAATGATCCCGTACCATCACCAATATCCGCGCAACACGGCGACCACTGCTCCTAAAAAGGAGAATGAGAACACTCAAGGTCTATCCTTTCATGAAATTTTACAGCAAAAAATGGCGAAGAAAAATGCTTCTCCTTCCCTTAGATAAAAATGGACACCGGACCCTATTCGAATCCGGTTATCGACCGTCTTTCCGCAGCTTGGCGGAAGGGCGGTTATTGGCATTGAGCCATAAACGACTGTACAGTTCTCAGACATGTTTCTATAATGGTTTAAATATCTACGAGATCCATGACATATACGAACTGTAACAGGGGGACTTAGCACATGATCACCATTGGTTGTTTTCACGCTCATTATTCCAACATCGCCTTAATTGAAGAAACGCTTGCTCCTTATAAAGTTGAATTGGTCCATTACGTCGATCCAGGTCTGGACCGTCTTAAACATGACGCTGACTTTTCCGAGGTTGTCATTCACGAGAAGGTAGCCCAGACGCTCCAATGGATCGCTGAGTGTCATGCCGATGCCATTCTGGTCACGTGTACCCTGTTTGCGACAGTACTGGAGCAGGAAGCCACACAGGTCCCTGTGCCTGTGATCGGCATAGATGATCCGTTATTGCAGGAGATACAGCGAGTACCAGGAGATTACATAATAGCATTCACCAACCCGGCAACCGTTGAAGGAACGATGGCACGGGTGAATCAGGCATTACAGCAAGAGGATGAGAATGGGCAACTACACGTTGCCAAGACATCTCAGACGGAAGCGGTATGCATCCCTGGGACATTTGAGTTGATTATGCGTGGAGATCAGCAAGGGTATCTCGAAGCGGTACGTGAAGGCTTACAGCAGATTGCTGAGCAGTATCCGGGTAAAACGGTAGTGGCAGCCCAACTCTCTATGGCTCCCGCAGCTGCACAGATTACAATAGATCGCGGTATTCCAATCCATAGCCCGCTGGCATTGCTTGCGGCGTATTTGGAGAAGAATTTGGGCGTGACTCGATAGTAGTAGCGGATTTGGAGTGAAGTATTACAATCACTAAAAACATGTGAAAACTACTATATTGACTCCTTTTGCAAAATAAAAATGCTCTCGAACAAGAGCATTTCAAATGGTATAATCACTTTGTACAGCCAATTTGTGGTGGGAAATAGGCTTGCCTCCAGTGGGAGGTGATCCTATGAACTTCTCTTTTAACGACGTAATCGTGTTCGCGATGTTAATTATTGCGCTCCTGACATACATCGATCGTAAAAAGAAGTGACCCGCCACAGGTTGACGGCCTGACGGGTCACTTCATCTGAACTTGCTGCACTCGGAGGAATACCCACCGCAAATGCTGTGCAGGAGTAGCCATTGGCCTGGCTACTCTTATTTGTGTTTACTTATATTCATTTTATTAAACATCTGCTAGACAATCAACCATAATACTGATAAAAAGTATCAGGAAGCTGATCAATAAGATGAAGAAGACGACATGATAGCAGTATTCTCACCTTCATACGATGTCAGACTTCCCAGCTTGCGCTGTACCGGCGCCTAGGACCGTGTCCGATATTCCTCGGCCTTTTCCTGCATGCCCGCTGCTACAGCCTCATTCTCGGACAATCCTTTGTCCGCGGCAAAGGCCCGAATGTCCTGCGTAATGCGCATGCTACAGAACTTCGGTCCGCACATGGAGCAGAAATGAGCTTCTTTGGCCCCTTCTGCCGGCAGTGTCTCATCATGGTAGGACAGCGCACGTTCAGGGTCCAGTGACAGGTTGAACTGGTCACGCCAACGGAACTCAAAGCGTGCCTTGGACAATGCGTCATCGCGGCGTTGAGCACGCGGATGGCCTTTTGCCAGATCGGCGGCATGAGCTGCGATCTTGTAGGCGATGACCCCTTCCCGCACATCATCCTTGTTGGGCAGGCCCAAATGTTCTTTTGGCGTAACATAACAGAGCATGGACGTGCCGAACCAGCCAATCATGGCCGCACCAATGGCGGATGTGATGTGATCGTAACCCGGGGCAATGTCGGTCGTCAGCGGCCCAAGTGTGTAGAACGGTGCTTCTTTACAGATCTCCATCTGCAAGTCCACATTCTCCTTGATCTTGTGCATCGGCACGTGACCCGGCCCTTCGATCATCACCTGCACATCATGCTTCCATGCGATCTGCGTCAGTTCCCCAAGCGTAGCCAGTTCCGCCATCTGAGCTTCGTCATTGGCATCGTAGATACTGCCTGGACGAAGTCCATCTCCCAGCGAAAACGCCACATCATACCTTTTCATAATCTCGCAGATTTCTTCAAAATGGGTGTACAAAAAATTCTCCTGATGATGCGCCAGACACCATGCTGCCATAATGGACCCGCCCCGGGACACAATGCCTGTCATTCGCTTGGCGGTCATGGGGATATAACGCAGCAGTACACCTGCATGAATCGTAAAGTAGTCCACGCCCTGCTCTGCCTGCTCAATGAGTGTGTCACGGTACAACTCCCAGGTCAGCGCTTCCGCTTCGCCATTCACCTTCTCCAGCGCCTGATACAGCGGCACCGTACCAATCGGCACAGGTGAATTGCGGATAATCCATTCCCGGGTGGTATGAATGTTTTTGCCTGTGGACAGATCCATCACCGTATCCGATCCCCAGCGTACTGCCCAATTCATCTTCTCCACCTCTTCCTCAATGGAGGAAGAGACGGCAGAGTTACCTATGTTGGCATTGATCTTCACATGAAAATGACGACCGATCAACATCGGCTCACTCTCCGGGTGATTGATGTTGGATGGCAGAATGGCCCGTCCACTCGCCAGCTCCTGCCTTACAAATTCCGGCTCCACGCCTTCACGAATGGCGGCGAACTCCATCTCTGCCGTAATGACTCCCTGCCTCGCGTAGTGCATCTGGGTCACACAGCGTCCTTGCTGTGCTCGCAGCGGTTTGCCTCGTAATCCGGGGTACTCTTCAGCGCCGGCTCTCTTCCCTCCGGGCTTTAGTCCGTTATCCTCCGGTTTAACTGTACGGCCTTGGTACGCTTCGACATCGCCACGCTCTGTGATCCAACGTGTGCGCAGGGATGGCAGACCTGCACGGATATCCGCATGAAATGCGGGATCGGTCATGGGGCCGCTCGTATCGTAGACACGCAGCGGTTCGTTATGCTCCACCCCTTGGGGAGTATTCGTGTCATGAAGGGCTATCTCACGCTCCGGTACAGCAATGTCCGGCCGTGAGCCCTGAATGTAGACTTTGCGGCTGCCCGGAAAGGGCTGAACCCGTCCGGCCGCCCCTGTTTCCTTTTCCACCTGCTGACCGTTATGTTCCTGTTCCATCGCTTGTTGTCCCGTTTGATTTCCTGTACTCATGTTCGCTTGTCTCCTCCTCAGTGTTCGTCGCTTGTTTGGTTGGTTTCATCATTAGCTCGCTTACGTACCTGTCCCAATCATGCGCAATACAGAGAAGAAAGAGCGATCCTACACCAGACCAGGGGAGACATTATTTATGTACAGTTCACAACAGACCGGAAGTCAGCACAGATCATGGATCTATGGTGACTTCCCCCCTCATCCAAGCCCACTTTTGCAGGTTATCGAAAAAGAAGCCCATAGAATCCGCGCTATATCGCCTGTTCCCTGTATATAAAAAAGCCGGTCCCCGAAGGAACCGACTTTTATGTCCATCACCAATAATGCACCTTCATGCAGCTCCTTAACAGAGCCCTACAAGGGTCACATCATGTGGTGGTTGTGGTCATATCGCCGATTACTTCCCTACGCTGGTATGATCCAGATCAGGTGCAAAGGGTCCGGAATCTCATGCGATTCCGTCTCAGTCCGGACAATTCGGACTCCCCCAGTAACGTTAACAAGTTGCGGCTTACATAAGCCGCCGTTCATATTTAATGAAGCTGGCCCCGCTGGGCCGTCCATAACAGAGTAGCGCAACCGGAACATAAAAACAACCTTTATATTCCAGAACACCAACTCAATTGGAGAAAAAACTTACCTCAACATCAGGATAACATGAGCCCCATCTGCGTAGCAGCATCCTTCAACACAGGTGCGTATTCATGCAATGTCTCCTGCGAGAGTCGACTGACAGGCCCTGAGACCGAGAGGGCAGCTGCAATATTGCCTCTGCGATCCATAATCGGTACAGATACCGCGGCAGCTCCCGGCTCACGTTCCTCATAACTCGTCGCATATCCGTTATCCCGGATGTCTCCCATTTGCGCCAAATACACCGCCGGATCAATAAACACCGGCCATTCCGGCCCGTTCATCAGTTCTTCACGATCCTCGTCCGTGGCAAAAGCCATCAGGACTTTGCTGGAAGCGCCAACAGACAGCGGGAGTCTAACGCCAACAGGAGCGACACGGCGGATCGCCTGATCACTTTGCACAGCCTGAATCCGAATCCGTTCACTGCCATCACGCAGATACAGACTCACGGTCTCCCCCAATCGATCTCTCAGTCGCTCCATTGCAGGCAACAGCAGTATAGCCGGATCATCACTGCGGGACATATGAGCTGACAGCTCCCAGATTCGGATGCCAAGTCGGTACTTCTCTGTTGCTGCATCGCGGATCACGAACCCTCGATCCTCCAGCGTAGCCATCAAACGGTGCACTGTACTTTTGTGCAGGCCGATCTGGCTGGCAATTTCGGTGAGTCCCAGATCACTGCGTGTGGTAAAACATAATAATATATCCAGCGCCCGTTCCACAGCCCGGACGGTTAACTTACGATCTTCCATGGCATAATGCCCTCCTCATGTTTCATCACATGAAACTTGGTTACATAAATTATATGAGAAACGGTCTCATCTGTAAACCAAAAAGAGCCAAAATCGAAATAGGCCAACGTGTAAATTTATCCTTTTTATAAGACTTAATACCCTGTAATTTACACACTAAGGGAATGTTACCCATATATCTTAAGAACTATATAACAATTGCGTAACAAATGCCCTCAATCAATTGACTTTGACTATATTGGAACATACGATAAAGATATATTACATTAAGATATCGCTCTGAAGCAGGCTCTGAAATCGACGCAATTCTCTTTTCATGTCGTTGTTATCTTCAACTGAACTTCAAAGGAGGGGCATTCATGTATCAAACATCCCAGAGCGAAGCCCCGCTGCATACAAAAGTGTCCGATCTGCCCTCTTCCCTATCACCGAGGCTGATTCGGTTCAAACATATTATCGTAGCGTTGCTGCTCTCCGTTGTATTTTTTCTACTGTTTTGTTTTATTGCACTGCATGGTTATATCGCATGGGTATTATCCAATCCTACTGTAGCACCGGTCTTCTCCAATCCAATGCAGGCCAAGAACATGAAGTACGAAGACATCACGTTCCCGGCAGCAGATGGCAGCCGGACGATGCAGGGATGGTATATACCTGCTGACAATGCTGCAAGCAAAACGATTATTTTCAGTCACGGCTATGGTGCCAATCGTGAAGAAACATGGGTACCCATGTATGACCTGGCACACTATGCCCATCAACTTGGGTTCAACGTGGTCATGTTCGATTATGGCTTCGCCTCACAGGTGAACAAAGCTGTAGCCACAGGTGGCAAAGCTGAGTCACAGCAATTGCTGGGTGCCATTCAGTTCGCCAAGCAGCGCGGTGCGCAGGAACTGGTTGTCTGGGGTTTCTCCATGGGTGCCGGTACGGCGCTTCAAACCGGACTGATTACACAGGAAGTGGATGCAATGATTCTGGACAGTACGTTCCTGCTTGAGCCGGATACGCTGTACCACAACATTCATAACCAGATCGATCTCCCGCGTCAGCCTACACTGGAGATCATGAATCTGTTGTTCCCTGTTCTGAATGGTACCGGATTGCAACAGATTCCATACCAGAAAGTGAAAAAGGAAGATTATCCGTTCCCAATTTTCTTCATCCATGGTACAGAGGACGAGAAGGCGCCTTATCCAATTGCGGAGCAACTTGCCGCCAACCAGACCAATCCGTACTCGGATGTATGGATTGTCCAGGATGCGCATCATGAGTTGATCTTCCGGGAGCATCCAAAGGAATATCTGCGCCGTGTCTCAACTTTCCTGAGTCATGTAACGAAAACAAGCAGTGACGATGTGCAAAACACGAATAATGGAGAATAACCAAATTTCAATCATTGAATTTTTTCCAGAGCCCTCAGGGGCTCTTTTTTTTTGCACTCATAGGACAACAAGCTCGCGGAATATACTCTTGGGACGCATGAACAGACAGTCTTCATGCAATGAATTTCATCTGAAGGAGGTTCAACATAGATGAACTGGTATGGATATGGTCACCTGCTGCCTCTGCGGACATTGGAGGAAATCCGTTTCTGGAAAGAGCAGGAGAAAGAACATACACTCGTCATTCGTGCCCTGGTTCCTGATCTGGAGCCCCCATACGTCAAGTTACTGGAGGAATGGGAGGTTACCTTTGCAAACAGTGAGCGAGTAGCCAATCAGCTTTTAAAACAACTATTGCCTGGAACCCATCCGCCTGCTCCCTACATTGTTCGTTGTATTGATCAACTTGTGTTGGCAGCTCGGCAGCAATCGAGAGAGTTCATCAAACAGCTGTATGTTCTTCTGGAACAAAGTGCTGCTGTGCAAGCTGTTCCGCTTGCCAAAGTACTCATTCTGCATTTTATCCGCGAATCAGAGTATTTTCTGGGCGTATTGGATACGCTTGGCCAACCTGGCATCTTGCGTGAAACGGATTCGGAGCCGTCACTTTTTCTGGAAAATGCGTTGCATACGTCAGGGTCAGGAAGCATGCATCGCCAAGCTTCAGAAGCTCCAACTTCTCCAGAGGGGAATATAAATGCACCTGCCGCTTCAGCTCAGATCCAATCCGCAACCATTCAACCGCCTTCTACCGGAACAACACAAGCCACACCCAGCTCTACAGCACCTCCCGTAAAAGAAAAGCCGGTTCCCATTGGAGGACACACACTGCCTCCCCTTCCCTATGCGTACAATGCGCTGGAGCCACATATTGATGAGCTGACGATGCGTATCCATCATGACAAACACCATCAATCTTATGTGGATGGACTAAATGTAGCAGAGAAGAAGCTGGCGGAATCGCGAAAAAAGAATAACTTTGAACTCATCAAACATTGGGAACGTGAACTCGCCTTCAATGGGGCAGGCCACTACCTGCATACGATCTTCTGGACAATTATGAATCCTGCTGGCGGCGGCAAACCTTCCGGTATGCTGGCAGAGCAGATCAAGCGAGATTTCGGGAGTTATGAAGCGTTTAAGAATCAATTCACAGAAGCCGCGAACAAGGTGGAAGGCAGTGGCTGGGCGATGCTTGTCTGGAGCCCGAGAGCACATCGTTTGGAGATTTTGCAGGCGGAAAAACACCAGAACCTGTCCCAGTCCGATATCGTACCGCTCCTGCCACTGGATGTGTGGGAACATGCCTACTATCTGAAACATCAAAACGAACGCAAAAAGTATATCGAGGATTGGTGGAATGTTGTCTACTGGCCCGCTGTTGCCGAGCGTTACGAAACGGCACGCAAGTTGTTGTGGCCGCCTTATTAAGGCTTGGAGTTAGATGGATTAGAGAAAAAGAGATATCTCCAGCCGAATGACTGAACGATATCTCTTTTTGGTGTATACAAAAAAGCAAGCCTCCTGTAAAAAGAGACTTGCTTGTATTTTGAGAGACTTCCTATTTCTAAATGTTCACTTAAGAAGCACAGCCCTCGCACGCCACATAGTTGTCGCCAACCTGTTTGCTAATGGAGATCAGATCGCCCAGCTTGATATCAGACTCATCTGTAAACTCCAGATCGGCTATACGTGCAACGATCAGTGCAGCAGCCTCTTCCTTGCTTGTTGCCATTTGGCTGAACTCGGATTTTTCGCCTGATGATACAACCTCATATAAATACGTATATCTCAATGTGTCCATCCTAACACTCTCCTTCCGAAATCACATCATATCATCTCTATTAACCAATTCCAAGCCCTAGTAAAAAGTGTTAATCGTAGCGCAGCTTCATCTGCTCAGCTGTCAGGCGTACTTCTTCAGAGCCAACGCTAAGCACCCTGCCGGTCTCCGCCTGTGGATAGCGATCGCGCAGTGTCCGAACCAAAGCCGCAGTATATGCCGCAGCTGAAGGTACACCTGCCAATTCTTTCAGACTTGCCATCGTGCCAGGCTGAACATCAGGATATCCTTCACTCGCCCCACCTGCTGCATGCTGATAGAATTGTCGCACATCTGCTGCCAATTGATCACCCTGACCGTCCACGATGATAAAAGCAGTAATAATATACGCCTTTGCCTGCCTGCGCTGGGCAATACCACAGAATTTCAGCCCACCTACACTGACATCATAATCTCCCGGGCAAAAAGCACCCTGAACCTCGCCTGTCTGCGCCTGATTCGACCACGGCGTTAGCGACTCGGCAATAATCGAAGCCATCTCCCGGAAATCATCATGAATATTGATGGCATGTCCGGGATTAGGCAGAATCAGTGACACATTAACTACCCCTGGGTTCAAGGGTACTGCCGCTCCACCGGAAGGCCGAACACAGACCGCTGTCCCTTGGCTTCTAATCTGTTCCATCGCTTCTACAGCCTGTGGCAACCTGCGGTCACGCAGACCCGCTACAAAGGCATCTGGGTGTCTCCATATATGTGCAACAGGTAGATGCCCTGCCCCAACCCGCCTGCACATAACTTCTTCCCAAGCAAAAGCTTCGAGTACACTACTACCTTGTCGCGTGAGTGGTGTCTCCCAGATTTGCAGACGCAATGTAGCCTGTTTATCTGTCTGTAGTCCCTTTTCCGGCTGAACCGGTTGATCTGAATGGGAAGGTACACTCATCGTTCCATTACCTCCGGCTTAACGAATTCATATGTATCCAGTATATAGGAATGACAACGCATATATAAATAAGCCGGTTCCTAGGGAACACGGCTTATTTATATCACATCCTATGGCTTAGAAACTGCTGCTTCCAAAACCAAAGGAACTTACACATCCGGCTTGTCCAACGAGTGGACATACCTGATCTTAATCTTTCACCAAAGACAAGAACTCCGCACGTTGTGCCGGATTCTCACGGAAAGAACCACGTACAGCAGACGTTACCGTCTTGCTTCCCGGTTTCTTCACGCCGCGGGAACACATGCACAAGTGCTCGCCTTCCACAACGACCATAACTCCGTGAGGCTCAACGGCCTCTGTCAGAATGTCAGCGATCTGTGAAGTAATACGTTCCTGAACTTGCAGGCGACGTGTTACTGCTTCGACCAGACGAGCCATTTTGCTCAAACCAACGATCTTGCCGCTTGGTACATACCCAATGTGTACCTTGCCGAAGAACGGCGCCATGTGGTGCTCACACTGACTGTAGTAGACAATATCCTTGACGATAACCAGTTCTTCATGATTCTCGTCAAACGTGACACCGAGCACATCGCGCGGGTCTACGTCATATCCGCCAAAAATTTCTTCATACATTCGGGTCACACGTGCAGGCGTTTCAAGCAGCCCTTCACGTGTACTATCTTCTCCGATCAATTTCAGGATCTGCTCTACATGATACTCGATCTTTTCCCGATTGTCGGATACTTTTGAATTCATATAATCTTTAACGCCAGCCACTGCCAAACGCCTCCTTTCGAACCACATAAGGTAAGCAGTTATTCCCTGCTATTATTTTCGGCGGCCCGAACTTTTACGCGCAGGATGCTGTTGCGGCTGAGGCATTTTCGCTCCTGGCTGCTGATTCTTCATCATCTGCTGGGCACGCTGCATTTGCTTGCCATTCAGGTTGTAGCCCATTTGCTTCGCCATTTTCTGAAGCATGTCCGGATTGCTTTGCATTTTCTCAAGTTGTTTACGCAAGTAGAACACCCCGATGAAAAATCCCCCGACCAGACCAACAATCAATGTAATAATCGGTATAACAATATCCATCTCTTAGACACCTCTGTATGCATTCTAAAAAGCCTGATAATCCGTGTCACTTCATGATGTTCGACACACATGTTGCAAACCTGACACAGAGCGGATTTCCTGAAAGTATCATAGCATTTCCGCACGCCTTGAGCAAACGGATTTTCCAGTTGAACCGCACGCAAGCTACGTCATGACGGCTTCAATGAAAACGGTTGTATGCTGAGCCAGATCAATTTCAACTACATCCAGAGAATAACGCGTACTTCCGCGCGCCACCCTGATTACAGGTCTGCCGGGCAATCCCCGATGTTGACGCACAATGACTCCAGTCTCTTTGGTGGACAGTCGTACCGCTGTACCATTGGGATACACGGATACACTCTTGTTGAACTCAATCAGAATGTCCCGATCCAGCTTTGTACCAGACAACGCCATCATCTCTTCACAGGCCTCATGTGGCATCAAACTGTCCTTGGATAAACCATTAATGAGATTATCATAGATATTAGCCACACTAACGATTCTCGCAAACAGATGAATGTCACTCCCCTTGATCCCTCTCGGCATGCCTGTACCATCTACATGCTCATGATGTTGCAGGGCCGTATGGGCGACCAACAGACTGAACTCCCGTTTGTTCTTAATCACTTCAAATCCACGCCATGTATGGTGCAGCGAAGAATTTGCAGCAGAGCCACTGCCAGGAGGTTCCCCCACTTTGCCAATATCATGCAATAATGCCCCCACAGCAAGGTCCTTCAGTTGATTATAATTGAGTCCCATATTCAGTCCGATGACCGAAGACAACAAACATACATTCATCGCATGAACATACTGTGCATTGTCTTTAGTACGAATATCGGTGAGCTGCACAAGCATTTCACGCCCGTTCAGTACATCATTCAGCAACTTCTCTATACTGAGGGCAACCTTTCTCGGACTCCAGTCTTTCCCAGATCGAATGGATTCGAGTGTGACACTCATTTCGTTAATTATTGCCCGTTTCGTGGTTTCATCCAGAATGTCTTCTGCATCCACATCTTTATACGCTTCATCCTGGATGTATAACATGGTCACGCCAATACGCTTCAGCGTATTGACCATGTATACGGTGAGCTGGACTCCGGCAGACAGCAGTACCGTGCCGTTACTGGAATATACCGTCTTGCCCAGAAGCTCCCCCGCTTCCACGCTCTCCACGTTTACATACTTCATGAACGTCCCCCGCTCTTACGTTACGATAGCTGCTCCAATGCGAGCAATTGCTCCTTGGTTTGCAGACCGCCTACATAACCCACCAGGGTACCGTCTTTACCACTGATACGGTGACAGGGAATAATAATCGGAATCGGATTCTTGCTAATGGCGTCCAGAACTGCACGAACAGCCTTGGGTCTGCCGATGATTTCCGCAACCTGTTGGTGTGATGAGGCCTCTCCATAAGGTATATCGGACAGAACTTGCCATACTTGTAGCTGGAATGGTGTTCCAAGCCGATCAAGCTGCAAGTCGAACGTTTTTCTCTCCCCTGCAAAATACTGCTGTACCTGCTTTGCAGCTTCGCTGAGCTTCTCTTCATTCTTCTCATATCGATACTCGCCAATCCAGATGCGTGCCCATTGTTGCAGATGAGCTTCGCGTACGTGAAAGGCGCCAAAATCGATGTGACACAGTCCTTCATCCGTCGCGCATAACGTAAGAGTGCCAATCGGTGTCAGTACCTCGTCGTAGTATACGGGCTTGCCATGAAGACCCGTAACGGCTGAAGGTTTCCACGCTGCGGCTTCCGGTTTGGCAGGCTGTGCAGACTGCTCACTACCCGGTTCAATCCCAGCTTCCATTTTCAAATCCTGTTGTAACGCACGCAAGGCATTGTTCTCGTTGTTCTGTTCCTCTGGCTGTTTCTCACTCACTTGTCCAGCCTGTGGCTGTTTGGGTAAGGTCTCGGACGAACTCAGTCGCTCCTCGGCCTTCTGCAGCATGCTTAGTACGTTCCCATCTTGTTCGTTAGCGGCAGCTTCCCCAATTGCTCTCATGGCGTCTTCTCCTCCAATTCTGCTTAACGCCCAGGCTGCGGTTCCCCGCAACTCCGGGCGCGGATCACGTTTTAGTACTTCTGTAAGTTTGGGTACAGCACTTTTGTCTTTGAAATTGCCCAGGGCAATAACGGCGTTGCGTTGAATCGGCTTCTTGCCCCGCCAAGCGGCGGAACTCTGACCGAAACGTTCCTTGAATTCCCGGTTACCGATGTCCAGCAGCGGCAGCAGGAGTGGCTTCACAATCTCCGGATCGGGGTGAAACTCGGGATGGTGATCCCAGTTCTTGCCCCGGTTCTTCGGACAGACAATCTGACACGTGTCACAACCGTACAGACGGTTGCCTATTTTCAGCATAAATTCTTCATCCACAAACCCTTTCGTCTGGGTTACAAAAGAAATACAACGCTGTGAATTCAACTGCCCCGGCCCCACCAATGCTCCTGTAGGACAGGCATCAATACATTTTGTACATTCACCGCAGTCTTCGGTCACAGGTGTGTCTGGTTGAAAAGGAATATTCGTTACCAGTTCTCCGAGAAAAATCCATGAACCGAATTTGGGTGATATAATGGCACAGTTTTTGGCGCTAAAACCAATCCCCGCACGCTGGGACACCGCACGATCTACCAGTGCTCCGGTGTCTACCATGCTTTCGATCATGGCCTCAGGTACACGTTCACGTATAAAGTTTACCAGCTTGTCCATCGCTACACGCAGGACCTGATGATAATCCTGACCCCAAGCCGAACGGGCAAAAATGCCTCGATACGCACCAGGCTCCGACTTCGGTGGATTTACCATCTTGGATGGGTATGCCACGGCTATTGCAATAAGTGAAGCGGGCTCGCCATCTTTTAAGGCGGGGTGCACCCTTTTTTCAATATCCGGCTCTTCAAAGCCTGAAGCATACCCCTTATCCCGCGACTGCTCCAGCAGCGACTTCAGGGAAACAAAGGGATCAGCCGAAGCAAATCCGATATCATCAATGCCCAGTCCGGGGCCAGCTGCCTTGATCTCCTGTTTTAACTTCTCCCATACGGAGGCATCCTGTGCTGCCCCGGTCTGTACGCTCGTCATTTTTCTTCCCTCTCTTCTTCCGACACTTATTCCGTAAATAGTGAACGCCCGCCTCACGGTAAGAGGACAGGCGTTAATTTCTATATATGCCTTGCATACTTGAATTCAAACGGAATGAGTCTATATGGTTTAACGCAAAATGAAGTCTGAAGTTGTTGTCCTGTCAGCATTTCACAATTTCTTCAATTCAGAAAACGGCCAGAAAATAAATTCAGCCTTGCCTACAATCTGGTCGGATGTAATACTGCCAAACACTCGGCTATCCTTACTTTTGCCTTCATGACGATTATCCCCCATCACGAAGAAATGATCCGGCTCCAATGTGATTGGGCCAAAATCAGGGTCCTGCACCTCAATATCGGTGTACGTTTCCGCTTGTTGCTCGCCGTTCACATATAGATGGTGATCCCTAACCTCAATTGTATCTCCCGGAAGTCCAACGATCCGTTTCACCAGAAAATCCTTCTTCTCCACGCCTTCGCTTGGATCACGAAGTACGATCACATCTGATAGGGAAGGAGTACCCAGATGGTATACGATTTTGTTGACGAAAAGGCGATCTCTCTCAACCAGTGTCGGCTGCATGGACTGTCCCTTGACCATCGACAGATTGAACACAAACAGGTTCAGCATCATCATGATTACAAAAGCAACAACAATCGTTTTGACCCAGTCCCACAGCTCGACAACCCAGGATTTCCCCGGTTGTTCAGGCTTTGACGGTTCATTATGTTGCTCGGAAGCCACATGTTCCATTGAATGATTATTGGGATTCAAAGGGACACCTCATTTATTAATTAGTTGAATTAAACTTGTAACATGGTGATCATACTCCCTTTCAGTCTACTTCATTTGAGGGAGTGAAACAATTGGTTATGAGCACCAATACCTTGAATATTATGAATACAGCCGGGATAGTCGCGTTAATTTAAATAGAATTCGGAGACTCCGAAGTATGTTAGAAAATGAGAAAACCAGAGGAATATGACGTGAAGAACACTCATATAAATAGAAAGGCACATCCCTCACGTTCTTACACGTTAAAGAGATATGCCTAATATGAAATGAACATCTTTTTTTATTTCTTTTTAAACATGCAAACTAAGCTTTAGACAAAATACTAAGAGTCTGGAAAGCGCTCATAATCTGATTGGCACCGTAACCCATTGCTTCATATAGAGGCATGGCTACTTTGTTGTGCTCATCACCCGCCACCCATACCTGGCTGACTTTACGCTGCTGGAACCGCTGTTCCATAGCCTCGACAAGTGTTTTGCCGACTCCACGGCGACGATAGTCTGGATGTACCGCAATACGGTAGATGCAACCTTGGTTGTGATCAATCGTACCGATCAAAGCGCCGACGAGGTCTCCCTCTTCTTCAGCAACCATGATCAGGTCAGAATCCCATGACAATTGACGGGCAAACGGGCCCATCGTGTTCTCATAACACTCTTCCGATAGTGCAACCTGGAGAAGCTCCGTCATCTGGCTTGCATCACTCAACTGAAAGGAACGAACGTGCATGTCTTAAATCTCCCTTTTCGTTAGCTTAGATGAGGTTTTTACAAAAAGGGAATCCCTTTTTACCAAAAACCCAATGTTCATATAATGACAAAAAACGAGAAAATACCGCTTCTTCGTCAATTAAACCATACTTTTCTCCATAAAACACGCATTTTCTTTTGAAAGCGCTTAATTGTAACCGTTTACATACGAATATTAAACTTTACATCCATTTTAACGTCTGAAAACACATAAATAGTTGAATAAAGGGTAAAATATGTTTGTTGTCTCTGGCCCATCATTAGATCAACAACTCGGGGGACTTAATAAACAAAAATGTTGCTTAATTAGCTCGAATGCGGTTTAATATTAGTGGCAAGGGTATTATTACATATGTACCTGTTTTCAAAAAAACTAAAATCTCAGGAGGTATTTCATTATGACTTTTCAATTACCAGCACTTCCTTACGCTAACGACGCACTGGAACCACATATCGATGCAAAAACGATGGAAATCCACCACGATCGCCATCACAATACTTATGTAACTAACTTGAACGCAGCTCTGGAAAGCGCTCCTGAACTGCAAGAAAAAAGCTTGGAAGATCTGATTGCTAACCTTGACAGCGTACCTGAAGGCATCCGCACAGCGGTTCGCAACAATGGTGGTGGACATGCTAACCACAGCTTGTTCTGGGAAATCATCGGACCTAACGGCGGCGGCGCTCCTACAGGCGATATCGCAGCAGCAATCGATAGCGAACTGGGTGGCTATGATAAATTCAAAGAAGATTTCGCTAAAGCAGCTACAACTCGCTTCGGTTCCGGCTGGGCTTGGCTCGTAGTTGGCAAAGATGGCAAGTTGTCCATCACTAGCACACCTAACCAAGACAGCCCTCTCTTCGAAGGTCTGACTCCGGTTCTGGGTCTGGATGTATGGGAGCACGCTTACTACCTGAACTACCAAAACAAACGTCCTGACTACATCGCCGCTTTCTGGAATGTAATCAACTGGGATGAAGTGAACAAACGTTACGCTTCTGCAAAATAAGACTGTTAGCATGCAACAGTTAACATAAAATAGAGCCTGATTCGGTCGTCGTGACCGTGATCAGGCTCTATTTTTGCTATCGCTATAGTTAGAGTTAATGGGTGTTTTGTTTCTAACGAACCCAAGACACGCTATTGCTCCATATTTCATCGTATCGCGAACCTAACGAATCTCAGAGTAGCTATTTCCCCAAATACGGGCTTGGATGCGCACTTTTGGGTTGATTTGAGCTATGATAACGTCACTCAGGTTCGTTAGAATTTATAATTGTCGTTTATCCACATGATAAGACCTCTGGAGTTCGTTAGCTCCCCCATCTACTCATTCACTTGATCATACGCACCGGCAAAATAACTGCTGATCAGCTTCAGAAATATATTCGGGAATGCCATCTTGTCCATATCTTCCGGACCGATCCAGCGGTAGGTCAAGCCATCGCCTTTACCTGTCAGTGTCGCAGTGCTCAGCGCTAGGTCACTAACATCAGATGGTGCCAACATCTCTCCATCGTTAAGCGATGTTAAGGTATTCTGCGCATTAGGCGTGCCTGGCTCCGATGAATGCGTTGTGTCTGACTCAGGTGACACAGCTGATGATGAGGCTGTGCCCTGCCTTGTTGCCGCCTGTGCATCGTAGGCGGCTCTGGCTTCCGCTGCGATCAGCGGAAGCTCACTGCTCTGGTCCTGCTCGGTACACTTGTACACCTGCAGGCTCCAGACAATGTGGCTGAACACATGCTCCGCATGGGTAGCCAGCCCTTCCGGGCGGGCAGCGAAGCCTTCCGCCCACAGACTGCCGGCCAGCAATGCCATGGCCGGCTCATCCGCCAGCGGCGCCGCCTTCTTGCTCGCTGCGGCGGGCGCCGCGAGCACATGCGGCAGCTCCCACATGCGGGCCAATAGGCCCGTGTCTGGGCGCTGGCGCACAAGCACTTGGCCGCGATGAGCACCGCGGCCCTCCACAATCGCGACCAGCCGCTGCTCAGGGCGCGGCGGCTTCGCCTTGGTCTTGACCGGCAGTGTAAGCTCTCTTCCGGCGATGCGGCCGGAACATTGCTCCATGACCGGGCAAGTCAGGCAGTGCGGCGCTTTGGGTGTACACACCAGCGCACCAAGCTCCATCAGCGCCTGATTGAAATCACGCGCCCGCCCTTCCGGAATGAGCTCTCCTGCGAGCTCTTCCATCAACACCCGGGTGCTGCCCTTCATAATGTCCTCATCGATGAGGAAGTATCGGGACAGTACCCGCATGACATTGCCATCTACCGCAGGCTGCGGCTGGTTGAAGGCAATGCTGAGAATGGCCCCGGCAGTATACGGGCCCACCCCTTTTAATGCAAAGACAGCCGGCTTGTCCTGCGGCATCTCGCCTCCGTGCAGCTCCATGACTTGTCTCGCGGCTGCCTGAAGATTACGTGCACGGGAGTAATAACCGAGTCCCTCCCAATTTTTCAACACATCCTCTTCGGGTGCCTCCGCTAAAGCTTGCACGGTCGGGAAATTCCCGATAAAACGATTGAAATACGGAATTACCGTATCTACCCGAGTCTGCTGAAGCATAATCTCCGATACCCATGTAAAATACGGATTGTTGTGGCGACGCCACGGCAAATCCCGTCGGTTGACCATATACCAGTCCAGCAAATTCACGCTGAAATGTCGTTTCTGTTCCTGTAAACCCATATTTCCGTCCTCTCCTATTGCCAAGCTAACTACTTTTCCATCTGTTCCACGATCGCAAAGGCCGCTGCCAATTCCGTCTGATGTGTAATACTCAAATGAATGTCATATTGCTTATCATATGGCAGCTGCAGACGTTCCCAGGCTTGACTGGACAGCGAGGCCACGGGACGTCCTGTCCCATCAGGCAGCACCTCAATGTCAGTGAATCCCATGACACCACCAATACCGCAGCCAAATGCCTTAGACACCGCTTCTTTCGCTGCAAATCGACCGGATATAAACTCCGTCATCCGCTTCCCTCGACGAACCGCGATCTCCCGCTCTGCTGGCGTTAAAATTCGTTTCAGAAAAGCTTCCGCATGGCGACCGGACAATAACTTCCGCATACGTCCAATCTCCAGCACATCATTACCAATGCCATATATCATCAACGCTTCACCCGCTTAATCTTTTATACTGTAAAAGATCTCCATTCAATCACATGATCCGTAACTCTCCGAACACGTATTCTATTGTAGCAGGAGGGGCGATCAGAAGCGAGTACCTATCCGCATTACCATATATGCTAAAATATGAATTAGGAATCGTCTGAAATTCTTAGGAGGTCTGAATAATGCCCATAACTTTTGAATTGCCCACTGACGTAGATGCGATCATTCGCGGCGACTTTTTTCCTGCACAACAACCCGCTCAAGGTGTTATCATTCTGTCTCACGGATACAAAGGCTTCAAAGACTGGGGCATGTTCCCCTACGCAGCTGCACAGCTAAGCCAGACGCATCATGTGCTGACCTTTAATTTCTCTCACAACGGTATCGGCGAATATCTGGAGCAATTCTCTGAACTTGAAAAGTTCGCAGTCAATACCTACAGCCGGGAGCTTGCCGATCTGGCCTTGGTACTGGAACATGTGGCTACACAACCTGAATTCACTGGACTTCCTGTATACCTGGTTGGTCATAGCCGCGGTGCGGGCGTAAGTCTCATCTATGCACTGGATCATCCCGAGCAGGTGGCAGGTGTCATCTCCTGGAATGGCGTAACCAATCTGGATCTCTTCACAGCGGAGCAAAAAGAAGAAATGCGTACGCATGGCCGCAGCCATGTCGTTAACGGACGAACAGGCCAGCAGATGCCACTGGACGTGGCTATTCTGGAAGACCTGGACAAGCATAGCGAACGTTACGCTATCATTGATCGCTTGGCTTCTTCACCTGTGCGAGTCGCACTCATTCAGGGAACAGAAGATCCCCCGCGTCTACGGGACGGTTCTGCCGCACTTGTTCAAGCCCGCCCTGATATCCCATGGCACCAGATACCTGAAGGGAACCACACCTTTAATACGGTACATCCATTTGAAGAAACCACTCCGCAACTGGAGCAAGCCATCACCCAAACCCTGCAACAGATCAAAGACTGGAATAGCTAACACATCTTTAATATAGTAGTCACCTGGATTTTTGCGATTTCTCGTTCCACATAACAAAAAGAGTCACTGCGTGAGCAGTGACTCTTTTGCATTCCCTATATAACGATCATGCTCATCACCCGTATTAGATACCAGGAATGGCATTGCGTTTGTGATGTGTGCGCGTATAGAACGCTTCGAGGCGCTCTTGTGCAGCCGGATCGATCTGTTTGCCCTCGAGATAGTCGCTGTTCGCTTCATACGAAATTCCCAGCTCATCTTCGTCCGTCTGACCTTCCCATAGCCCTGCCGATGGTGCTTTGTCCAAAACAGCCTGTGGAACGTTCAGATATGCTGCCAGCTGGCGTACCTGACGTTTGTTCAGGGTGCTCAGTGGTGTGATATCCACAGCGCCATCGCCCCATTTGGTATAGAATCCCGTGATGGCTTCGGACGCATGATCCGTACCTACAACGAGCAGGTTCTCTTCAAACGAAAGCGCATATTGCATAACCATACGAGTTCTCGCTTTGACATTACCTTTGCCTTGGTGAGTCATATGGCGTGGGCTGCCCAAGGATTTGAAACCTTGCTCCACTTCCAGCGCAATCTCGTTAACTGCATCTTCGATATTGGTTTCCACGACATGCTTTAGATCGTATGCTTTGGCTACAGCGTAGCTGTGGTCGATATCGGATTGTTCACCATAAGGTTGGAACACACCAAGCGTTTTGTACTCTTGGTTGTTCTCTTGCGTAAGCTCGTCCGTCGCTTTTTTGCAAAGCGCCGTAGCCACTGCACTGTCAATACCGCCGCTGATCGCAATCAGCAAACCCTTGGCACCCGCATTTTTCACATACGTCTTCAGAAAATCAACACGCTTGCGTACTTCCTCTTCTTCATTAATGCTTGGTTTAACCTTCAATTCAGCGATGATCTGTTGTTGCAAACTCATCGTTCACACACCCCGTTTCTAAATGAATGAAATTTGATGTCCAGCTTGAAAGGTCCGAATGGTTCAATAACCTTATCTATCCAAAATGAAACGCCCCGGCATCGGTGATCCGAAGGGCGGGGCGTTCTATTGGAGCGAATTAACGGCAGTAACGGTCAAATGCACTTTTGAGATCAGCCGCAATATCCTCTGCAGAACGGTCTTCCACTTGATGACGCTCGATAAAGTGAACGAGTTCTCCGTCTTTCATCAGAGCGATGGACGGTGAAGATGGAGGATACGGTGCAAAGAATTCACGTGCTTTTGCAGTTGCTTCTTTGTCCTGACCAGCAAATACAGTGTACAGGTGATCCGGTGTAATATCGTGCTGAAGTGCTTGGGACACACCTGGGCGACATTGACCAGCGGCACATCCGCATACAGAGTTAATGACAACCAGCGCTGTTCCTTTTGCATCCGGAAGACTTGCTTCCACTTCTTCAGGAGTACGCAACTCCTGGATTCCTAGACGAGTTAAATCATCCCGCATCGGTTGAACCATATCTTTCATGTATTGATCAAATGACATCGACATTCGGTTTCACTCCTTATAAATGGTTGTTCTATGATCTCGATAAAATTAAAGGCCAATAAACTCTCCAAAACAACGTTACATTCATATCGAACATTATGGATGTAATGATGTGCTATTCCTATTATACATCCATAAGCAATGAAAGCAAGATTCAGAAACCGCCTGCGGAGAGGCTTCTTCCATAATATTATGTCTCAATGTCTGGCAAAATATGCTGAATGACTAACGTTCAAATGCCACTTTGAAGGTCGTGCCCTGGCCTTCCTCCGATTCCACAGTAATGGTTCCATTATGTCGTTCCACAATACTCAGGCACATAGACAATCCAAGTCCGGTTCCCTTGGCTTTTGTCGTATAGAAAGGTTCAAACAGCTTTTCCTTCTTCACTCTGGGTAGACCAGGTCCTGTGTCACGTACACACAGTTCCACCTTATCATCCACTATCCGTGTCTCCAGCGTAAGCACACCCTTCTCATTCATGGCTTCCATCCCGTTACGGGCCAGGTTCAACACCACCTGTTTGATTTCCTTAGAATTGAGATGCAGCTTCGGCACATTATGGGCCAACATGAGTTCAATACTCTGACCACGCAGGTTCGCATCCGCCCATAACAACGGACTCAGTTCATGTATGATATCGTGCAGCTGGGATTCTTCTTTCTCGGCAATACGATTCTGAGCCAAAGACAAGAAATCATTAATGATACTGTTGGCCCGGTCCAGCTCTTCCAGAACGATCCGGTAATAGTGATCGAGGGAGTCAGGACTCTTTTCCTGCATGAGTTGAAGAAAGCCACGCACAACCGCCATTGGATTACGCACCTCATGCGTAATGCTTGCAGCCATCTGCCCCACCAGACTGAGACGATCCACATTATCCAGTTCACTTCGCAACATCTCAAGCTCCGTGATATCCTGAATGATCAGCATGGCTCCTGTAACTTCTCTCGCAGACTCTGATGAAAAGGCATAAATCGGTACGGTTCGGGACTGAAATACATGTGCACCGTAACGAACGGTCAACCCACTAATCTCACCATGAACGACGGCTCTGCGAATGCTTTTATCCATCTTGTCCGCCTGACCTTGTTCAACAAATTGACTGGCAGGCTGTCCAATGAGATCAGGCGTGGAGGTACAAGGTAGCTGCTCCCTTGCCGTTTGCTCCATCATCTCATTGACAAACATGACTGTGCCTTGTTTATCTACGGTGGCAATGGAGAGAGGCACTGCGTTCAGAATCTGATGAAGTTTCTCCGTTTCGGCTATGTATCGGTCGTGGACTTCCGAGAGATGCTGCTCCAGCCCACGATAGTGCTTCATCCGTTCCAGCCATAGCAGACTCAGACTGCCCGCAACAATGGCTCCAGCGGTATATCCAAGTGCTGTAAGTATCATGTAGGTCGCAGAGTATGTGGATTCATTCTGGAGGGATGCGATCCATAACAGACTCGTTACAACCAGTTCCATTGTAATCAGGATGATGAGGATCGCCATTTTGCGTGAAGGTGTATTATGCTTGAATCGTTTGGCAGACAACCATACAATAGGATAGAGAAGAATGCCCGTATGAAGGAGAAATCCGTACAAATCATAGGGATGCGCAAAAAGAAAATAGAAGAGAATATGTAGAATGGACAGCGTTACGCCTATAGCGGACTTACAATACAAAATAACAAGTATCACAGGTACGATGCTTAATGATATGGGTACGGCCATCGGGCTTGCATAGAGCGCAAACAGCAGACACAATAACATGCTCGCGACACTTGTCACAGCAAAACTGGTATGAACGGTTCCGGCATGTTCCATTCTGGCAATAGCCCGCTTGGAGAGTACCAGACGCAATAAGGGAATCAGAAATACCGCCGACCCTGCCAGCAGTACTTGTAAAAGCATGTCCTTTAACGCAACCACAATGCCATCTCCTCCTCTGCCTGCACATTCCCTCATGTATTTCTGATTAAAACATAGGCGACAGTATATTACAATATATCCCTTAAGACTGCACAATAGAACTGCTCATAACTCCATTATATTTCAGAAAAAGCCAGGAGTAGACACATTTTTCGTAAAACAGACAAAATCAATAAAAAAAGAGGGTAATAACATATGTATGATGTCATTGTAATTGGTGGTGGATCTGCGGGCCTGATGGCTTGCGTTGCTGCTGCCGAGCATGGAGCCTCCGTGCTTCTGCTGGATAAAGGAGATCAACTGGGTCGTAAACTCGGCATCTCTGGCGGAGGTCGATGCAATGTAACCAATGCCAAGGAAACGGATGAACTCATCCGATATATTCCGGGTAATGGACGCTTTTTATATAGTTCGTTTCAGAATCTGGACAACCAGGGAATCATGCGTTTCTTCGAGAATCTCGGAATTGCCCTGAAAGAAGAAGACAACGGCAGAATGTTCCCTGTAACCGATAAAGCGAAAACAGTCGTGGATGCGCTGGTAGGCAAAATTGTCTCCCTCGGCGTTGAGATTCGCACCAAAGAACCGGTCAAGGAAATTATTCAGAACGGTCAGCAGGTACAGGGTGTTAAATTGATATCTGGTAAAACTATTCTTGGGCGCTCTGTCATCATTGCTACCGGCGGCAAGTCCGTACCCCAAACCGGATCTACCGGAGACGGTTATCCCTGGGCTGAGGCTGCGGGTCACACCATTACAGAGTTATATCCGACCGAAGTGCCCATTGTGTCTGGAGAGAGTTGGATTCAGTCCAAAGAACTGCAAGGTTTGTCTTTGAGGGATATCGCCCTATCCGTAGTGGATGCCAAAGGAAAAACAGTCATCTCTCATCGCGGGGATATGATCTTCACGCATTTTGGAGTGTCTGGACCGGTTGCACTGCGCTGCAGCCAATTTATCCGCAAGGTTCAGATGAAGTCTGGAAACCCACAGGTCATTATGAGCATTGATCTGTTCCCGGAGCTGTCCCCAGGTGCATTGGAAGCACAGGTGCAACAGGTATTGGAACAAGAATCCCGCAAGGCTGTCAAAAACATTTTAAAAACATGGGTTCCTGAACGCATGATTCCATTAATGATGAAACGCGCGGAGATCAGCGATGACCTCACGTTCCACCATTTCCCCAAAGGCATGTTAAGCAACTTGTGCGAGCTCATGAAGGCTTTTACCTTCCGTGCAGACGGAACAAGATCGCTCAAAGAAGCCTTCGTTACTGGGGGAGGAATCCACTTAAAGGAGATATACCCAAAAACAATGGAATCCAAGCTGCTGCCTGGACTATTCTTTTGCGGTGAAGTTTTGGATATTCACGGCTACACGGGAGGATATAATATCACCGCTGCATTCTCCACAGGATATACGGCTGGCATGCATGCAGCAGAATATAAACACGCTAAACTATAATAGAGGTTGTTCAAAAAGTCCGCTTTTGATTACGAATCATGCCTAATGGCATCATCAGCATCGAATATGAAATTCAGCCGAAATAGGTTGATGCTTACGAAGTATGTTTCCTTCAGAAACATTGTAGTTGCTCACGTAGTTTTCCTACGCTCCGCTACTCCATTTCTAGCTTCATTCCATCTTCTCGGCACTGAAAACCGAACTTTTTGAACTCTCACTACTAGGTATTACACATTTAAGTGCATGATGAATTGCTTCAGATGTTAAAAACCCCGATATCCACATCTGTGGACGATCGGGGTTTTTGGGCATTGTTCCATTTTGGATAAATTGGCTCGAACTGCTCTTAGCTTGTGATGCTTCTATGCCTTCACACTGCCTGAGAATCCATCAGCCGAATCATCGTATGTCGGGTCATCGCTATAGTTATGTCTGCCTTGCTCAGTTTGATTTCCCTGGTTTTCACTCGCATAACCCTCATTCCAGTCTTCATTCACGAGATGAGCCGGAATTGATATATTCTGAAACTGATCCAGTTCTTCCGTTTGTGAGGCAAATACGGCACTTCCTCCATGAGATTGTACAATCTCTACGGCAGACAGAGGATCTTGGCGATCTGTAGGGATGTACAATTCCAGCGGGCCGGACTGATACGGCTTATATCCCAATTCCTCCAAGGTTGCCCTTGCGGCATTCAACGCTGAATCGTCTGAAAAGTGCACCTGTAGTTCGCTATTATCCATCATCGTCTCTTCCTCCTTGCTACAGCTAATCTCTCATCATCCATAGATGAGATTATTCTTCTATAGCATGGGCAGAACTAGCGCGTGATATGCTCCGAATTAGAAAGGAATTCCTTTAGGCGCGGGTCAGCCGGACCCATCCGGCAATAGATAAGACACAGAGTCCGAAAGCCACCGCACCTGCAGCTGTCAGAATACCGACGATCCAGCCGAGCCAGGCCAATCCCAGCGTGAATCCCATAAGAATACCAATCGGGATGAACAACATCCGAACCATCATTGAACCTGCAAGATGCAGCGCCTCCGAGTCATATGTTATAAGCTGAACATAGTCCGACGTGGCAAAAACGTCCCAAGAACGATAAAACATCACCGTCAACATGATGATTAATAACGCACACACGATGACATTGACCGGAAAAGGTGGCAATGCAACTGCTGCGATGGATAGTCCGCCAAGCTGCAGATACAATTTCATCGTGGCCGAGTTCCGGAAAAATGCCTTGAAAGCAATCTCCGCTGTCCGATTCGCGATGGAACGATTGCGTAACAGTTTACGCGGTTTGCGGAAGATAATGGACCGTGTTCGTGGGGCTTTCGGCTTGCTCACTGCCCGGCTTAACATTAGAGCTGTAAGCTGCAGCCTGCTCCGCAGATCCTCCCGCACATCCCCTTCAAACGTTCCCTTCATCAATAGCCTCATCTGTCCAACTGTAATTAGAAGAAGCATGATAATTACGATTCCAAATAAGATTTCCCACGTCTGTCCATGCATCCATGATGTGGCATTAATGGTCATATAACCTATGCCAATGACGAGAGGAATCATCCGAATCCAGCGCCGCCATCCTGTATATCGTACCTTCGTCATATGCAGTGTTATGGCTTGGAATGACGCTACTGCACCGAACCAGACAGCCATAAGTGCAATCTGGAGATTCGACATCTCATAGACACGGGACCACAGGGGAGCAGTCAGCGCTGTAATCAGGATCATTTTGCCCAGATGTTGCAGACAGGACCGGTAGAGCCCTTGCCTCATTAGCGTTCGCATCCACAACGGCCTTGATTTCAAAAATAATACATCCGCTTCCTCCACAAATATCAACACACCACCGGTAAGCATAACGACGTCAATCAGCCCAGTCAGTACGGGGAGCGGTAATCCTGTCGCCCATGCAGGCAGTGATTTGGTCCACAGACTCGTGTACCATCCAATCAGATAGAGCAGACCCGGAACAAGCAGGTATACCCAAACCGTCCAATCCACGACGAGTCTGAGATTTTTCATCTGTTCCCTGAAGTGCTCTTTGCGTCTTCGCCTGTATAAACGAAGTGGTGTATAACGCTGGGAAGTTTCCATCCTCTCTCACCCTCTCTCTATCTAAGACGTCAGTATATCGAAACAGTCAAACAAAGAGGCTTCCGGCAATCCTGCCGCTTCACGGATCTCATCCAATGTTCCCTCGGCAGCAGATCTGCCCGAAGCAATCAGAATGAATCGGTCGCAGATTCGTTCAGCGGTATCCAGTACATGCGTAGACATGAGCACACCCGCACCGCGGCGACGTTCGTCATCGAGCAATTTCAGAAAATCCTTGGTGGCACGAGGGTCCAGTCCGATGAACGGCTCGTCCACAATATAAATATCCGGTGAAGACAGAAATCCGATCATCAGCATCATTTTCTGCCGCATGCCCTTCGAAAAACTAGCTGGAAGATCATTCCGAACATGGTCCATGCCAAAGCGAACCAACAGTTCCTCCGCTCTGGCAACAAAAGCTTCTTCCTCCATTTCATACGCTGCTGCGGCCAAATCAAGATGTTCCCATAGGGTCATATATTCATAAAAAACCGGTTGCTCCGGGATATAGGCATAACGACCATCTCCTCCAATCGTCACTTCATAGTTCGCATGTTCCAACAGACCAAGAAGCGTTTTGATTGTAGTACTTTTGCCCGCACCATTTGGTCCGATAATACCTACCAGTTCTCCTCGTGCCACATTCATTCGAATATTGCGTATGGTCGATTGTCCTGGCTCGTATCCTGCCTCTGTAATATGTACGTCCAATATGGACTCCTGTACTTCCGTGCTTTTATATTCCGTTCCCATATCATTCACTCCCTGTTCTGATCAGGCGTTTATTTCATTCTTTATGTTTTATTGTAATCGAGTTGCGGGTTGTATGTTTGATCATTTTGAGCATTTTGATTTACAATTCATGTATTAATGTTATTACATACTAACGTTTTACTTTTATAAGTTGGATCATACTATAAGAGGAATATATCATGAATGGTGGGGCTCATATGAAAGAGGAGCATTCCAAAAGAAAAATTCTTTCTCGCAAAATGGGAAAAATGGGAAAAAGCTTGGGCATTAGCTTGCCTAAGGTTTTGATTGATAAGCTCCATCTTTCTCAGGGAAATGAGATTGAATTTATTGAAAACAGTCAGGGAGAAATTGTACTAAA
Source organism: Paenibacillus sp. PAMC 26794 (assembly GCF_000316035.1). Lineage (GTDB taxonomy): Bacteria > Bacillota > Bacilli > Paenibacillales > Paenibacillaceae > Paenibacillus. The sequence continues at coordinate 43,839 of NZ_ANHX01000059.1, forward strand.
AAAGGTTAAACAAATGAAAATACCCGAAAATGTAAGACCCGAAGTACTGGAAGCTTTCTTCGACGTTTTCGAAGAAGATGAGGATATCCTTAATGATTTAAGGGATCGTTAAGATGACCATATTCCTTTCCATTGAAGAAGTAGTAGCCGCTCACCATTTTATGATGAAGAAGATGAATGATACAGCACAAGCTGGGGTTAAGGATTCTGCTTTGTTGGATTCTGCGATAAAATAGACCTCTCCAAAGTTTGTTTAGAGAGAATACCTACCCTTCCATATTTGATAGAGCTACTGCCTTATTAGAGTCATTGGTTAAAAACCACTGTTTCAATAACGGAAATAAACGTACAGCTTATCTTGTAACCAAGTCCTTTCTGCGAGTGAATGGCTACCATTTGCAGATGGAACGTAAATATGCCGTAGAATTTATGGTCAACATTGCCGAAAGCGAGTATACAATTGAAAAGATAGTACGCTTATTAGAAGAACATTCAGAAGAACGCTAACTGATATGTCTTATAAATGCAAAAAAGAAGCAGGGGTTCCGGAGCCCCTGCTTCTTCATATTACAGTGAAAATCTCATATTACCGATTTGTCTCCACCACAGATGTAGTTTCACTCTCTGCATCCGCATCCACGTTCAGACCTAGATCCAGTGCGCCACGGCTTTCGTTTGCGTAGCTGCTGTTCACATTACGCTCGCTGTCTTTCACGCTGTTGTTGCGTTCAGTTTGAGCTACTGTAGCACTCTCACCTTCCGCTTTCGCGTTCAGACCCAGATCCAGTGCACCGCGGCTTTCGTTTGCATAGCTGCTGTTCACGGTACGCTCGCTGTCTTTCACGCTGTTATTGCGCTCGGATTGAGCCATCGTTGCACTCTCTCCTTCTGCTTTTGCGTTCAGACCCAGATCCAGTGCTCCACGACTTTCACTCGCATAGCTACTGTTAGTGTTACGCTCGCCGTCTTTCACGCTGTTGTTGCGCTCGGATTGAGCCATCGTTGCACTCTCTCCTTCGGCTTTCGCGTTCAGACCCAGATCCAGTACGTCACGGCTTTCACTCGCATAGCTACTGTTCGTGTTACGCTCGCTGTCTTTCACGCTGTTGTTGCGTTCGGATTGAGCCATTGTTGCACTCTCTCCTTCTGCTTTTGCGTTCAGACCGAGATCCAGTGCTCCACGACTTTCACTCGCATAGCTGCTGTTTACGTTCCGATCCTCGCCGCCTCGTGAATAGTCGCTCATCGTTGTACCTTCTCCCGACACATTGGCATTCAGGCCAAGGCCCAGCTTGCCAGAACTGCTACGCTCAACTGTGTGGTCGGAAGAACGATCATTGTAACGGTTCATACTCTCGGAAGATAAGCCGGCATTAAGGCCAAGATCCAAATTCAATGCTCCAGTTGCACTGGATGAACCTCCGTAGCTACCATTGTTTCCGTAACCAGTGTCACGGTGTCCTGACAGAAGAGATCCCAGCTCCAGGCGCAAACCTGCATTCAGATCCAGATTGCCACTGCTGTTATTGCTATAGCTATCTGCGTAAGTTGCCTGCGAAGCTCCCAGCAATCCAGCCACCAACGTACCCGACAATACCAACAATTTTACCCAACGATTCACTTTTTTCATGATTATATACACTCCTTCTCAATTTTGGTTGAATTAACACCATTGTTGCCTAAGAGAAAGAGGTATATTGCGGCGGTCGCCCAGGCGGTGCCTGTGACCATTGACTGAACCCATCGAGCCGTTCCATTCGGAAGGAAAAATCGTGATCTGGCGTAACCAGACCCGTTGTTGCTCCCGGAAGTGCAGCGGCTGGAGCGGTTGCTCCGCCTCCAGTTACACCGGACGAACCAGAGCTTGTCCCGGCGGAAGCATTAGCTGCTCCGGGAGAAGTTACTGCAACAGACCAACTTGCTGGTCGTTCTGTGCGAGGCTGCAATGGAGATGTTGCATCAGCATCATCTTGTTTCAGATCGGCTTCCTGGTTACTCTGCACTTGTTCAGTGACAGATGGTTCAGCAGATGGCTGCTCTACGAGGAATAACTCGTTGTCTGGCAAACCTGAACTAACATCGGAATCCTGCGTCAGATCGGTTCCTTCCACAGGCAATGCCTGCGGAACAACAGGTTGCTCTGGACGTACTTCTGATTCCGGGGTGACTTCAATCACTTTGCCCGTAACCTGTACTGCGTCCTGTCCTTCCTCGTTGTTCTGAGATGAAACAGGATCTGCGAGTGCACTCGTATTGGAAGTTTCACCATTCGGTGTTTTGACGAGCGTCGGCTTTTCCGGAGTGACTACAGGCGGTTCCGGCTTCACACTTGGAATCTCCACCTTTTCCTGATCAGGATTGAGTTCAGCGGATACGTCTACAACTGGAACTTCTGCTTTCACAGATGGCAGCTGGACATTTCCCTTACTCAGATCCACACGGGATGAGGAGATATTGACCGAAGTAACTTCAGGTACATCCACCTTCACGGAAGGCAATTCAACCTTGCCCTGCCGAAGGTCTGTTTTCACAGCAGACGTCTCTGCCTTGATCACCTCGGGTACCTCTGCGGTAACGCCAGGCAAGGAAGCTGTACCTTCGTTGAGGTTCACCTGACTGCTTGATACATCGGCTTTGATCACCGGTGTATCCGCCTGTACAGACGGCAGTTCGACGGTTCCCTTCTTCGCATCAATCCCAATCTCTGATGTTCCGGCCGATCCAAGCGGTGTATCTACTTTCAGCTCAGATACACTCAGCTTACCTGTGGATTCATTCGCTTTGATCGATGGAACTTCAACATCCAGCAGTGGTGTGGATACCGATACTGACGGAGTCAGATTCAACCCGCCATCCGAATCGCGCGAAAACAGATTTAGCGACAATCCACTGGTCGGTTTTTCAGAAGATACCTGAGCATCATCCGCGTATACATGTGACGATCCAACTCCGAGAAGCAAAGTCCCGGCAAGTATAGCCAGTGGTATGCTTCCAAGACGCACAATCGATTTTGGTAACTTTACATTCAAGTTGCTTCACCCCCTTTCCGCTAATGCGTTGGTGGGACAAGGCATATGAGTTTTCCCCTAGGAATAATTAGAATACAGGGATTTATGCCTGTTCCTCATTAAATGTGAAGGCGTTTACTCAAACGCTTTTTAATCAAAACCTTAAAATTTGAAGTACATTCGAATCTTCATTTTAACTGTTCTAACCTTAGAAGATCCGGCCTGTTTTCAGTCGCCTGCAATCATTGTCTTGGCTGTAAGGGAGCCATTCCGATCGGCTTTTTCCCCGCTACGTTTCATCAAATAAATCAACCCAAGCAGGGTCAGCAAAATGCCTGAACAGACAAAAGCCGGCACTACACCAAAAGAGGTGACCATGAATCCGCCTACCACCGGGCCCATAATATTACTGGCTGTCATCACGCTACCTACCGTTCCAAACACCCTGCCTGTCATCGCCTCAGGTGTCTGTTCCTGCAACAGGATCTGAAAGGGTACAATCGCAAACCCTATTCCGACACCTGCCAGGGCAAAGACGGATATAAGCAGCAGGTGCGCACTAAGTCCGGCAGACGGCCAGACCACGACAATGATTCCGGCTCCGCCGATAACCAGACCCATGAGTATGGTACCCAGACCCATTTTCAAAACATGCCCTGCATGCTTCCACTTCCGCACACTCATCGCTGCAATTAAAGTACCTACGCCACTTGCTGCCACGCACCATCCCAGCAGATCACTTGAAATTCCGGGAAGTTGTCTGAATAACACCACAGTCTGTGAATCAGCAAATTGCAGAAAAAGTATGGCTGAAGCAAGCAAAATCAGAGACGTTCCTACATAAGGGAGAGATGCGAGCATGCGGATGCCCTCCTGTGTTTCCTTCCAAAAAGAATCTTTTTGGCGGTTGCGAACACCCCCAGCTGTCTCTTCTTCTACTTCTGTTACGTTATGAATTGCAGATTGGATCACCCGAGTTCCAGGAATCCACAATAAAATGATGCCGGAGATCAGAAAAGACGCTGAATCCAGAACAAAACACCAGGTGATGCCAAAAGCGGCTACCAGCAGTCCACCAAGCGCTGGACCAATAATTTTGGACATCTGTTCGATCACCGAACTGATGGATACAGCTTGCGCAAGCTGTTCGCGAGGTACAATTTCCTTCAGCTTTCCGTTTTTGGCCGGAGAGAACATGACATCGAACAGGGATTTGAGGACAAGCAGTATGTAGATGTGCCAGATCTGGTCAGCAAAAATTAACGCACCCACGATGATAATCCGTGCACCATCAGCTACAATCATCAGCCATTTTCGGTTCAGGCGATCTGCAAGCGTGCCTGCGAATGGCCCTGTCAACAGAATGGGTAGTGCTGCGGAAAGTGTGACAAATGTAATCTCCCAAGGCGTTGCATTCCAGCGGATACCCACGAGGGTCAGGATTGCGAGCAGATGTAGCCAATCACCCAGATTGGAAATGGCCTGTGCCACCATCAATGTTACAAAAGATCGGTTATTCTTCAGCGGTCGTTGTACCTCAAACGTTAACTCACTTGTCATCCTTCTTCTCCTCCATTACCTTCCAATTCATAGTATGAACTCATTATATAGAGCAGCCCTTGACTCAACCTCCTGCCAGAGGCGGAGAAAAAGCGACATCTGAAGGATAATTTTTCAGCATGATGAATGATCAAATTTTAAATGCTAAAAATGCAAATCTTGTGACATATCGCATGTTTTTCGTAGAAATAGAAGTTTACAATTAAACCATGGCGACAACCTGAATCGTCAAACATAACTAACCAACTCATATAAGTTGAAATACTCTTTTACATGAACAGCATAACGGAGAGGACCCCTCTTCATCATTTCAACTTATAAAACTAATCTGAAAAGGCGGGATCAGCATGCTGGAATTACAAGAAATCGGAACCGAACGTTCACTTCATCTGTACCGCACCTTGGCCCAGACATTCAAGAGCGTGAATGAACACGCTGTATCCGGAAGCAAAGTGCATGGCTTCAACCCCACCGCATACGGGGTGCTCGAAGTGTTATATATGAAAGGAGCTCAGCCGATTCAACAGGTTGGCGCACAACTTCTGCTGCAAAGTGGCAATGTGACCTATGTGATTGATAAGCTGGAGCAAAAAGGATTGTTACACCGCAAACATTGTCCGCAAGACAGACGTATCATCTTTGTGGAACTGACCGAAGAAGGACAGCGCACCATGGATGACATCTATCCAGGCTATGCGTTGAAGATTGATCGGGCTGTAAGTGGACTAAGTGAGGAAGACAAGGAATTGCTGTCCGAACTTTTGGGAAGGCTTGCACATTCTGCAGACCGTTTATCAGCAAGCAGCTAGAGCGTCTTTTCAAACCTGCCGAAAACCGGAGCGTAACAGAATGTACTGGAGCAGATATGGAGCGGGAGCGCTAACGCTAACGAACCTGTGACGTCTTACTCAGGGGTTTGAAGCGCTCGCAGCATTCTAAGGAATCTGACACACGCTATCTTTGAATAAACAGCCGTTTACAACGTGTTTTCCAGGTGATTTCGGGGAATAACGTGTCTCATGTTCCTTACAATTTAAAAAGAGGAGCAGAAGGTCAAATAAGACGTCCTCAGTTCCTTAGAATTTCGTCTGGATGATTGACTAGGATTAACCAGCCTGTACTTCAAAATGCTTTTGACCCAGACATCCCAAACATATCACTTGCCTGAGTTTGAAGATGTACTCTAGTCCACTGCACGTGTGCCATCAACAAAAATAACCGGATTTGCCTGACATCGGCGAATCCGGTTTTTCATATGTTTTTTGTATATATATATCCACTTTTTACTTCGAGCCTTGTGGCTGCGGTGGAGCATCTGCATCTTCGGGTACAATTAAACGTTTGCGTAAAGCCAGCGTCGTTACCCACGACACCAATGCAATGACAAACATAATCACAAACAGGGAATGCAAGCTTCCTTCCAGCACGTTACGCAGCAACGCCCATTTGTCATCAGATAGGGCTGCATCCGTATGTGGTGCGAGCAGTTCATTCAGATCACTCTCCGATATCCCAGCCTCCGCCAGATTCTGCTCACTCGATAACGTGGAGATCCGATAGTTCAACCAAGTACCAAAAGCCGCTGCACCAATCGTCTGTCCCAACGTACGCATGAACGTGTGCAGTGCCGTAGAGGAACCACGTTCCTTATACCCTACAGAAGACTGCGCAATAATGGTGAAGATCGTAAACGCAAAACCGAAACCGAGACCATAAATAAAGGTCAATATAAATAGCACAGCCTGCGGGGATGTCCCGCCGACCAGAAAGAGTCCACCCGATCCAATCGCAATTCCGGTTAACCCAATCAATGCGGTCATACGTGATCCAATTTTCATTAACAGGCGGCCTGCCATCACACTACCAATGAGCCAACCCACCGACATCGGCGCGAGCAGCAGCCCGGATTCAGTCGCATTTCCTCCCCGAACCCCCTGCACCCAGAGCGGCAAATAACTGGTCAGGCCGATCATCAAAGTACTGGTCAGGAGTCCGGCGATATTCGCCACACGGATGTCCCGAATTCGGAACAAATGTAGTGGAACCATAGGGGCCTGAGCTCTTTTTTCCACCACGAAAAATAAAATAATAAACAGAGCGGCGACCACACTCAGCACAACAATCAACGGAGAACTCCAGGCATAATACTGCCCACCTGCCGACAGGACAAACAACAATGCGGTAATACCCACTGTGAAGGTCAGTGCACCGACATAATCAATTTTGGCTGTACGTGGAGAGATATCTTCCTTCAAATAACGGAATACAAACCACATCGCAAGCAAACCAAATGGCACATTAAAACCAAAGATCCACTGCCAGCCCAGATTGTCTACAAAATAACCGCCAAGCAGCGGCCCTGCCAGAGAGGAAATACCCCACACGGAGCTAATCCAGCCCTGGATTTTGCCACGTTCTTCAATGGCGTAGATGTCCCCGATAATCGTAAATGTAACAGGAACTACCGCCCCCGCACCAATCCCCTGAATAGCCCGGAAAATAATCAACTGCTCCATATTCTGCGACAGACAGCACAGGAGTGAACCCAGTAAAAATAAAGCACAGCCAATCAGAAATACAGGCTTTCGTCCATACAAGTCACTGATTTTACCGAAAATGGGCGTACTCACTGCCATCGTCAACAGATATGCGGTGAAAATCCAGCTAAGCAGCTGTACACTCCCCAGTTCACTGACAATGGTTGGTCCCGCCGGACCAATCACGGTGCCTTCAATCGCTGACAGAAATGTCGCGAGCAACAGCCCCGTCAAGATAAAACTGCGCTTCAAACCTCCAGTTGCATTCACACAAACCCTTCTCTCTTCGTTTCTCTCTTTTATTTACCTTTCTTACGAAGGAACTCATCATACAACATGGAATACATCACCATATCCTTGTATCCGGTGGACGTATGCTGCACCTGTCGCAGCAGCCCTTCTCGCGTGAAGCCCCGGTTTGTCAGGAACTCGCCGGAAGCCAGATTACGCGGATCAACCAGCGCTTCAATTCGATTAAGACCCATGGTCTCATACCCAAAGGGCAGCAATGCCGAGAAAGCCTCCGTCATATAACCGTGACGCCAATAATCACGTCCTAGCTCATAACCGATCTCACCCCGGAATGCGCCTTCAAGCTGCCATGTGTTAAAGCCACAGCTGCCGATGAGCCTGCCTGTTTCTTTGAGTTCAATCCCCCAGCGGATCGCATCCTCTTCTCCTGCCATTTGGTTGAGCAGTCCAATCATGTCTGCCGCTTCGCTTGTCCCAATCATGGGTGCAAGATTCATGTAACGGGTCACCTCGCGATCTGACCAGCATACGAACATCTGGGCCGCATCCCGGCGACGCATTTTACGCAGACGAAGCCGCGCAGTCTCCATTTCGGGAATTCTTCCTTTGCATTTATACATATAAAGACACTCCGATCCGATCTATCTCCGCAGACCATAATATTCACTAGTCATCTAATCATAACCTGCGCCGAATGGCAACTATTCAGTCATGGACACACGTCAAAAAACCGGGCCAATTTCGCTCCCGGTCTTGTTGTACGTATGGATCCATTCAAGTTTGAGTGAATTACGGAATCATGGCTTGTCCAAATGAATTTTAAGCTTTGGACGTTTTCTTGCCCTTCCCCAGTAATTCATCGCTAACCCGGCCAAACACAGCCGTGATTTCCTTGAATTCTTCAATGCCAGTCCCGGTTAGGCTCCATTGATCCCCGTGGGCGGTCAGGAAGTTCTCCTGTGTCAGGTGTTCAAGCTCCTGCTTGATCTCCCGCTCTCCAACGCGATATCCCCGTTCTTCCAATAGAGGCAGTGCCTCGCTAACGTTCAAATCCTGATTTTGCGCGATATATAGTAGATGAATCCGTACAAAAAGATTCTGTACCTCTGCATGCATAAGCCAAGCTCCTTCCCGGGTTATAGCCCTCCGTGGTTGCTAAGTAATTACCCCACCCAAGAAGCTGAGAAACAGGAGGATTCTTCAGGTATTCCCTTCCCTTTCCGAAATCCTCCGCTTGACTAACCGCATCCTCTGCACTATCTTGAAAATAAGTACCATTTTGCTCGGGAGGGTGATTTACCATGTTTCAAGCTGTTTCCTATGAAGGAACACGAAGTGAGCAGCACACCGCCGTCCTGGGACAGTTAAGTGCTCTGATCCGCGATGAACCTAGTGCGATTGCCAATCTGGCGAACGCTGCTGCGCTGCTCAATGTATTTATGACCGATACCACTTGGGTCGGCTTCTATCTGTATGATGGAAAAGAACTGGTCCTCGGGCCATTCCAAGGACTGCCTGCCTGTATCCGAATTCCACTGGGACGTGGTGTATGCGGCACTTCTGCTGCGGAAAAACGTACCCTGGTCGTTGATGATGTTCATGCCTTCCCAGGCCACATTGCCTGTGATGCAGCATCCAACAGTGAGATTGTCGTGCCGATTATTAAAAACGGCGAACTGTACGGGGTGCTGGATATCGACAGCCCGATCAAAAACCGTTTTGACGACGAAGACCGCGTCTTCCTGGAGAAAGCCGTAAGCCTGCTCACAGAGCAGTTGGAGGCAACCATACCCCTTTAGGAAATGATGAATAAGGTGATCGGAGTCTCATCACACACGATGATGAAGAACCCGTAATAACAAAGAGCGCAGTCCTCTCAGAGGTTTGCGCTCTTTGTTATCCATTATGATTCACACCCATGTTCTTGCTCGCCCATGTTACTTTATGCATCTAGGATAAATCATGTTCCGCTTTAATCATCATCCCATCCCGCAGGAATTCAGCCAGCCTCGGGTGGTAACCATCATACATCTGACGGAAATTTTTATGCTCTACATACAGATTGGCCAAATCCCGATAGATCTCAGCTGTGGGTGTATAATAACCTTTGATCCATTCAAGATGCCTGCCAATAATCTGTTGTACTTTCGCACTACCGGGCTCCAATCCATCCTCAATGGCCTGTTGCAAGTCCAGATGAACTTGATCAATTTTCGCCTGGGAATCCAGATAATCTTCTTTTGACTTCATCTCCTGATTTTCAGGCAATGTGGATGAATTGGAAGATTGGATGTCGGACCTCTGAGCACCGTCTGTCTGCACATGGCTCATATCATTAGTGACTACAGGGTCAGAACCCGATTCATTCAGCAACTGGTGACGCCCCTTATTTACAAAACCGAAATAAAGTTCATGTTCATCGATTTCCTTTTCATCTTGCAAATGAGAGATCGTTTTGTCCAGTGTCTGAATCAATCCATGCAGACGGAGTGCCTTCTCCAGAATATCAATGCTATGCTGCTTCATGATGCGTATGACATCCTGAGGATTATCCCGGAGCATTGGGGCAATCTCATTCTCCTTCATACCTACTTCCTTACAGAAAAGGATTTGCTGGAGTCTCAATAATTCCTGCTTTTCATAATAGATGTCCTCATCTACATCCCCAAATGCAGGATTCAGAAGACCTGTCTCCGCATACTGGCTCAGCTCGTTCAGACTTACGCCTGACATTCCCGATACGTCAACCATGGAATATGCCATTTGAATACACCTCCTGCCTGTCCTGCAACTCCAGAGTTCAGGCTTAATTCATACTGCATTTTATTTGAATAATGAGAGAATATAAAACTTTCGGCAATGCTGTACCGATTCATTCCGCTCGTGCTCTGGATGGGTACATCATGCTTCGGTGATATGAGCGGCGTTTGGTCAGTTATGTTGCGGTATGTTAACTATGTTATACCCGTCTCATCAGATGTGAACCCGCAGTCGGCTAAGAATCCGCATGTATTTTTGAAAACTTTTTCCATGATCTTCATATAAAAAAACCTGTGCCATTATTCTGGCACAGGATACGAAGCGAATCACCCTTTGTTAAACATGACAAACTTCAATTCCGTCATTTCCTCTACAGCATATTTTACACCTTCACGCCCAATCCCACTTTGTTTCACCCCACCATAGGGCATGTGATCCACTCGGAATGTGGGAATATCATTAATCATAACTCCACCTGCTTCGATCTGATCGACAGCATGGAGGGCGGTATGGATATCGTTTGTAAATACGCCTGCCTGAAGCCCATATATTGAGTCGTTAACATGTTCAATACCCTCTTCAACGGAATCTACCGTATTGATCACAACGATGGGTGCAAACACTTCCTGACAGGATACCTTGGCATCACGCGGAACGTTAATCAATACCGTTGGACGAAGAATGCCTCCTTCAGCTTGACCGCCTGCTACCACCTCAGCCCCTGCCTGTTTGGCTTCTTCAATCCAGTCGAGTGTACGCTGTACATCCTTGGAGGTAATCAGCGCAGAAACCACCGTATCCGGGCTCAGCGGGTCTCCGACCACCACTTGTTTAGCTGCTTCAGCAAAACGCTGGATGAATTCATCCGAAATATCACGATGTACGTAAATCCGCTGTAGCGAGATACATACCTGTCCCTGATACGTGAAAGCACCGGTCACACAACGAGGAACCACTTTGTCCAGATCTGCGTCCTTATCCACGATCACTGCTGCATTCGACCCAAGCTCCAATGTCACGCGTTTTAGTCCTGCTTTGCTACGAATGCTCGTGCCTACCGCTGGACTGCCTGTAAACGTAATATGAGCAACACGAGGGTGCTCAACAAGCACATCACCAATGGTTTTGCCGTCACCACTCACCACGTTCAGTGCACCATCCGGCAATCCGGCTTCCTGAAGCAGATTAGCGATGTAATAGGAAGACAGAGGCGTCTGCTCCGCAGGTTTGAGAACAATCGTATTGCCCGCTGCCAGCGCTGGACCTACCTTGTGGGCTACCAGATTCATTGGAAAATTAAACGGTGTAATCGCACCGATGACACCTAGAGGTTGCCGCATCGTATAGCCGATACGTCCTTCCCCACCTTTGGCTGCATCCATCGGAACCGTCTCTCCGGTCAGTCGCTTGGCTTCTTCAGCGGCAAAACGATACGTTTCCACCGTCCGGTCAACCTCGGCCAGTGCTGCGGTAATCGGCTTCGCCGCTTCAAGTGCAATGATTCGCGCTGCTTCTTCCTTGCGTTCTTCAAGCATGGAGGACAACTTGTACAGAATATCTGCACGCTGATGTGCAGGCATCTGGCGCATTGCCTTCCCAGCTTGAACCGCAGCTGCAACAGCAGCCTCCACTTCCTCTGCTGAAGCCGACGAGACTTCTGCCAGCGTTTCCCCGGAGTATGGTGCTTGAAGTGTTTTATAATCTACGGATTCGGTGGGTTTGCCACCGATAAACAGATGTTGTTTTTTCATATGCTGCATCCTCCATTCTTTTCGAACCTATTGAACTAAAGAATATTACACTGCCACTTCGATGACAGAACAACCATACAATCGCTGTCTCATGTAAAAGTTCAGTTCAATTTATATAATCTATTTATACACTATTTCTGTTCCATCAACCCACTACGGTCTTCGGCAATCATAGCTTGTAACGTACCTGATGAGCCATTGTGGCGATCTTGAGCTATTGCATTATAAAGGATTTCACAACCTATTTAACCGTCAGGACGGGGCAATCTGCATGTTTTAACACGCCATGGCTGACACTGCCCACGATCATCTCTGCGAGCATGCCTTTCCCGCCGGTACCCATCACGATCATTCCACAATCTCGTTCACGCGCCACACGGCAGATCTCATTAACGGGATCACCTGCAATCAGCAGCGTTTCATACGCAACGTCACGCCCGTACAATTGATTAGTCACCGGTTCTATAATATGTTGCCCTTCTTCGGCAATACGAGCTTCCAGATCAACACCCAATGCAGGTTCATTAATGGAGATGGCCGGATTAACATGCACGATCAACAGACTTGCGGGTTGTTTCATATCTTCAGCCAGGATCAGTGCTTGTTCCAAAGCCTTATGCGCATGATCCGATCCATCAACAGCAACCAATATATGTTTCAGCATTGCAATTCCTCCTGTGAATTAATGAGATGTAATGGCGTAATCGATATCCCGCAGATGATGACGGCGTACCAGCAGTACCACGACACCAATCAGAACCATTAATGCGCCAAAATAAAACGGCGTTTCTGGCAGGAACCACTCGGACAATTTACCTGCAAGCCATGGAGCAAGTGCACCACCCATGAAACGAACAAAACTGTATGCAGCAGAAGCAACAGAACGCTCCACAGGTGCAGCTTCCATAACAGCCGTTGTAATCAACGTGTTGTTAATCCCAAGGAAAATCCCCGCTACAATGACTGCAACAATAACGGTAGTTGGTGAACCCATCACCGTACCTACTGCCATAACAACCAGATCAATCGCGAACAATGTAAGCATGACACTCATGGACGGCACCGAACCGAATCGGCGTTGCAATCTTGGTGCGACGAATACAGACGTAATCGCCAGCATCAGTCCCCAGCCAAAGAATACATAACCCAAGCCATGCTCATCCAGATTCATCACATAAGGTGAATAAGCCATCAAGGTAAAGAAACCAAAGTTGTACAGGAAGGCGGTAATCGCCAATGTTTTCAGTGAAGGATAACTTAATGCTTTGAATGGATCGGAAAAAGAACTGCGTGTTTTCGGTTTGGCCATCTTGGGCAACATAAATGTAATGCTTATAAAGGCAATCGCCATCAGGACAGCCACCCCATAGAACGGGCCGCGCCAAGAGATGGAACCCAGCTCACCACCAAGCAGCGGTCCAACCGCAATCCCGAGACCAAGTGCTGCTTCGTACAAAATGATCGCTTTGGCTGTCCCTGACGTGGACAGTCCCACAATAGCAGATAACGCCGTTGCGATGAACAACGCATTCCCTAGTCCCCAACCCCCGCGGTAACCAACCAGTGCACCTACCGTGTCTGAGGTACCGCCGAGGAAGGAGAAGATAATAATCAATAATATACCGCTGAGCAACGTCCACTTCACACCAATCCGGCTGGATACGACACCTGTAATCAGCATCGCTACCCCGGTTACAGCGTTATAGCTGGTAAATAGCAGCGACACCTGGCTTTTGGAAGCATGCAGCTGATCTGCAATTGCAGGCAAGATCGGGTCAACCAGACCCAGACCCATAAAGGATATGATACATGCAAAGGCGACCGCCCATACCGCTCTCGGTTGAGACAGCAAGCCTCCACGTGATGACGGCAATTCGTCCGGTAATGATGGCTCTCTTTTCATACGTAATTCCTCCTGTGAATGATTTATGTGGTGAAACTTTTTATTTGAAAATAGCAGTGAAAACGATGAAAATATTGCGTTCATTTTCATGAATAGAGGTAACAAAACGGCACAAATGACACCGAAACATCCGGTGTTTGTACAGGATCGCCAAAGGTACTATGATGCTCACTCCATGTAGCGATTATGTGTATACAGTTTTGTTTATTAAACATTAGATGTTAATTCGGTTAGCCGTCTTCATCACCCTGCGGATCATGTGCCTGTAACTTCTGAATACCGCTCCGAACGCGTTCACGCAGCTCTTCCAGTTCAGTCTGTACGGCATGTATGCTCTGAAGTTTCTGCTCAATCAGTTGCAACTGACCATCCAGCGTTGTTTCCATCTTGGTGAGTTTCTCGATCCGTTCTCTCACTTCGGTCGACTGCTGGTAGTCAAAACGTTGTTCGTTCAAGGCATCTGCCGTTGCCACATAGGTATGTAGCTCCTGAAGGGAGAATCCAAGTACCTCTTTGGCGCGAACCACCTTCTTCAGATAATCGATATCCTCCCGAGTGTACAACCGCGTCCCGCCATCTGTCCGCTGAGGTGAAGGCATGACCCCAATCTCTTCATAATACCGAATGGTTCGCTTGGTCAAACCGCATTCCTTGGCTACGTCATCAATTTTATATAAACTCATTTCCCCCACCTCTTTCATATGTCTATATTGTTATGTACATAATTATATATAATCTTAACGTTAACGTCAACGTTAGAGTTTATGTATGAAGTCTTAGCGAGTTTAACAGTCTCTTCGCTTCTCTATCTTCAACAAAAAAAGACCCGCTTCACACGCAGGTCTTCCTCTGTACACTATTCATTCACTTTAACTTAAACGTTCTGCTCATTCTGTTGCTGTTGCTGCTGTTGTGCACGCTGCATTTGCTTCAACCGGCCTTCAACTCTGGTAAATAGTCTGAACGTATAGAACCCTGTAGCAACCAGACTCAGCACCAAAGCTCGTACATCTGTAAGCCAGAAACCGATAATGCCGAATATTGTGATAATCACACCAAATTGCATCATCAGATTGGCGCTGTAACTTTGCGCTTCGTCCCATAACTCGGGATTACTCATTGCACGCGGGGTCCGATAACCATATATTCCGTTAATCATTTTAGGTGGTTTTTTGAACACCATAAACCCCAGAATGAAATAACACACTCCAATGATGATCCCTACTACTGCTCCTGTCAAAACGTTCTCCCCTTCACTGTTGTCTTCCATAGACCTGCTCACACTGACACTCCGATGACAGAATAACCAGCTTCGCTTCTTCAGGTTATTTCTGTCCTCTCCGTTCTCGTGTAAATGTCTAGTTAGACTTATCTACATAAAAATATAAAAACGGCTCTACGTATATACGAAGAGCCGCCTGGATCGTTTCGTAAACTTAGATATTCTTCACACGAAGTACACGCATGGCGTTCAGGACAGCCAGCACCGTGACACCGACATCCGAGAATACCGCTTCCCACATGGTAGCTATGCCAAACACACCGAGTAACAGGAAGATCGCTTTAACCCCCAAAGCAAACGCGATATTTTGCCACACAATCATTCGTGTACGCTTAGCAATGCGGATTGCACTCGCTAGTTTCGACGGTTCATCTGTCATGATGACCACATCTGCCGCTTCAATCGCGGCATCTGAACCGAGTCCACCCATCGCTACGCCCACGTCAGCGCGTGCCAGCACAGGTGTATCGTTGATACCATCACCGACAAACACCATTTTCTCCTTTGGAGATTTGGCAGCTTCCAGTTGCTCCAGACGTTCGACTTTGTCCTGTGGCAGCAATTCAGCATAGACTTCATCCACACCCAACTCACGTCCTACCGCTTCACCCACGGCTTTCGCATCGCCTGTCAGCATGACCGTTTTGCGGATGCCGAGTTTCTTAAGTGCCTGAATGGCAGCGGCTGCATCATCCTTTACTTCATCGGCAATGATCAGATGACCAACATACATGCCAGCTTCAGCCACGTGGACTATCGTTCCGGCTGTCTCTGGTGTGGTATAGGATATACCCGCCTGCTCCATTAGTTTGGCGTTGCCTGCCAGCACTTCCCGACCATCGACGCTCACCTTGATTCCGTGTCCGGCAACTTCATCATAACCTTCCACACCTTGTGTGGGAATATCTTTGGCCCAAGCTGCACGAATGGATTCGGCAATCGGATGATTGGAATTCGCTTCGGCAATGGCTGCCAGCTTCATCAATTCTTCTTCCGTGCGTCCGCCTTGTGGACGAATGGCTGTTACTTTGAATACACCTTTGGTTAGTGTACCCGTTTTATCAAAAACAACAACTTTCACATCGTTCAACGCTTCAAGGTAGTTACTGCCTTTGACAAGAATCCCGTTACGTGAAGCTGCTCCGATACCACCAAAGAATCCAAGTGGAATAGAGACCACCAGCGCACAGGGGCATGAGATAACCAGGAAGACCAATGCACGATAGATCCAGTCGGCAAATGTTGCACCACTAAGTATCAACGGCGGAACAAATGCAATCACGGCTGCAAGGATAACAACAACTGGTGTGTAATATCGGGCGAATTTACTAATAAAATGCTCTGTTTTCGCTTTCCGGCTGCTCGCGTTCTGCACCAGGTCCAAAATTTTGGATACCGTTGATTCACCAAACGTTTTGGTAACTTCAATTGTCAGCAAGCCGTTCTTGTTAACAAATCCACTCAGTACATCACTTCCAGGCTCCAGCTCACGAGGTACGGATTCACCTGTCAGAGCAGAAGTGTCCACCATGGAACGCCCAGCTCTAACGATACCATCCAGCGGTACTCGCTCTCCTGCTTTCACGACTATACGATCACCAATCCGTACGTCTTCTGGAGATACACGCCGGGTCTCGTCACCCGAACCCGTCAGGATATTCGCGTAGTCCGGGCGAATGTCCATCAGTGACTGAATCGACTTGCGTGACCGATTAACCGCCATGCCCTGAAACAGCTCCCCGAGCTGATAAAAGAGCATGACGGCTACCCCTTCCGGATACTCTCCAATCGCAAAGGCACCCAAGGTAGCGACGGACATCAGGAAGTATTCATCGAACACCTGACCGCGGATGATATTTTTGGACGCCTGGAGCACGATGTCTCCTCCGGCAATAAGATATGCTAGCGCATATAGAGTAAACTGTGCCCAGCCCTCCAGCGGCGACCAGATCGCAGCTGCGAGCAGCACAGAACCGGCAGCAAGACGAGCAAGCAATACTTTTGTCTGGCCTGCACCGTGTTCATGCGAATGGCCTGCATGAGCATCATGATCATCGGTGTCGCTGTGATCATTTCCAGCATGACTTCCGTGCTCGTGTGCCTGGCCCTGCGAATCTCCATGAGCATGAGTATGTGAGTGATTACCATGTGAATGTGAATGTCCATGATCATGTCCGGCATGGTCATGACCATGGTCGTGCGAATCAGCCGCACTCCCTGTATGGGTGTGCGCATTTCCGTTCACGTGTTTTCCTTTTTCCGAAATGCGAATATGAGGCTCCAGCCTAAGCACTTTGCGCTTAGCTTCTTCCACTACCTGTTCATCCATGTCGGAAGTGGTGTGTAGCGATAATGTTTTGGTAACAAAATTGACAGAGCATTCGTTAATGCCCTTAATTTTTTTGACGCCATTCTCGATCTTCAATGCGCAGTTCGCACAATCCAGTCCATCAAGCAGCAGTTCTCTTTTCACCTGTTCCTGTCCGGTTCCCATGTGAATTCTCCCCTTTGCAGTACAAAAACGATGTTATATTTCAATTGTATTCAATATATGAGCACTCATTCATATGTTTGGTTACCCCTATTATATGCACGCCTAAACATGAGTGTCAACAATCGTTGTTGATTTTTCATACAGATTATGCTAATAGTAATCATTTCGCTTTAGGCGGGTTTTGGATATAATAGAGCTATAGTTGTTAACATAGGCGGTGATAGGAAATGGAACAACCGGTTAAAGCACCAAGCGAATGTGATGCAGCCTGCTTAGGTACAGAAGCCGATGTGCAGACGATTCGCACTTCACTCATAGATCGGGAGACCTCTTCCGAGATGGCAGATTGGTTCAAGGCATTCAGTGATCCCACACGTCTACGTATTATTGATGCGCTTTTACAGAAGGAATTATGTGTTCATGACCTGACGGTTCTGCTCGACATGGGACAGTCGGCCATTTCACACCAGCTGCGTTCTCTCCGCAACATGCGGATCGTCAAGCGGCGCAAGGAAGGCAAGACGGTGTACTACTCTCTGGATGATGCTCATATTGAGCAGATTTTCCTGCAAACGCTCCAACATATTAAACACAGCTAGGCAGCAGCCAAGCTTGTTCATGCAGAAGAACCCCCGCCTCTCGGCTATATGCCGATGGATGGGGGTTCTTCTTGGTAAGGGTACCGTTTTATACAGGATACAAAGTGACTAGATCTTCTGATTACCGATCAATAGGAGCTTGCCACTTTGGTTATAAAAGATTGTTCTTGTTTGGATCGTACAGGCCGGATCTGTCCTTGAACCAGTTGAAGATATGCGATACACATACTTTCAGCACCGCGTATCCTGGAACAGCCAGCAGAATGCCCACGACTCCAAACAGATTACCCGAAGTCAGAATGACAAAGATAATCGTGATCGGATGAATCTTCAGCGTTTTGCCCATGATCTGTGGTGAGATGAATTTACCCTCGATTAACTGCACGATTGTCCATACGGCAACCATCTTGAGCAGCATCACCGGTGAAGTAACCAGGGCCACGATCAACGCAGGTGTAATTGCAATTGCTGGTCCCAGATACGGAACAACACTCGTGAACGATGCGATAATTGCAAGAATCAGTGCATAATCCAGACCAATGACCATATAACCGATGTAGAGCAGAATACCGATGCAGAAGCTGACGATAATCTGTCCACGAATGAATGAACTGATCTGGTGATTGATGTCTTCCAGCACATGCATTGCGCCCGTACGGCTCTTGATCGGCAGGAAAGACAGAATTTTCGCTGGTAGCTTCTTGCCGTCTTTCAGCAGATAGAACAGGATAAACGGAACCGTTACGATAGACAGCACGGTCTCCGTGAAGGCTCCGAGGAACCCACCCAATTTAGTCCAGGTCGAGTTCAGAATTTCAGTAGCCTTTTGGGAAATTGTTCCCCACCAGTCCTGTGAATTCAGATTCACCGTTTCCTGGAACTGACCGAACAATTTACTGCCCGTAAGCTCCTCAAACTGCTGTTTTACTGTCTCACTGTACGTTGGGAAATTTTCAATCAGCCCCACAATCTGGTTACGCACAACCGGAATGACCGCCAGCACAACGACCGTCAGAATGCCTCCAATTGCAAGATAGAGAATCAGAATGGACCAGCCACGCTTGATTTTCCATCTTTCCATCACATCCACAATCGGATTCAGCAGATAGTAGAGTATGCCTGACAGAATAATAGGTAGCACAATGGTTTTGATGAGTACTGCGAACGGATGAAGAACAAAGGATACTTTGGTCAGAACCATCACGTTCAGCCCCACCAACAGCAGAATCAGCAGAAATAGGACAAACTTGTTGTTAAGAAAAAATCGCTTGAACCGCTCCGGCCAAACGCGGGGTTGCTCAGGTTGCTCCATAGGCGTGTCGTCCTCTCTTATGACCCTTAATCAAAACTAAACTATAAAGCTAAATAAATGCCCACACACGAAAAAAACACCTTGTACAAGCCAACATATGTATAACACTCTGGATTTATACGTATGGTGCTGATTAACCGTTTCAAATTAAACCGGTAAAGTCATTTTACCCCAAAATGAGACTTCTGCCCCACACCAATCATTTGCAAATTCTCCCTATCCAAAAACGGCTCGCCTCACTGGGAGACGAACCGTAAATTTATAGCTATAGGCTACCATAAGCCAGCTTTTACGCTGAAAATGAAGATTAAGCTTTTCCCGCCAATTGTGCGATTAACTCATAGGAATGCAGACGTGCCTTATGATCATAGATCATCGACGTAATAATCAGCTCATCTGCCTGTGTCTGCCGAATGAAGGATTCCAGCTGTCCACGTACCGTTTCTGGTGAACCATTAACAGCAGCCTTGAGCGTCTGCTCAACACCAGCTTTCTCACGGTCCGTCCATTTGCCTTCCATCTCTGCCGGAGGCTGTACCAAACCCGTTGTGCCACGAATAATGTTCAGGAACTGCTGTTGCATCGTTGTACCCAGCCATGCTGCTTCCTCGTCTGTATCCGCAACAACAGCGTTGACACCAACAATCACATGTGGCTCCTTCAAGCTTTCAGATGGTTGGAAGTTGTTTCGATACGTCTCTAATGCAATCCGGGTGTAATCGGGCGAGAAGTGGCTGGCAAAAGCAAACGGCAATCCTAGCTGACCTGCCAGACGTGCACTGAAATCACTGGACCCCAAGAGGTAAATTGGAATATTCAATCCTTCTCCTGGAACTGCGCGAACAGGCGCATGATAAGACGTCGCCGAAGCATCAAAGTATGCTCTAAGTTCTGCCAACAGCTCAGGGAAATCTTCTCCACTGTTCAGATCTTTGCGTAGCGCAAGCGATGTACGGCGGTCACTACCCGGTGCGCGACCCAGTCCCAGATCAATTCTGCCAGGATACAAGGATTCCAGTGTGCCGAACTGCTCAGCGATGACAAGCGGTGCATGGTTGGGCAACATGATGCCTCCTGAACCCAGACGAATCGTTTTGGTTCCACCAGCCAGATATCCAATAACGACCGAAGTTGCGGAAGAAGCAATACCCGGCATGTTGTGATGTTCAGCTACCCAGTAACGGTGATATCCCCAACGCTCAGCATGCTGTGCCAGATCGAGACTGTTGCGCAAAGCATCAGCAGGTGTTGCACCTACAACGACTGGAGCCAGATCCAGAATGGAAAGCTTAACGTCATTGATGTGTTCTTTATGGGATGAAGCCGTATTTTCTGTAGTCATTATCGTTTAATCTCCTCGATGATTATATTTTTGTATATCCAGATATATAGATTAATTAAATCACAGCTGGATATGATGATGTGATGATAAACTAGCCGTTTACATCCGGACGGAATCCCTGCCTGCATATGCATCCTAGCTTCCGTTCCGGCATCCGGCTTATAACTCGTTCTGCACGTACTCGGCAAACTGACGGATCGTCTCCTCGTTGCGCCGATAATACGTCCATTGTCCTCTTCGCTCGGAGAGCAGCAACCCTGCCTTGAGCATAGTCAGCAGATAACTGGAGATAACCGACTGAGCCAGTCCAGCCTTCAGTTGAATCGTGCCAACACAGATTCCGTTCTTGCCACCATCCGGATGCTGAGATAGTTCCAGCGGTGGGAAGTGTTGCTCCGGGTTTTTGAGCCACAACAGGATTTGTCTACGTGTCTCGTTCGATAACGCTTTAAATATAAGTATAGGTTCCATGGGTACGATTATACCCCCTTTCCTCCATTTTGCAAACACATGAACAAACAAACCGACTCATGATCGAGTCGGTCTGCTATCATATGGAATCCCTATAGGGAACCAACATCTATATTAGAATTTGGTTGTTACCGTCTGTTTAACCTGATCCAACATGGCTTGATATGCGGGTGCATCCAGGTATCCAATACTACCAAAGAGCAGATGATCTACGGCTTCAATGCCTACAAAATCGAAGATACCTACGTCTGAAGTTATTTTCAATCCAGCTGTCATGCCAATCTGATCATAAATTTCACTTGGTGTACCATGTGTGTTGATGATGAGGCCTTTTTTGCCTGTCAGCAATTTCTCGATTCCCGCTTCACCCGCTGCATATGCAAAACCATATGCGAATACACGGTCAACATATCCTTTCATAATGGCAGGAAGACCTGTCCACCAGATCGGATAGATGAATGTGATAACTTCTGCATCTGTAACAAACTGTTGCTCTGTAGCGATATCCTGTGGTGTCTGTCCTGCACGCATGGAAGCTGTGTCAGCTTCAGTCAGTACGGGTTGGAATCCAAGCTTATACAAGTCACGGACAACCACTTCATGGCCTTGAGCTTCGAGAGCTTCTACAGCAGTATTGAGGATTGCGTATTCATGCTGAATTCAGTTAATCCATTGCGTGATTTTCTCAACGGATTGTCGGGACTTCTCACGCTGGGGCTCCTCTGCCCGATAACCGAAGGCTGCCATCATAGAGACGCCCCATGCGCCATTTTCGAGCAAGCCCTCTTCTTCCATAATACGGTGGACGCCCTCACGGCTGAAACCTTCGATTGGACAAGAATCAATCTCGATCTGAGCTGCCGCCGTCATCATGTTGCCAAGTGCAATATAAGTTTGTTTAGATGCCCAGTCAAATAATGATCGTGGATTATCCAGAATCTTCTGGTTATTTTGAAACTTTCCATAAGCCTCACTTGTTAGCTCAAATACGTTATTTGGCATTCCCTTTGTTTCCTTCAACATGTACTCCGCATAAGGAGAATTATAACTGGCATCCGATCGGGCCAAAATAACAACAAAATGGCTTGCTGTAGCCAATTGCTTTTGCGCGCCGGAAGAGAATTCGGACAGACGCTTACGCAGGTTCGGATTTTGTACAATCAGAAACTTCCACGGTTCAAGACCAATGGAACTTGGAGATAATCTGCCTGTTTCCAATATAAATTGGAAATCCTCATCCGAGATTTTGCGGGTATCATCAAATATCTTTGTTGCATGCCGGTAATGATAAGCCTTTAAGATGTCTTCCTTTGTCTTTGACTTTGCTGTAACTTCCATGGAGCTCCACGTCCTTTTATATATTTTTTTATGTTGAACAATAATGTTTAAGTTATTTCATCTCAAGTATTAGTTTAGGACCTATACGTATAAATTAAAAGTACGCACATTATTGTTTCTTGGTTTATAAAAGTAAGTATTGGATGAAAGACAGCAATAATCCACTGGGCACTTACATGGCCTAGTGGATTATCTACGACTCTTTCCTTTTAAATTTTGAAATCTTGAACCAGCTTATTCAGATTTAATGCACTGTCTTTGACTTGATCAGATTGTTTAACTACTTCCACAGATTGCGCAGCAGAGGCGACCATATGTCCTGCGATTTCCTGACTGGATGCGGCTGATTGTTCACTGGCTGATGCAATCTCGTGAATGGAGCCCACTAGTATTTTGATATTCGCAGTCACTTGTTGTGAGGTTGCATTGAGATCTTTAACTGCATTGGCATGATCAAGGGAATCGACATAATATTGTTCAGCTGTATCTTCCAATAATTTATAATCTTTGCCAACCTGATTGAACATAAAGGATAGCAACTCTTTGGCATTCGAGGACAGATTGGTTACAGACTGCATAACTTCTTCCGTGACCTGCTGAATTTGATCGGCAGCCTGTCTGGAATCATCAGCCAACTTTCGAATCTCGCTTGCTACAACCGCAAAACCCCTGCCTGCTTCTCCAGCCCTTGCAGCTTCAATGGATGCATTGAGTGCAAGCAGATTAGTCTGCGCTGTAACATCCAAAATAGACTGAGATAATATACCAATCTGATCTACAGCTGTTGCACGTTCCAGCGCTTCTGACATCTTTTTACTCGTATGATCATACATGTCTATGGCTGCTCGGCTCGATTCGCGGGCTTCCTGCTTCAACTTTTCAGCCTTCGTGCTGGTCACATAGGCGGATTCTGCTTGTTTAGATGTCTGTTCCGATATATATTCAGCTCCTTGTTGCATCTCAGCAGCCGAATGATTCATATTTTCCGTATGGGCTGAAGCCTCTTCCATTGCAGCCGAGAGCTCTTCAACTGTAGCTGATACTTCACGAATTCGTTCATTCAGACCAGCCATGTTCTGATTGGTAAGATCGCTAACCTGGTTGATATGATGTGATTCCTGAATGACACCACGAATGACATTTGTTGTGGAATCGGTCATTGTACGAATAGCTCGTGCGATGACACTTATCTCATTATTTCCCTGTGTTAGATGAGGATCTAAGGATGTCGTTAAGTTGCCTTGTGTTATTTCTTCACAATAACGGGTGATTGCTTTCATTCGTTGACGTATACTGCGAATCATTACAAATGAAATAAGAATGAGTGCTGCGAGTGATAACAAAAGAACCGAACCGAGCACCAATGCCCGCTGCTGAATCACTTCTTGTGTATCCGCATAGAGCTTGGCTGACTCTTCTTCGTTATACGCACTCAAAAGGGTGATCGTCTCCACAATCGCTGTACTGCTTTTGTTAATTATTCCTCTTTCTTCACTATCGTAGGTGCCCGACATCTTTTTGGTATCCATGATTTGCTCAATATCCTGATAATATGTATCCATCTTTGCTACCAAATCTGCAAATATCTCTTTTTCTTTGGTATCCAATGTTCTTGCTGAAAATTCATTCAAGCCATCCGTGATACTCTTCTTACCTTTCTGAACCTGATCGTACTGTTTGTCGGTATACTCTGCATTATCAAGAACCTTTGTATAATTGGCGCGCATATTATAGAAATTACTTTTCAATTCAAGAACATTGGTTTGATGCTGAAAGCGGTCATTGTAGAGGATACCTTGTCCCGTTTTTGCTTCGTTCATTCCGAAAATCCCAATCAGAAAGACAGTAAACAAGCCGATTAGACTAATCACAGTCATGATGATCATCGTTGTTGTTAATTTCATATTTTTGAGTTTATTTCCTTTCTTATATTTTGGCTTAGACTGAATTGACATGATTATTCCCCCACTTTAAATAGTAGATAGCCTTATATATCTTATATCTATATCGTATGTATCCATATTGTTTGTTAGCATTTCAGGAAAATTGACTTTATTCATCTAATGAGAAAAGTAATGGGAGACAACAGAAAAGCCGCCAGGATATAATCCAGCGGCTTCTCTGTGAATATGAAACGATATCTGTGCGACCTATAGTTGCTCCATCCATTCATTCTCAGAAATGACGGTATATCCTTCTTGTCGCAGCAATGCTGAGGTGACACCTTCTCCAGTTACCTTGTGATTGGCAAAATTCCCATCATAGATCATCTCTGTACCACAGGACGGACTAAACTCCTTTAATACCACACACGATACATTCAATTCTCGCGCCCATTCGAGCGTCTGATAGGCTCCCTTAATATACAGCTCTGTGACGTCCTTGCCACTTTTCTCGATCACTTTTGCAGTGCCTGCCAGTACGTCCTTACCCGTGCCACCAATAATTTCAGCCGGTTCCCGTGGAGTGGAGAATCCGCCAAGCAGCTCCGGACATACCATCTTAGCCTGCCCCTGCTCCACAAGCTCCTGAATCTTCTCATCCAGGCTCGCTGTTCCATTGTAACGGCAAGCTACCCCTGCCAGACATGAACTCACCAAATATTTCATCGTTATCTCCTTATACCCATTCCATCTATTCCACTATGAAGTAAATTGTAACATATAAGATCAAGCCCTATGACTCGCCCCTGGTGATCATCTTGATCCGTCCATCTTCCCTGTATTCAACCTGAAAAACATCCGTGCTCGACTCCAGTTCAAATGTGACCATGCCTGGATGGTCAGGATTACGGTGAAGTTTATACGCTTGAAGATCCATTTTAAATATTTTTTTAATTATAGGTTCTACTTCTCCTCTAAGAAGAGACTCCTTTATGTTATATAGTTCCTTATAATAAGCCTCTATTTCTTCCCAGTCTGCAAAGTCTTGCTCATAATGATTAGCATCCCCTACGGTATAGCCCAAGCCCTCTTTTCCTTCGGTCATCTGCACAAAGTAGTTATCTTTAAAGGAAAAAAAGATTGTATCCTTGCCAAGTTCATCATCTTTGCTTCGGCTTGCTCTAACCAGATCAAGATTGGCTTTACCAGACAGTGCCTCAATTGCTTTTCTGGCATCCGCCAGCGCTGCCTGGGATATTTGATCAGGTCTAAGGTCTCCTGTGATCGATACTGCCTTGTCCTGTTGCCATACAATCTCCCCATAACCATCGCCAGTCTCATTTTCTAACGTTAATGTTGTATGTGATATCGGCTCCAATTCCCCTTGCTTCATACTCACAAAACGTTGGACTGATGCAGGTTTAAGCGTTGGAGTGCTGCCTATACTTTGCAAAAGCGATGGAACTTGACGCAGATAACGGTGTTCCAGCTCGCTTGGCTGCATCTCACGTCTCATCTGTACTTCACGCAGATTTCCTGTTGTCGCATCGAGCCATATCTGCGCATACTCCTTCTCACTTTCGCTACCAGCCTCTACATATATTCTGCCGGACACAGGCAAGTCTTCCACTTTCGTAATCTTCAGCTGTTTACCCAGATCGTCTCGCATCGTAATTGCAACATTTCTTTTCATTTTGTCGGTTAGCAGATTCGTGTTCAAACCATCGGATAACTGTAACGCTACTGTCGGATAGACCTGCTCGATCACGGGTTTCACCAGCTGTCCATCATCCCAGATCCATAGGAACAATCCAGCAGCAATAACCAACGCACCCGTGCTGGCAACAAGAGGCCCTCTTCTAGGGCGACGCTTGTGTGACGCATTGTTCACTTGCGGTCTAAACGGCCTGGATGATCTGGAACTTTCTTCTGACCTACCTCCCTTGCTTCCCTCTTCCGACTTCTCCATCCACTCCACCTGTTGAAGCACACTCCGCTTGTGATCTTCTGTAAAAGGAGACGACGCAAACGGTCCCTTCCGGATTTCCTTCTCCCATTGCTCAGCCTTGTGTCTCATTTGCTTCGCTCCTCCCATTGTTTCCGTACCTTATCCTTACCTCGGGATAGTCTGGATTTTACTGTGCCTAAGCTGATTTTCAACATCTCAGCAATCTCACTCGTCGTAAGCTCATACTTCAGATTCAGCAAAAGAATCTCCCGGAACTTCTTCGGCAACGCCAGAACAATATCCCAGATTTCATGGATATGCTCCTTACGCATCACTTCCATCTCGGC
The DNA here is from genome assembly GCF_000316035.1 of Paenibacillus sp. PAMC 26794. Taxonomy (GTDB): domain Bacteria; phylum Bacillota; class Bacilli; order Paenibacillales; family Paenibacillaceae; genus Paenibacillus. The sequence goes on from NZ_ANHX01000059.1 coordinate 70,626, forward strand.
CGAAGGATGTGCAGGCTGCTCTGCAATCATGACTCTTTGGCTCGAATCCCCATGCTCTGTCTCAATGGGTAACGTCTCTCCCCACAGACTGTTACGAAAAAATCTGGATTTTCGATATGTAAAAGTCGTGTTTCTAGTAATCGTCAACAGCCATGTTTTCAATGAGCAATCTCCACGATAATGAGCGATCCCCGAATACGCCCGAATAAATACCTCCTGTGACAATTCATCTGCCTGTTCGGCACTTTTGGTCAGAAAATAAGCATAATTCCACACGTCATTTCCGTAGTCATCCATTATGCTGCTAAGTGTGTAATTGTCTATGGTCTGAGCCTGTGCCAGTAATTGATCATCCAACTGTTGTTCACCTCACTTAATATGACTGAGACTAATGTGGTTTGGTTCCCTGTTTTGGACATTATTTCTTATTTATTCTAGCAAAATAAAAAACAGCATGTTCTACATCACTGAACACGCTGATTCCTTCAAGTTTGCTTAGTTAGAAATCTCTATCAGAAAGCTTTTAGGCGAAAGCTCCACTTCCTCAGTTTCTTTCTGCCCTCTAGTCTAACGAATCACTTTCTACATCATACTTTAACCGTAGCAATCATCAGAAACATCGGTCTCCGATTCTCTTCTCTCATGTCTGGAACCTGTTCAATCATCTCCGGTGATGGTTTGGATTCAGCCACCTGTTGAATAGCAAACCCCGCCTTAATCAGTTCATTGAGATGTGTTGCCAGTGTGCGATGATATTTGACCACATCCTGATTCAAAAAGTTCGCCACACGTTCCCCTTCATCGTGGTAATCATCCACGGGCCAGTGAAGAATCTCACCTTCGGGTCCGTAATGCCAATCCTGCGCAGCGCGAGCGGTGAAGATGGGATGTTCGGAAGATAGTACAAATGTGCCCCCTTCTACGAGACAATCATTGATCTTAGCGTACACCGTGTCTAATCTTTCAATATAATGCAAAGCAAGTGAACTGATCACAACGTCGAATTGTCCCGGTGCAAAATCAATATCTTCAATCGCCAGCTGCGCGTACTGGATCTGCGGGTCGTCCGTCATTTCACGAGCACGCTGAAGCATATTTTCAGACAGATCTACACCGATCACTGAACTCGCTTGCTGCTCTCGCGCATACCGGCAGTGCCACCCAAAACCACATCCCAAATCCAGCACACGCTTGTCCTTCAAATCAGGCAAAAGAGTCCGCAGTTCATGCCACTCCCCCGCTGCATCCAGCCCTTGAACGGAACGAGCCATCTTACTATAGTTGTCGAAAAACTCAGCTTCATCGTATTTATTTTGTTTCATCAAGAGATTCCTCCCGCCTTATAAATATCCACCTACTCTATCACATAAACGATATTTAAACGCAAAAGTTGCCAAGAGAATTCATGGCGTGTTATCATACAGAACGAACGTTCAGTATTATTATATACAGAATGAACATTCAGTTTACTAACGGAGGTCATTATGAATACGAATTGGACGCATCCATTGGAAGGGCAATCTGTAGGTAAAGCTTTTATAAGCTACCTTGTGCCTTCTGTATTGGGGATGCTGGTAGTTGCTTTTAATTTTATTATCGACGGCATTATGGTTGGACACAAACTGGGTTCTACCGCGATGGCCGGGATCGGCATTGCCTCACCTGTCTACACGCTCTTTGTTGCCATGTCGCTGTGGATTGGTATGGGCGGGGCAACGTTGTACTCCAACGCTATGGGTAGAAAAGATATCACATCAGCCAAACAAATTTTCACCAAATCCATTATGCTCATTATGCTATTTACGATAGCCATTGGATATACTGCATATACGTTCAAAGACAAGCTGGTATACTCCCTCGGGGCTAACGCCGAGACCTTCCCGTTTGCTTCGGACTATATGAATATCATGTTATTGTTTGGGTTTGTCTTCACCATTGAGAATGCGCTCTCTGTTTTTGTACGAAACGATGGGAATCCCAATACGTCCATGTACGCTCAGATTACGTTTGCTGTGGCCAATATCATCATTAATTATATAACATTATATGTACTCGAATGGGGTGTACGCGGTGTGGCCCTCGGTACAATTGTATCGGCGTCTCTTGCGCTACTTGTCCTGTTCACTCACTTTTTCAAAAAAACAAATAATCTTACGTTCACCCGGTTCAAATGGAACAACAAACTGCTGGCTTCCCTTCTACTCATTGGTTTCCCCAGCTTTCTGGCTGAACTTGGCATGTCGGTCTTCTCTGTCTCCCATAACATCTCGATGGACCGCATTGCGGGCACGGATGGCGTAGCATCCTTTACCGTGTTGAACTATATTCATGGTGTTGTATTGTTGGCTTTCCTCGGTCTGGCGTCTGCTGCCCAACCTCTGATCAGCTATTATCACGGTGCCAATCAGATTAAACGGGTACAACAAACGATACGGTTAGCCACCAAAACGGCTCTCGCATGCGGTCTATTGTTACTGGTTGTTGTTCAGATCGGTGCACCTTATTTCGTACAAATTTTTGGAAACTTCAGTAGTGGCGTAACGGATAATGCCGTTTACGGATTACGTATATTTACATTTGCCTATGTCTTTATGGGTGTTAACTTTGTCATGAGCACCTATTTCCAATCTGTAGGTAATGCCAAAATGGCTATATGGATTACAGCCGCGCGTGAAATGATCATCATGATTGCGTTGATTGCGATTCTCCCTTCCTTCTTTGGTGTCACGGGTGTATGGCTTGCCGTACCGCTGTCCGAAATGCTGGTTCTCGCAACCATAGCCGTGTACTATAGAAAACGATCCCTTACGGATCGAATCAACGCGTTGCAGTCTGAATAACGTTACCAGGTAATAACAGCAACAGATAGAAAATCAATGGAACGTAAATAGAATGTAGGTAGACCTCATAAATAATCTAACAAACAAATAAACCAAAGCCCTGCACGATCAATAATATAGATCGGTCAGGGCTTTTGTTTTATCCTAAATTTAGATGTAATTAGATACGTATATCAAATCGGCCATTACTATCTGTCGTTGCGTTTGCAATTTCCTTAGAGGTAGCTACGCCCATTCCATTGGATGGAGGTTGGGCAGGTGATGCCTCCTTCGTAGCAGTTGTACCGGCTCCTTGAGAGCTTTGCTGTGCAATCTGTGCCTCAACCTGCTTGATCTGCTGTTCAAGCTGTTTGGTCTTTGTCTCCTTAGTCTGCTCATCGTCCTTACTGGATTGCACTTTCTCCAGTTGAGCCTCAAGCTTCGTCTTTTGTTTCTCCAAGCTACTTGAATTGTCCGAACTCGAAGATGTAGATATGTAAGATGTAGTGGAACTGGCTGCAGAAGATATATTCATTATGGCTCTCCTCCTCTTTACTTGGCTTCACTATACCCTATCCCACTGCAACGTACGTTAAATTCAACTGAAAGGTTGCTGAACGAGTTAAGATTCAGAAGTCGAACAGATGGAAGTATGTATATCAGCATTACTCCGTAGTCCAATTATTAATACTGAGAGTCTTCATATAAATGAAATATTGATGCTGTCTTATCATATAGTTAGTTCTTTCTCGGCAGAAAATAGTAACACAAAAAAGACACACTAGATATCATCAAGTGTGTCTTCCTATTGCTT
>NZ_ANHX01000060.1 GCF_000316035.1 Paenibacillus sp. PAMC 26794
TTACAACTTGCTATTGGATAAGCCCTCGACCGATTAGTACTGGTCAGCTCCATGCATTGCTGCACTTCCACCCCCAGCCTATCTACCTCGTCGTCTTCAAGGGGTCTTACATACTGGGAAATCTCATCTTGAGGGGGGCTTCACGCTTAGATGCTTTCAGCGTTTATCCCTTCCGTACATAGCTACCCAGCGGTGCTCCTGGCGGAACAACTGGTACACCAGCGGTACGTCCATCCCGGTCCTCTCGTACTAAGGACAGCTCCTCTCAAATTTCCTACGCCCACGACAGATAGGGACCGAACTGTCTCACGACGTTCTGAACCCAGCTCGCGTACCGCTTTAATGGGCGAACAGCCCAACCCTTGGGACCTACTTCAGCCCCAGGATGCGATGAGCCGACATCGAGGTGCCAAACCTCCCCGTCGATGTGGACTCTTGGGGGAGATAAGCCTGTTATCCCCAGGGTAGCTTTTATCCGTTGAGCGATGGCCCTTCCATGCGGTACCACCGGATCACTAAGCCCGACTTTCGTCCCTGCTCGACTTGTAGGTCTCGCAGTCAAGCTCCCTTATGCCTTTGCACTCTTCGAATGATTTCCAACCATTCTGAGGGAACCTTTGGGCGCCTCCGTTACTCTTTAGGAGGCGACCGCCCCAGTCAAACTGCCCACCTGACACTGTCCCCGCACCGGATTACGGTACCAGGTTAGAACCTAGATACGATCAGGGTGGTATCCCAACGTTGCCTCCACACAAGCTGGCGCTCATGTCTCTTCAAAGGCTCCCACCTATCCTGTACAGATCGTACCCAAATTCAATATCAAGCTGCAGTAAAGCTCCATGGGGTCTTTCCGTCTTGTCGCGGGTAACCTGCATCTTCACAGGTATTAAAATTTCACCGGATCTCTCGTTGAGACAGCGCCCAAGTCGTTACGCCATTCGTGCGGGTCAGAATTTACCTGACAAGGAATTTCGCTACCTTAGGACCGTTATAGTTACGGCCGCCGACTGGGGCTTCGGTTCACAGCTTCGGATTGCTCCTAACCACTCCCCTTAACCTTCCAGCACCGGGCAGGCGTCAGCCCGTATACTTCGCCTTACGGCTTCGCACAGACCTGTGTTTTTGCTAAACAGTCGCTTGGGCCTTTTCACTGCGGCCCCCTCGTGCTATTCACACTACCGGGGCACCCCTTCTCCCGAAGTTACGGGGTCATTTTGCCGAGTTCCTTAACGAGAGTTCTTCCGCGCGCCTTAGAATACTCTTCTCGCCTACCTGTGTCGGTTTGCGGTACGGGCACCTTCACCTGGCTAGAGGCTTTTCTTGGCAGTGTGAGATCATGACCTTCGCTACTACAATTTTCGCTCCCCATCACAGCTCAGCCTTACAATGTGCGGATTTGCCTACACATCAGCCTTACTGCTTAGACGGACATCCATCAGTCCGCGTCACTACCCTACTGCGTCCCCCCATTGCTCATAACGGCTTACGGTGGTACAGGAATTTCGACCTGTTGTCCTTCGACTACGCCTTTCGGCCTCGCCTTAGGTCCCGACTTACCCTGAGCGGACGAGCCTTCCTCAGGAACCCTTAGGCTTTCGGCGGATCAAGATTCTCACTTGATCTTTTCGTTACTCATACCGGCATTCTCACTTGTATAATGTCCAGCGCTCCTTACGGTACACCTTCAACCCTTATACAACGCTCCCCTACCCCTG
>NZ_ANHX01000061.1 GCF_000316035.1 Paenibacillus sp. PAMC 26794
CTAAGTTTCTTTCGAAGCTTATTTCATACGCTTGCCGCACCGTGTAAACCGTGTTTTCTTGGCCGGAATTAGAATATACCATGCAACACATGTACTTGTAAAGAGTTAATTTCAAAACATATCAACTCCACAGTCTACTCCATATTAAGGACCTTGAATCTACGATGAAATCCTAGGTTCAATTGTATTATTCTGCAGCTTGATCTTCTTTATTTAATCTGTCTTTCTTCTATATATAAGAAGGTAACCCTCTCAACTCTTATATTCGAGACGAAAGGGTTGCCTTCTATAGTAATCTATATTTATTTACGTTCTACTTTATATCCTTTATCCTCAAGCAGTTTCACGATGCCGTGATCGCCCAAGTAGTGTGCCGCGCCAACAACAATGAAATACTCCTCGCCTTTGCCGTTTTTCAAGTAACCATCGATTTTGTCCCCCATACCAATGTTACGATCAACCAGCATTGCTTTGTTGTACTCCTCGTTAGTGGAGAAGCTGTTTGTCAGTTCAAGTAATTGCTCGTCATTACCCGTTTTCCACATCTCAGCCATTTGATTCACACTGTTATCCAGCACGTCGAAGTTCTCGATTGTCGCTTTCAGTGTTTCCTCTTGTGTTTCTTTGGAAAAGTCGTTAAACATGCCAAGTTGAGATTGATAACTCTCCAACTCAATAACTGGAAGTTTACGCTCGATTGCTTTCTGGATGAAATACAGATCCACTCCTGCTGACGCTTCGTATCCTGCCGTTGTGGACTTCAAACTTGCGAGCGTGCTCTCTACTACCCAAGGCTTAAATGCATCCAAAGCGTTAGGCTCTAAAACATTTTTCTTCAAAACATTGCCCAGCTCAGTATACGTCTCGCTGGAAATGTGGTCTTTCAGTGTTGTTCCATCCTGATACGAACCCAGACTCAGAACCAGCTTTTGCTGCTCTTCATCAGCGGCTTTGCTAATATCAATCTCTACGCCTAGATAATCAGCTTCGGCAAAAGCTTCTTCAAACTCCGGACGCAATGGGTAGAAGCTCTCATCCGCAATATGCATTGAGCCTACCAGATAGACCGTGTTGCCATTACTTTCAACTTCCCACATGAAGCCGCGTCCACCGGTTTGAGCAGTTTCAGTTGCTCCCCCTTTGGATACCAACAGCACGGTGCGCGTTACAGCATCCCAGCGAACTTCATAACCCGCAGCGTCACCGACGATGCGGATTGGCGCATACGTTACACCGTTGATACGTGTAAGCTTGCTTTTAAGTGTAATCGTTTTGCCATCTACCACAGCTGTGATCGTATCATCTGTCGCAGTGGTCAGCTTCACATCCATAGCATCCAGCGTAGTCCGTAGTGGAACCAATGTTGTACCTTTCTCCAGGATCGGTGCTCCTGTAGCATATTTGACCGCTTGATCATTAACCTTGACGGAAGTTCCTTGTGGAGCAGCCATAGCTGGTACTGCAGATGCAAGCAAACCTACCGAGATGGTAAGAGATAAGAGCATGCGTTTCCAATTCTTCATATTATGTATTCTCCTTTAGTGAATATAGTTGCCAATCCAATTTTAATAGAATAGACATACTTAGATACTACGGATAAAAGTAGGAATTGGTGCCACTCCACAAACGGAGCAGCACGTTCTCCCTTCATTACTCTCATTAGATAAGAAACAATAAATACGAAACCGTCATATATGTTCGATGCTAGATATTCGCAAAATCCAAGCTATTCCATGATAAATAGATACTGATCAGTGCTAGGAAAAAGAACGCTATAGCAATCTTCCGATTGCCCCGCAGCTTCACTCCATATGCGACGAAGAAAATAGCGATAGCTAATTTAGAGATGCTTTGGTAGTTGCCCTGCTCTGAAAAGGCTGAACTGCTAAATACAATTGAAAGTAGCAGTGCAGTCAGGATCGATGCTTTAAACCACAGAGGTTCCCTCAAAAACTGTATATAGAACCCTTTTAACTGCTGCATGATCATCAACCCTCTCCTGAACTCGATTTAATATGACACCACCACCACATAACACCATCTATCTTAGATCTTATAAGCCTTCATCGCTTTAAACAATTCCTTGAAGGTTGGACGTTTACCGTACATCAGCACACCTGTGCGATAGATTTTGGCTGCAAGCCATCCGAAGATGATAATGGATACAATGAGAATCGCTAAGGACGTTAGAATCTCCCAAGTTGGCGCAACTCCTGCGCCAATTCGTACCAGAATCGCGGTCGGCGACGTGAATGGAATGAAGCTTGCGATTTTCAACAACAGAATGTTCGGCGTAGAAATACTGAAGATCGCAATATAGAAGGAAACAAGCGACAACATCGTAATCGGCAGAACAGCCTGACCGAGTTCTTCAGTACGGCTTACCATTGAACCAATGGCAGCGAACAACACAGCATACAGGAAGTAACCCAGAATGTAGAATATAAGTCCGTACACAATAACTGCAATATTCACATCACTTACATTCATATTGAAGTCACCTAATACTGCACGGTTATGCGGCAGCAAGATATTTCCGGCAACCACCGCTCCGAAGATCCCGATTTGCAGCATCCCCACCATGAAAATCCCGATGATTTTACCAAACATCTGACTGAGCGGTGATACACTCGTAATCAATATCTCCATAATACGTGAGCTCTTCTCAGCTGTGATCTCGGAGGCAATCATGTTGCCTGTCATCATCGTTGAGGTAAACAGCAGGATGATCAGCAAGTACACCACAATATAGTTAATCGGGCTCATTGCACCTTCTGACTCAGTACCTGCTCCGCTCTCATCTGTACTCAAACTTTGCTCGATGAGCTTCACAGGTGTTGTAATCAGTTCCTTCTGCTCCGCTGTGAGTACATCCTTCACAACCACATCCAGCTTCACACTCTGCAACGCTGCTTCAATGGATGCAATGATCTGAGGTGATACGTCTTCTGCTGAATATAGAATGGGCTGCGGGAACTCTTGCCCGGAAACTGCTTCAAACTTCAGATAACCATCGGTAAGCCCTGCTTCCGCATCGGCTTTGAGAGCCGCCTCATCTTTGTCACCACTGGTAACGAATCGATAAGCCTGATCTCCTTGAGCCGCAGAGAAGCTCTCCAGTTTCTCGGAAACTTCAGGCTGCCCTGCACTCAGAAGACCAATATTTACAGGATTACTGCTTGAAGCTCCGCCAATGGAACCCCCATTGAATAAGGTAATGAAATACGGAACATTGAGTCCGATTGAAATTAAAAGTGCAAGTACAATGGTCGTCACCATGAATGATTTCGTTTTAACTTTGTTTTTGAATGTAAAACCCGTAATCGTTCCCATTTTATTCATTCGACTCACCTACCTCACGAATAAAGATTTGGTTAAGCGTTGGTTCCTTCAGTTCAAAGTGTTCCACTGTCGTCTGAGTCATGGCTGTTCTCAGAATCTCTTGAGCCGCTTCCACCTGACTAATATGTATCAGGTAACCACGCTCATTCCGCTCGACTTTCTTCACACCAGACAACTGTTCGAGTCCTTCCACACTACCAATCGTACCCAGGAATACCTGTTCACGCGGATACCGGCTCTTGATCTCCTTGATCTCTCCTTGTACCACCGTGTTGGCACGATGCAGAATAGTAATCTGACGACACAACTCTTCAACGTGCTCCATACGGTGTGTTGAGAACAGAATGGCCGTGCCTTCGTCACGCAATTCTTTGACAGTGGACTTGAGTAATTCCACGTTCACAGGATCCAGTCCACTGAACGCTTCATCCAGAATGAGAATCTGCGGTCTATGCACTACAGCCGCGATAAAGCCCATTTTCTGCTGATTACCTTTGGATAACTCCTCGATCTTCTTATCGTAATACTCAGGTACCTCAAACCGATTCAGCCAGTACTTGAGGCTCTGATCTGCGTCTTTACCATTCATGCCACGAAGTCGTGCCAGGTAATTAATCTGTTCGCTGACTTTCACCTTCGGGTACAATCCGCGCTCTTCCGGAAGATAACCCATAATCTGTTGCAGCTCCGTATTATAGGGCTTGCCGTTGTACAGGATATTCCCTCCGTCAGGGTGAATCAGTCCGAGCACCATGCGCATTGTTGTTGTTTTGCCTGCACCATTCGCTCCGAGCAGTCCGTAAATCTCCCCCTCTTTTACATTGAGCGTGACTCCATTAACGGCTGTTTTGTCTGCATATTGCTTGACGACTTGCTTCAATTCCAATCGGTTCATCATTTATCGTCTCCCTTCGGTTATTTCCACTGTACGGGTGCATACCCGGCAATCCAGAATGCCAGCACTTCATCCAATTCCAAGTTACGGATTCTTAATACTCGGTTATTCGACAGCTCCAGCCTTTCCTGCGCTTCGCTGACCCGGGTTGTAATTACGCGAACCAGACCTCCCTCTTCTATAGAAGATTCCACAACACCAGGGATACTCTCTGGCCTTAAGTCTCCTTCATACCAGACTTCCTTCCACTGATCGAGCACCATATCTTTCTCGGCCATCCCCAGCGACTGACCACGGTGCATCAATACGATGTAATCCGCAAGCCTTTTGACTTCATCCGCGATATGTGTGGCAATCAGAATCGTGGTGTCTCCCCCCGCCATGAAGGTACGGAACTGCTCAACCATCACTTTCCAGGCAAAGGGGTCCAGTCCTGATGAAGGCTCATCCAAAAGTAATAGTCTTGGGCGAGCTGCAATTGCAGCTGCAATCTCAAACTTTCGCCGTTCTCCCTTGGACATCTTGTTCAGCTTCACATCAACAGGTACTTCCATATCATGAATCAGTTGGTCGAACAACTTCATATCCCAACGTGGGTACCAGTACGCCCGGAAATGGGCTGCTTCTTGTGCTGTTATCCGGTTCTCTTCTGAACCAGCGTTATCTGCCACAAAACCAATCTGTTGTCTCAGTTCAATGGGAAGCGGCCCATCATGTTCCTGACCAAACCATATAATCTGCCCAGCATCTGGCAGCACCACTTGCTGCAACATGTTAAGAAGTGTGCTTTTGCCTGAACCGTTGTGACCGAGAATAGCGACTATATACCCTTCCGGGATGGTCAGATCAATTGGGCCAATAACTCTGCGTTTTCGCATTTTGGATACGCCGTTCAACTGGATTGCTATCGGTTCCACGTATGAATCACTCCTTTACTTCGCGTAAATAGCCTTCAGGACTTCCCGGAACAGGCTCTCCATCTCTTCTTCCGTACAGCCTACCGATTTCCCGGACTGCACCGCCGCCTGCATCGCTTCCTGTGCGGCCTTCAATCTATAATTTTCTCTTTCGCCGGCTTCTACCTGAGCCACAAATGTACCTGTCCCTTGCTTCGTACGAAGCAAGCCTTCATTCTCCAGATCCTGATAGACCCGTCTAACCGTAATAACACTGCAATTCAGTGCTCCGGCGAACTCACGAATGGACGGCAAATGTGTTCCCTCCCCCAACTGACCCGTAATAATTAACGATCTTAACTGATTTTCAATTTGGTGGTATAAAGGTTCAGCACTATTTTCATTAATTTGAATGGGTATTTTCACATCTTGCACCTCGCCCTCCGGTACACTCCAGTCTGTTACCTGTCTGTGCCGGTTTCATCCTGTATTCATTTTTGCGTTCATCCCTCATACCGTTAACTCAAATCCCGAGTGGACAGTTTCTTCAGCGTCAATCGACTGAAAAGCCATAATCCCACTACGCCAGCCACCAAAGCAATCCACATGATCGGGGAAAGTAGCCCCCATGATTTACTTCCATCCATTACAATCCGCAATCCGTAACTGCCTGACATTCGAATCAGTATGGATATGCCAATGGCGATTGGTATAAAAAGCGTACTGAGAAGCAAGTATTTCTTGCCACTGTTCAGAAACTCTCCGTAAATATACAATCCTGTTACCAAAAGGCCATAACCTGTACAGGTAAGGCTAAAGGCCAGATACTGATCCCATCGGAATCCTTCGGCATGAAGGTTAACCACGTATAACGATCCGTAGAAAAAGATTCCATTGTACGTAAACGCCATCAGAGACTGCTGTAGCCTGGACCACATCACCACTTGTTCAGGGATGGGAATTCTACGATAGTAGGCCAGCATCTGCGTATAAGAATCCTCCTGTATGTAACGGAAGGAGCGCCTGCAGAACATAAACCCTTGAAATGGCAACATGATTAAAAAGAAGGAATCCACTACTGGATTAATAATATCTGTCTGTTGTTGTCCTAAAAACATCACACCGCTCATGCCGCCAGTGTATATCATGAATAATGCAGACCATAGCCATTGGAGCTTATCCTTACTCATCTGGCTGCGGGTCAACCACCACGCCTGCTTCCATTCGTTCATATGCATGCCTGCCTTTCACCTGTCATTCACTCACTCATCTTGCTTACTGTGTTCACTGTGTTTACTGTATATATCAATATACACAGTATACAGACCAAATTCTCATCCCGTCAACCCCTAATTTTCCTGAATCAGGAAGACGGGATGGGACACTTTTCAAATTTACGTTAAAATAAATTATAGTAACGAATCAAAGAAAGGAAGGTTACAGCTATGGATTGGCTGGTGGAGATCGGATTTGTACTCCTTTTCCTTATCGTTGTTATCTGGTTGATCCTCCGGGATGAACCTCATCGTCATTCTGCCAAAAAAGGCAGACACCGCATCCGCCGTAACAACGGTTATACCGACTCTGCTTCGGGATATCCGGTCATTACAGGAGATGACTCCTACGATCGACATTCCAGACACACACCGGATCACAAACATCATGAGTCGGATTCTTCATCAGACACACATTCTCATCACAACAGCGATAGTGGTAGCAGCAGCGACAGTGGTGGGGGTAGTGGCGGCGGGGATTAGGGAAATAAACGAAATTCCCCAAGCACAAAAGAAGGGCTGTACCCATTATTGTGTAAACACAATTCGGGTACAGCCCTTTGCCGTTCTCTAGCACCTGTTAGGAGAAGAGGTCTTACGATTAAACGAGGTTGTAGCCACTAGGCAGACTGCGATCCCTGCGGATTGCACGAATCTCTTCCAAAGTCAGCCGCTCATTCGTGGAGATCAGGGATTCTACATCATTGCCACGGATCAGATCATCCAAATCTCTCAAGTTGGTGTTGCCACGGAAGACACGGAATCCACCCTGAAAGTTAGGCCGCGTAAATACAACGAGTGTTGCATTGGAACTTGTCGAGAAGAAACGCAGGCTCTCTACCCCACCCAGGATGTTGTCCAGGTTACGAAGACCCGTGTTACCACGGTAGATGCGGCTTCTCCCTCTGTAATTCTCTTCTGAATACACGGTAAGACGTGGATACGTTTGACTGACGTTGACTGTTTTTTTCATTTTGTTCCCCCCTCTCGAACTCATTCTATGAATGAATAAGAGAGGAAGCGTGGACCAATCATCTGCTAGATTCGTCCATTTTCATATTTTCAGAATATCATAGTGACACATTCACAATTAGCCTGAGGTTGTGTCTCTACTTTTATACACCGAGGATAACTTCCCATACCGGACGTGTATGACCACCAGGATATAAGATATATAGAAGAACATACACAACAACACCTGTTAGCGCTGACCCGAACCAGATCATGGACGTGAACTTGCCCCAGCGACGATGTTTTCCAAACTTCTTTTTGAACCCCAGCACCAGTGTGGAAATGCCAAATATTGCTGCCACGGTAGCCAGGATAATATGAAAGATCAGAAAGATCCGGTAAAAGATCTCCAGATCCGGGTCTCCACCCCAAGCCGTATTACCTACGAACACTGTGCGAGACATATAGATCACAAAGAAGATTAGAGCTGCAATCGCACCCGCTACCATGGCGGACTGATGAGCCTCACGTTTACCCCGAATAATCAGTACCCATCCAATCCCCACCAGTACTGCACTAATCACAATGAAAGAAGTACTGATCGTTGGTAGCCAAAAATACATATCCATCGTGTGTTCCCCCTCTTGTCAGAACATTACTTCATTATTTGGCAGCCGGATTGAGCGGCCCCCCCTGCGCCCCCTGCAGGATACGAATCATCATCATCTTCCTGCTTCTCTTTCCGATACCATTGGAAAAAGACATAAGCCAGCATGGAGGCAAAGATCCCTTCCTGAATAAACTTCATTACAATGCCACCGACCTGCTGATCTTCCTTCGCGGAAGACAGGAAGTTGAAGAACGCAGGCCCACCGAATGAGCGAAGTAACGCCGTAGAATCTCCAGACACACAATACCGCATTGCTTCAGCCCATACTGCCGGGTTGCTGTACGTCTGATACAACGGCTCGGACGCAAAAATAATCAATCCACACGCAGGCGTGAGCAGTACCATATTCAGAAAAATAAAACCGATCTTGGATAACCCCGATGCTTGTCTGCCTTCTGGCAACGGATTCAGCAATGTCCACCACATGAGCATCGAGGTGATGAACAATGCAATATAATACAACCGGTGAACGGTAAAATTCAGCATCACGTAATCATGTACAATCGGTAGGTGATACAGCGAGAACAGCCCGTTAAAGAGCACTGCCGCAACGATCGGATGAGCCAGGAACGATAGCTGGCGTGTAGGCAACCAGCGCACGATTCTGCGCCACACCCAGATCGGCAAACCTTTCATCATCAGCGGCGGGGCTACCAGATAGGAGAACGCCATGCTCACCATGTGGAAGCTAAACATTACATGACCAAGTAGATTAAACGGCCCAGCTTGAGCCAGATACAGGACAAACAGCCCTGTAATAAACATGATTTTCTGCGCAGCAGTCGCAGGCTCTGCATCCTTTATTTGCTCGCTTAACGGTCCCACAAGCACCAGATACGCCGCAGCAATGATCAGAAATAAAGCCAATATAAGCGGACTCCATAAGTCGTTGAAGCTAAAATATTGCAACCCGAGCATACGGGAAACCTCCCCGTGACCTAATTTGGTTGTTGCCTTCATTTCTTTGTGAAGATTCACTGACCTAAAAGGGGAAAAGACGGCGGCATTGCGCCGCCGCCATCTCTTTTACCACCAGACCCAATAGAGTGCCATAATGATGCCTGTAAAGGCTACGAAAAACCCAAAGGCCATGAACAGAATGGGCATCAGATGCCCTTTGTCCTTCAAGTGCATCCAGTAACCCAGTTGAACAAAAACCTGTAGAATAGCCATGACAAGCAAAATAATAATAGTGAACGTTGTGTTGACCCCTCCGGCAGAAGCGGCCGCAAAAGCAATTAATGTGAGAATAATGGAGAATATAAACACAACAACGTGTTTCTGTGGCCCCTCCGTCCTGTCACGGTGTTTCACAGGCTGTTGATCTGTCTTATCCGGTGCCGACATGTGTTACCCCACCTTTCCGAGCAAGTACACGACCGTAAAGATGAACACCCAGACCACGTCAATAAAGTGCCAATACATTGCGGAGACGTATACTTTAGGTGCAGTTACGACCGTTAATCCTTTTTTGTATAGCTGCCCGATAATGATTCCAATCCACACAATACCAAAGGCAACGTGGGCTCCGTGGAACCCAACCAGCGTATAGAATGCTGAACTGAATGCACTGGTGGTCATACCGAACTCTTTATGTTTCACATACTCATAGAACTCGTATATCTCCAGTCCGAGGAATCCGAGACCCAGAACTACTGTGATGCCAAGCCACAAAGCGAGTTTGTTCCGGTTCCCCTTATGCATGGCCTGAATCGCGAATACACTCGTTAAACTACTGACCAGGAGAATGAACGTCGCTGCGCCCACGAGGGGTAGATGGAACAGTTCATTCGCCGTAGGTCCATCATTCGTTTGACCACGGAGAGCCAAAAAGGTTGCGAAGAGTGTGCCGAACAATACGGTCTCGCCGCCAAGGAACAACCAGAAGGCGATCAGCTTGTTACGCCCCTCCAGCGTTGCTTTCTCCGGCTCATGTGGCAATTTGTCATTCACCGGTTCGGCATGTGAGGTTGTCATGTTCTAGCCCCCTTCTCATCCTGATCCTCCGGTTCAATATGCCAGCCATGATCATCATAAAGTGAACGAAGTGCCATCGAACCGAATGTGATCAGAAGACCAATAATAACCACAATATAGTTGTTGAAGATAGCATTCATAAATGCATTACCAAATTCATCATTGCTGAACATAAAACCAAGCCCGGCAACAAAGATACCCACGGACATCACAAACGGAAGTGGCGTTGCTGACGGCATATGAATTGGACCTACCGGTTCTGCCGGTGTCATCTCCGTATGTCCGGCCATCTTTTCCTTCCAGTACGCATCAATTCCACGTACCAGTGGAGTCTGCTTGAAATTGTATTCCGGTGGCGGTGAAGGAATGGACCATTCCAGGGTACGACCGTCTTCCCACGGATCGTTTGGCGCACCAGCCGGTTTTCTCATTGTGATTACGATGTTCACGAGGAATATAATAACCCCCACACCCATCAGAAATGCACCAACGGAGCTGACCAGATTCATCAGGTCAAAATCCTGATTCGGCAAATATGTAACGATCCGGCGCTGCATTCCCATCAGACCAAGGAAATGCTGTACAAAGAACGTTAATTGGAAACCGATCATAAATGTCCAGAATGTCCATTTGCCCAGTGTTTCACTCAGAATACGTCCGAACATCTTCGGCCACCAGTAATGTAATCCTGAGAACAATCCAAGTACGAGTCCCCCTACAATAACGTAGTGGAAGTGGGCTACAACAAAGTACGTATCATGGAACTGGAAGTCTGCCGGAGCAGATGCCAGCATAACGCCTGTAACACCACCCATAACGAAGGTTGGAACGAATCCAACAGCAAACAGGTTTGCCGCTGTAAAGCGGATCTGTCCACCCCACATCGTAAAGAGCCAGTTAAATATTTTGATCCCTGTTGGTACAGCAATCAGCATGGTCGAGATAGAAAAGAGCGCATTAGCTACATTTCCCAGACCCGTTGTAAACATGTGATGCGCCCACACCATGAAGCCCAGGAAGGCAATCAGGATGGTTGCAAACACCATGGAGCTGTAACCAAACAATCGTTTGCGCGCAAAGGTTGGAATAACTTCCGAGATAATACCAAATGCCGGCAAAATGAGAATGTATACTTCAGGGTGCCCGAAGATCCAGAAGATATGTTGCCAGAGTACGGGGTTACCTCCACCTGCGACATCGAAGAAATTCGCTCCCAGTATACGGTCAAACGTTAACAGAACCAATCCTACCGTAACGGCAGGGAATGCAAAAAGAATGATAGCTGATGTAATAAATGTCGTCCATGTAAACATCGGCATCCGCATGTAGGACATTCCCGGAGCACGCATCGTAATGATGGTGGCGAGAAAGTTAATGCCCCCGATGAGTGTGCCCAGACCGGCGATCTGAAGACCGATCGTGTAGAAATCCACACCGTGCGTTCCACTGTACTCACTGCCCGAAAGCGGCGTATATGAGGTCCAGCCCGCATCCGGTGCCCCTCCCATAACCCAGCTCAGGTTCAGCAACAATCCACCAAACAGGAATGTCCAGAAACCGAGCGCGTTAAGAAACGGGAAAGCAACGTCCCGTGCCCCGATCTGCAAAGGCACGACTGCATTCATAATGGCAAAAATAAGTGGCATGACACCAAGGAAAATCATCGTTGTTCCATGCATTGTAATCAATTCGTTGAAGACCTGTGCCGATACAAAATCATTCATAGGCTTCATTAGTTGAATCCGAATCAAAATGGCTTCAATGCCGCCGATTCCAAAGAAAAATCCACCCGCAACCAAATAGAGAATGGCGATTTTTTTGTGATCGACGGTGGTTATCCAATCCATCAAGCCCCTGTACCTCTTGACGCTATGCGCATGAGCCAAGGTTGTGTACCCCCTTCTTCGTCCTTGCTGTTCTATTCATAGTCCAATTTGTAGTTGGCCAGATATTCGGCAATTCCGTCGATTTCTTCATCCGTCAACCCAAGATCTTTGGGATTCGGCATGGTATTGCCCGGCTTCACGGATTGTGGATCATGGAGCCATTCTTTCATGTTATCCAGTACCGGACTACCTTCTTCCTGACCTTCGCCCTGATTCAGCAGGATGCCTGCAACGGATTGCTTGCCGCCGATTCCCGTCAGGTTAGGTGCAACCGGTCCACCTTGATCACCAACAGCGTGGCAAGAAAGGCAGTTTGTTTTGAACTTTTCGGCCAATTGAGTGTCTTCAGGAAGGACTGCGGGTGCTTTCATCTGGTTCACCCATCTGTCAAAGGATTCCTGACTCACTGCTTTTACCTTGAATTCCATGAAAGCATGCGATCTGCCGCATAATTCGGCACATTTACCGCGGTAAACGCCTTCATTCGGTGCAGAGAAACTGAACTTGTTAAGTGTCCCATCCGGGTTTGTGTCCATTTTGCCCGCAAGTGACGGCACCCAGAAGGAGTGAAGCACGTCAGCGGTTTTTAATTCGAATGCGATTTTTGTTCCGGTCGGGATGATGAGATCTTGAGCGGTGGTTACGTCATATTGAGGATAAGTGAATTCCCACCAGTACTGATGCGAGGTGACTTGGACCTTAAGTGCGTTTTTGTCATTGGACAGATCTTCACCTTGGGCAAAAATCGTTTGGACCGTCGGTACTGCCAGCACAATAACCAGCAATAACGGAATGGCTGTCCATATTACTTCCAGCTTGAAATTACCTTCAACCTGTTCAGGCATCTCAGTCTGCCCGGCTCGTCTACGAAACCGGATCAGAACATAGGCCGCTATGGCAAATACAATGATGAGCACCACGATCATAATCGCGATGGATAACTTCATCAGATCATATTGGCCTTGCGCTACAGGACCCTGAGGTTTCATTACCGACAAGTCTTCCCGCCCGCATGCGGATAGCAGCAAAGAGAACACCGCCAGCAAGGGGAGAATTCGCTTTGTAACCTGCCACTGTTTCATCATTGATCTACCCCACTTTTTTACGTTTTCGTAGATTACCGTTGTCGTTCGGTAGAAAGGCAACAAAAGGTACGTTTCAGCACGATACGTATAATCCTCTTCATCATACAGAACGCTTACAAAAATAACGCTTCCAGTACTCCCGTGATTTCCTGCTCAGGGCATGTCTGCGCATTCTTCCAATTCATTCTATATGCTTCAATCACTTATTAAATATAAGTTGAGGGTATGATTTTGTCAATCTTTGGACACATGTTCACAAATTGTTCACTTTATGTAAAAAACCGCTCTACAACTTGATTTGCAAACGATTTCAGTTAAAAGTATTACTCTCTACATTTGAAAATTTTTGCCAAATTTCGGTGATGATACTCGATTTATTGGCGATTTTTCTCACATTCAAAACATGCGCTATTATGCAAAAGAAAGATCAGAATTTATGGAAAACTTCTTCCACATCCATTCAGAAGACATGCCTATCGCTCCATACCGCTATATTTAAGCTCAAAACAGCATGGAGCATTCCTGAGAAAGTTCAACTCAAGTCCTCTTTTTCACTGACTTCTTCTCATGTGCCATTGGTCAGAATCAAGGGGCCATTCCCAGTAATCGCAACCGTATGCTCATACTGGACTCCCCAGCTACCATCTACCGTCCTTACTGTCCATCCATCTTCATCCCACACAACGGTCCCGGAACTGCCTTTTGTAAAGATTGGTTCAATGGTAATGACCATACCCTCGGTGAGCATCGTGCCCGTTCTGCGTTTGCCATAAGGCAACACATTTGGCGGTTCATGAATATATTGACCAATTCCATGACCGATGAGAGGCTTCACAATTCCGTACCGATACAGTCTGGCTGTTCGTTCAATGGCACTTCCAATATCTCCGAGTGTATTCCCTGGAACTGCCTGGGCAATCGCCCGCTCAAGTGCCTTCTCCGTGCGCCTCATCAGCTTGCGAATGGATCTGCTTGGTTCACCAATGCCATATGTCCAGGCCGAGTCAGCAAGCCAGCCATCTTTGTTTACCACCATATCGATGGTCACTACATCCCCGCTCGCCAGCTCCTCTTCCCCCGGAAATCCGTGGCAGACCACTTCATTGACAGAGGCACACGTCGCGTACGGATATCCTTTATACCCTTTTTGCTCCGGTGTGGCTCCTCGTGCTGCCAGAAACCCTTCCACCCGCTCGTTGATCTCTGCTGTCGTGATACCGGGTATCATCCACTGCTCAATATGCTGGTGACAACTTCGCAAAATTCGTCCAGCTTCCCGCATGTAGCCAATCTCTTCTTTGGTTTTCAAAATAGGGTCCACATGCATTCATCCTTCCCGCTGTAAGTGTACTCCCATATATATGCAGCAGGAACGCAAAAAAAACCGCCTGCCGGAGCTTAATGCCCGGTAGACGGTTCTATTCATTATCGGAACAGTATAATCAGAGTTGTGTGTAGTTTCAGGACACGGAAGAATCCATCTTGACAAGCTCATGCTCAACCACAGAAGTCAATTCTTCCTCATATCCACCCGTAATCCGGTATTTTCTCACGTACTCCTTCACGAATTTTTTTGGATCTTTAGGACGGAAAATCCGAGTCATTTCCCTCAAACTTTCTTTGACCTCATTGTGACCTTTCGTTGCCATTGTAATTCCCTCCCAAAACGTTGAAAGTGAATGCTCCGTTTAGAGAATGCCGAATAAGTCTTAAATGCCATCCATGAAGTTGTGTGCGCGGCTTAAAGCAAGCTTTAGGTCGGGAACCTCGCTAGAAAGCAAGTACCTGACACTATAAATACCCGATATGATTCGGAATGAATCATAATCTTATTGTAGCATATTCGGAAGTATCTTACGACTTGACGATTTCCTCTAATAAATATAACGGTTTTCATGCCCAAAAAGTTTAATTCCGAATCATATCTTAAGATTGCCACCATTCTATACGGAATTAATATATCCAGCATAACACTGAACTATTCGGGGGATATTATCACGGACAACACATACAGTTAAATTACTGGTATCCAAAGGAGGCGTCGTCTCATGGACCGCAACGAACAAGATATGCTGCCCCTTTCGCATGAAAAGGTGGAAGTAGACGGAGTTTACATCAATGAAGCCGGACGTGAGGAACATCTGCACCGGGGGCAGCATTTCCCGGCCGATCCCGTTCTTGGCAAGTCGGAATGGAAACTGACCGAATATGCATATGATAATCATCACGAAGGACGAACCGATGAACGTTTGGTTCCCAAAGAACACGATACCAACAAAAATGGGAAGATCACAAACCCTCGCAGACAGATCGAGGGAGGATAAGGATTTCGTTCGTTTGATAAGCAAATAAATTCACCGGTTCAGTTCTGTCCATCTCCTTCATAGCCTAGTTAAAAAGGTCAAAGGAGGCTGGACCGGATGTCCCCCATGAAATCGTCTAGCGGTCTGGATGAAAATATTGCCGGTATGCTTTGTTATCTGTTTACCTTTGTAGGCGGAATTGTTTTTCTCGCTGTAGAGAAGCGGAGCCGGTTCGTGTTATTTCATGCGCTGCAATCTGTAATCGTCTTCGGCATCATTATGGTCGGGCATGTATTATCGGCTTTCCTTCCGTTGTTCGGGCCACTTGTGGCATCGCTGTTATCCCTGCTTGGTGTAGTGGTCTGGCTTATTATGGTCGTTACCAGCTTGCAGGGGAAATGGCTAAAACTGCCGTGGGTTGGCGATTTTGCAGAGAAACAGTTACGTCATCTGTAATCCCCGCTCATCATAGTTAAATAAAACAAAAAACACCGAAGACACGACTCTGTTGAGCCTGTATCTTCGGTGTTTCGCATCTAAAAGTGTCTCTTTCATTCGGTTCATGCGATTGAACATTCATAGCATAAACGATGTATGTCATAAACCATTCATGCTGTATATCATCATGATTAACCTGATTCATTATTCATCTTGTGAATCGTCTATTTATAACAATTAACATAACAATCCTGTTGGATGATAATCCTAGCCTAATTCGGCTAATTAAGCTGACTTGCCCGTCTCTCCAAGGATGGCATCTGCCTGTTGTTCAGCCATTGTGGCGGCTGTTTCCTTGGTACCCAGACCGTTGAACAGCAGGTTCATGAAGATCGCCGTGAAGCTGCCTGCAATGATACCATTACCGAGCATAATCTGAGCCCAGGCCGGTGCACCTGCGAACAACTCAGGCACAACGGTAACACCCAGACCCATACCTAAAGAACAAGCGATGACAAACAGATTCTCATGTCGGTTCAGATCGACCTGACTGCCGATAATTCGAATGCCTGATGATACCACCATGCCGAACAAGGCCACCATGGCTCCGCCAAGTACTGCCCCTGGAACAAGCTGTGCGAGGGCTGCAATTTTGGGTACAAATCCAATGACCACCAGGATTCCACCAGCTACTACAATGACATCACGTGTCTTCACACGTGTCATCTGTACCAGTCCTACATTTTGCGAATACGTTGTATACGGGAACGAGTTGAAAATACCGCCTAATACAATAGCCAGACCTTCCGCACGATAACCGCGGGCCAGATCCTTGGACGACAGGTCCTTGTCCAGGATTTTGCCCAGAGCCATAAATACTCCTGTGGACTCCGCCACGCTGACAATCGCCACCAGGATCATCGTCAGGATCGGTACAATCTCAAACGTAGGTGTACCGAAATAAAACGGCTGAACAACATGGAACCAACTTGCATCGCGAATGGGAGCAAAATTAACTTCACCCATAAACCCTGCCGCAATCGTACCTGCGAGCAGACCAATCAGTACCGAGATGGAACGGATAAAGCCTGTCGTGAAACGAGTCATCAGAATGATAAAGAGCAGCACGCCGAAACCGAGTAACAAGTTCACTCCGCTACCGAAATCTTCTGACCCCTGTCCGCCACCCAGATCGTGGAAAGCAACCGGAATCAGAGTCAGACCAATAATGGTCACAACGGAACCCGTTACTACTGGAGGAAAGAGCCTAATAAGCTTCCCAAAGATTCCAGAGAAGATCAATACGAACAGCCCTGAGGCAATAATCGCTCCATAAATGGCAGATACCCCACTGTTCATCCCAATTAGGATCATCGGGGACACAGCCTGGAATGCACAACCGAGCATGACAGGCAGCCCTACGCCGAAATATTTATTTCCCCATACCTGAAGCAGTGTAGCCACACCACATGCGAGCAGGTCAATGGCAATGAGATAGGTTAGTTGTTCCTGTGTAAAACCCAATGCGTTACTGACGATCAATGGGACAACGACGGCTCCTGCATACATCGCAAGCACGTGCTGTAGTCCGAGGGAGAACGTTTTGATTGGATGCCGATGACGTTGAAAAATACGTTCGCGTGCCATATTAGTTCGTGCCCTCCTCGTCCGAAAATGTAACCTGTCCATCCGACAGTGCCCCGATGCGAACCAATGATTCCACACGGTATCCTGCTTCTTTCAGCAAGCGACCTCCCGGCTGGAATGCTTTTTCAATAACAATACCGATACCCACCACTTCTGCTCCAACCTGCTCAACAATACGAGCCAGACCAAATGCCGCTTCACCATTCGCCAGAAAATCATCAATGATCAGCACGCGATCCCCAGGCTTCATGAATTTCTTGGCCACAGTAATTTCATTCGTCTCCTGCTTCGTGAAGGAATAAACCTTCTCCACCAGAATATCTTCCGTCAGTGTGAGTGACTTCTGCTTCCGCGCAAAAATCAGCGGCACATTCAGCTCCAACGCAGTCATGATGCCTGGTGCGATCCCTGACGACTCAATTGTCAGCACACGTGTGATATTCTCACCTTCAAAGCGGCGAATGAATTCTTTACCTACTTCCTTCATCAGAACCGGGTCCATCTGGTGGTTCAGGAATGAATCCACTTTGAGTACTTGCTCGGACAGGACAATACCTTCCTGTCTTACCTTGTCTTTTAACAATTGCATTGTAATTCTTCCCCCTGAATGCCCTCCGCACAGAAGCTCACATGCTCTTCCAATCGCATGGTAAAAAAGCAAAAAGCCCGCCTTTTCACACGCTGCGGAATAACCGGAGACGGGAAAGACGGACTTGTACGTATATGGACAAGCCGTATGGATGCTGCAAGTGTACTGGATGGACAGAATGATAGGAGTTCATTCCTGTTGTGAGAAACTCTAAACAGTGTAATCAGAAACAGATAAAAGCCACTTGAACCTGCTCTTCAGTCAAACTGTCTGAGAATGATCTCATGCCAACCATACAAAACATTGCAACATCTTTCCCGTAGTCCGATCATTCCGGTGATCAGGTAGAGACATGCAGGCCTATTCCTGCACATATACGAGTAACGGCATATTTAATTTTTTGGCTCCATGATTCGTTACAATGTATGATCGCGAACCTGAATGTAAAAGGTTAAACATAACTGACAATGTTAGAAGTATACCGAATCGACGGCGTGAAATAAAGAAGTATTTTCATGGAAGTTGCGGAAACTTGTCTTAATTTGCAAACAAGGGGTGATTGGAATCTATTTTTTATGTACAATATGAGAACGGAAGCACGTGTCTGAACGGAGAAGGGTTGGACACGCGGCCTGTACACGAATTTATTGGTCAAAGGAGATTGGCAGATATGAAAGGCGTACTTAATGAATTTAAGGAATTTGCCGTACGCGGCAACGTCATCGACCTGGCAGTCGGTGTCATTATCGGGGCTGCTTTTGGTAAAATCGTCACGTCCCTCGTGAATGATATCATCATGCCCCCGGTTGGAAAACTGCTGGGTGGAATCGACTTCAGTCAGAAAATCATCAACCTGGACGGGGATATCAAAACAGCAAACGGACAGGACATCACCACCCTCGCTCAAGCCAACGAAGCTGGGGCTACCGTGATTGCTTATGGTCAGTTCATCAACGTCATGATTGATTTTCTTATCGTTGCGTTCTGTATCTTCATGCTTGTGAAGGGCATCAACTATCTGAAAAGCAAAGAACACAAAAAGCCCGAGCCGCAAAAAACGACCAAGGCTTGCAAGTATTGCCTATCGGAAATTCCAGCCGCAGCTACCCGCTGCTCGCACTGTACTTCAGAGCTCGAAGCAGAGGGCAGCGGCGCACCGGCCTAACCACAACGAGCGTTTAAAGACTCACCGGGTTAAATTACGGATATAAATCCTGATGCGGGAGTCACCTCTTACTTGCTAGGGTTTATGTATAAAAAGCTAGCCATATGGGCTTCATTAACAATGGTTGCGTAGCTTAAAGGTTTGAAGGTTCCACCGTAAAGGTGGGGCCTTTTTTGTGCCCAACATACATGTGTTACACGTGTTCCCCCATGAATGTCATTTGCAGCCATGCTTATAAACTAGAAACGGCGTGGCAGCAAATGCTCCAGGATCGACTTCAGATCCTTATCTTCCTTGTAAACTTCTTCCCCAGTATCCAGTTCTGTCACGCGAATATATTCAAAGTTTGCCGAAGCATCCACTGGCTTGAACAACAATTGGGCCTCATCTTCCAAACGTACATTAAACCCCATATCCTTAAACATGCTGCTTAACTGACTGTTAGCCGGTTCCTGACCTTGACCTACAAATATAAGCCCTCTAAGACTTTTACGTTCCTGAGGTTGCGGATAAATCACCTGAAAGTGTACAATGCATTCCATACGATCGTTCCCCTTTCGTTTAAAACATACTTTGTGAAATTTCGAACTTTAAAAACTGCTATATAAGGAGATACGTTTCATGACCCCAGAACGTTTCGACATTTATGACAATCAGCAACATTGGATCGGTACAGCACTGCGCAGCGAGGTCCATGCCAAAGGATATTGGCACCGTTCATTCCACTGCTGGATTGTGCGTGACGAAGGTGAGCAACGACGGGTTCTTTTTCAGCGGCGGCGTGATATTAAGGATACTTTTCCCGGATGTTACGACATTACAGCAGCTGGTCACCTCACTGCAGGTGAACAACTGCAAGACGCCAATCGTGAGCTGGAGGAAGAATTGGGTGTCCATGTATCTTTCGATGCACTAACCTATCTACTCACAGCTACACAGCAGCTCCAAGGAGAGGTTCGTGGTATCCCATTCATAGATCGGGAATTCAGCGCGGTCTATGGATTATGTCTGAACCAGCCGCTCGAAGCCTACGTTCTGCAGCCCAGTGAGGTGGATAGCCTGTATGAAGTGCCGCTGGATGATCTACTCGCTTTGTTTCGTAGTGAGATCGACGTCATTCAAGCTACCGGAGTTCAGACTCAGCTGTTGATATCACCACCACATTTCATCGGTCATAAGGACCCGTTAAGCGGCGATCGTGCAGCTGATGAACCGGAACGTATCGTTCGCGAGATTCGGGCAACGGAATTTGTACCCCATGGTACAGCTTATTATACGGATGTGCTTGAAGCTCTATATCACGTGCCCAAAGAGTGATCATGTACGATCCTGTTCAACCCGATCCAGTTCAATCGAATGTTCATAGCTTCATTTTCTCAAAAATAGCATAACTTCATACCTTTACTATCGACTTGACTGGGAACAGATGCTGTGACGAACATCACTGTCATATCTCAAACCAGCACAAACAGGCGTCTGCCTTCGGGCAGCGCCTGCTTTATGTACAAGCTATGTACACACGTATTCGTTTCATCAAGATAGGTACCTTTGTGCTGGCATGTTCACTCCATCAGAGGTGAATTAGTCGCCGATCTGTCTAGCCCTTGTCATCCTCTCCTGAAGGAGAAGACCAGTAACGGGCAGAGAGTTCTTCGTACCGGTGCCCATAGCGGGACTCCAGTTCCTCACCCATATCCTGTTCCAGTTCGTACAGCACCAGCTCTTGAGCAAAATGATTCAGCAGCAGTCCGGTCATTACCGGATGCTCCGTCACCACTGCCTGTGTGGCGCATGATTCCCCGCGCATGCCCAGCATGCACCAGCGGCGATCCACCACCAGGGAAAATTTCCGACCATTACCTGTACCATACATAGGCAAACCCAGCAAAGGAACAGGCTGATCGAGCATGCCTTCGCCACCATCACACGACCATAACAGCCGCACACCCCGGGCTTCAGCCTGCTGTAAGTCATTACGTAGCAGTTCTGCCTCTTCACGCCAAACGTCTACAACAATCTCATGCTGAGCCTCGGCCAATTCACGGCTCAGATTCTCAAACACATTTTTGTCCCCTTCGACGTTAAAGAAGACAGGCTTCTCCGGTTCACTTTTGGGCATGCTGCTCTGAACATAATCCAGCGAGGTACGCATTTGATCGGAGATCATACGTGTCATCTCCTCTGGCTTCAGCACACTATACTTCGCCGGCTCCCCCGGACTACACCGCAAGAATCCACGCTGTTCCAGCCGTTGCAGGGTCGCATATACATTGGAACGGGACACGCCCAGCCGCTTCGCAACCTCATATCCTGAGGCTGATCCCTGACGAGCGAGTTCCACCATAATTTTAGATTCCATCTCGGTAAACCCGAGATGACGCAAATGATGCAGCAGTTGGTCCATATTCCCGTCCCCCCATGCTGTCAGCAACCCGCACTGCCTCATACTGATGCGGCAGAGCTTCTACTGCATCAGATCTGTTCGGCACCACAGCGCGGGCACCATTTCGAACCTTTGGGCAGCTCGGCTGCACAAATCTGACAATTCACCATTTCGCGTGACACTTCGGTCTGTACGTCCACCGTGTCCACGATGGGGTTATTTTCTTTCCAGTAGCGGATGCGTTCGTCCAGTTCTTGCTGACGCTCGCGTTCCCGTTGCATCTCTTCATCTCTGCGACGTTCCCACTCCGCATCGAATGCTTCCTTTTCTTCCTGCGTAAATTCCGTACTGTTATATTCCGATTCCGTTTCCAGATCGGCTATAGACGGAATGACCGTATGATACGGCTCCTCTTCCTCCCGTTCCAACTCAGATGGCGCATCGTAGAAGTCCGGCTCCGGAGTTTGGGTCTGAGCTACAGCTGCCTCCTGTCTCGCGGCTGTGGTGGCTCCTGCAACTCCTGCAGCTCCTACTGTAGGTGCTGCTGTCTTGAGTTCACCCAACTTGCGTCCGCATTTAGGGCAGTAGTTGGCATCCAGGGAAGCGACGTGTCCACACTCGCACAACCGTTCATTCTTGAGCTGCGCAATCTTGTTGCGCATGCCATCAATCTCTTCCTGCAACTCGTCGCAGAGCTGCGACAGATCCACCATTTCTTTTTCCGCACGCGTCATATCCTGTGCCCGATAACCCTCATAGAAGATGCGACCCATATCTGTAAAATGGACTTCCTGTTCCTGTTGCAAGCCCACAATCTGGTTGTTCAGTTTCCCAATCTCAACGGCGTGTTGGGCACGCTCTGTTGCTTTATTCGCTCCGTCTTTGATGCGTTGAAGCAGTTTCATGACCATTCCTCCTCCGTCCCGTCAAAACCAATATTATCATTTTAAATTTTAGAGGTTATTCAAAAAGTCCGCTTTTGATTACGAAGGATGCCAGTGGCATCCTCAGCATCGAATATGGGATTCAGCCGAATAAGAGGTACTGAAAACCAGACTTTTTGAACACATACTTGTAGTAAATTAGCATATTACATCCTTCATGCAAAATACTCAGGCATATAACTTATACGATATCATGCCAAAAAGTTGCGTAATCTCGTGCAGTTGCCTGTTTTATACCGATACTGGATGAAATCGGGGGCTTTCGTCAAGACCATATGTTCGGGTATAATGAAGCTTTGGCCATACTTAACCGCCTGATTAGGCGACTAACTCTATCATACCAATTTACAATGCGATTGTGAAAAGGGCAAATGGTTTACTTTTAACCGGGATAGTCCTATCCCTGAATGCATACAGAGGTGGATGAAACATGTTAAGTCCGAACTCAACGTTCTACCCCCGTCCGCTCGGGGTTACCCCGGCGGCGTCCCTGCCCCAGTCCCCGTCTGCTCCGCTGGAGACCAGTCGGCAACTCGTGGACAATGATCAACAGGATGCCTTTTATTTTCGTTCTCTGGAAGAGGCAGGTATCAAGCTAAACGCACCACAAATCTCGGCAGTCCGTCACGGCAGAGGACCGATTCTGACGCTCGCCGGAGCCGGTTGTGGCAAAACAACTGTGCTGGCTGCAAGAGCCGGCTACCTCATAGAGGTCAGCGGCGTACATGCAGGCAGTATCCTGCTGGTGACGTTCACGAACAAAGCCGCCACCGAGATGAAAGACCGGATCGCCGCATTGCCAGGTATACGCCCGGCGGCTGCAAGAACCGTGCAAGCTCGCACCTTCCACTCTTTTGCCCTGACATTACTGCGTCATTACGGTGTGCAGGAAGAAATCTTTGGTGAGTCGCGAGCCCAGCATACGGTGCTGAAGATGCTTCTTCGCCAAAATGGCATGAGTGAAGCCTTCCAGCCTGAAAGTCTGCTGGCCATGCTGTCCGCATGGAAGATGCAAGGATCGGAAACAACCGACTTGCCTGAAAAATCGCAGGAAGAACGTGATGCCAAGCGTGTCCTGCTAGGTTACGAAGCCTGGAAACAGGATCGGGGCAAAATGGACTTTGACGATATTTTACTGCGGGCAGCCGCCTTGCTTCGTGATCCTGCTGTTCTGGGGCCACTTCAGAAGCGTTTCCAGTACATTATGGTGGATGAGTTCCAGGATACCAATCATCTGCAATATGAGATTGTGCAAAAACTGGCTTCCGCTCACCGCAACCTGATGGTTGTGGGAGACGACGACCAGACGATCTATACCTTTAATGGCGCACGCCAGGAATCAATTTTGGAATTCGATAAAGTATACCCCGGTGCACGCATTGTGACGCTGGATATCAATTATCGTAGTGATGCACGCATTCTGGGACTCGGAAGTGAACTGGTCGCCCGCAATAAACGCAGACGTGACAAACGGCTACGTGCCGCCGGAAACCGTGGAGATGCGCCGCGCTTCGCCACACCTTCCAATGCAGAGGAAGAAGCAGCGTGGGTCGTGAATCAGCTGTGCCAACAGGTTGAAGAAGGACAACACACCTATCGTGATATTGCGATTCTTCACCGGACAGCCAGCAGCAGCCGGGCTGTATTTGAGCAGCTTGTGTTGAAAGATGTGCCTTTTGTACAGCATGGTGCTTCCCCGGTCTTCTATGACCAGTCTCTTATCAGACCCCTGATGGATCATCTGCGTCTGTCCCTTGATCCACGAGCCATGGATGCTCTTCCTAGTGCGCTGGGACCGCTCTACGTTTCACGGGATGCTGGCCTGGAATGGATACAGCGCTGTGAACAACAACAGGCGAAGAAATACCCACTCATCCATCTGGTGAAATGGGACAAGCTGAAACCGTTCCAGCAGGAACAGGTCAAGGAACGCATCAAGCTGATCAAATCACTGCACAAGCTAAAACCCATCATCGCCATTCAGGAGATGCGCAGGCAGTTTTACGACAAGTATATGGAAAGTGGTGATCCCAGCATCTTCACCCATTATAAGGAAACGATGCTGGAAACCCTGGATGAATTCGAAGCTGCCGTCAAAAAATTCGAAACGGTAGAAGAGTTCATTCAATTCGCGGATGAGCTGTCCCGCAGACACCGTGAGATGGAATCTCTGCGCCGCGCACAGGACAGTGACGCAGTGCAGCTGATGACCATTCACCGGGCCAAAGGATTGGAGTTCCCTTGTGTGTACTGGATTGGAGCCAGTGAAGGCATTGTGCCTCACAGTACCGCACTTCGCCAGGATATTCCTGAGGATCAGAAAGCCGCGCTTGCTGTGCAACAAACAGACGCCGAACTGGACATGGCGCTGGAGGAAGAACGCAGGCTCGCCTACGTTGCCATCACACGGGCCAAGCAGTACTTGTATGTCACCTCACCGGCGAGCCATCACGGAAAGCCAGCGGATGTGTCCCGTTTCCTGCTTGAAGCCTTCGGCATGGAAGTTCCGGACAAACGTAAACCTCGCGAGGAGAGCCGGACGAGTGGTCAGACTTCATATGGCAAAGGTAATGGATCGTATGCCCGCTCGGGTACTCGTTCCGAAGGTCGGGATGTGGCACAGCGCCGAGCCATCAGCCACAATGACCGTCGAGACTTCGAGGTCCACAACGAACGTGACGAGGATCGCCTCGGTGAACGGCGTGGCAGTGGTGAAATTCGCAACCATAAGGCGTTCAGCACTCCGGGTGTGAGTCAGACAGCTGCGAGTTCCTCCAGTTCGCAGTCGCACACTTCAGGTTCAGGTAATGCTGAGCGTACGGAGACCGTTGCGATCTGGAAATGCAGTTCATCCACCTGTAAAGCGTGGCTAAGACAGAAGCCGGCTGTGCCTTCTAAAGCAACCAAGAAGGCATCATCGGGCCCTCCCGCCTGTCCCCTGTGTTCAGGATCAATGGAGGCCGGCACCCGCCAGGTTCCCGTAACGGGGAGATTTGGGAAATAAACGAAACAGGATACCGTTATAGCTCGTTTCAGGGCGCTTTTTGCTGTTTATTAACAGTAGAAGCGTCTTTTTTCCATTTCAGAATGGGGGTTGGATTATGCAGGACGGCAAACAACATCTGTATGTATCGGTAACACATAACCTTATTGAACGAACAAAGAACGAATCTACACCCTTTGAGGTGTTGGTGGATGACGAGCAGTTGGGCCGATTGAAGGATCTGCTGAAGGTGCTGGAGGATGACGATGCCTATACATTACAACGGGCGCCTGTACCCTACAAATCAGCAGACCACGATGAGGCAACGGAGCAGTTTTCGGATGGTATGACCTTGCTGTATACCTTTCTATACGACCATGGCACGCCGGTTACCCGGCAGGCGATTGAGAGCATGAACGTGCTTCCGAGGCTGCAGGATACAGATTACGACGACCCAGGGTACGAGAATTCACCGCTGAATAAATGACCTGATGCGAAAAAGCATGCGTAACCGCAGATCACGCGGAAGACGCATGCTTTTTTTAATATGATGAAGGACCACTGCCGCGTAATATGGACTCAATCCAGACGAATCTCCTGCCCTTTCTCAGCGGATTCGTAGATTCCGCACAGCATGCGTGTGGAAGCCACACCATCCGCAATTGGACTGATCGGCTCTGTCCCGTTCAGGCAACAATCCACAAAGTGGTCAATCTGGTTCTGGAATGCACTATGAATATGGAGACCCGTATTGTCCGTCTGGGGTTCAATATTCAGGATGGTATTATTTTTCTCCGTGACGATCAGTGTCTCCGGCTCCAGTTCGAACCCACCACGCTCGCCGTATAATTTCACCGAAGATTCATCTCCGCGTGCATGCAGGGTAAAGCTCACATCCACCACCAGCGAAGCCCCGTTTTCAAACCGAATAAGTGCATTTGCCATATCTTCCACGTCATTCACAGCTACGCTGTAGTCGGCTGCTTTGTAAAAAGAAAGATGTTCGATATGGGCACGATTGCCCAGCTTCCGATACGTATTACCACTGACCGAAACAGGTTTCGGCCTGCCCATGAGGTACCAGCATTGGTCGATAATATGTACGCCGAGATCAATCAGGGGGCCGCCGCCGGAACGGCTTTTGTCAGCAAACCAACCGCCTGGATTGCCGTGACGCCGCAGAATGGAAGCTTTGGCATAATACAGTTCACCAAACTCCCCGGCATCAATGAATCTGCGCATCATCTGCATATTGTTATCATAACGACGCACAAATCCAACGATAAAGGTACGTCCGCTCTTCTTCACCGCTTCTTCAATCCGCAGTGCATCTTCCACATTGGTTGCCACCGGTTTCTCCAGCAATACATGCTTGCCTGCCTCCAATGCGGCAATGGCAAATTCGGCGTGTGTATTATTCCAGGTACAGATACTGACGGCATCCACATGCGGGTCCTCCAGCATCTCCCGATAATCGGTGTATACGGATTGGGCATCATACTTCTGCGCAGCAGCCTTAGCCCGTTCTTCGTTCAGATCGCAAATGGCATAGATGACGGCATCCTCGTTTTTGGCATAACACCTCATATGAAGATCCGAGATTGATCCTGTACCTATCATTCCGATGTGCAACATTTGTTTCGTGCTCATCATCGTCCTCCCTTCCTTTTCCACAACTTCCACAACATCATTATGTTCTAGTCTGCCCGCAGCATGCCTTCGTAAATACCCGGCGTTGAATTTTCAATCTTCACGGCACCCAGCGTCCGGGCATAGAAATCCACAGGTCCCGCTGATCCGATAATGGCATACCCGTAACCGTCCGCCTTCATCGCATGCATACAGGCCAGTAACAGGGCTGTGCCTACACCTTTGCCCCGTGCATCCTGGCTCACGCCTGTCGGTCCGAAGAAGTTACGACATGTCGCTTCGTAACAGGCAAATCCAATCATTTTTCCATGCTCAACGGCAATATAACAGGACACCGGCTGACGTGCAAAAGCGACCTCACATTCATCCACCCAAGCCTGACTAAAATGTGACCTCACCCAATCCAGTACAAGCTGTTTCTCTGGGGCAATGGCTCTTCGAATCACAATGGAGGATTCCTCCAACGCTCTCAGTCCGCTCTCTTGCTCTGGCAAACGATAGAGCGCTACCAACATATCACTCATCTAATTCGTTCCTCCTCGTACTTGAATGTGAAATAGGACAAAGGTTTCGCCACTTACCTGAAATTAACCTGATCCTGCTGCGGATAACCTGCAATACTAGCGATATTCCTAATTTAAACTAACCCACCGCTTACATTCATTGCATTTCAACTGCAACACTGAGACGATTTGTCCCGTCTATTAACTTGAAGCGCGGCCCTAAGGAAGATTTTACCGCGACAGTACACAGATTAGAAGGGATGAATATTGATGAACAACAACATGAAAAAAGTAAGTGCACTGATGGCCCTATCCATGGCATTGGGTGGTGGAGCCGCTTATGCAGCAACACTGGACAACACACAACCAGTCCATCAAACATCCGTTTCAGCAGATAGTAACGCAGTGAGTGTAGTAAATGTATCCGTGAATGGTGCATCCATCTCTGATGGTTATTGGAACAAAGATGGCAAAGTAGCCATGATCCCGCTGCGTGATCTTACCGACGCACTGGGTATTGAACTGGAATGGAATAAAGAAACTAAAACCGCAGAGCTGACTCGTGGTGCTCTCTGGACACAGGTAATCACAGGCAAGGATCAATATTCCGTGAATAAAATGCTGCTCACGCTGGGCACAGCGCCCGAAATCACAGGCGGCAAATTGTATGTACCGGCTTCTTTTGCTGAAAAAGCACTGCATGGACAAGTGAACATAACAGGAAATCAGGTGACTATCTCTAGTGAAGAGGACGTGAAGACGGTTACTGAACGTGGTGCAATTACTAGAATCTCGAACCAAGATAAATATAAGTCCATCCAGATTGGCGGTGCAGGGTTGGATGGTATTGTGCTCAATCTGAGCGATGAGACGAAATTCATCTCAGTTGAGGGGAAAGAGATTGCACTGAAGGACTTGGCCATTGGCATGAATGTGGAGGCTACACACTCCCAAGTTATGCTTGAAAGTTTGCCACCACAAACGCCTACCTATAAAGTCACTGTACTGGATGCGACTGCGGTGTCTGAGACACAACCCAACGAGGTTCTGGGTACAGCAGGTACCATTGAAAATGTAAATACTGCACATGGCCTTATCTCGCAGATTGAGATTACAGGTACACGATTAACCGAAACCGCTCCTGACCATGTCGTGCTGAACATTGCTAAAGACACGATGATCGTGAACCACGAAGGTGAAACGGTGAAAGCTGAAGAACTGACTAAAGGAACTAAAGTCATTGGGTTCTACAGCCCTATGCTGACACGTAGCCTGCCTCCGATCGGAACAGCTTGGAAAGTGGTTGTCGAAGCACCAGCAGCGGAGCTGGAAGCGAAATAATACGGTTAGAAAACGTAACTGGTTGAGACACATAGTATATGTGGGTGCAAACCGCGTGCATCGCTTAGCGCGGGGTCATGAGTGCGGAGCATCATAATTACCAGCCATCCGCATGTATCTCCTGGCGCGCGGTGTCATGAGTTTGGCGCATCAAGAGCTCAGCCGTGCGGCCAGGCGGCGAAGTCAATTCAAAAAAAACCTTATCCGCTTGTCTTCTGACAAGCATGGGTAAGGTTTTTTTGGGGGTTTGTTGGTTTTTTAGTTTTTTAGTTTTTTAGTTTTTTAGTTTTTTAGTTTTTTAGTTTTTAGTTTTTAGTTTTTAGTTTTTAGTTTTTTAGAGCGTGTCTTCAAACTTGCTCCAAAACGAAGCGTATCTGAATTTTTTCGGAGCAGACATGCGCGACATGTGTTGCATACGACATGTGGTTGCATACTGAATGTAAGAGCAATTGGATTTAGCGCTAACGAATCTGAGGCGTCTTATTCAAGGATTTGAAGCACCCGCAGAAATCTAAGGAATCTGAGACACGCTATCTCAGAATAAATAGCTGTTTACAGCGTTTTTGTAAGAAAGATTTGGGAAATAACGTGTCTGGTGTTCCTTACATTTTAAAAAGAGGGCCTGAGGGCCAAATAAGACGTCATGAGTTCCTTAGAAAATTTTCTGGATACTCGCCAGATCACTCGACTTGGACTTCGTCTTCAACAATCGCTTCCACTTCAATCTCAACCATCAACAAGGGATCAATGAGTGCGCTAACTTCAACCATGGTGGCTACAGGCTGGATCTGTCCAAAAAATTCACCGTGCGCCTTGCCAACTTCCTCCCATCTGGAGATATCGGTCACAAACATTCGGGTTCTCACCACATGCGACATGTCAGCCCCCAGTTCTTTCAATGCATTCTCGATCGTCTGCAAAACGAACCTTGTCTGTGCATACGGATCACCTGCCCCAACAACTACACCATCTTGCATCGCGGTTGTACCCGCCACTTCAATTCGGTTTCCTACACGGATGGCACGGCAATATCCGACCAATGGTTCCCATGGGGAACCGGTAAATACCTGCTGTCTACTCATTCTCTCGTCCCTCGCTTTGGTTGTATTTATCTAATTGGATTAAACATGAATTATATCAGTCCCCCACCATCTCAGACAATGGAATGAAGTTTAATTCTATCTTAATTCCATTAACATTTTTGCACAGAAAAAAATCCCCTGAATGACTGCCCATTGGTTAGATGAAGGACGGTTCATTCGGGGATTTATGAGAATTAGTATCTTTTCTTTTTCTATAAGGATGAAACATCCGCATTACAACTTGATATTAGCCTCATCAAAGTATTCTTCCAGAGTTAACCCACTCTTCGCCACATCCGGTGCCAAATCTGTACCGATGTACCGGATATGCCAAGGCTCATAGACGTAACCTGTGGTATCTTCTTCACCTTGCAGATAACGGATGACATATCCGTATTCTGCAGCGTGTTCAGCCAGCCACTGTCCTTCCTTCGATGTACCGAATACTTCTTCCAGCACATTGCCCACACTCGGGCTGGATACATCAATGGCAAGACCCGTCTGATGTTCGCTTCGGCCTGGAACAGAACTCACACGATCTGTGTATTCTTGACCTTTGGTTTTGACATTATTGTTATAGATGGATACCTGCCGCTGATATGAACGATAACCGGACACCGCACGAAGCTCAATGCCATCCGCTTTTGCACCTGCAAACAACTTCTCCAGTGCCTCCGCTGCTTCCTTGCGCATATGCCGCTTCTCGTGTGGTTCGTCGAAGGAGAACGGTACATTCGGCTCTACCAGATCGTCCGGCTCGTAACCGTCAGGCAGACTCCGTTGCTTGTTCACAATGACGGTCATAGACTCGGCATTAGTCACCAGAGATTGTGCATCAATTGTCGTTTGCAGTGCGCTGATACTGCGTTTCTCCAGCAATGGATCTTCCGCTGTCGCACCATTCCCAGACTCGCTATCCGTGCCTTCACCGCTGTTGCCAGAAGATGATGTGTCATCCCCGCCATTGTCGCCATCTGTTCCTTTATCCTCCGTAAAATGAACCGTTGTGCCGTCCGTCTCCTGTTGTGTGTTACCTGTTCCATTCGGATTCTGGCTCTCCTCTGTGCCTGAACCGTTCTGGCACGCGGCAAGCAATGCTCCGCATATCATCAATGAGGACAGCATAACCACCATGCGGCGCTGTCTTCCTGTAGTTGATTTCATGTAAAAACTCCTATCGCAATAATATAAATGTTATATAGTTCTCAGCGTGCAGTGTTCCCTGCGACAGTATACCTTAATTGGGAGCGAAGCTCCACCGGTAAAGACCTCCTTTAGAAGAGATCCGAATGAACATATACAGGCTGTACAGCCTGTATGATCGTTTTTTGGACTTTTAGAGCAACATCCCCGTGCTGTACACAATAGAAGTGAAATGGGAATATGCCTTCATATATCCAATATGCAAAAAAGTGATTATACCGAGATGCACTTTACTAATGAGCATTGTTGGATAAAGACAAAAATCATCTTGTATCTGGAAATGAATTAAATCGAATAATGCAACATGCTGCAATAAAAACAAGCAGGGGTGATCTGAGATCTCCCCCGCTCTAATGGGTGCATCATTTGGTTGCTGGGCTGTCCGCCTTCTTCTGGACAGCCTGCCACATCCGCGCGGCTACACGCTCACGGATCAAATCCAGCCCTGCGGTGGCCGGCACACCCGGCATCAGCGCAGTCAGCTCTGGCAGAGCCGGGGCCTTGCCCGGCTTCGCCAGGTGCACCTCGATGGCGCCAAAGCCCGGCCCCGGCTGGTGCATGGCGCCGTCCGCGGCGGCCTCGGCGATCCACTCGCCGACGGCCGCGCCGCCTTCGCCGCCGCGCACTTGCGGGCGGCCAGCCGTTTCCGCTGCGCGGCCGGGGCCGCTGGGAGCATGGGCGAGTTCCTCCGCCCATTCGTATAACTTCGTATAATGTATGCTATAC
>NZ_ANHX01000062.1 GCF_000316035.1 Paenibacillus sp. PAMC 26794
GGCCGCGGCATGCGCGCAGCCTGAGCGGCCGCAGGTGCATGCCACGGCCGCCTTGGCCGTGGCTGCACCTGGCGAGCCCTCGGGCGCTTGCGCAGCCGGCAGTAGCCCGGCGAGCTCCTCGGACGCCGGGCCGCCGCGCAGCAGGGCGTACAGCGTCAGCGGGCGCTTGCGCAGCTGAGCCAGTACAGCCTCGCGCTGCGCTTCGCTTAGTCGCGCGGGCGTTCCCGTGACCGTGAACATGCCTGCGGCTGATCCGGTCTTGCCCTTAGCAGCGGAAGCGGAAACGGAAACTTCCTGATCCGCATCTGCTGCTGTATTTACTTCTGCTGTCCATCCACCGGGGGACATATGCAGCTCGATCTTCCATTTTTCGCTCACAATAATCCCCCTTTCTCATCATTTATATTCCTCTGAGTGTTCAAGGTCACAGCCACGTCTCACCCTGAAGAGAAATCAGGCCACGCAGCTCATCATCCGACATCTCGGTCAGCCAATTCTCACCCGAACCAACGACCTGCTCGGAGAGTGCCTTCTTACTTTCGATCAGCTCATCAATCCGTTCCTCCAGCGTTCCCTGACAGATCAACTTGTGCACCTGCACGTTGCGATTCTGTCCAATTCGGAATACACGGTCCGTCGCCTGGTTCTCAACCGCAGGATTCCACCACCGATCATAGTGAACAACATGACTCGCCCGTGTCAGATTCAGACCTACACCTCCAGCACGAAGAGATAGAACAAACATGGATGGTCCCTCTCCTTTTTGGAAAGTCTCCACCATATCGTCTCTTTGCGACTTCGATACACCGCCATGCAGGAAATAAGGTTCTTCCTCGTATCGCTGTTTCAACCTCGACACTAACAGATCTCCCATGGCAACATACTGAGTGAAGATCAGGGCAGATTCCCCGTTATCACGGATGGCGTCCAGCAGTTCAAGCAAACGCTCCATCTTACCAGATGCCTCAGCCTTGCCATGGTCTTTCCGAGTGCTGTCCGCCAGCACCGGATGATCACAGATCTGCTTGAGCTTGGTCAGAGAGGACAGAACAATTCCCTTACGGGCGATGCCATTTCTGCCATCCAGACCACCC
Source organism: Paenibacillus sp. PAMC 26794 (assembly GCF_000316035.1). Lineage (GTDB taxonomy): Bacteria > Bacillota > Bacilli > Paenibacillales > Paenibacillaceae > Paenibacillus. Next base: position 1,095 of record NZ_ANHX01000062.1, read on the forward strand.
ATCAGATCGTCCACCACACGCTGATACAACACCGTCTGCTCCGGGGTCAGAGAACAATAGGATTTCAGTTCAAGCTTCTCTGGCAGATCCTTGCGAATATCCGGATCACTTTTCAGCCTGCGCAGCATGAATGGAGATACCAAACGATGAAGCTCACGCAAGGATGCGGCATTTTCTTCAGATGGTCCCAGTCCCGTATAACGCTGACGGAACGATGAAGCGGTGCCCAGATACCCCGGATTGAGGAACTGAAAAATGGACCAGAGTTCACTCAGTCGGTTCTCTACAGGCGTTCCTGTCATCGCAATACGATGAAGTGTAGACAGACGCATCACGCTTTGTGCTTGCTTGGTACGGTAGTTCTTAATATATTGTGCCTCATCCAGCACAATGGTGGACCAGTGCAACGAAGCCAGATCCGGGCCATCTCTGCCTGCCAGATGATAGGTCGTCAGTACAATGTCATGCGTCTGCGCTTCTGCCTGGAATTCGTTCCCGTGCAGCCGTTGTCCGCCATGATGAATATATAGCGACAGATCCGGGGCAAACCGCTTCAGCTCACGCTGCCAGTTGCCAAGCAGCGAGGTAGGACACACAATAAGTGCAGGCAGATGAACAGGCCGCTCATTCGTGTGCTGATCCGCCGGGAATGCATCATCTGATCCATTCAGCAGCTCATTCTCACGGGCTTCCTCTTCAGCCGCCTGGCGTTCCTCGTGTTTGTGGTCCAGCAGACAGGTAATTACCTGAATCGTCTTCCCAAGTCCCATATCGTCCGCCAGACATACGCCAAAGCCCAGCTCACGCATCGCGGATAACCATTGGTAACCTCGTTCCTGATAAGGTCTGAGTTCACCATGCAATTCTGCCGGAACCTGCCGAGGCTCAATGCTGCGAAGCACCTGTCCATCGAGCAGAAAAGCAAGCATCCCATCAGATTCGGCACCAAAGACGGAGAGGCCCTTCCATGCGGAATCCTCCCCTTCATCCGCTGCCAGATGCAGCCATTCGGAGAGAGGCATATATTGTTCTTCTTCTTTTTTCATATAACGCAGGACTTGGCGAATCTCTTTTGTATCCACTTCAATCCATTCGCCACGGAACATAACATACGGAACTGTGGATTCAGCCAGTGCTGCCAGTTCCTCCGCCGTGACCGGTTTCCCATCCAGCATAGGCTCCGCTTTGAAAGCAACCAATTGTTCCATGCCCAGTGCCGATGTGGCTCCAGGCAACCGCTCTGTTCCCCGATTCAACATCTGCAGACGCAGTCCCGCACGACGTTTCCCGGCACGACTCCACCTTGAAGGCATGAGAACGGTTATCCCAGCCTTCTGTAAACGTGGAACCGCATGCGTGAGAAACTCAAAGAAACCCTGCTGCTCCAGCTTAATTTCCTCCGGACGAGCGATAAGCAGCGCCGTCTCCAGTTCAGGTGCCATTTCTGCTGCTTGCCCGAGTGCCATCAATAATTGCTCTGCCGCCGAGGTATATAACACCTTCCCTCGGTCCAGATCTCGCTCTGGATGTGCCCAGATCGTCCGTGCAGGCAACCTCAAGCTTGGTTCCTGCTCACTGTCCGCCCAAAAGCTGATCCCCCAGATCGTTTCATGTTCGCCCAGCGGCGGCTCCAAACGGAGCACCAGCTTCAATTGGCCTTCAGCAGGCGCCAACTCTTCTGCTCCCACGATCGGCATCGACGTTCCACCAACTTCTTGCAGCGTATGAATAAACGCTGTCATATCGTCCGTCGGCCCTTGCACCGTCACAGGACGGAACATTGAGATCAGACTATTCCACCAGAGTTCGGCTACTGGCGAAGATCCGCGTCGATATGGCGTGCGGTAACGGGACAGTTCACTGTCCATGCTCTCCAGTTCACTTGTCACTACAGCATGAATCATGCCACTCATGAATGAAAATAATACCGCAGCCCCTGCTTCTTCACGCGTTTCCGGTTCCAATGAAGCATAAGCTCCAGGAGCAGAAAGTCCAATCGGAGGCATTGCTTCAGCAAGATCGCGGAAGCGTTCAATGTCCTCCTCCTGCTGCAAACGTGGCCGCCATACGCCTGTTAATGTCTCTTGCCCGGTCCGTCGCCGTGCTCCGGTTTTTGCTGCGAATTCAGCCGATGGAGCAATTGCTCCCCGCAACAGCAGCTCCTGTGTGAACTGCGCCGCCTTGATCCAGTAACGCATCTCTTCTCCAACCTGAATTCCGGCTGCATTTAACAAACGGTCATCCCATTGCAGCAGCAACCTGAAAGCATCCTTAGGCGAGACTGCTAATCCTTCCAATGTGCGCCCCAGCAGTTGACGCCGCTTCGTGTTCTTGGCTTCAGCCGTGTTCCTCAGCGGATTCGGCCAGCGCAGCTCCGCAAGACGCAGAGCGGCAGGCTGAAACAGACGACCCCCGTCGCCAAAATTCAACCTTCTTACCACGTGGCTCCATGCATCCACACGCGGTTCCGATGTTTCACCGGAAAAACAAAAAAATACGTCACCAAGCCATACTCCATACAGCGATTGCATCATTAAAGTCTCCCGTCATCCCTTCGCATTGTTACTCTCCATCATATACGAAAATGACCGGATTTAAAAACCTTTGCCCATAAAAAGTGGTTATTTCGAGGGTTAGGGCGTGTCTGAAAACGCCCTAGCGGCACAAAAAAATGTCCCTTCTCCCGAAAAGCGGATGAGGAACATTTGGGTAAACCGAAGGATAATACTGAATATTGAAAGAATTACGGATCGTTATCTTACTATGATCTGATCAAGCTCCCCAGCAATACATCCAGGTTCAAAATGCCTGCACGATGATCTTCACAGAACCCGATTTTGTCAAAAACGCCAAGCATGAAACGGCGGTGTTCCTCAGCTGGTTCCTCGAAACGATCGTAACTTACGACAGAATCGACCATATCCACGATCAGCGGTACAAATCCACCTTTGTAAGGCACCACAATAATACGTGTAGAAGAGGTATCCTCCTGGTCCGGCATGCCTAACAATACACGAAGACTCACCACCGAAACGACCTTACCGTACAGCGAAGCAAAACCTCTGATCTCCGGACTTCCAAATGGAACTGTTGTTACCTGTACCATTCTGATGATCTCATGAACTTCATCAATTCGAAGTGCAAAGATCTGGTCTCCTACCGAAAAATTAATATATTGCATTCCCTCGTCCATAGTTATCCCCATATCCTCTCATTCCGTATAATCAGATCATTATAAAATATTAAAACAAAACCATAAGAAGGGCACTTTATTGGGCTAAGTGACCTGCTTGTGGTTCGCATTCACCAAGTCACCACAGGTACTTTCGTCCCATTAGATGTTACTTTGGTGTATCGGTTATTTTTGATCAAATGTTTAGTCTTCAGATCAATTTTGCCAACTTCAACAGACGTTGCATTACGGTTGCTATCTCCGCTCTGCTCATTTGCCCTGTTGTGGAGGATGGTGGAAGTCAGTCGTTTTAGTATTGAGCGTAAGTAACCTGACATTGGATTGAAAAATTATATTCAAAAAAAATACCAAAGATCAGCTTTATGCCGATTTTTGGTATTTTTTATCCCCATATATTATGGATCTGTTTCTATGTTTTCAAATACTTGGAACAAAAAAGCGATATTCCTGTGGATAACTTGTTTCATTACTCCAAAACGACTGTTTTATCGCATGAAAACACGAGTTATACCTGATTTGTGGATAAGTTGTGCACATATTGCACACATGCTGTGGATATCTTTAGCATTTCATGTGGATATTCATTAATTTAATGTGGACATGTTGTGTATTTGTTTGTAAATCTGACGTAAAACCTTAATTTTCACTTCAGTTATCCAATACTGTGGACACGTTGTGGACATGCCCAATTTTCTTCACTGTATTTATTCGACCAATTCACCCTGACGCATGATCAGCTTGTCATCGATGTACACGTCCGGCTTTTGTACAACTGCATCAATATGAACACCCGCGGCAATCGTTCCACCAACTCTCCTGTCTTTGGTTCAGCTCTCAAAAGTCGACTTGACCCTTTCGACAATTGGCATGGGATTCCTGCATGTCCAAACCTGAACTCACCTCAAGGTATCGGCCCATTCGGCGAGGATTGCAGCTGTTTCCTTATACTGAAACGTCGGAAAGTAATGTCCATAGGGCACATCTATCCGTTTGACCTGTGAGTTCATATCCTGGGGATAGTGATATTCCTGATCTTGATTGGCCCATACCACTAATACATTCTTGGCATAATGCTGACTTTCCATTTTCGCCCACAACGTTGATCTGGCGCCTTTCCTCTGACCCGAGTGGATCCAGCGCAACAAGTCTGCATGTGCTCCTGCAATGCGAGGGGACTGGAGACTGGAGCGTATTCTCTTGCCCATGGTATCGGCCATAACACCGCTGTCGCCTACGCCGCTATGTGAAATGAACATTTGATTCCAACTTTTCTCCGATCTGCCACGCAGCAAGGAGCGCATCACCCCTCTTGGCAAACGGGAAACCCATCTTAGGACATTCGGATTCGAATTGTTGGCAACTGGCTGGAGCAATCCCAGCCGAATGTCTGTCCGCCCGCTACGCATCTGTGCCGCAGCTGCAATAGCAGCACCGATCGAATGACCAACCAGCTTCACCGGACCTTCAAACTCACCAAGAGCCGTAAGCAGTGCATCCACCTGACCTTCAAACGCTTCATCTCCCTGATGCACCGGGGACCGTCCGAATCCAGCTAGATCGATTAACCATACCGGGTTCCCGGTCCGGTCCCTAAGCTGTTTTCCTAACGGTAACATCTCATCTGCAGATTGAAGCAAACCATGTACAATAATCCAAGGCTCTCCCTCGCCCTCCCAACCAAGCATAGCCATATTTCCGCTCCGCGACCGAATATAATCTGTCGGAAAACCCTCAGGTAACGGCGTGTACCGAAAACGATAGTCCAGATCGGCTGTAACCAGCGGAAGCTGTTCCCGGATGTCCGGCCAGGATTGCCCCATACGTGTGAACAGAGCCTCCGTCTCTTCAACCGGGAATGACCTGTTGGTAATAAAAGCAACCGACTCCGCTGGAACACCACTGATGCGTGAACCACCTGATTTCATGATCCATTGAATCCATGGTAGTGGCACAGCCCCTTTGGGCTTGGGTACGTCCAATTGCTGCGCCAAGAGTTGCAGCAGTTCGTTCATATTGGGACTGTCTTCCCTCCGCGCCAACAGTGGATAAGTTCCTCCGACTGGAGCAGCTTCCCTGGATAGAAAAACAAGCGTCTGTGCAACAAGGTCATTCTCCACAAGCGGTAACCAATAGGATGAACCTCCCGGTACTACCGGCATAAGCCCTTTCTGAATCACCTGAATGAGCAGCCCAATCCCACCCGTTTGCTCGGTTTCACCTGTGGGACGTGGTCCAACCACTGTACTCGGATTTACAACGGATAAGGGATAGTGATGCTGTTCAGCATGCTCGCGAATATGCAGATCGGCATGAAACTTCATCTCTTCATACGCACTTTCATTGTTATCCACATGCTCAACCTGTAGATAATTCCCCTGTTCATTCCGCTCTCCATAAGGACTCATATAACCAACAACGTGGATAAAGTGTCTCAATCCATGAGTACGGTGGATTTCCTGTGCTAGCTGTGCCACTTCTCTGGCCCCGTTCATGAATATCTGCTCGGCTACTTTTCGTTCCAAAGTGACGTCCATCGTTCCACCCGCATGAATGATCACATTCGCTTCAAGAGCACTCTCCCGGTCCGCTGCGGTAAGTCCAAGACCCGACATGGACAAATCACCTGTAATAAAGGTAATTCGGTCGAAATCCTTCACTCCATAAGCCTTCAGCACAGTTCTGGCTCGCTGTTCCGAACGAACCAGCAAGAGCAATTGTGCGTCTCCCTGCGTGAGTTGTTTGACCGTTTCTTTGCCGATAAAACCTGTACTTCCTGTCATAAAAATGGTCGTGTCTGCAATATCAGACTTGCTTATTACCTGATTCATGTTTGTTGAATTTGCTGCTGTGTTTTCTTCATTGGATACACGGTTAGGATGTACAATCATTCTGTTACGGCTCCCTTTAGTACTATATAGTACTAGTTATATTCAAAAAAAGAGCTTCGATTAACGAAGCATCTGACAAAACGTGCGCGCCGATTGTTCTATAATCCCTACATCACGGGCAGTTCCCGCTAGGATTAGTGAACCCTCCAGTGCTGCAATAAACAACAACGCAGCCGGTCCTGGCTCAATCTCTTTGCGAAATTCACCGCGATCCAAACCTTGCTGAAACAACTTCTCCACCATAGGTCTAAGCTCACGAAAGAATCTGGATATGCTTTCCTTCACTTGGGGTGCACTGTCCGGTGTCTGCATATATAACGTAACAAAAGGACAGCTCCCTTCGTAATTTCGGCCCTCAATACCTGCCGACAGCAATGCCATAAATGAGTAAATACGCTCCTCCACTCCTCGCTCACGCTGACTGAGCAGCAGATACAGCTCCGACTCATACTGGGCAATCCAGTATTGTACCACCGCCTGGAGCAGTTCCTCCTTATTTTTAAAATGATAATAAATATTCGACTTCGATACCCCACTCACTCGCACGACCTCATCCATGCTGACATAGCTGTACCCGTGACGCAGAAATAATTGCGCTGCAACTTCGATCGCCTTGGTCCGGTTCACCGGATTGGAACTCTTGGATTTGGCGGGTCCCGTGTTCATTTTTGGATTTGTCATATTTAGAACTATACAGTACTAGTAAGTTGAAAACAAGTATTTCTGTTAACAAAAGAGGACCTCCCACTCCAACTACTCCATACTTGTCCACATTTAGAGTGTTATACACACAGGATATCCACATATAGTATTGACTCTGTGTTAAATACGTCATGAGATCGTTAAACTGCTTTGGGGTTATCCACATTTCAGGGATATAGCTGACTTTGAACTTTTCAGAGAGCGTTATTGGCTCCTCGGAAAAACAAAAACAGGCCAACCAGAATAAGATCTCTGGTTGGCCCGTTTCAATTAACTTATATATCCGATAGACTAACTTTTCTATCAGAAAATTTCTGAACAGTTTTCGGTAACCTGTGGATACCATCCATGATCCGGATTATTTTTTCAGACTATCCCAGTTCTGTTGCAATGCGTCGAGCAATCCGACTTTATCCGATTTGCCTGCAACGTAAGCTTGAATCGTGCTGCCATACTCTTGTGGAACCCCTTCAGGGAAACGGTTGAAGTTCCAGCTGAGTGTTTTGTTTTCCTGGCTATACTTCATGATCTCTGTGGCGAGGTCACCCAGATCCTCTTCGGATGCCGTGATGGAACTGAACGCTGGAATGAATTTGAATTCTTTTGTCATGTATTGTTTCCCGATATCCGAAGTTACGAGCCACTCCAGAAACTCTTTCGCTTCCGTTTTCACTTGGGAATTTTTGTTCACAACCCAGTAGTTCGGCACGCCGACAAACAATTTGTCATTCGGTTCATTGTTAATTGGCATCGGCAGGATACCCAGATTCAGATCCGGATCGATTCCATCGATCTGTACTTGAGTCCAGTTCCCTTGTTGCATCATCGCCGCTTCTCCACTCGCAAACAACGTAACTTGAGTATTGTAATCGGTTGTCAGCGGGTTTTTGTTGCTGTATTTCAACGTTAAGTCGAGCAAGTTGATCCAGTCGGCGAACACTTGGTTGCCAGGAATCTTCTCCGTACTTTCGTTGAGTCCTTGGATGAATTTCACCGGATCTGCCTGATTTGCAAATGCGACGTTTACATTATGATTACCCAGCACCCACCACTCCTGATAACCGTTCGAGAAAGGCGTAATACCTGCAGCCTGAAGTTTCTGTGCAGCTTGATCCAATTGTTCCAGTGTCGTTGGAATTTCGGTAATACCAGCTTTTTGGAAGAGGTCTTTGTTATAAATGAAACCATAACCCTCTAGCGCCAGCGGCTGTCCATAGAGCTTGCCGTCTTTGGTCATTGGCTCTTTGGCTACTTCAAGTGCATCCTTGGCCCATGATTCTCCAGACAGATCTTCCAGATATTCAAGCCATGTATCCAATTCACGATAACCACCTACGTTGAAAATGTCCGGTTGTTCTCCAGCCGCAAACTTGGCTTTTAATGCAGCACCGTAGTCACTGCCGCCACCTACGGTCTGAATGTCCAGTTTGATGCCTGGATGGGAGGATTCATATTCCGCTTTGAGACGATTGAGCGCTTCCGCAATTTCGACTTTGAATTGGAAGATTTTAATGGTTTTATCTCCAGCAGCAGCCTCGCCACCACCTTGAGCATCCGTATTGACCGGACTGCCACTCTTGTCTCCATTGCCACAACCCGCGAGCATTACCGAAAAAGCAATCAGCATAAGCAACGTCAACTTTGTCATTCTTTTCATACATACACTCTCCCTATAGTAGTTTCAGTATAACAGTTCCACTAAAGCATATTTACACTGGCACTCCGATGACAGAATAACCTTCCCTTGAAGCGTGTTTTCATTCTAACGAACCGAGCCCACGTTATTCACTCCTATTTGCACAGGTTTCCATTCTAACGAATCACAGAGACGCTATTTCGTTGTTTTGGTCGAATTTTAAGGCTCTGACGCCGTTTTGTACCCGAATAACGTTGCTGAGATTCGTTACAATTTGTATTCCTTGATTATCCACCTCTTAAGATGCGGTGGGTTCGTTAACGCTTTGAAAAAGGAGCTTACCATCACTTCACTCTGTAGAAGAATTCCCTGGCTATACAAGCTTCTTTCATGATCATTTCCCTTTATTAATCTTTTCCCCAGGAGTCATGCCCAGGCTATTCGAACTTCCCTAGGAGTTATGCCCAAGCTATGCGGGCATGACTCCCTTTGCACACCTCCATGCGAGGTGGGAGCAAAGGGATCAGGATGCGATGTAGGAGCGGAGCGTTCGCCTTTGATACTCGGTGGTTTCCTTGCCCTAATACATTCAGGCCACCGAGGAGCAACAGCGACCGAAAGCGCAACTTGATCCCGCAGCGACCTTGTGCTCGCACTCCGCCACAGCGACCCTTCCCTCGCACTTACCCTTTAACTGATCCAGCGGTAATCCCCTGAATGATATACTTCTGCATCAGCAGGAAGAAGATAATGATCGGCATGATGCCGAGCACAAGTGCCGGCAAAGCCAGATCCCATTGCTTCGTATATTGACCGAAGAGTGCAAAGGTCGCAATTGGGATCGTACGCAGGTTGGAGCTTTGCAGGATCAGGGATGGGAGAAGATAATCATTCCAGATCCAGAGTGTGTTCAGAATGATGACGGTTACATACATCGGTTTCATGAGTGGAAATACGATCCGGAAGAACACCCCGTAGGCAGAGCTTCCATCCACTCGGGCCGCTTCCTCAATCTCCAGTGGGACGGATTTTACGAATCCGTGGAACAGGAAGACAGACATGGGTGCCCCGAAACCGAGATAACAGATGATGAGTCCGCCAAGGCTATCGATCAGTCCAAGATTACTGGTTACAGTAACGAGTGGAATCATGATAGACTGGAACGGAATCACCATGGCGGCAATGAACATGCCGAACAAAATCCGGTTGAACCGGGTATTGCTGCGGACCATTCGGTACGCGGCCATGGAACTGATCAGCACAAGCAACAGATTGCTGACCACAGTAACGATAAGCGAGTTCATCAGCGCAGACGGGAAGTTAATTTTCTCCCAGGCATTCGCATAATTGCCCCACTGGAATACTTCCGGCCATGCAGCCGAATTGGTGAGCAGATCACCGAAAGTTTTGACCGAATTCACAAACAGGAAGTAAAACGGAACCAGGAATAAAAGACCAAGGAGTACCATGACAATCTCGGTTAAAATGGTACTGAAGCGGTAATTTTTTGACGTTTCCATCTATGCCTCCACCTCCTTGCTCTTCGTCAGACGTACCTGAATCATCGTGATAATGGCAACGATTACGAAGAACACGAGTGCTTTGGCGGTTCCGATGCCATATCTGTTATTCACAAAGGCTTCATTGTAAATATTAAGTGCAACCGACTCTGTTGATCCGAACGGTCCACCTTTGGTTAGCGACAGATTGAGATCGAACATTTTGAACGACCAGGAGATCGCCAGGAACAGACAGATTGTTACACCCGGCATAATGAGCGGAAGAATGATGCTCCGCAGTACCTGCCAGCGACTTGCGCCATCAATCTCGGCGGCTTCCAGCAGATCAGGGGATACATTTGTCAGAGATGAGATGTAGATGACCATCAGATATCCTGCGGTCTGCCATACAAACACAATCACGATTCCCCAGAAGGCGGTCGGTTCGTCTCCCAACCAAGGAAGGTTGAAGAAGGACCAGCCGGTTACATCGCCTACTGCTGAAAACCCTTTCACAAATATGAACTGCCAGATAAAGCCGAGCAACAACCCACCGATCACGTTAGGCATAAAAAAGATCGTACGCAGAATGTTTCTCGTCTTAAGCGGTTTGGTCAGGAAATACGCCAGGAAAAAGCCAATCACATTGGTCAGTACTACACCAACCACGGTGAAGCGCACCGTAAACCAAAACGCCGTTTGGAACTTGGGATCATTCACAAAAACATGCACGAAGTTATCAAACCCTACCCAATTAATGTTCTCGGATACCCCGTTCCAATCCGTGAATGAATACACCATGCCAAGCAGGAAAGGGACCACGATGATGAGAATAAAAAACACGATGGAGGGACCCACGAACACAAGCTGCTGTAACAGCTGTGAAGATTTGCGATGCTTCATATCGTTCTCCCCTTCTATAGATGGATGAAATTGGTCTCTTTTTCTATTAAACCCCATTATCGCCGAGGGAAACACCGACCCTTGTGAACAGTTGGGGGTAAAATATTGTCCTCTCTTAACCTGCAACCAGAAGGGGTGTTCCAATGTCCAAATACTACAGTATACGCACCAAATTGATTGCCTTTATGCTCATTTCTACCACCCTTCCGCTGCTCGCTTCAATCAGCATGACGTTTATTCAGACCAAGACGGCCTTGCGTGAACAGGCTGTTGAAGAAAACAAACGCCTGATCTACCAAGCGTCCACCAATCTCAACAATTATGTGGATAACGTGGCCAGAGCGTCGCTCGCTGTGTATAACGACCCGAACTTTCTGCGTAACTTAGCAAAAATTCCTGGTGATTATCGTGCGGTTGCCGAGGTGTATACCACTTTGCAGACCATCCGCGCGGCTGTGCCGGATGTATTCCAGCTGTATTTGCACTCTTTTGCCGCCAATCAATCCACCTTAATTACAAATCCCTTTCCGAAGCGGGAGGAACGCAAACAGGCCTATTCCGGCTCGCTCCATGGAAAAACAGGCGGTGACAGCCCGGACATCTGGGTGGAATCGGCACATATGAGTCACACGTACGGATTCAAGGCCGCCTCCCCCGATGACCCTGCCAGAACGGTCATTACCCTGCATCGGGTGATCAAGGATATTCCGTCCACCGAGCGTCTGGGTGTACTCGCCATTGACTTGAATATGAATACCATTGCAGCAATCTGTGGCAGGCTGTATGATCCGGCTAAGGAACAGATCTATGTGGTGGATGGTCAGAATCAGATCATTTACCAAGGACGTTCCGAGGTCAATCATACGGATGCACTACGAGAGGAAACCGCTAGTGAACTGAATATCGCGCGATCTAGCGAAGGTACAGCCCAGAATGTCGCAGGGCATTTTGAACAGGATCGATCCATGTATGTATACCAACAACTTGGCAGCACATACGCCGACTGGACCATCGTCAAACAGATCCCGAATGAGACGTTATATGCCAGAGCCACCACACTGACGTGGAATAATGCGATGATTGCCATTGCGGCACTTGTATTGGTCATTGTTGCAACCTTGTTCATCTCCATCCGAATCACCGGTCCACTCAAGCAACTCATGCGGTATATGAACCAGATTCAAGCCGGGCGTCTGCATGTGGATATCCATCTATCCAGCCGAGATGAATTCGGGGTACTCGCTCGTCATTTCCGGGATATGATGGATACGGTGAATAATCTGATTCTACGGGAATATCGACTGGAAATCGCCAATAAGACCAATCAACTCAAAGCGTTGCAAGCGCAGATTCATCCGCATTTTCTGTATAACACACTGCAATCCATCGGTACACTTGCCCTTCAACAGCAAGGACAGCGGGCGTATACCCTACTCTCTTCCCTATCGAAAATGCTGCGCTACAGCATGCGGGATCAGACCTGCGTGACCTTACGCGAAGAGGCGGAGCATGCCCGCTTATATCTGGAACTGCAACAGGAGCGGTTCGGAGACCGCCTTGAGGTCGATTTGGATTTTGCCGAAGATACCCTGTCTGTCGAAATGCCAAGAATGACGTTACAACCTTTAATTGAGAACTATTTCAAACATGGAGCAGATATTCAGCCAGGCAAAGGCCACATCTCCCTATCCAGCCGCCTGATCGATGATCATTGGATTGAAATAGAACTGAATAATAACGGACCTTCCATACCTGAAGATAAATTACTGGAGATCCGAGGATGGCTGCATCAAAGTCATACAACAACCGGGTTATCCACACAAGAATCCGATGAGTCCGAGTCCATCGGTCTACGAAATGTGATGCGCAGACTTCAATTAAACTCACATCCCGGTCACTCTGCCAGACTTGAGATCAGCAATCGGGAACCCCATGGTGTGAAGATCAGGGTTAAACTATACGCGGGAGAGTGAACAACATGAAGGCACTGCTTGTAGATGATGAAAAACCTGTCCGCGATGCCATAAGGTTGCTTGGTCATTGGGAAGACTTTGGTATTGATACATTACTTGAAGCAGAAGACGGGGATGAAGCTATCGCCGCCATCACGGCACATCAACCTCAAATCATACTCAGTGACATGCGTATGCCGGGCAAGGACGGTATGGCATTACTTGAATGGATATCGGCTCATGCCCCACACAGCAAGGTGCTGGTTATTAGTGGATATGACGATTTTGAACTCGTGAGGCATGCAATCAGGCATGGTGGCATGGACTACCTCCTGAAACCTGTGGAAGCAGATGAGCTGAATGCCTCTCTATTAAAGGCCGTTACAGCTTGGAAAGAGGAAGACGCCATTCGGATACAATCCACCAGACAATCCATTGTCGTTAATCGAATGCGCCCCCACTACCAGGATCGTCTGCTCACCGAACTGGCCGTCGGAAGAGGCAGCAGCCCATCACACATGCAGCGATTGCAGGATGAGTTAAATCTCCCCTGTCTAATCCCTGTCTGTAGTGTCGCTGTCACCAGCCTGTCCCATCTGGATGCAGATTGTCTGGCGAAATACCGCAGTCAACCGGACCTGCTTGTGTTCTCGGTGCTCAATATCTGTGCCGAGATGTTATCCACACCAGACGAAGGCGTAATGTTTCGCCAGTTGGATCAACCGGACGAGATTGTTCTGCTGCATTGGGGCCCATCCACTTCATTGGAACATATTCTGGACAAGGTCAATCATGGATTGGAGCAGACGATTCAGCGCCGGCTTCATTTTGGTATCTCCATCTGTGAGTCCTACCCTGGCGGAATCTCAGCGGCCTATCTGGAAGCAAGTTCAAGGTTGTGGCGACGTAATGCTGTGCAAATTAAACAGCGGACCCATGCTTCAGTGGAATCATCAAATGGGAATAAAATCAGGCGTTTAACCGCCCATGAAGAACCCCTGCGTATGGCAGCCATGAGTTGCCGGGCTTCCAGTGTAGCTGCTGCGGTCGCCGAGTGGCTTGACCCGATTACTGATCTTGAGGTTGTCAGTGCTGAGCAGATCCAGCAATGGATCGACGAGCTGGAATGGATGCTGAGCCGCTGGCTTGATGATACGGCAGGTTCGTCATTCAATGAGGAAGAAGTGACGGAGGAACAGTCTATTCCATTTGCCGAGTTACCTTTGGACTATGAAGGACTGTTATCCTTCCCCCTCCTTCGTTCATTATTGGAACAACGACTGCTTGCCGCAGGAAAGGCGCTCACCGCTCATCACCACGCCAATCCTGATCCCATGAGTGAGATTGCGCGTTACATGGACGCCCATTATCAGGAGGACCTGTCCTTGCAGCAGATTGCCGCGCGTTTCTACCTGAGCCGGGAGTATATTTCACGAAAATTCAAACAGCAATTTGGTCTGAACTGGTCGGAATATCTGGGCAAACTGCGAATTAACAACGCCAAGCTACTACTCCAAAATCCTTCTCTGCGAGTCGCCAAAATCTCAGAGATGGTTGGATTCCAGGATGAGAAGTATTTCAGCAAAGTGTTCAAAAAGATGGAAGGCATCACGCCAGCGGAATATCGTAAAACAGTATTGCAGGCTGGTACGTAATGGCTTCAACCCAAAAAGGACCCCTGATGGAGTCCTTTTTTTGCACTTTATTTACCACGAAGATAGCATAGGTCATGACGACTTGTTGGCTCTTTCTTTTCTAAGATAGAATACGATCCGAAAGATTGCGGCTACAGCTATCCCCAGGTAGAGATAATAAACTTTATTTCCCGTTGTATGAGCTGCTATGGGAAAAAAGACTACGATGAACAGAACCAGTGCAATATCCAGGTAGAACATGATCTTCCGATAAGTAAGAACTCTCATCTCCCCCCTTTGATTTACCAAAAATGGTTTTATTAATTATATTAAATCATAACATAGATACGTCCTAGTCCGCTCACCGATCCCGCAAAATCACCGCAGGTACAAGTCGAATGTAGATTAGCTCCCCTGCAAGCTCCACCATCGTCTGTGTAACGATGACTGCCGCAGCTATAGTTGCCCATTCTGGTGGGAGTGCCAGTGCTAGCGGCAGAACAACCAGCGAATTCCGTGTGGCTGAACTGAAAATCAACGCCCGCCCTGCACCCGGATTCAATCGAAATCCATTAGCAATGATCCGAGATAACCAGGGCATAATGATCAGAAAAGCGACGTAGATCGGGATCACGTTCACGATGATCGCCATATCATTGTAGACTTTGCCAATTTGGGAAGCGACAACCACGATCAGCGCGAGTGCCATCATCGGAACTGGCAGCCATACCGTCGCATTTATGACCCGCTCCCCGCTCGCTTTACCTCTAGAGAGAACTTGTGTAACAACAGCAAGCAGCAGTGGAATAACGATCAGGAACAGAAAAGCCTCTACAAACGGCCCTACCTGCATGATCTGTGCCATCTCGGTACCCAACAATAGCCATAAATAAAACGGCAACAGGATCATTTGTATAACAAATAAAAGAGGTGTTGCGGCGAGCATCAGTTTCTCATTGCCCCTGCCGAGCTGTGTGAACACAATGACGTAATCAATACAGGGCGTTAACAGTACCAGATAAACTCCAATCAGAACGCCTGGTGATTGTGGAAAGACCAGTGTAAGCAACCATACGACTATAGGGACAACGATAAAATTAGCCACTAGTAACGCGCCCATAAATCGCAGGTTGGACCAGGACTCTTTTAACTGTAGAAAGGGAATCTGTACGAACATGCTGTATAACAGAATGGCAAGTATCGGAGACACGGTGTAATGCAACATGTTTCCCCATGCCGGGCTGCTTAGTCCTATCGCTGCTCCTACGAACAGTGCAACTACATAGAACCAAGTCTGCTGTTGCTCCATCGTTTCTCTTGTGAGCATTCTCTTCCTCCTCTTCTAGTGGGACATCGTGGGCATGGACATATTTCTGCTTCGTTTCGCGTATATTGGGACAGAGTGCCGTTCCAACATAGCGGCTGAGCACAAGGATCTGAAAAATCAACTTGTGAATTTTTTGCGGCTGTTATTAGAATGTGCAAGAACTGGGTATATTCATTGTAGACTGACCCGTGGTTCATTCATTCGTTAAACCAAGGAGGAAACACAATGTCACGTAACAATCCGTACAAGTGGTTAAACGCCATTGGTTTTATCGCTGTAATTATCGTGAACTACCTCTCCAACGCTCTGCCGATCGGGGGCAAGACCAATAAAGAAGTATCGGATATGTATCCTGTGCTGCTCACACCTTCTGGATATGCCTTCTCTATATGGGGTCTGATCTACTTGCTGCTGGCAGGATTTGTGATCTATCAGTTCGTACCCGCTTCCTGGAAAAGGGATTCGATTACCCGTCTCGGGTATTGGTTTCTGGCAAGTTGTGCCTTCAACGTAGCCTGGATTTTTGCTTTTCAAAACTTGCAGACCGGTCTCGCTTTACTGATTATTGTACTGCTTCTGTTGTGCCTGATCATGCTGTATGTAAAAACACGTACCATTACGGTTCCAACCACTGCTGAGATCTGGCTTGTGAAGCTGCCATTCAGCATCTATCTTGGATGGATTAGCGTGGCAACGATTGTCAATGCAGCGGTACTATTATATAAAATAGGCTGGGATGGTTTTGGTATCAGCGAACCGACCTGGACGATCATTATGCTGATTGTCGGTATGGTGCTAGCTGTACTCGTTAGTTTCCGTTATCGGGATAGCATATACCCACTTGTATTCACATGGGCATATATCGCCATCGCACTTAAACAAAAGGATGTCACTTCCGTATATTATACGGCAATCATCATTGCAATCGTACTGGCCATCTATGCGGTATGGCTGTTCTTCGCCCGGAATCAGGATCGCGATTGAAATTTCCCCTTCTATATAGCGCTTAAATATTACGTAAAAATGCAAAAAGCCGATTCTGGTCATTCGACCTGAAATCGGCTTTTTATGTATACCCGAACGAATGAAGGTTGTCCTATTTCAGGGCAATAACTTCAATCTCCACCAGTGCATCTTTCGGCAAACGAGCAACTTCTACTGCACTTCGTGCAGGGTACGGCTGTTCAAAGAACGTGCTATACACTTCATTCACAGGAACAAAATCGTTCATGTCCTTCAGGAACACTGTCGTTTTCACGATTTTATCCATACTTGTACCTGCTGCTTCAAGAATAGCCTTCACATTGCTCAAGGACAGACGTGTCTGCTCTTGTACATCTGCACCGAATTCTCCCGTTTGAGGATTCAGGCCAAGCTGTCCGGAAGTGTAGATGAAATCGCCTGCATCAACGGCTTGACTGTATGGACCAATGGCGCCTGGCGCCTGATCGGTAGAGATTGGTTTTTTCATGGACGAGTTCTCCTTCATGTTCGTTATCCTGCTGCCGCATGGAGTCAGGGTTCGAACTCATTTTTGTTGCCTATTATACCACGATCTACCTCAAGCGAGAAACGCTCATCACTAGCCACATGAAGCAAACAGCTCGTTCAAAGGTTTCTTAGCCCCCGTCCACACCAAGGACATGAATGACTTCATTTGAATACACATGGTTTCCCTCGGCTTGCACCAGTGCAATATTTGTCATGGCCTGTGCAATGGTTGCGGCGTGGACCGCCCGGTATTTGTCCGCTCTGCCTTTCATCCAGCGATCCAGAAACTTCATGGCATAGGCAGCCATCTGCTCACCGAACCGCTTCTCGTTTCGATCTCCCAGAATTAAGGAAGGGCGGAAGATATGCAATGACGGAAAACCGATATCGGACAATGCACCCTCCATTTCCCCTTTGGTCCGACTGTAAAAGACACGGGAACCTGCACTCGCTCCCATGGAGGAGATCACCAGCATCTGTGATACTCCATGCTGCTTCGCAATGGTAGCTGCACGAACCGGGTAATGGTAATCCACCTGACGGAAACTCTCCTGACTGCCTGCTTTTTTGATCGTTGTACCCAAACAACAGTACAGGTCATCGATTCCATCGAATAATTGATCTTGGCTCTCCAGCTGTTCCCAGTCCACTACATGCTGTTCCAGTTTGGGATGTTGCAGCTCAAGTGGACGTCTAACCAAAACGCGAACCAGGCTGTATGCCGAGTGCTCCAGCAGATGATGAACCAGTAATCCGCCTACAAGCCCCGTGGCTCCAATCACCATGGCTTTCCGTTCGAGACGATTCATATACATCCCTCCACTTCGCCATCGTTATATTAAGTCATGCGTCATAGTTTCTATTTTAACAGTACACGACGTCCAAGGGTAAATGTAAGAATCAGCATTACTACACCAACCCCTACCTGAAATCCGTAGGCAGAGACCCAGGCCAATGCATCGGACCAGGTTTCCATCTTTTCATACAACCAGCCACCCATCAGCGGCCCAAGAAATGAGGTCACTCCCGTCAGAGCCGAATACACCGCGACAAACATCGGTCTTTCACTTTTGGGTGTATCTCCGATCGTAAAGTTAAATGCCAGCTGATTGAATCCACCTACACCGATCCCAAGGAAGATATGAGATAGAAATAGTGCGATCAATACGGGCATGAACGACATTAACCCCCACGACAGACAGGAGAGTGCAATGACTGGCAATGTCCAAAATAGGAGGGTTTTGTTGCTGAATCTGGCATTCAGATTGCCCCAGACATAGAAACCGACCATCATAACCAGCGTCTGGACTACCGTGATCAGGGATACAGTCTGATAATTAATGTTCAATAAGTCCAGCATAACATAGGAATAGAGCGGAACAATCAAGGTCTGGATCAATAACCAGACAGCCAGGAACAGCGTTGCTTTCAGGAAAGAACGATCCTGGAACGGCTTGATGAACATCCGCCAGAAAACCTTTTCGGTAGAACGTTCAAAGGGAACGTCCGGATAGAAAAAATAGATGACTGTATTGGCAATCGCACATATCCACACCGGAATAAACAGGATTAGAAAACCCATTTCTCCGGGGTAACGGTCCAAAACAATACCGCCTGCGAATAAGCATACGCTTCCAAGAGCATTCAGAATCGTATTTCGAATACCGAAATAGCGTCCCCTGACCTTGGCAGGTACAATGTCTCCAATCAATGAAGTCCAGATCATACCGCCGATGGTATTCGATATAAAAGCAACCGTATATACAGCAATATATACGCTTACCCACCACTCTTTGGGAAAAATAAACGGGATCAGTCCCGTTGCACTCCATAAGATGCGATGAGTGCCCACAAATAACAGCAGCATGCGTTTTCGGCTGCGAATACGCTGCATCCAGTAAGCTGCTCCGATCTGGGCAATGTTTACGAACGTCGTAATCGCGAGCACAAAGCCGATATGTCTCGACCCGGCCCCAAGGTACAGCAGAAACCCGGTTAAGAACGGGCCTCCCAGCAATGTCTGTAAAATAATTGCCGGTACACCCTCCCATGTTGCAATCGATAAGTTAGTGCGTTGTGTCGAACCCTTGCGCCGTGGTTTGCTATCTAACGGGGGAGGGTTAACGTTGACCGTCTTCTGTATGGGGATACACTCCTTAGACCGGGTTTCGAATGCCGGCCGATGCTAGTTGTCATCCCAAATTGTACTCACGGCGCGAAGGTTGTCAACTCATTTTTTCCCGGTTCAACGGGAGATAGAGATGGAAGGTGCTTCCTTTACCTTCAGTGCTCTCAAGTTCAATCGATCCCCCCAGTAATCTCGCTAAATCCCGACTGATCGACAGGCCTAGTCCGGTACCGCCAAATTTTCGACTAATCGACCCGTCAGCCTGCTGAAATGCTTCAAATATGGAATGATGCTTGTCCTCAGAAATGCCAATGCCTGTGTCCTGAACGGAGAAAATAAGCCATCGATTCTGAATACCTGCATTCTTAGTCTGCTTGGTGCTTACGGTCAGCGTGACCTTCCCCCGGTGAGTGAACTTGATGGCATTGGACATCAGATTCCGCAAAATCTGTTGAACCCGCTGGGGATCAGACCAGAGCGTCTCGGGCAGTCCCTGTTTTTTGTCCAGAACCAACTGAATTCCCTTTTTCTCAGCACCGAGCTGAAAGTGGCTCATGGCATCTTCTGTAAGTTGTGCGACACTGATATCCTCCAGTACAATATCCAGCCGCCCCGCTTCTACTTTGGAGAGATCCAGAATATCGTTAATGAGCGTGAGCAGTTCCTGCCCGGAGTGGTCGATCATATTGGCAAAACGTACAATATCCTCCTGATCCATCGTGTCAGCGTTCTCGCTGATCATCTGGGCAAAGTTAATGACACTGTTCAGTGGTGTACGCAGTTCATGGGACATATTGGCGAGAAATTCGGATTTGTACTGTGAGGCAATCATCAATTGTTTCGCTCGATCCTCCAGTACAATCTGGGCTTTCTGTAACTCTTCCTTTTGCACAGACAATAGCCGGTTTGTACTCTGGATCAGCAAAATTCGATTCTGTTCATTCTGAAAATCACGTAAAATAAATGCAAAAATAAGGCTTAATAGAATGCCTGTAGGGAGTGTATAAGGCATAATATGTGAAAAAAAGTATGTAGCCGGGATCACGCCAACGATAGCAATGTTTACACTATTGACCACATTGACGATAACTGTAACAAGGATTCCTTTAATAATCAGCCTGTAGTTGCTGCGTCTCATCCATATATTCAGACCTGCACATATCACGCCCAAAATAGACATGTTAAGTACTGCCGCCAATGTAGCATCCGTGATGCCAAAAGTCAGCCTCGACAGCCCAATTCCAATACCCACGATAATTACGCTATAGGGTTGTCTATACGTTAGAACAGCAACAATTAAAGGAACATATCGAAGATCAAAGACCACTTCATCGGTGAGTTGAAACCCAAAAACCGTACTGATCCAACCTGCAAAAATAAGGACAAGCACGGAACTGATCTGTTTCACTCGGGAAGAGGTACGTATTACGACATATTTATAGAACACACTAGCAAGATATGCAATGGTAATAAGCATCCCCATATTCAATACGAACATTTTTGAAAATTGCATTCACTCACTCCTGTTGTACCGACTTTACTGGCCAAATTGCCTTCGTCCGTATGTGTCTCTATCATATCATGCCCATTGAAGCTTCGGCATTCCTTCTTCGTCAAAAAAATACACAAAAATACACAAATCAGGATTCAATTTGTGCGCTGGTCGTAGTAGAATATATTGTTGTTTAAATTTAAACTACTATATAAATTGAACTAAAGAATAATTACACTTGCCACTCCGATGACAGAACAACCTTCTGATCGCTGTTATCCCCAGATTTTTTCGATTCCCTTTTCTGAAAGGGAAAATCCGTGGATAAAGGCGAACGCTCCGCTTCTTCAGGTTATTTCTGTCCTCTCCGTTCTCGTGTAAATGAATGTATAGTGCAACTTATATAGTTATTTGCTGGGGTCATGTTCGTCGGAACATGAATGAAAGGAGAAAAAATGTTGTGCAATTGTTAAAAAGCAAATCCTATTGGCTGTCACTGAGTTTAATGCTGTCTTTGGCCGTCATGGGGCTCTTCTATGATATTCTTAATAGTCCAGAACGCGGGTTCGTAGTACTTGATTCCCCGCTCGACCGGATTATTCCCTATGTACCCGCTATGTCCATTCCATATTTGGGTTGGTACCCGTTTGTATTCGGTGTGCTCGCTTACCTGTGTGCCAAGGATCGACTGACGTATTACCGTGTCTTGTTATCCATGAATATCTGTGTCTGGATATGTTATCTCATCTACTTCAACTTTCAGACCATGGTACCGCGCCCGGAACTGACGGGTACAGGCCTGGGAGCATCTGTTCTTGGATGGCTCTACAGCCAGGATCGCCCTTATAATTGTTTCCCAAGTATTCATTCTCTTCACTCTTATCTGGTTATGCGTGCCGTTCTCTCAATTCCAAGCATTCGCAAACCCGTCAAGCTGTTGGTGGTTGCCGGGGCAGCAACCATTATAGTATCCACGCTAATGATCAAACAACATGTGATCTATGACGCCTTGGGTGCAGTCATACTCGGCGAATGCGTTCTCACCATCATAACAGGCCTCGCTCTACACCGGAGACGCAGAAAAGAATCGAAGTGGACAGAGGGGATCAATTGAACCCTCACTTCGATCGTTTCTGAAGATGCTGTTGTCGTCTCCATTCATCAATAAACAAACCTGCAAAATAGGGGTCCCATTGGGTCCCTTTTCCTTCTTCCAAAATCATTAGCGCTTTCTCGTGACTCATCCCATTCCGATAGGGTCGATCCGACGTCATGGCATCAAAGGCATCCGCTACCGCAATGATGCGGCCAAAAAGGGGAATATCATCACCAGCCATCCCATCCGGGTATCCTTTGCCATCATATCTCTCATGGTGAGATCGTACACCTGGCAGAAAATCGGCCATGGCATCAATAGGCTCTATCTGTAACAAAATACTCTCTCCCTGCACGGGATGTGTACGAATAATCGCGAATTCCTCATCGCTTAGTTTGCCA
The DNA here is from genome assembly GCF_000316035.1 of Paenibacillus sp. PAMC 26794. Taxonomy (GTDB): domain Bacteria; phylum Bacillota; class Bacilli; order Paenibacillales; family Paenibacillaceae; genus Paenibacillus. Next base: position 23,437 of record NZ_ANHX01000062.1, read on the forward strand.
TCCTTCAGCAGTACCTCATCAGGTATGCCGATTTTCCCGATATCATGAAGCAGGGCTGATTTGTACAATAAATCCGCCTGTTCCTCATTCATTCCGCTCAGCTTACCAATCATCAGCGAATACTCTGCCACACGCATGGAATGTCCTGCCGTGTACTTATCTCGGGCGTCCAAAGCAGCAGCCAGTGTAGAAAAATAACTTTGCAACAGCTGTCGATTGCGTTCCTGTCTCATCTCCAGCCGATTAATCATCATATTAAAGCCGGAGATCAGTGCCGAAAACTCATCCGCATATAGATCCGGAGCTCGTCTGCCAAGATCTCCCCCCTGAATTCGGTTCATCTCATGCGTCAGTTCAGCAACTGGATCACGAACATCACGAATCAACAGCCAGCTTCCCACCAGCGCAAACCCCGCGCCCAGAACAACGATGAGAAGTCCCCACAGTATGTACTCTTTCGCAAATTCACTGTCCATATACTGAAGTCGGATATATGTAGCCAGGAAAAATAGAAATAGAGGAAATAAGCCAATCAGTGCCGTACTTAGCTGAAATTTACGCTGGATCGATACCAGGATGCGCCCTCCCAGTGAAGGTTCCATCCCGTATTGGACTTTGCCTCGTTGTCGAATCTCAAGTAACAGGGGTCTAATCGCCCGCACCGTTAGGTAATACTCTATCAGCGCATGCATGATGGCAATCAGAAAGGCACACGCAGCGGCCACGACAGTATAGAAGTAAGGAAATTCAAGCCACCCTGTGGATATCATCCATATTGTTAATCCGGCTGCCGGAAGTGAGAAACCAAGCATGTGTGGACCCATGATCCGATATATGGTCTGTCCCGGGAAACGATGAATTTTCTCATACATGTAGTTCAATTCGTCTCTCTCGTGATGCTCGGAAGTGAAAAATTGTCTTATGGGGCCAAGCTGTACCCACAGCGTAATTAATTCTGCAACCAGCATGAACAAGAGTGAAATCAGTACAATGAAGATGAGTCGAACAAATTGAATATTGGGTATTTGCAGAGTAGATACCATAACTACTGTACCGACAACAAAAACAGCTGCCAGTGAACCGATCAGATAATTGCGTATCAGGCGAAAGATAAATGAACGGTATGCTTCCAACTGAACCCCTCACTCTCTATGTGCAACCAGTTCTCCCTTGAGATACAGGGAGATTAAGGGTATTGCCTTCTATTTGTTTATCGGTTGCTCCGACTAAAAAAATTAATAAAATCCAATGGATGGGCATCAGAACTGGAAAACACAAAAAGGCTGCTCCACAACGGAGCAGCCTTTGGTGTTATGTCCTATATTTATCCTTTAATCTTGGCAGCCAGAATCATCGTACCGCGCGGCTCATCTCCCATTGCATCCGGTTCAAGCGTGATGGCAACCGTATCATAGTCGTTGGCCGAATCCAATGTGTAATATACCGCTCCCGTTCCGTCACGACTAAGGAAAGTACCCGCATTCTGAGGGGTATCTCCTTTGATCAACCAGACCTGAAAAGCCTCGTTGCCTTCCAGGTTCGGCAGGTTCTCAGCCTGCACAACCAGATGGGTGCCTTTGCTGTCAATAACGATGGTTGCGAGACCCTGAGCTACAATGTCCTGCGTTGCAGGATTCAGCTTCACTGCCTCGCCAGTCTGCATGCCCTGTGCAGGCTTCAGAGCTGATGCCAGCTGCTCTTGCAGCTGTGCATTCTGCGCCTGTGCCTGCACCAGTTGCTCTTGCGTAGCGGACGAGCCCGCCGCTTGCTGCGTCAGCGAGTCGATCTTGCTCTGCAGCTGCGCCGTGTACACGCCCAGTAACAGTGCCGCAGCCGCAAGGCCGGCACTGGCTATGCGCCAGGCGCTGCTGCTGCGCGCACGCGCGCGCGCTTGTGGCTGCCATGGCTGTGCCTGGGCAGCCTCTTCCACCCGGGCCGCAGGCACCGCCGTTACCGGCGGCAAGCCTGGCCCGGGCTGCGCCGCACGTTCGTGCTGCGGCGCAAGGTCCTCCTGAAGCACCACGGGTGCTTCAGGCTCTGCAGGAGCCGCCGGCTTCGCCTCGGCGCTCTCCTGCCCATGTCCGAGCACGTTGCCCAGCACACGTGCTCGCATGCCTGGCGGCGGTGCTACAGGTTCCGCCGCAAGTGGCAGGAAGCCAGTCACTTCCTGCAATTCCCTCACCTCCTGGCGACAAGGTTCGCAAGTTGCCATATGCGCTTCAAACGCCGCCACTTCCTCTGCTTCCAGTCCGCCCAGCACATACATCGGTGCCAGATCAGACCACTCCTCATGTCGTTCTATCATGGATGTATGCCCTCCCTTCCCGCGTCCGGATGCAATTCAGCATCGGCCAGCAACTTTTGGAGCTGTCGCATGGCAAGCCTGACACGGCTCTTTACGGTACCCAGCGGAATCCCGAATCGGCTGGATACTTCCTGCTGGGTTAATCCCGCATAATAAATCGATTCTATAACTTGTTGCTGATCACCGTTCAATTGGGACAACGCCTCTTTAATCCGGGTACCTTCCCATTTTCGCTGCACTTCTTCTTCCGTGTTCGTATGCTCATCGGCATAGGCCACCAGTGTCTCGTGTTCAACTGAAGTAACCGCTGCCCCTTTTGATTTCCGCCTCAGCATGTCCACTGCAATGTTACGCGTAATCGCAAACATCCATGTGGTCAGCTTCCCCTGTGAGGCATCGTAACGTTCAGCATTATTCCAGACCCGCATAAAAAGTTCCTGAACGGCCTCTTCTGCCGTCATGGGATCACCAACGATCCGATAGGCAAAAGAATACACAGCTCGCTCATAACGGTCATATAAAAGCTCCAGTGCGGAGGCATCACGTTCCGCGATCTGCCGCATTAACCTGCTGTCCTCCATCGATTCAGTCATGCGAGGGCCCCTTTCTGTTTCTTCCCTCTTATTATAACCTACGCAGAATCTTTTGAAGAGGATTACCCCTATGAAGAAATATTTTGAAAATATTTCTGTATCTTTCAAACTAACCTTTCACTTTTTAACATACAAACAGTCCGAATACATGTTGCTTTGGTCGCGCTTTCCTTTTTATTGCAGAAAAATACAACCTGTGGTATACTATAAAAGTTGTATTAAACAACCTCATATGATTTCTGTCTTCTTTAAACCCCGGAATATTTTCTTCATGCTGCGACCGCAGCAAACTTTAAGCACAATTAACCTATGAAGATTGAAGAACCTGAATCACAATAACCCGGTAGTACAGAGTTTCACAAGATGTTCCCATTCACACTGGCGCGGTCATCGGAGCCGCAAGGACAAAAGAGAGGTAGGGCTTTTGTTGTTTTGGATATCACTTATTCTTGAGAAGATTGAAAACATACACAAAGCACCCGGAATTGGGTTCCGGGTGTTTATCCATGTCTACATATCCAATTTAGCAACATCTACAGACAATCGCCGCCCCCACCAATGAGAAAAGTCTTCCTTTCACTTATCAGACTAACCAGATAAATTCGGCTCTGCTTTTAAAACTTTTCCGTTCTCCCACTGACTGCACTCCTGAATACGTACTTCCTTACTTCTCCAATTGTGCAAATAACCCCGGCTCTTAAAGCAAATGTTTACGCTCGCCAGACGCTAACGAATCCTGCACACCTTATATTGAGGATTTCTGTGCTATGTAAAATCTAACGAATCTCAGCCACGTTAATCCATGTCACTTCATGAATATAGGCTCCAAACATGCCCAGATTCAGATAATAAGATGTCTACGATTCGTTAAACTTTTGAAATGGCAGAAATGCATGGAATAGCGTCTGTGGAGTTCGTTAAAGAAAGTAATCCCGAAGTAAGAAAGGGACACCGCAGGATGGAACCCTACGCTGTCCCTTTCTGAATCATAGGTACGTTATGCCCCAACATCGAACTCAAACTCGGAGTTTATTTGGAGCACCTACTGTAACGATCCACGATCAGCAAAGTCTCCTTGCACTCACAAATACTTAGATAAACATCGTTTTGGAGATGATGACCAGCAAGATGAACAGTACAAGGATCGTACCCATGGAACCCCAGCTTCCGCCGCCATGACCATAGGATACTCCACAACCCTGTTGATAACCGTGCATCATTGGAGCCTGATTGGCATGGTGTCCGTATCCATAGCCATATCCCATTGGCATTGTTCCACAACCATATCCATACCCATGCATTTCATGACCTGTGTATTGGTATCCTTGCATATGCTCATACCCTCCCATATGTCCGTATACGTGTCCCTGTCCGTTCGGTGAATTCGGTTTTACTTCGCTCATTGTTCATTCCTCCTTAACATTTGCCTACACCCCTAAGCTATGTATTCAGCCTACCTCTGGACCGGGCTATCGCCCTCAATTTGACAAAATGGGCGTTTAGCCATTAGGTACCTTCCCCATTTTCGAAGCATACTCCGTCCCTCCATTTCTTAAATCCCACCAATTCTTCCGTTCAATCACAAGCTATCTCATCTCCCTGGCTCTCCACTACGCTTGTCCTCTAGAAAAAAAACCCCACCGGTTGCCCGGCAGAGCTCGCCATATTATACCCAGAAAGATTTAGTGATGATTACGAGAAGAATGAACAGAACCAGGATTGCTCCAGTCGATGTCCAGCCGCCGTATCCTACGCCTTCCACTACATTGCTCATGCAGAACCCTCCTTTACGAATATATTAGGGTCCAAGCGGTTTATTAGATCAAGAATGCTTTAGAGATGATGACCAACAAGATAAAGAGAACCAAGATCGCGCCAGTCGATGTCCATGCGCCGCCGTATCCACCTACTACTCCACTCATGTAAACCCCTCCTTTGATTTGAGGTACAGTTCACTATATGCACCAATCACACATGGGACCGGGCTCAGGTCGAAAAATGGGCTGTTTTTTTTACCGACTATTCGCTAATTGCACCTACATAAAGGGTTAGTTCTTAAGTCGGAATGTTATGTTCAAATATGTTTAAGTCATACATAAATCCCACGGTTATATGAACCAAATGTATGTACTATCGTTCAAAATGGATACCCATACGGTATATTATTAGTTTCTAACTTGTTAAATACAGATAAATTACCTTTTTAGTAATTATGAATACTGAAATCTTTATTTATGTTATTATTTTACTAATAAAGTAGAAAGGAGTTTCTATGCTCACCACCTAAACTAGATTATCCCAAACGAAATGATGACCTTAGAAAAAATCCCAACCGATGGGAAGCACATTAGGAGAAATTAGACATAATGAAGAAACTTATTACGATTTTGGCATTAGCCACATTGCTTACTGCTTGTGGTAATACAGAAACAAACACAACAACCAATAGCCAAGCGTCAGAAGCATCCAAGGCAACTGAAACTGTCTCAACAGAAGCAAAAGCTACGAAATACACTACATATAGTGGAGAAGGATTTTCTTTTGCATATCCTGAATCCTGGAAAAGCGTAGATACAAGTCAAATGAATGCTCCATCCATTAAAGCTGCTTTTTCAGACCAATCTTCATCAGTCACATTTGCAGATAATATGAATCTGACGATTGAGGCCAGTTCAACCGGTTCAATTAATCCTGAAGAATACGCCAATAATATAGTGGATTATTACACACAAAGCGGTTCAAGCATCGGCATTTCCGATTATAAAAAAACCAGCTACACAAACAAGTCTTATAAAGAATATAGCGCTGGTGTCTTGGAAGGAGCCTATAAGCATTCCTCGGGTACAGATGTTATCCTTGTGCAGTATCTGATTCCGACCAATACAGAACTCTATACCATGACGTTAACCTACGCCAAGGAAACTTATAATCAGGATGAGATCAAAGATATCCTTGATTCCCTAAGCATTACTGCTTCTCTGGAGCAAACAGCACCAACTGCAACGACTGGAAATTCATCTGTTACGGCATCAGCTGCGGATTTCTTTAATGAGTTAACTCCGTACATTACAGAAGACACAGCCTTTATGGAGCAGGCATCTTATGATTTCTTTGGTAAACATAACGATGTATTCCCGGCCATTACGGCAGAACTAAGCAAAAAGGTACAGGGGCTCGTTGACTCCAATGTAACGACCCGTCATCTGAATAAAAATGTAGCCAACTATTACAATACTTTCGTACAAGTTAACGGGGAAGTCATTTCCGTTGAAGAAGATAGCTCTCTCGGAGCAACTTTCTCTGTCGTTCATGTCATGGATGAGAACGGAAACGATATTATAGCGTTATATCCTGCAACGACCGGAGATTTGCTTGATGGTGATTATGCCACGGTTATCGGTGCTCCAATAACCAACTTCTCTTTTGAAAATGTTGGCGGTGGTTACACCAACGCCACGTTGATTGGAGCCTCATTGGTAGTTGCAGATTAATTAAAATGTTAAATGAGTATACAAAAAGACCAACTTAATGAACGTTAAGCTGGTCTTTTTTGTCTTTCTGTTTATAGATGTCAGAAATTCACGTTAACTACACAGACAGACACAATCTAACCTTTAATTAATGACTTATAACATACCGAATAACCGTATATACGGATGTTTATACTAAACCATCAATTAGGTCTTGCCTGAAGTGACGTCAGCTTATCCTGAACCGATTGTAACTTCTGTATACTTGAGGCATCCGGTTTATCACGACGGTCGTCAATCTTGACGGATGTGGAAACGCGCTGAGCTCCTGACAAAAACGGCGCTTCATGCAGAGCCGCAATTGCTGTAAAGATCTCGTTAAGCGGTCCCTCAATAATGGTGCTCATGGAAGTTAACTGATATGTAATGCCCCGTTGATGTTCCAATACCTTTTGCATGTCCGCCACATAACTGCTTAGACTGGTTGTACCCGTTCCGATTGGAATTACAGTCACTTCTGCTATTGCCATTTTGCTCCGCCTCCTCTGGGCCCCGTGAACAACCGCTGCCGCTTATTTTAGTCGATTTTTGACTATTTTTATTCTACCAGTTGAATGCGTTACAATTCAAACTGACGTGATGACGTCATTCAAATTAGTCAAAAAATTTTTTTGATAAATCTTCAAATCTTCCAGTCCTTTTCCTTTGCGGAATCCTGGCTTAAATGGTATACTCGGAATTACGTTTTACTGGTTCTACCCACTTTACAAACACAATATGTTGGGTTACAGTATGTTGACAGCTACAAAATGTAGTAACACTAGATTTCTCCGCTTCTAATAGTCACCTTCTGCAATCTCGCGAAAAACAGGATGAAATCACCTCCAAAGGCACGTCCCTGTAGGTGTAAATCGCTTTCTCGAAACAGAGTTGACACGGAGGTTAACGGGGCTGTTTGGACTGCATCCGGTATCCTCAATCTACAGGCACATCTGCAATAGACCAAAGCTTACATAAGCACCCTTTTCTGTCGATATCCTGAACCTCTAAGACAGTAAGGAAGCCAGAGCATCCATGGGCATTTTCAGCCGCGAGGCGGGAGAATGCTTTTTATATGAGCATGTTCTGCATTGTGCTGCTTTGTGCACCTCAAGTTGAGCGATTTAAGACATGAACTTGTCACCGCCGTTTCAGTCCGCAAAACGTAACCTATTTCTTTTTCTCACCGTAAGAAGACACTCAATTCTTTATATAAAGAATTTCTCCAATTTATCTCTTAAACATGCGAAAGCGAGGAATATTCATGCCACAAGTTGTGACCAAGCCGAACAACCGCCAGCTTGCCTTTGATGATATGCGCATCTCGGTATATGCCGACCGTATTCTGGAAGGACTGGACATGCTCGACAAGGAACGTCTGGTACGCGGGGTAAACAGCAAGCTCCGCCGTGATGAAGTTACCGGAGACGAAATCAGCAACGCTTTTATCATGAGCGCACTGGAACTGGTAACTAAAGAGGAGCCTAATTGGAAATTTGCAGCGGCACGCTCCCTGCTCACTTCCCTTTACAAAAAAGCGGCTACCAACCGCAGATACAAGTCTTACCCGGACGAGCCTTATGGCGCATTCCATCCCCTTCTTGTAGATCTCGTGAAGAAAGGTATCTACCGCGAAGAATTGCTGGAATGTTACACCAAAGAACAGATCGACGAACTTGCTGAGTGCATTGACTACCGCAACGATCTGCTCTTCGATTACATCGGCTTGCTCACACTGGCAGAACGTTACCTCGCACACGATTTTGATGGAAAAGTAATGGAATTGCCGCAAGAGCGTTATATGGTTATCGCCATGTTCCTAATGCACCAAGAGCCTGCCGAGAGACGTATGGATCTCGTCAAGGAAGCTTACTGGGCAATGAGCAACATGTACATGACCGCAGCTACCCCTACGATGTCCAATGCTGGTAAAAAAGTAGCCGGACAGCTCTCCAGCTGCTTCATTGATACGGTGGATGACTCACTCGAAGGCATCTTCGATTCCAACACGGATGTAGCTCGTCTGAGCAAAATGGGTGGCGGCATCGGCGTTTACCTCGGCAAAGTCAGAGCTCGTGGTTCGGATATCCGTGGTCACCAAAATACAAGTTCCGGTGTAATCCCTTGGATTCGCCAACTGAACAATACAGCGGTCAGCGTAGACCAGCTCGGTACGCGTAAAGGTGCCATTGCCGTGTACCTGGACGTTTTCCACAAAGACATCCTGGCCTTCCTCGATCTCAAGCTGAACAACGGTGACGAGCGTATGCGTGCGCATGACGTATTCCACGGCATCTGTCTGCCTGACTTGTTCATGGAGCGGGTATCCACTCGCGGCGAATGGAGCCTGTTCTGTCCGCACGAAACGAAGAAAGTGATGGGCTGGAAGGACGAGAATGGTCGTGCACTCGGACTGGAAGATTTCTATGATGAGTCCTTTGGCGCAGGTGCGTTCCGTGATAAATACGAAGAAGCAGTGAATCACCCGCTGCTGTCCCGGATTACAGTACAGGCGATTGACATCATGAAGCGCGTACTGAAATCCCAACTGGAGACAGGTACGCCATACATGTTCTACCGGGATACGGTTAACCGCTCGAATCCTAACCGTGCACACGGTATGGTATACTCCTCCAACCTGTGTACCGAAATTATGCAGAACCAGTCTGCCACTGTGATTGAAAAGGAAGAACTCGTAACCAAGGATGGACAAACTCGCATCGTGATTTCCAAAGTGCCTGGCGACTTTGTTGTCTGCAACCTGAACTCCATCCATCTGGCACGTGCTATACCTCATAATGTATTGGAGCGTCTCGTTCCAATTCAGGTGCGCATGCTGGACAACGTTATCGACATTAACAACATTGAAGTGTTGCAAGCCCAATATACCAACAGCCAATATCGCGCAGTCGGTCTGGGAACGTTTGGACTTCACCACCTGCTTGCTCTTGAAGGCATTCATTGGGAGTCTGACGAAGCGGTAACGTATAACGATAATCTTTATGAAAAAATTAACTACCTGCTCGTGAAATCCAGTATGGAGCTGTCCAAAGAAAAAGGACATTATCCGAAGTTCAAAGGTTCCGATTGGGAAAGTGGTCATTACTTCGACCAACGCGAGTACACATCAGGTGAGCGCGTAGGTGAATTCGTGACAACCGAACAGTGGAAAGAACTGCAAGCCGAAGTACGACAAAACGGTGTACGTAATGCCTGGTTGTTCGCCATTGCACCTAATGGTTCCACGTCCATCATAGCCGGTTCAACGGCTAGTATTGATCCGCTCTATGAGCTGTTATCTTATGAAGAGAAAACAACATACAAAATTGCCAATCCGGCTCCGGATCTGTCCGAAAAAACAAGCCCTTATTACCAAACGGCGTTCCAGGTGGACCAACATGCTTCCATTAATATGGCGGCTGCCCGTCAGCGCCACGTCGATCAGGGACAAAGTTTCAACTTCTACGTTCGACCAGATATTAAAGCAACAGAATTCCTGGAATTGCATCTGCACGCCTGGAGAGCCGGCATGAAATCAACTTATTATGTTCGTAGCCGGGCATTAACGATTGAAGAATCTTGATTTTTGCGCAAGTTACGTTTTATCCATGGTAGAGAAGATTTACTAGATTCGAGGTGACCACCAGGGCATCCTGTTTTGATTGCAAAATGGCGTTGCCCTGGTTCTTTTTTGCCTAAAACACGATCACAGCATCGCAAGATGTTGATATAGATGCCACATTATACAACCCTAATATATAAAAGAATTAATGATTACACGATAACGAAGAGGACAGAACAAAGCTGAAGAAGCGGAGCTAAAAGCTTTCTGAAAGAAAGCTACTTCGGAAGCATACACTTCGCCTTTATCACCGGATTTTCCCCTTTGAAAGAGGGAATCAAAAAAATCAGGGGATAACAGCGATCGGAAGGTTGTTCTGTCATCGTAGTTATACAGTGTAAATTCATTCAAGGAGTGAACGGAACAATGCAAGTACAGAAAATTTTCAACACCGAAGCCCCTAACCAATCGACCCGTATTATTGAAGGTGAATGCTCCGGTATCCTGAACTGGAACGACATTCGTATGCCTCATATGTACAAATTGTACAAAGTACTGCTGCTTAACCACTGGATCGCAGACGAGATTCCAATGTCCAAAGATGCTTCCCAGTTTGCCCAATTGGACGAGGAAGAACAACGTACGTTTAAAATCAACATCTCCCTGCTCGCGGTACTTGATTCCATGCAGACGATGTTTGTTGGTGACGTAAAACGTTACTTTACCGATTCTTCACTCGAAGCGATCTCGGCTATTATCGGACAACAGGAAGTCGTTCATAACCAATCCTACTCTTACGTCCTGTCTTCCATCGTATCTGATCGGGAGCAAAAGGAAATTTTCGAATACTGGAAACATGATCCAGTCCTGCTTGACCGTAACCGTTTCATCGCAGACATTTACCAAACATTCCGGGACGAGCCGTCTCCACAGACGTTCTTCCAGGCTATGGTAGCCGATCTGGTACTCGAAGGTATCTTCTTCTATAGTACGTTTGCCTTCTTCTACAATCTGGCCCGTGACCAGAAAATGATGGCAACCAGCCAGATGATCTCGTATATCCAGCGGGATGAAAACCAACACTGCTACTTCTTCGCTGAAGTGTACAAACAGTTGCTGGTAGACTTCCCTGAACTGAACACACCTGAGAACATGGACTACGTATACAAAACAATCCATCGTGCTGTTGAGCTTGAAACCAACTGGGCACATTACACACTCAGCAACGTGCGCGGTATTGACCTGAACGAGTTGGAAGATTACATCAAGTACATCGCCAACAAACGTCTGCGTCTGATGGGTATGGAAAAAGCATATGAAGGTGTGGATGTAAACTGCATGCCTTGGATCAAACCATTCTCTGATGATGCACTAAATGCAACAAAAACCGACTTCTTCGAAGCCAAATCCCGTAACTACGGTAAAGTTGGCGACGATAATGGATTTGACGATTTGTAAAAAAGAATAGACTATAAAAAAACAACACTCCCTGAATGGTGGCTATAATGCCTAAGTTCAGGGAGTGTTGTTTAATTCGTATGTACAAACATCATATCAGCGTTGAACTATTATAATTTAATAGAGATATTTCTTAATTTAATAAATTCAAGAATCGTATATAATTCTTGAAATTTTTCATTATTCAATCTTCTCTCATTTGCCGTATGAATATGAAACGGGTCATACATCGTGATATTAGCAGGTGTTTCATCAGGATGATAATGAGCATGGAATTTCATAATCAACTCTTTTTGATCATCATACCAATCATACCAATCATACCAATCATACCAATCATACCAATCATACCAATATAACTCGATGAATCCCCCGTTTCGATCTATCTCCTCTACACAGTACATCTTCGATAAATCATTAAAGACAATTGTTTTCCGAATAGTTCTAGCACTGCTTGGAAGACCCTGGGCACCATCTCGAATCTCCATAATAATATCTGAAAAATCATTCTCAATAAAACGAAAATTACTTTTCGGTATCTTTAAAGCCAAGACGCTGCCTCCCCAAATGGTGTTTCCAAACTTGTGCATCGGTTTCTTCTTCAGGTGTTAAGTTCAATTTAGTTCCGAGTGTCCGTTCGAATTCCCCTTTGTATTTATCTTCATATAAGGCAATTTGCCCCGTGTGGTAATCCAGGTCACTGACTTCTACTGTGGAGGGGTGTTCTGCCTCTTCCTTTTTCCACATAGTCACAATCTCTTTAATCGTCGTTCTCTTACCTGATCCATACACATATGTAGTAACGTCTGGGATGAGATTATGTTTGTTGGACCCGGCTCTTTGAATCCCCATAAAACGGCCTTGATCAATCCAGTTGAAAATCGTCGTAATACTTACTCCAAAAAATACAGATAATTCTTTAGGAGTATAAGAACTTACAGCTTCAATAGAAGGAACACCACTGTCTCTAATTCCTGTCGGTACATCCACTGCTTGACTTAACGCATGTTTGAGAAGAGTAACATACTTTTCTCTAAAAATATCAGCATCTTCAAAGATAGATTCATCCAGGCTACGAACAAATTCAGCATTATTTTTGACTGCAAGTGCCAGCACTTTGAACAGTAAAATACTATTATCCGAATTACTCAAGCTCTGAACTAACTCAGAAGCAATCTCATCCGTGTTCTGACTAAACATATTCTTCTCAACTCTTGTGATTCCCATATCCATCTCACCTCACACTCCTAGTATAGGATAGTAAAGTTTAACTTTCAACATCATACTTAAATAAAGTTAAACATAACTTAAACTTTATAGACTAAACTTAAAGTATACTTAAACAGTATGCTACGAAGAGCTTGATTTATACATTCTCCAACCAACACATACTTATTATATAATGAAAGAGATTCATACCCCTCCTACGGAAGTGAGGCCTATTCATGGAAAGAGAACTGCTGGAACAAATCAACTTGTGGCATGAGCAGGACCAATTCAGTCTCATTATTGAACATATTGAACGGATCCCCGTCTCAGAGCGGGATTATGATCTGATTGGTCAACTCGCTAGAGCCTATAACAATGACGCACGTTACCGCGAAGCCGTTCAACATTTATTGTCTGTACATGAGCAAGGAGCAAACGATCCCCTCTGGCAATACCGCTTGGGGTACGCCTACTGTTATATCGCCAACTATGAACAAGCACTTTTGGCTTTTGAAAGAGCGGACGAACTCATGCCGCACGATGAATCTACCTTGGAATTCCTTCGTCAGGTTCGTCCCGAAGCGGATAAGATGCGTCGAGATCGCCAGCGTCATGAAGAGGAGCTTGCCGCATTCGAGCAGAGCGGTATACAGAACCATCTAAGAGCCGCATCAGGCTCCTACGCCCCCGCAACGTTCTGGGTACAGAGTGATTATGCGCAGGACAATCATGTATCAGAACCTTTTGATGAAGAAGAGATTTTGACTATTGAGAAAGAACTAGGTTTCAAACTGCCCGCTTCCTATATTCAACTGATGAATACGCAAAATGGCGGTATCCCCGCGCTCACTGTATTTCCCACCAAAGAAGCGACTTCCTGGGCTGAGGATCACATTGCTATTTCAAGCATTATGGGGATTGGACACGATAAAATATACGCACTCGGTGGTGAGCTGGGAAGCCGGTTCATGATCGAAGATTGGGGATACCCCGACCTGGGGATTGTGATCTGTGATTGTCCATCCGCTGGTCATGATGTTGTTATGCTGGATTATCGTTTCTGTGGTCCTGAAGGCGAACCCTGCGTCGTTCATGTGGATCAGGAAAATGATTATGAGATTACATATCTTGCGCCGAATTTTGAAGCTTTCATCCGTGGATTGGTCGATGAGGATACGTATGACCTGTCTGACGAAGAGAATGAGGACTAAACCCCAGGAGGGCCCGGCCATATGACAACCCGTATATATTTTGGTTCCAATCAACTTGGCGAAGTGGCCGCAGTTCCATTGCAGGATGCGCTGAATGAGCTTGACCTGGGAACCCTTGAAGATTATCGACGAACAGATAAAGGTGTTATGGGTCAGACACTGCTCATTCGCTCTTCCCGTGGAGAGTATATTCTGAAAGGCAATCCGTTATATTCAGGACAGTTACAGGAAGAAAAGTTCTTTGTAGAACAACTGGCAAAACATACGTCCATTCCTGTCCCTGATCCATATTTATTACATGAAGATACCCATCTGCTAGGCTGGAGTTATGCCATAATGCCGCTCCTGCCCGGGAATCACCTGTATGATCCAGCATTCCAGGCTTCACTGTCACAGCAAGATCAGGAAGAGATCGCCTGTATGTTTGCCCATACTTTGGCTGAACTGCACCGCTGGAAGGTGCCTGATGCCGGGGAATATGATCCTGTAGCGCAGCAGATTGTTTCCTTTGCAGGCAATTATCTGGACTGGTTGTACGGAACCATTCGTCACTGGTTACACGATGCTGAACAGTACTCGGTGATTACGGATGAAGATGTTCAGTGGGTGGACGAGCAATTCAAGAATGCTGAACCGGCATTTCGGTCCAAAGCTGTTCCGTGTTTTGTCATGGGAGACTTCAAGGTCGAGAATATTCTGATTCAGAAAATGGATGACCCTTCTTCAGGCTGGCAAATTAGCGGTCTGTTCGATTTTACAACCGCCTATTTCGGAGACGGCATAGCCGACCTAACCAAAATATCCACCAGGTATGTTCGTGAGGGGCAACCAGAACTGGCCGCACAGTTTCTTCGCTGCTACCGGGATCTGGTCTGTGCAGCAGATGAGGAGAAATGCCAACACTTCCGTACACGTCTCAGTATGCATCTGCTCTATCAACGTATCTTGTGGTGGGGGGAAGCCAAAGCGACAGGACAAGTGACGTGGGCAGCCGACCTGCCTTTTGCACAGTGGGCGCAGCAGTCCATCGATTCGATTGTCGCATTGCTGGATTAGTAGATTAGTTATTAGATTTGGACAGGTCGCTCAATGGATAGCGGCCCTCCAAACTAACGTATATATCGTTCCATATATGTCGCCCAATATCCGGGCACACGCATAAAACCGCCAAAGATCAAGGATGATCTCTGGCGGTTTTCGTCATACCACGATATATTTCGACCAGCAATGGAACCTCGCTCAACTAAGCTTGTGCGACGGGTGACTCCTGATGTTTCTGCAAAAACTCCAGCATCCGGCGATACACGAGAATCTCGTTGGTCTTTCTGGAGAAGCCGTGGCCCTCATCATCCAGAACGATGTATTCCACATCCAGTCCCTTCGACTGAAGCGCAGCCACGATCTGATCGGATTCGGCCTTCACGACCCTTGGATCATTAGCACCCTGAATGACCAGCATTGGGTTGACCATCTGATCGAGATACGTAATCGGTGAATCCTTCGTTAAACGTTCGCGGTCACGGACCGGATCACCCAGCCAGTTATCCATCATCGGTTTCCAGTCTTCCGGTACGGATTCCAGGAATGTGAACAAGTTGCTCGGCCCAAAAATATCAACCGCAGCCCTGAACAGCTCTGGATGGCGCCCTGCTAGTAGCAGGGTCATGTATCCACCGTAACTTCCACCCACCACAAATAACCGCTCCGGCGAGGTAATTCCTTGATCAAATAGCCAGTTGATTCCGGCAACACAGTCCAGCCTTGGGCCTTCGCCCCAATCCCGCTCAACCAATTTGACGAATTCCGCACCATATCCGGTACTGCCACGGAAGTTCGGTGCAAAGATATGATAGCCCTGAGCGAGCATCATCTGGAACATCGGCCGGAAAAACTTCGCTTCGGAAGATTGCGGCCCACCATGCGGCCAAAATACCGTGTAACCATTGGCCTGCTCTGGTTTTGCTTTGAACAAGAGAGCTTCGATCTCCAGTCCGTCATAGGAGTTATACCGAATGACGTCAGGGTACACGAGATCACTTGGGTCCAGTCCGGTTACCCGATTGGCAGTCAGCGGCTCCCAGGACTCAGCACCTGCCATTTTGCGATAAATGTTATGCGGTTGGGTCGCTCCACGTCCGAGGATATACACATTGCCAGCCTTCGTAACGTTCACCTGCTCTATCGTATCCAGCGGCAGATCTATGCGCCGAGGTTCATCGGCATTTTTGCCCAATACGTACATACGATTCTCCGGCCCTGTAAGTGTCCAGAAATATAAGGTTTCGGAAGCCTGATGCCAGCGGATGAACTCCACATCTTCCCCTTCGATTCTGCACAAGAAACGGAATTCACGGGTATCGATACGGTACTCAGCCACATAGGCGTATGCGGAGTCATCATTGGTAATGAACAGAAGACGATTATCATCTGCAAAAATCAGATCAGATACCTGACTATGACGTTCTGAAGCTGGCAGAATCACCATTTCTTCATTGTTACGATACAGATGCGCCGTCTGATACGTATTTGAGTACATTTTTAAAATAACATAACTCTTCTCGTCAGGACTTACAGCAACCAGGCTGCTCGTAACCTCTTCTCCACTGTATAACAGTTCATCTTCGCCTGTCTCCAGATCGATGCGGCGTGAATTCAGATAGTTCGGATTACCCGCGCTAGTGACATAATAGAGACGTTGTCCATCCTCGGACAACTCAGAGAAGTAACAGCGATCATTTGGTTCCGCCGGAACCACAGGCAGTGGGACACCACCCTCGGGTGGAAGTGCATACAGATGATAGTTCTCATCCCCATCCCGATCAAACGCGGTAAGAAGATGACGTCCTTGCGGGTCTGCTTTGATAAATTGACTGCTCTGATTCAAGTACGTTAAAGGATACGGGTATCCTCCAGGCAAATCCATCGCCCAAATATTCGGCTGACCGTTCAGATTGCTGTCCATGAACAAACGTTTCTCGTCTGCCGATACGGCAAAATGCGAAATACGGTACGTCTGAAAATATTGCTCGACATCCGGTTTAGGGAACTGAATCATGACAAACCTCCTTGGAATTGAACCAATGAATTTAACATTGGTAAATTAAGGTACCATTTGTCCATATTATAGGTAATGCCAATGTTTAGACAATAGATATGTAAGATTTAAATACCAACTCCCTCATAGCTTTGTATATCATTATCCATATTCATCCAGCATATGAGTGGTATCTCCCTCCCTCTCACGCATAATGATGCGGAGTAGTATTTGCCCATTTTCAGAGACTGCAGCATATACTTCTGTCCGGCCCATTCCAGCACATGTTCATGATTACGTATAGCCTGTACCGTATTCAGATTTCTCCACTGCCCACATAAAGATTGACCTGAAGCCTTGATCCAGGCCTCCTTGCTTGTGAGGACTTTCCACAGCAGGGAAGAAGATTCCTCCCCGGAACATATGGCTTCCAGCACATGATCCCGCTCCTCTTCCGTCAGGAAACGTTGGATGATGGCTTGCTCTCGCAGTAGTGGACGTACCCATTCCACATCCACGCCAAGCTCGTTGTTAGTGGATGTAACCGCCAGTACACATAGCCCATTCGTATGCGAAAGGCTGAATTGCGGACCTCCCACGAGATAAGGCTTTCCGGAAGTGCCGTATTCAAATCGAATATCCCTTGGCTGAAGCTGCATGTACTGTGCCAGTACTCTTCGCAAGAAAACCCTTGAAATCATCCAGCAATGAGCCTGTAGCCGTGAGGTGGTGCTGATTCTGGCCATACGTTCATGTTCTTCTAAAGTCATTGCATCGAAGTCCATGGCAGCCGCTGTCTGCAGTTGATCCTCCCTTATGGGCAAAGTCTGTGTCCAAATATGGACCTCCCGTTCCCCTGAAAATGGCGTGAACGTATCATTCCCTTGTTCCCTCATTGCCAGAAGGCTACTGATTGTTCCGGTTCTGGAATCCATAAGGCCCTCCTCCCTATGCTGGGTTGCGTACATGCTATCGTATAACAACCATCCGCAGACGAGCAGACGTTGCAATAGTTCTAAGACCACTCCTAACCTCTTCTTCTGTCAATTCAAGTGCATACGTGCCGAGCTGCATATAATCCAGTCCGATCACCTCATATTCCGAGACGTGCATGCATCGCTGTTTTAACGAATCCATGTCTGCATAATACTTGCTTAACCACTTCATCCGTGCATAGTTCAAGTTGGATAGGGACAGCGTTCCGTTCTGAATATGCTCACACATCTCCTCAACCCGGTTATATAAAGAAACGGGATCTGCTGAATACCCACAAGCGTTCGAAAAGGCAAATTCCTTACGATAATAGTGGTCCCATTCTGCACCCTTATGAAGCAGACCCAACTCCATACATTCCGCGTGGAAATCGGAAGTTTCACCTAGTAAAGCTTCAATGCCGATCATGCAAGCGATTTGCTCCTTCAATTGCATCCCATCTTCGGCACGGAACCCATACCTTACAAGCGGCAAGGACAATCCGCATTCAATCTCCCGATATTGCTTATTGGAGTCCTCGCCCAAATAGTCGAGTGTAACCTCTGGTAGGTAAGAAGCATTCAGCGGTTCCATCGCAGGGAATTGTTCCAGCATATCCGCAATGAACTCCGCTTCAACCGGACCGGCCACCGCTACTGCCATTTTCCCTGTGGCATAGCGAGTATTGTAGGCATGATTCAGCTCATCCGTTGTCATTCGGTACAGAATATCCGGTGTGCCTGCAACATCCATCGTGATGGGGTGATTGCTGCCATACATCATCTGAGTCAACTGCTGCAAAGCTCGCCAGGAGGGCTGGTCTGCATACATGGACAGCTCCTGATGAATGGCGGCCCGTTCCTGTTCCAGATGCATCGGGGTGAAATATGGAGCAGCTAGCATGCCCGTGAACAACTCCAGACTTCTTTTCAAATCGCCTGTGCAGGCCATTTGATAAGTCGTTACATCGTAACGTGTCAATGCAGATGTCGAAGCCCCCAGAGTATGGAATAGTGACTTGACGGGCCGTTGATCCGGATTGTAGAACATCATATGCTCAAGGAAATGTGCTCTGCCAGGCAGGGCTGCATCATGGATTGAGCCATAGGACACGGACCACGATATAAAAGTATGGTGGAACTGGGGTTCGGGGAAAATGTGGACCGACAGACCATTGGACAAGCGCCTGCGGACAGGTGCGATATTCACAATACTATTCATGAGTCACCTCCTGCACTGGTGCGGAATATTCACTCTCAGGATACAAAATCCAGGTGACAGCCTTTTTCATGCCAGAGGCTACCTCGGCCACTTGTTCCCCAGTAACGCAAGATATGGCTTCCAGGAATTGCGGAGTGGTCATCTGGACCCGGTTGAGCAACCGATCGATATGAAGGGAGACCACCTGCTCAGGCAGATCGTAACCCACTTGCACATAATGCATCACATTCTGAATGGCTCTATTCAGCTCCACTTCAAGAATGTCTCCACTGCATATCCTCTGCCATTCAGCGTCTATCTCTTCAAGTACCTCTGTCACATATCCACTGCTTGTTCCCGTTGTCACATGAAGCGTCCCCCGATAATCATCCAGCGTACTGTAGATCTGATACACCCATTGCTTTCGTTCACGAAGCTCAGATTGAAGCCTGGAAGCAGGCGTAGCGCCAAACAGGGAATGAAAAAGAAACAGGGCAGGATAGTCCGACGATCCATACGTCACCCCGGTAGTGAAAGCCACATTGATCTTGCATTGCTGAACATCCATCAGTTCAAGCATCATCTCGCCTTCCTCCCGGCGCTCAGTAGGCTGACCACACCCGATCACAGATGGAGTTACTCCCACCTCAGCCGTAACAAGCAATGGCACAAAGGTCTCCATGACCTGAGCTATCATCACATCGGATTGGAAATCACCGATCACATGAATGTGGAGCGGGCTGCAAAGCACCTCCCGGTACCATTGCTGCAGTTCACCATCACGCACACAATGTTGCAGTTGCTCGAAGTCGGCATCCCTGCTTCGTCCTGCATATCCAAGCCATTCCAGACTGCGCCCTCGTACCACCTTGTCCCAATCGGAAACATCATAGCCAGCCTGATGTTCTGCCCAAGCAAGTTCCTCCTGAATCTGTGCATCATCAAAATCAAATCCGCCCTCAAGGCTCGATCCAAACAGCATGTCTGCGAGCAGCTTCAGCGCATCCAGCGTCCGTGCCTCGGTCCCGGGCAGCAACCCTGCAGGGATACGCAACCGGATGGATGCAAGCTGGGTATCCCCCTTCTGTTCCAATTCGCATCTTAGCTCATCGGCATACATGGACCATAGTTGCTGCTGCAGCTTTCTTTTGCCGAGTGAATCCTGCCTGAAAAGCAGACGCACAATGACTGCAAACACCGATGATGGAATTCTTCCCTGTTCGTTAACGATACCCAGATGGAGATAACAGTTGGCGTATTGGGTTGTTGGCATCACATGGACCGATAGACGATTATACTGCTCCGTAATGAAAGACTGCATCCTTGCCTCCCCCCTTATCTGACGGTTAACCCATATTGTAGATCATGCCACTCGCGGTGTTCAGTCCAAGCTGACCGAATCCCTCCAGTGGCTTGGAGAACCAGTCCACCTGACTCTCAGCTTCCGCTGAATGAAGATTAGTCTCATCCTCTTTCCAGTGAATCACTTGCTGATGGTGACGGTCCCAGAATCTCCATAATGCAGGCTGCTTCAGCAGTTGATTGCGAAACGGCTCATATACACGTCCTGCTGACTCCTGAATATCCCCTTCTAATATGAAAGGCGGCAAGAAGACAATTTTGGAACGAAAATCTTCAGTCAATGTCATGAAATAGGGGCATACAGGCTTGCGTGTCTTGGCTAAAATACGAAAAATACCGCTCCTCGTCCGGATGCGTGAACTCAGGAAAGGAAGCTCCACTGCGCGATTATCCGCGTTGAACCCGGTCTGACCATCTACGAAAAGGTTGAATGAACCTCCCTTCCGCAAATGAGAATATAATCGTATGCCAATCATCTCATCCTCGGCATTCAGCAGATCAGCACCTGCAAACTGCCGTAGGGTGTTCCAGGACGACAGCTTCTGCTCCTGCTCTACGGTACCTTGTTCAGCCACCAGATAGAAGGGTAATCCAGACTTCATGTGGCCTGCGCGAATCTCCTGTCCGATGGTGATCATGTTATGCCTGACGAATCCATAATGCCAGGTCAACAAGGCACCACCTTCCTGCAACGTCGCTTGCAAATGCTCAAGCCCCTCGACTTCATCCCAATCCATAAAGGAGTACGGGCTTTTTTTGTGTTCGTCAACGGTCCGCAAAAAAGCCAGATAATCCATCCAGATCGACTCCGGTGACGATTCCGGTTGAAGAGGTGCAAGCTCCTTAACAATATTCATTAGCGCATAGAAGAATCCCAGTTGAATTCCGTCTGTCTTTTCCCTATACAACTCCTCCCTGACCTGTTCCTTATGTAACGTATATAATGTATGAAAATCCTCCATCCTTACACCTCCTGTATGCCCTGATTCATGGATACTCCCGCTCCCGACAGCATTCCTTCCCTGGTTGCGCTAGTTCTAGAAGACAATTCAAACCGCCGACGATTCCAGTCGATACCATCCATCATATAGACCAACATTCGAAGCGCCAGCTCATATTGTCCAGGAATGTGCCGATCCGATTGCACACCCTGTCCTTCAACCATATCCATCCCTTCATAAGATAACGGGACTTCCAGCGCTGCAATAACGCAGTCTCGAATATTCTGCCACGTCGGTCCTGCAGCAATGGGAAAATCAACAAACGGAAAGCTTCCCGGATCAAGGGAATCCAAGTCAAAAGTTAAATAAGCCGAGTCGACATTGTACTTCTGCCTTACCTCGTTCAGAACATCGCTCACCCTCTCGGGTGTCATATGCTCTGCGGATATCTGAATCAACCCCGGATGGCTGTACATCTGATCTGCTGAGCGAAGACCACGCAGGCCGATCTGTACAACAGCAGCAACCGTACCCTGATCTAGCAGATGTCTTACAAAATTGGAGTGACTGGGATGCTCCTGATGAATGGCATCGATACCGCAATCATGATGGGCATCGAACTGTACCAGCACCCTTCGACTGCCCGGAGCCTTTGCCATCATCTGAAGCACTGCATGCGTAATGGAATGGTCTCCTCCAATGCAGCACAATAGTGCCTGTTGATCCAGCGCATGATCCAGTGCGGCCGCAAGCCCCTTTTGATAAGGAACAGCTGTATCCGCCTCCGCTTCATTCATAAGACAAGTACCCCAATCTTGCATGGCTACGCTCTCAAGCAATCGTCTCCCACTTCCAATATCGTACAAGCTCGAATTCCCGGACTCTTGCAACGATGGATAGATGACCTTTTTCCACGATTCTACACGTAACGCATGCGCAAGTCCGGCAACGGAGGAGTTTAACATGCTTGTCCCACCAGAATGGGGGATACCCAAGATCCCCAGTTGAGGAGCCCGATGACCGATGAGAGGCTCATACAAAAAAAAAGGCGCTTCCGCAGGTTCCACCCCCGGCAAATCCGGGGGGCGTTGTGGCTCCAGCTCTTTCGCAGGTTCCAGCTCATAAAACTGGCTGAACGTTTCATCCGCAGCGATCCACGCATCTGCAATGCGACGTACCAGATAAGCAGGTTCTGATGTTGTCATGCAAAAACCTCCTGTACGTAGTTAGAGTCAAGTCTGTGTGGAATAGCTCTTATTCGGCAACGTCGCTTCACCTTCTGTACTGATGTCCTTATCCGCAGACGATTCCACATATTCCCGCTTCAGCATTCGCATGAAAGGCAGGAAGAACGACGACATGCCGACCACATTCATGCCAGCAATCACCGCATAGAAGTAAGTAACCTCATTGAAGGCCCGAGTCAATCCCCAGCCAAGGACGATAATAATCAGAAAATACACCGCATTCAGGAGTATGGCCTGATATCCGCGCCCGCTCTGTTCCATCGTCAGCAGGGTTGTCATCATGGGACCCATGCCAATATAGGAAAGAGCTACGATGGACAGATACCGTGCTGCTTCTGCTCGGGTTGCCGCGTCTTCGATTAGGAATGCGATAAGCGGATCTCGCCAGATCCAGACGGCAACGGCAATGATTACGTATAGAGCAAAGGATTGCAGCAGACCTTGGCGATAGCTTGCATAGGCCCTTGGCCGGTGTGGTGACTGCAAATTATGATTGATGATAATGCCGATGGCCGATCCAATCACGATACCCGGCAGGATCGCCATCGTCTGAATTCGATAACCAACGCCAAAGCCAGCAACCGCCCCTTCGCCAAAGTGACTGACAATTTTATTGAAAAAAAATGTGCTCAGAAAAATCATGCAGTACGAGATGAACACAGGAATACCGACATGCCTGAGGGCCATCAGATGTTTTTGTGCAAAAGCAATGCGTTCAAAGATCATTTCCCGACGAATGAACAGAATCAGCAGGGAGATGGCCAAGGACAAGACGGAAGTGATCAGGTTAGCATAGATGATGCCCTTCAGATCCAACCCGAAGACCGACACAAATGTATACACAAGAGCAATGTTTAGCATCGCCATCCCAACCGCGTTCCACGAAGCTGCCTGTGCCCGGCCCAGTCCTCGTAACGCCGCACTGGTCACCGCCGCCAGGACAGCCGGGATGCTCACTGCCATCATGCCCCCTACGTACAGCGTAAACATGGGCCCAATGTCGGCAGGCACACGGTAAAACCATGAGAGCACAGGGGTCAGTAGCATCACAATGCCCCCGGTCAGAATGGCAAGCAGCATTGCACTGCCCATCATGTGCACGAACAGCTGGGTAAATGCACGTGAGCCCCCGGCACGACTGCGCGCTACCGCGACCTGAACAGACAGTTGCATCGCTTCGATGATGGCAATCATGACGAATGAGACAGGAATATACAATGAGAGCACATATAATACACTTTGACTCGTATGACCCAAGAAGAATACATTGGCCAGTTGTGTAATGACGTTAACCAGAGAAGCGAGCAGCATCGGAACGGCCGTACGGAATAACAAACGATGGATCGAGCCGGCCGTATAATCGATCCCCTGCATGGGGTTCACCTCCACAATTCATGAAGTCTTGATTTCTTGATTCATCGTAAGCCTGCTGAGGATCGGCAGACGTATCACATGCACGCAACAAGCCGATATCATCCGATCATCATCCCATGAAACCAGCATGACCCGATCATCTGGCCTAATGATACCCCGCTCTAGCTTATCTGCCAGCTGTATCCATACATCCCCGCTCTGATAATCGGTTCGTGGTACGCAGATGGTCTTAGAAGGAGAAATATGCAAAACAGAACTGCCATTGAGACGTAATCCCAGTCTCGACTGAAGAATGACGTGCTCAGCTGCATGACCATCCATCCATTCACGGATCATGCCGAGTACCTCGGATGCAAAAGCCGTGGCTTCATCCGATCTGATGATTCGTTTTCCCGCATAATGTACCTGCAACGCTCCTTGACCCAGACCTGACTCAAGCGCAACCGCCATGTCTCCCAGATCACCCTTAGGTTCGGATGGTTGACCATATCCAATCTGTCCATCGTCATGGAGAATTCGCTGTTCCACCAGCACAATCGCAGTTCGTTCGTTAGGAAGCATACTCCAAAGAGCGACCTGAATGGCCTCGGTGCCTGCGAGCGCACCCATATGGGTAATACCAAGTGGATGATTAACTCGCCACGGCGCCGTTTCAAGCATTCTGGCAAGCGGAGCATTCAATGCATGACGCTCGGGACAGGTCTGGGCAAGAATCAACCAATCCCAATTTGACTTCGTACACAACTGCTCCAGCACCTTAAGCGCAAGATCACCGGCTGTCACCCGTGTCCCATCTGCCATGAGGGAGCGAGTCAGCGTTCCCACGCGACCATAATAGTGATCCTCCATGTATATGTGCGGCGATACGTAAACATAATCATCCGGTGTTGGCCAATCCAGTGTATACAGATGATCCTCTGCAGTAAGCCAGCAAATATGATCCACATAGATTGGTGCGCCAATATCACCATGAAGTGAATCAGACATGCTGCATCTTCCCGTTGGCATACGCCTGAAAAACGTTTATCTTCTGAATGGACGTTGTGCCTTCCATGAACTCAAAGGCCCTTGCATCGCGATACCATTTGTTCAGCAGAGGATGCTCCAGTAAGGAACCTGGCCCCATCATCTCCAGTGCCCATTCCGTCGCTTCCTCGGCAACTGACGCAGCCCGTATTTTACTGAGGGAAGCCAGATATCCCTTATTCGCATCATGGTCAATCTCTGCTGCTGCATTCCGAATCA
Organism: Paenibacillus sp. PAMC 26794; assembly: GCF_000316035.1. Classification (GTDB taxonomy): domain Bacteria; phylum Bacillota; class Bacilli; order Paenibacillales; family Paenibacillaceae; genus Paenibacillus. Next base: position 48,659 of record NZ_ANHX01000062.1, read on the forward strand.
TGCTGCGCAGCGCATGCAGACGCATCTCCAGTCGCTCCAGTTCTGTCTTTTCGCGTTCTGTAAAGATCGTTCTGTTCTCTACAACATAATCATATGCAGCCTGTGCAACACCAAGCGCCAAAGCCGCCACGCTAGGGCGCATCCGGTGGAATGTACGCAGTGCTCCCCACAGTCCACGCTTGGTTGGGCTTAGGTGACGACCCAGAATATCTTTCTCTTCCAGTGGGAAGGCCTCGAATTGCAGATGGCTGAGTTGCAGACCGCGAAGCCCCATCGTGTCCAGCGGGGTTGCTGTGAAACCCGGCAGGGAAGGATCAACTATAGCCACCTGAATGCCCAGAGGCGTACGATTGGTCTGGGCAAATACCAGTCCAATACTCGCCCGGTGTCCGTTCCCAATGTAGAATTTGTGTCCGGTTAGCTCCATTCCCCCATCCGGATGTCGCGTAATCCGCGTGCTGATCTCGGTTGCATCCGAACCCTTCTCCGGCTCTGACAAGGCAAAAACTGCCCAGGCCGGACCTTTCAGAAAGTGGCTATAGAAGCGCTCCTTCTGTTCCTCATCGCCCAAGTCAATCATGACGATGCTGGACATGGAAGGACCAGGTCCTCCCAGAAAAACCCCCGCATCTCCTGCGGACAACTGCTCGATCGTAATGACTCTTTCCAGCGAAGAGAGTCCATAATATCGATCCTGACCTATAGTTACAATCGGCTGACCGCCATACTCCGGGGGAATCATCATATGATTGATGGCCTGCAGGGCAGACGTGTGCAAGAACTCGGTGAGCCGGTCTGGCTCCCGGTCGATAATCAAGCCGATCTGACGAAGCTCCGCAGCATACTGCTTCATCACTTGCTCGAAAATCGCAATCGTAGATGGAGTAATCATCAATATCCCTCCCTAGCTGGCAACAGCATGTTCTTCACCAGTTGACCTGCATATGTATATGCAGATACGCCATGTCTCAAAAAACCGAAACCGCCGCCAAGGCGTTGAATCTGTCTGAAGGCTTCGTCCAATTCCTGATGTATCCACGCATGAACCCGGACCAATGGAAGACCGGGATTTGCTGAGAGGAAGCGGTCTTCAGGCAACGTTTCCGCCATGTAGAGCGTTGTCAGGATGTCAGCGACCATGCCTTTCACGAGCTGGTGCTGAAACGTGGATTGCCCGCCCGATATTCGCACCGATAAATGCCTGCGAACCTGCTCCAATCCAGCCTTGCACAGCTCTACGCGGAACTCAAGCAGGCGTGTTCTCAGCTCATTCGAGGTCACTTTCTCGCCTGATATCTCAGCCTTCTCACCCTCATTCGACTGTACCCGGTATAACAGTAGTCCGGAGGGCTCCAGCATCCGATCCTGTACATGAACGGCATGTAGTTGGTTCCAACGATACAGCCCAGCTGATTCTTCATGCCAAAGTAAAGCATCTTGTTCCATGAGATGAGCGGTCGCGAGCACGTATGGACCTGTTGCCAAAAGCACTGGACGATTGTTCACCAGCAAGGTTTTTGCCTCCAACATTTCCGATATCGGAGCAACGGGGTTGCCTGCTGCCTTTGATCCGACGGGCTTTGCATCTGGGCCCTGGAATTCAATAACGTGCATTGTCATTCCTCCTGTTCATTCTTCTTCGCATCCTCCATGCTCCACCAGTGCAAAACCAAAAAAACTGCCGAGCCCGATACTGACCATGATGGAGCGCCCCTTCCTGCACACCCAGTCCTGCTCCAATCCCGAACTCAGGTTAATGAACGGATCGGTGGAAAAGGTATGTCCGATTCGCTGAATGTTATCCAGATATATCCGTTCAAGTCCAACTCCCGTACGTCGCGAGAATTCCTTCCAGGTAGTCCAGTTCACATTATGGGGAAAAATATGATCCACATCTTCGAAACTCAGGCCTTGCGTTGACAGCAGCTCTTCCATCCCTTGAATGATATGGTCCACATACAATCGGTTAAATGCCGAGATCTCATCGGCGGTTGCATGATAACCAGTATGGAACCGGGTATCTCGCAGCACATGCGCCGCCTGAACGACATGCTGACAACTCTCTCTGCTCAATAGAACAGCTACGGCAGAATCACCCAGAATGGCCGATTTGCGCAGATAGCGCCATTCGGGAGGCAAAAAATTGAATTGATCCGCACAGATCAACAACACATTCCGAATGTGAGGCTGCGTTTGCGAGATTCGCTCAAGCCATTGAAGAGCGGCTATCGACGATGCACAGTTCATTTGGGATATGCCATAGAACGGTACATGTTCCAGCCCGAAGCGCTGGAGGACACGCTGCACAAGCCTGTAATCGCTCGGTGTCTGCACCTGGAAGGAATGGACATAGAGAACAAGGTCGATTCCGGAAAAGGCAGGTTTGGTCTGGAGCCGTTCCACAGCCTGTGCGATCGTATCGTCAAGCATCTGGCCCGATTCCGTTACAGGCACACCTTCCAGGCGGTGGTACTTGCGCAGAAACTGAAGCTCGCCTTTCCCAAGCTCCAGAGCAGCCAGCACCTCTTCCGGCTGCTGAATCTGTTCAGGCAAATAGACGCCAATATCCACAATACCAAACCCCAATGTTCTCCCTCCTTCTGCGATTAGTGTCCATCCATACTCCATTCACAAGTTCGGATCAGCAAGGCGTGAATAAACGAATCCGTCTGCTCCAGATGCATAAGACATATGTACTCGCCCCCGTCCTTCTCTTCCAGTAACTCCTGTAATGCGAAGAATGGCGCTGCACTCCAGCGCGATGGATCATAATAACTCTTCGATCCACATTCCCTGTACCAGGCAGCCTGATTGCACAGCTGCTCCAGATCAGGATGGATGAGCAGGTTAATCTGATTCTGGTGAATGGATGCCTGGGCACATAATCGATCCAATACCATTTCCGCAGTATCGACTACGGAATGCTCGGCATGTCGCATCTCTACACCAAGCAGGGAAGGTCCTACGCCTGTCATCCGATCAAGGTATATTGCTGCAGCCGTGTCCGGCCCAGGCGGTGAAACAAGTTCCATCGTTTCATAGGGGAGAGCCGTCTGGTCCATAACCAGCAGCATGCCTTTCATGTAACCTTCTCTGCCCAGATAATGCTGAAGCATGTGGAGCGCCGCAAAAGGAGCACCAAAACCAAGATCATTTACAGCAAAACTGATAAAACGGGCCTGATAACGATCCATCAAATAATTCACAATCGATATATCCGGGCGGGTATTCGGAAAATTGTATGCCAGCAGCAACACATCCACATCCTGCATGACCCGATCAAGTCCCGTCTCCTCCAGCAATTCCACACTCATCTCGTGATAGGCATTGTTGTTACGCCCCTGCAAAAGTTGAACATCGTACTTGATCGGAGTACCCGCGAGCATATCCTGATGAAATCGCAGCAGTTCTGGATGATCAAACGGAGGCTTCTTCTCCGAGAACAGCCTGACTCCCATCTCCCGTATGGCAACAGGCGAAGCCATCAGGCCGCAATGAGTTGCTTCTCAATATAGGCAGCCAGGGAGCCTACCGTATCAAATACATCGGGCTCCAGATCATCCGGGTCAATCTCCAGACCTTCAATCCGGTCTTCCAGCGTCATCAGCAGTTCCAGAACCGAGGTCGAATCCAGATAGAGTTCGTCAAATAAAGATGTGCTTAATTGAATATCCTGTCTGGCTTCCGTATTTAACACTTCAGCAAGGGCACCCTTGATCTCTTCAAGCAATACTGCAGTCGTCATGATCATCATCTCTCCTCATCAATTGGTTATTGCCGTGTGGGACACTTGAATCAAACGTTGCTTGGACAGTAGATCCTGCGGAGTATCTCGCTCACGGATCAAGTGAGCCTCCCCAGCGACAATCAGCACTTCCGCCGGACTTCCATGGCTCAAAAAGTGTGTGGGAGAAGCCGTTGGTCCGTAGGCTCCCGAATGAAAAACACCGATTAGATCGCCCCGTTCAACAGGAGGAAGCAATACCCGTTTTCCAACAACATCATTCGGCGTACATAAGGGACCCGTAATATTGTATTCGGCTACAGGGGACTCACCATAACGCGTCAGGGAGGCAATCGGAAAGTTACGCTTCACGTAAGAACCTGTTCCCACCGCCGCCATATGGCAGTTCGTTCCACCATCGGTTACAACAAAGTGCTCTCCATACGATTGCTTGACGTATAGGGCTCGACTGACCAACATACCGCAGGTGCCTACCAGATATCGCCCAAGCTCCATGAACAGCCGGGTGTTGGCATGACTATTCCGAAACGATTCGAACATTGGATTCAACTGTTCTGTCAGTGTGGCTATGGATAGGAACTGTTCGCCTTCATGGTAGGGCACGCCCAATCCCCCGCCTACATCGACCATACGCAGCGTGATATCCAGCTCGTTCTCGATTCGATCAGCCAATTCCAGAATATGACGGGTATTCTGAACAATCGGCTCTACATCCAACATGCGGGTTCCCATGTACACGTGAAGTCCCATAATCTCCACATGGGAGAAGCTCTCCAACTGCTCTTTCCCCTGAAGCACACTTTGCTCATCCATACCAAACTGACGTGGTTTGCCACCCATAGTCAGCCTGGAGCCTTTAACAGAAAAGGAAGGATTCACTCGCAGCGCCACCGGCACAATTCGTCCCTCACTTGCGGCGATAATCTCAATGCGCTCCAGCTCCTGAAACGATTCACACACGATTGCATATATGCCCAGACGTATGCATGCCGTAATCTCGTCATCGTTTTTTCCGGGTCCAAGGAAAATAATGCTTTCTGGCGCTACTCCAGCCTGTACAGCCGTATGTAATTCGGCCAGGGAACACACCTCTGCCCGTGCTCCCATCTCCCGAAGCATGTGTACGATCGAAATATTGGGATTGGCCTTCAATGAATAGAACAGCTCCACTTGAGGCGTAAGCAATCCCCGAAGCTCCTGATACACCTGCTGCAACACATCCCCGTCATATACATACAGCGGGGTACCGAATCTCTCGGCGATGTCCGAAACAGGCAACTGCTGAATCTGATATTCCTTAGACACTCACATCACCTCGTTAATGGAAGATAGGACGGCTTCTATCGCTTCGTCGATCACTCCCAGCCGTTCAGGGGAGGACGCAATAATCACGCCATACAGACGTCCGGAGAACAAGGTCCCCTCACTTCTGAATGCCGCATTGACTGTGGCAAAATTATTGATCAATAATCCTTCGCCACGTTCCGGTTCGAACATCAACGTACCCAACCGGGAACGGAGTACTCCGTATTCCAGCAGGTGATTGAGCCGGAGCGTATATTTTTTTGCCAGTCCACATTGATCTTCGGGCAACCATTGATGCTCAATGTTGGTCTGGTAGGTAGACATATTAAACCTGGCATTAATCTCAAGATTGGGCCAGATTGTACCGTCCTCGTCCAAAATGGCGTCCATGCCGGCAATGCCATAATATCCATCTCGATAAAGAGCTGCTCCAATCCGTATGGCCGCTTCGCGAATGACCTCAAGTTGAACATCGTTGAGCCGCGAAGGCATGAGATGCCCTTGATGCACGCCTTGCTCTACCAACGATTCCTTTACGCCGAGAAACTCAACTCCACCGGATCGATCGATGAGAATCTGATAATTCAGGTCACAGATTTTATCAATCCATTGCTCAAGCACGTAGTTGATTTGCCGAATTCCCTTTTTGCTTGCCTGTTTCTCCAGCATACTCATGCATTTGTGGAACCTGGCTTCATCGGCAATGACCATAATTCCCTTACCTGACACACCCATGGAATCCTTCAGCACAAGCCGTCCACCCTGCTCTAGCACGGCCTTCAACTGATCGAAACCGGACACCAGTTCATCCAAAGACGTGCATTCAACGCCTGGGATCTGACGAATACCCAGCTCTGCGTTGAGACGGCGGGAATACCCCTTGTCATTGACCTTGCGGAAGATATCTGAAGACGGAACAGCTAGCGGAATTCCGGTCAGCCGTGAGAATTCCTCTTCCTGATCCGAGGTACCAAAGGGAACCAGATAAGCATTTGTTCCAGCAGCCTGTGACAGCTCTCGCAGCTTGTCCACAGTTCTTGGACAATGCAGAAGATTCGCGGTAATATTCATCGCCGGATCATTGTGCTCCACCGTTATGCATCCGGAGCGGCCAAACCCAAGAGCCTGCGCATCTGCCATGAATTCCTGATTCGGCATATCCTTGAGCAGGATGATATCTTTCTCTCCGGCGAGGAAAACACCCAGTTCCTCCATCCGATTAACAACGTCCGCAGCCGAGCCTATGCTTAAGGAAGGCAGCTTGAGAATGCCCGAATCACTCCAGTACTCCTCCACTTCAAAATTGTTCAGATAGACAAAAGTAACATCATGCTGGCCCGTTAACGCCCACTTGAGCCTGCTCGAAAAATCCGTCAATACGGTGGTCACGGCCATCCCCTCCTATTCCTGCATATTGCATCACTGCTACGCTGAATGTAACCCCAAGTCCGACCGTAACAAGCAGATAATATTCCTCTGGTTGCAACAGCTTCTGCTCCAGAATGGCTTGCAGATTAATAAATGGGTCCGAACAGAAGCAATGTCCGATCTCCTGCACGTTGGACGTATATATGCGTTCAAGGGGATAGGATAAACGGATAGCCACCTTCTTCCACGAGGATAGATTCACATTGTGTGGGACGATGTATCGAATATCCTGCAACGTCAGGCCCGCCTGCTCCACGGCTGCAACAATGGCTTCACATAACCGAGGCGTGTAGATTTCCTGAAACTCCCTTAGAATCTGCGGGGTTCCCGTTAGTACATTACAGAATTGGCCCAGGGTAACACTCGTGAGTCCGACGACACGACTTCCGTTGCCCTTGTTGCCCACCAGCACGGCGGCTGATGCCTCTCCCATCACGGTGGTATTGGGGATCAATTGCACAACGGGACTAAATGTTTTTTCACCTGTCAAAATTAAAATATGATCATCCGCTTCCAATGAAGGCAGCAATGTCTCGGCAACGTTCAGGGCGATTAAGCCCGATGCACAGTTCTGCTGCGTAAGCGAAAACGCGATGGCATGCTGCAACCCGTAAGTCCGTTTCAGGACTTGCAAAACTTTCATAGGAAAGGGGAAATTTTCCTGAATTGTGTGGCAATAAATGATATACTTGATCGAGTTAGGAGCTACCTCAGGGTTATTCACCACCTGGGTTAATACACGCCCAAGCAACGAAGCCAGATCTCCATCCCTGTCTTGCCGAACCTGTTTCAAACCATGAATTTTTTCCAGTACCTTTGTCTGGGCATTATTGAGTCCCAGCACCTCGTTCAGTTCCCTGATCGGCACAATGTGTTCCGGAATGTAAGACCATATTTGCTTGATATGCATCGGCTTCAGACACCTCGTTATCACTAACGTACGAATCTCACTGAAATATAGGGAGATAAAGAGCTTCCGCAGAAGCTCTCATCTATGAATCTAGCGTAACGCAATAAGTAAGTAGGAAAAATCAGGCACGAGCCGCCGCTGCTGCACGAGCTGCTACAGCACGAGCCGCTACAGCACGGGCTTCAACTGCGCGAGCGGATACCGCGCGTGCACTGACTTCACGTGCCTCGCCCAGTACATTCGCTTCCAATTGTGCTGCTTCAACTTCTTTACGCTTCAGTTGCTCCAGTGTAATGGGAGTCGCTTTAATGACCATTCATATCTCCTCCTTTCATCTTGGATACTCTGATTCTATAATCTCCCAAATTGGATTTAAACTGTAAATGGAGGTAAATGAACCTCTCACTCTCCTTACCCCTGCTTCTGCACGTTCGATAGACCCAACATACCAATCAGATCTCCATTCCAATCAAACTATATCAAGGGACGGTGAACGATCATGCTCGGACTCAAAATCCGGCAAATCCGGGAGCAGCTTGGACTGTCTCAGAAACAACTGGCAGGTGAGGATATGACGCGTTCTTACATCAGCCTTATCGAAAAAGGCAGGGCCGTTCCATCGCAGCGTATGTTGAAAATCATTGCCAGAAGGCTCAATACACCCATGGAGTTTTTTTTGGGAGGAAGTGCATCGACAGATACGGATATTGGTGAAGCTGTATTGGACAAGGCCAAAGCCTATTATGCCGAGCAGAATGATTCTGCCTGTATCCGCATAGCCCATAAAGTGCTGACATTGACGGAGGATACATCGGCTCAGTCTGAAGCCTACCTGCTCATTTTGCGAAGTCACAACAGACTTGGGGATTATCGACAAGCCTTGGATGAAGGGGAAACTGCAGCATTTACGGTCATTCGAACGGGTGACAGGGAACGTATTGTTGAATATTATCTTGAAATGGGGAGAGCGGCTTTTCATGCAGAGCTGTTTCATGCTGCCCGTAAACATTACGAACAGGCGTATACGTACAGCAGCAGACTCAAACATCTACAGGAAGAACACATCCATTCGCTGACCTTTCTTGGCACAACCCATTTAAGGCTGGGCAATGTGAATGAGGGGTTGAACTACTATCTCAAAGCGGAGAAGGAAGCCCAGATGGCCGGACAACCGGAACTGTATGGCGAGATTACGCTGGGTTTGGGCAAAGCCTATTATATGTCCGAACAGGACGGACACATGCTGTTAAGTTATGACTGGACCAAGAGATCCGTACAGGCCTATAAACAGGCGAGCAGCGAATCCTACGTTCTGGCACTTCACAACCTCGCCGTGATCCAGCTTCATATGGGGCAAAAAAAAGAAGCCCTCCCCTTGCTGGATGAATGCGCACGAATTTACGATAAACGCAATCTTCCCCATAAGAAGGCTTCCATATTGGAGGAAATCAGTAAAATTTATCTGGAGCAACGCGAGCCAGAACAGGCAGAGGCCATCATCAAAGAAGCCCTTCAACTGCTGGATCAGCAAGATGAAGGGATGCTTCGTGCCAAACTGTATCGCTTGCTTGGTATTGTATTTCATGAGAAAAACAACAGCAATGAAGGTTATTATTTTCTAAGAATGAGTCACGATCTGCTTAAACGCATCTCTGCAAACCGCGAGGCTGACATCAGCCAACAACTTCTTCTGCTAAGCCTTCAGGATCGTAAAATGAACTACGACGACTATAAGTCATTGATCAAATAAAGCGGATGCGTTCTTCATCTAACAACTGAGGACACGGGAAAACAAAATGATGGAGTTCAGGGTCTCTTCAACAGAGGCCTTAATTCCGGGAATACATGGTGACAAGGCATAGGATCATCTTAAACCGCTCATCGAGTAGGAACAGGATCATTCAGATCAAGCAGCGTTTCCGTAGATACGGCATGTTTTTGTCCCTGCTGACCACTAAACTTAGCCGATCCTGCATATGCCTCCGAAACATGAAGCTGTCCTGCAATAAAAGGTAGAAGCATGATAGTAACCATGCAGAGTTCACTTGCCGTTGTAACGAATTTGCTTCCTTTACTCTCCATGCTCATCTCTCCTCATGTTTATAATTGGGCAGCATAATCCACCATCGATTCCTGGCAACCTAAGACGTATTTTACGGATAATCGCAATGACTTTAAACACGTTAATCCCCATTTACCTCCACTTGCACAACCATTTCACGGATAAAAGGTCATATGAGCTTTGTCTTCGCGATAATAATCAAGCCTTTGCTTCATCGTACCTGTATGCAGTTCGAACAGATGACCATCCGGATCGGTAAAATATACAGATGCTGCATCCCGCGGATCTCTTGGCCTTCCGGGAAGAATGTCCGCCCCAGCTGCTCGCAGCTGCTGCACAGACGCATCGAACTCCTCTTCTGTAACGGTAAATGCAATATGGGTATAGGTTCGTTCCGTATAGTTGCGAATAACATCCTCCTGATTCAGGGCAATCCACAGACCGGCAAGCTCAAAATAAGCCAGTTTGCGTCCTTTCACCTGAATTCGGGCACCGAGAGCCTGCTCATAAAAGGTAATGGCACGCTCCAGATTGGATACGGAAAAGCACAAATGATTGATTCCTTGAATATTCATGTGGCTCCTGACACCTCCATTGATTTGAGGACCTATCCTTATTATGGTATATTTTGCGCAAAAAACAACCGATCTACTGCCTCCCCTCGAACCTTCTTCTGGGCGAATGCATAGTTTATCCGTATCAATGAACGCTCGAGGAGGATGTTTAGCATATGAACCCTGTCTATCCTTTTTATGGTGAGAAAACGGTGTGCAAGGAGCAAAAGCTCGCATTCCCACCCCAGCATCAGGACCAGCAACCGGGTCTGGAAACCCTGATGGTGCCTGAACCAATCAGTGAAGATCCTGCCTATATCGGCAGCTGCAAACTCCAAGGCAAAGTTGCCATTATTACGGGTGGTGATAGCGGAATCGGCCGGGCAGCAGCCATCGCTTTTGCCAAGGAAGGTGCGGATATCGTCATCGCTTATCTATATGAACGGACAGATGCCGAAAGGACTCGTGAACGGATCGAAGAACTGGGACAGCGCTGTCTGTTAATCGAGATTGACCTCCGCTTAAAGAAAAACTGCGAAGCCGTCATTCGCACAACCATGGAAACCTACGGGAAGATCGATGTTCTGGTCAACAATCATGGCGTACAGTATGTGCAGCCAAGCATCGTTGATATTACAGAAGAACAGCTGTATCACACCTTTCAGACAAATGTGTTCGCCTATTTCTTTCTGATCCAGGCCGCGCTGCCGCATCTATGCAAAGGTGCCTCCATTATCAATACAGCTTCCATTACAGCTTATAAAGGCAACATCCAACTGATCGACTACTCTTCTACCAAAGGAGCCGTCGTATCGCTGACTCGTGTACTCTCCCAATCGCTCGCTGCACAGGGAATCCGTGTGAATTCCGTCGCCCCGGGACCCATCTGGACACCGCTCATCCCTGCCAGTTTCTCCGCTGAGGATGTACAGGTATTTGGAACAGATACGCCCATGGGTCGAGCTGGTCAGCCTTACGAACTGGCGGCAGCCTACGTTTATCTCGCTTCCCGCGATTCATCCTACGTCACAGGTGAATGTATTCATGTAAATGGCGGCGATATGGTAACGACTTAGGCTGATGTCAGGTTGGATTTGGCAGGTGTGGCAGGATATCGGTTGTCCAGTTGCGAAGAGGGTTAGGAGTATGATCCGGTTATACCGGAACCTGACATCTAGCGACAAGGAGCTGAACAACCTGATGAACTTCGATCCACTCTACCAACCGTATCCCTCTTACCGTGTGCCCGTGTATGCGAAACAAGGCATGGTCGCCACATCTCAGCCGCTGGCTGCACAAGCCGGTCTGGATGTTTTGAAAAAAGGCGGCAACGCCATTGATGCCGCCATTGCAACTGCGGCAGCACTCACGGTGCTGGAGCCTACGTCCAATGGCATTGGAGGCGATGCTTTTGCCCTCGTCTGGACCGAGGGCAAACTGCATGGCCTGAATGCCAGCGGCCCTGCGCCTCAGGGCATATCCATTGAGGCGCTTCAAGCGGCAGGCTATACGGAGATGCCGAAGCTTGGGGTTGTTCCGGTGACGGTACCTGGCGCACCGGCGGGGTGGGCTGAGCTGAGCCGCCGTTTCGGGCGGCTCACGCTGGCGGAAGCGCTGGAACCGGCCATCCGCTATGCGGAGGAAGGTTACCCGCTTGCGCCTGGGCTGGCCCGCCACTGGGCAAGGGCAGCCGAGATCTATGCACGCCAGGGTGATGCGAAGGCAGGGCGTGCGTGGTTTGAGACATTTGCTCCAGGCGGGCGTGTTCCCGCAGCTGGAGAGATGTGGCGCTCGCCGGATCACGCGGCGACTTTGCGCCAGATTGGCGAGAGCGAAGCGCGAGACTTTTACGAAGGAGAACTGGCGGAACACATTCATTCCTTTATGGCAGAGCACGGTGGTTATCTGACTCACGAAGATCTGAAGGCTTTCCAGCCGGAGTGGGTTGATCCCATCTCCGTCTCCTATCGTGGTTACGATGTATGGGAGATCCCGCCGAATGGACAAGGACTGATTGCTCTGGCGGCGCTTAATCTGCTGAAAGGATATGAATTTGAAGAGAAAGAATCTGTTCAGGCGTATCATCAGCAGCTCGAAGCCATGAAGCTGGCATTTGCCGATGGGGAGAGAAATATTACCGAAGAACGCAAAATGGGCGTGACCGTAGAGGAACTGCTGTCCGAGCCCTACGCGGCAGAACGGCGCAAACTCATTGGTGATACCGCACGTGCACCTGAGGCAGGCGATCCACGAGCAAGTGGAACGGTTTATCTGGCTACAGCGGATGGTGAAGGCAACATGGTTTCCTTTATCCAGAGTAACTATATGGGCTTCGGGTCTGGATTGGTTGTTCCGGGGACAGGCATTGCTCTGCAAAACCGCGGACATAATTTCTCACTGGACCCGAATCATGCAAATGCCCTGGAGCCGGGCAAACGGACGTATCACACGATCATTCCAGGGTTCCTCACCCGCGGCAGCGAAGCGGTCGGGCCATTCGGTGTCATGGGTGGTTTCATGCAGCCGCAAGGTCATGTGCAGGTGGTCATGAATACGGTCGATTATCACCTGAACCCACAGGCCGCCTTGGATTCTCCGCGCTGGCAATGGACGAAGGACAAAACCATTCTCGTGGAACCGGGTTTCCCGCAGCATATCGCTCAGGCACTCGCCCGCAAAGGACATGATATTCAAGTGGCACTCGATCCATCCCAGTTTGGACGCGGTCAGATCATCTGGCGCAACCCGGACAATGGCGTATTATGCGGGGGTACGGAAACCCGAGCCGACGGCTCGATTGCGGCTTGGTAAAACTCGCGTAATTTTTATAATAGGACTCTATTCTATGGCACAAGAGAGATGATTCATGTCATCTCTCTTGTGCCTTTTTCCGACTTCTAACATCAGTAAACAACATATTGTAGATATTTATGTACCCTTTTAACCAGAGAAATGTAAAAATAATGTGTAATTCATGAAAAATATTTATTTTTTCGTAAATTTTCACTACATACCATAAATCACAGTGCCTTTCTGACCGATATAGATAAAGGGAAATCCTCACCATACGTGTCATCATATACACGTCATTCCCTGGAGCTAAGGAACCATGCAAAACAGAAAAATGCGACTACAGAAATGAGGGTGCCAACACATGAAAACAAACAAGAACAGACGCGCAGGTCTAGGTCTCACCATAATGATGATCCTGACGGTACTGATCCTGGGGGCATGTTCAGCCAACAATACAACAACGGCAACAGACACAAGAACAAAGGTTGGGATCGTGCTTACGGAAGTGGGTCTGGGTGACCGTTCTTTTAATGATGCTGCTTTTGATGGACTGGTTCAGGCCAGAAATGAGAAAAGCATTGTCTTTGACTATCGTGAACCGGGTGACAATGCCGAAGCTGCATTTGAAGAGTTTGCGGAAGCCAAATTTGATCTGATTATCGGCCTGAGTGATGCTGTCCAAGCGGATATGGAGAAAGTTGCAGCCAAATATCCTGACCAGCAGTTCCTCATGATTGACAGTCAGTCCGAACTGCCTAACATTGCCTCCTTTTCATTCCGGGCGGAAGAAGGAAGTTATCTGGCAGGTGTTATTGCCGCTATGGCTTCAACGGAAGATCATGTTGGCTTCCTTGGTGGAATAGAGATACCGGTCCTTCGTAATTTCGAGCAAGGTTTTAAGCAAGGTGTTCTGGCTGTCAAGCCGGATGCAACCGTTGATGCCGTCTACGCAGGGGACTTTGGTAATGCCGATCTGGGTGAACAACTGGCTGCACAGATGATTCAGGAAAAGGGGGCTGACGTGATCTATGTGGCTGCCGGTCTCACAGGCGTGGGCGCACTGACGGAGATTCAGAAATTAGGGAAATACGCCATCGGTGTAGATACCGATCAATTCTTTTTGGCGGAAAAAGCCATTCTGACGTCCATGCTGAAAAATGTAGATGTCTCTATCTATAATGCCGTTAACACGTTTATTCAAAACAATCATACCTTCCCTCAAAAAGAAATCATGGAGGGGCTGGCGGAGAACGCCGTGGGTCTGACTGCTCTACATAATATCACGCTCAGTGATGAACAACAGCAAACCTTCGAAGATCTGAAGGCAAAGATCTCTTCCGGTCAAATCAAAATTACGCTTGATCAATAACCCATCGGATACGAGGAGGTACGCACATGAAACTACAGGGAAAACTGATACTTAATGCTCTAATTTCACTACTTCTATGCCTTGTGCTAGTCGCTTATATTATCATGCAATTGCTCAACATGAATGCCAAAAATCAAAATCTGGTACCAGCCATGCTCAAGGTGAGTGAACTGAACGCCAATCAGATTCAGACCCAGCAGGCGCTGGATGTCTATTCGTTCTCCATGACAGCAGGAAACCAGGACGCCGTGCTTCGCTTGCTGGCTGAAGGCCAAACGATGATTCAGGAGCTTACGGACGGATTGCTCGAAACAGATCAGCAGTTACAACTTATTCAGTCCATCGAGACAAAATTACAAGCTCTCAACCAGGGAGCCACCGAAGCGATGAGCGCGATGAACAGTGCGGAAGCGAAACGTTACAGCACTCGGGTTCGGGGCATACAGAATGATATCTATTCGTTAGATGAGATGACTCGGGATCGTTATGATCAATATACCGTCGATTTGGAACATGACATTCAGCAAACGTGGCAAACCGCTCTGGTAGGAGCCATCGTATTGCTCGTCGCCGTGATGCTGTTTAATATGTATACTTCACGGCAGATCGCCCGACGTATTCGTACGCTGAAAGACGCCGCAGGACAAATTGCAGACGGTGACCTGACCGGACAATTACCGGAATCTCGGGGCAAAGATGAACTCGATGACCTGAGTCGCTCCTTCGGTATCATGATTCATAATATCCGCGGCATTATTCAATCCATTGGTGAAGCGGGTCATCGTGTCGATCTGATGGCGCAAGACATTGACCGCGGCAATGATACGGCCCAAGCGATTGTGCAGCAAGTATCCCGTACCACGGAGGAACTATCGATTGGCAGTCAAAAGATTGCGGAGGATCTGAGTGAAACGGTGATGGTTGTGGACAAAATGCAGTCTACCTTCAATAGCAATCTGGAGGCCACTTCCCAATCGGTGATCGATGGTCGTGAAGTATTAACTACCGTTGAGGAAGGCCATAAGGCTGTAGCGGAGCAACTCCGCCTGGCCGAAGTGAATCGTCTGGCGATGTCCGAGGTGGAACAAACGGTGCGGGAACTGGAAGAAAGCGCGGTTCGAATCACTACGATGACTGCATATGTATCGGAGATTGCCAAACAAACGACCATGCTCTCGTTAAATGCCTCCATAGAGGCTGCTCGCGCTGGAGAAGCCGGACGTGGCTTCGCTGTTGTAGCGGGCGAGGTGAATAAACTCGCCGAACAATCTGCACAATCGGTCAAACATATCTATGCGGCTGTGGGCGAGATCACAACCTCTATGGACAAGGTGAAGAACTCTGTAGCACAAAGCATGCAGTTATTCGGCGAACAGGAACAAGCCACTGGCCAGACTCGCGAATCCTTCTCTGCTATTCGTGATAGTGTGGAGCGCATTAGTACCGGCATCCATCAGCTTGCTGATGACATGCAACAATCCAATGAACTCAGTACACAGGTGCAACAGGCCATCGAAAATATCAGTGCCATCACCGAGCAGTCGGCTGCCAGCAGTGAAGAGATCACCGCCTCCACGTCGGAACAACAACGTTCCTTCGCTGATGCAAGTATCAAGGTGAAGTCATTGCGTGATATCAGCGCAGAGATGCATCAGGAACTGCTGCGATTCCGGCTGTAAGCAGGATGCCGGAGAATTCGGCCCGGACGTAATTCGGATGTCGTTTAGATGCAGATTATAGGCAGATTATAGGTTGGATATAGGCGATCAGGTAGCGTGAACATACAAACAAATAAAGGGGAGCCTCCGTCATGAATCATGACAGGGCTCCCCTTTTCAGTAACTAATCGTTGTTCCATCTAACCATTGTTCCCAAGACACGCGCAAGTCGGTAACCAGACATGAAAGTTGATAACAAGGCATCAGCGTTTCAGATCCAAACGTTTAACGAACCGTGCAAACCTTATCGGGCCACTAATTGCAGATTATAAAATCTAACGAATCCCAGGCACTCTATTCCCTAATTTAGTCCGGTTTTTCAGGTGTTTTATCTAAAAAACATAGAAATAACGTGGATGAGGTTCGTTAGCTTTTGCTCCTCGATGTAAACCGTGGCATAAGGTGTATCAGGTTCGTTAGGCATTGGGCATTGAGTACTGTTCATAGAACAATGGACAATGAGCAACGTGCACTCATCTACTTTTGGTGCGCTGGTTTGTTGAATCACTTGTAGTTTGACGATGATTAGTCATGGTCAGTAGCCAAAATCGCGAGCTTCCTCCACTGCCCCATCCTCACAGTGCGTCGATGATGTCGGTTCAACCTTCCCAATCCCTGCTACGCTTAATAACCGACCGTAAACCGTGATTGGATAAACTGCGGATCGTCCAGTTCGTCCACCAAAGCCGCTGCAAAATCGCCAACCGAAATCGAGCTTTCCCCGATATCATCCGTAATCACACGGTTCATGCCAACCCGGAACTGGCCTGTGCGACGTCCTGTTGTGATTGTCGCAGCAGGGCTCATGTAGGTCCAGTGAATACCCGATGCTTCAATCAGGTCATATGCTTCAGCATGTGCTTTTGCCAGTGGTTTGACTTCTTCCGGGAATCCCGGCGTATCCATCAGCATATCCCCGGAATCGGTTAGCAAGCTTCCCGCTCCACCAACTACAACCAGACGTCCTGCTTTTGCCCGGCGCACACCCTCGATCAACGAACGTGTCACTTCCAGCATCTCTTCTTCTCCACCGAACTTCGGTCCATATGCACTCACAACCACTTCTTGACCCGCTGCAAAATCAGCCACCTGATCCGGGTTAAGCAGATCTCCCTGTTCTACACGCAAACGCTCATGAACCATCTCAACCTTCGAAGGGTCACGCACCACCGCTGTCACTTCATGCCCACGATCCATCAGCTCCCACAGTATCATCTTGCCAATCGCTCCGGTTGCTCCAAAAATGGCTACTTTCATATGAATTCCCTCTTTTCTGTAGATATCATCTTGTCAACTTACCGTTATTTTAATACTTAATCCTATTGTTATATACCTTAAACGGCTCACGCCATCTTAAACCGGATGTGACATCTTGTAAACGTTAATGTTCATTCGCTTAACCTCTCCAACTATGCACCAGACCACGGACAACACTTCCCCCACCGCTTTTCCTTTCCATATCATTACCTTAAATATCGCCAAAAAAGCCGCATTTGCGGCTTCAACATCACGTATTTATCTTACGTGGATACTCTACTGTAGGTTAGAAAATCAACAGCCTTCTGCGCCCAGATTCGCTCCGAATAAGCCTCATGCGCCATATCCTGTACAATATGAAGCTCAATCCTGCCTACAGCTCCAGACATTTGCTTGTTTTCCATGATGTTCAGATACAACCTCTCCGTCTGTTCTACGGGACACAGTTGATCAGCCTGACCGTGAATGAGTTGAATATCCACCTCACTGAGTCCGGATACATAAGCTATTGGGCTTCTATCCCGCAGGGCAGATTGATCATGCAAAAGCTCACCGATTTCAGTTTCCAAGAATGATTTCAGCTTCGCTCCTCCGCCTGCGTACAGTCCTTCCAGATCCGTAAACGGTGCACAGGCAACCACAGTACTCCATAACGCCGGACTTTTACCTGCTACCAGCAATGCAAGATAAGCCCCATAGCTCACCCCATAGAGAGATACGTGTGAATAGGAAGATAACATCTGCTCCCGTATGAACTGGATGACATCTGCATCTACGCCGCCCCAGTCGTTCTGAATGCGTATCCTGTAATCTGTACCGAACCCCGAACTGCCGGGATAGTTCAGCCCGATAACCCGCACTCCTGCCTGATATAATCCGCTGATGACCGGACTAAAGCTGTCAAACAGGCAATTATGAGGCCCGCCATGAAGATAGATGACCACCTGTTCTGCGCCCTCTGGGTGCATGTCCATGTACGGAATCTTTTCATGTCCATAACGAACCCATCCATAGATTACACCGGGTTCCTTGTCAGGATGGTTGCCAATCCTCTCATCTCGCTCAACCGGGAAACGGGTAATCGTACGCGTTTGTTCCGAAAACCGGTATATCCCCGGCACCGGAGGACATATGATAGATTCATATTTTCCGATCAATCCCTGCTTGTCCCTGCTCAGGACAGCCTGTGTCAAGATTCCCGGATAATCATACAGCTCATACCTCTTCTCTCTGTCCAATGTATATTGAACATATTGCCACCTGCCGCAGGTTATCCCTTCGCAGAGGACTAGCTGTTGATGTGGATCGAGTTGCATTCTAATCAGTTCAGAAAAAGGTTGGCTTTCTGTTGAACATTCATGCACCCGATCCTCTCCCTGCCTGATCCATCCAGGCTGGAAGCCATCTTCCACAGGAATAGAAACGGCTATCAGATCCCCCTTCTTATCCATCACAGGGTAGGCGTACTCCGTGTAGGGTATTTCGGATGATGGAAGGATATCTTCGGAATATGAATACACTCTTCCGAATCCACCAACGTTTACACCAACCTCTCGTGTTGATGCAGACCAGAATACAAATTGCGGGTTGTCCAGATCAGGAGTAACCCATCGCGCCTCATCCTTCTCGGGATCGTAAAGACCTATACGGACAGCTCCTGAACGATGTCTAATGGAAAATAGCAGAATTAATTGCCCCTCTTGCCAAGCGGCCTGCATCACAGGAAATGGAAACTTCACAAACAGGGTCTGAATCAGCCTTGCTTGCTCCTCATCCTCGTATAGATGAAGCCATTTCCCCACCTTGTCCTGTGTAATCACCAGAACCTGGTTACTGCCTATAAACTGAATATGCTGCGTATGCTGCTCTGACTCTGTCCCATGTTCAGAAAGGCTCTGCCGACTATCAATCCGGCCTGTATCATCAAGACTGCACCATTCACATGTATTGTCATCATAGCCCAAGAGCATACTCGTTCGTTCCTTATTAACACTCATTCGTGTCAAGAATGGATAGCCCAACCGGATTTCCTCCTCTCATTCCAGTGTTTTAACTGCTCCCATCCCTCCAACTGCGATTCCAGTTTATCAATATACTGGTCCTGCGTGTATGCATCTAGGGGCGTAACGGTCCCCAGTCTGCCTAATGTTTCCCGAATCAATCTGATCTGCGGCAGACTGGCAACCGGCAGCCCCATCATCAATAGACGGTACACCCGGGATGCCCGTTCCTCTGATCCTTGAGTAATCAGCGCGCCAGCGATTTCCACGGCACGACCAAGCAGCTTGGAATGGATAGTGTTTGTCTTCATGCGTAACAATTGAATCAATAGTTCATATTCCTGCTCCTGCTCACCAAGCTGTTGATGCAGTACCATTTTTAATTGCAGTACATGCCCCAGCCAATCTACATACGCATCAACACATAACTTCTCCGCAGCCAGCAACGTCCTATCTGCCTCTGCATAGTGACCTGCCCGGAGCTGCAAGCCCGCAATGTTTAGTAGTGTCTGAATCTGAAAAACTCGCTTATCCGGTCCATCAGGAAGCTGGCGTATACGCTGACCCGCCTGTTGCTCCAACGTAATTGCGCGTTCTACATTGCCCTCCTGCATCTCAATTAATGCTTCACCATTATCAAGTGCAGCCCATTTCCCAATACGATACGTTTCAGTTAGCTCTTCTTGGGCAATGATTTCACGAGCTTTCGAATAACAGTGTCGTGCTTCAGCATAATGCTTCCCGTTTTTGGTCAACAGCTGACCCAACTCAAACCAGAGTACTGCCTGTTGTGTTGCCGACAAACGTTGAAATAACGAATTATGGTCGAAAAAATGAAAACAGGACCTGTAGCGGGCCGAATCAGCCGATTTGGATAACAAAACCCAGGCCAGCCTATTGTAAAGCGCCAATGCTGCCTCTTTTTCCTTCCCTTTATCCTTGTTTACCATTTGTAGATGTTCTTCCAACAAACGTCGGGTCTGATCAGGTGTATCCCTGACAAGGGATACCGGAAGTTTGGGTATGTCCTCAGGATTACTAGCCATGGTTGGATATCGATGAAAAAAAAGCACTACACTTACTCCCCTTAGCTTCTGTCGATACAGGATATAGTGGATGGCTCCCAGATCCGCAGGGTGAAGGTAGGAAGATACTTCAACCAGAACCCATTTCCGATTACCAGGCGTCCACCCTGATCTTTGGAATCTCAATAACGCATTTTTACATGCCACAAGATCATCTATTGGCTGAAATGGATTTAGTTGATAGATCAGCGGGAGAGTAGCATACGGATCACCAACCACGATTTGTATAACCTTATCCTGCCAATGCGTTCTCAGTTTGTGAATTTCATGCTTCACCGCATCGGATGTTCCTTCAACGACAAACAATCCAGGTTCATGACTCACACGAAACCATTTACTTCTCAGATCATGATAATCCGTACTTTCCAGTGAGACAGGCATCATGAAAGTTCACTCTCTTTCGTGATTCGGCATACGTGTATAAGTTCAGGCACCTGTTGTAAATTCAGCGCCGTCATCAATTGATAACTACCCCGGTTGTTTGCATCAAGTGCAGCTTTAATCCGCTGATCCGGGTCTGAACTGCACCGATGGAGACCATATGCAGCAAGCCATCGGGCCCATCCTTGACGTTTCGCTTCTGGTATTGTGAATATATGAGCAAGGAGTACACTCCCAAACTCATCGCTTAACAAGCAGCCCCCAATCTTACTTCCCTCCAGTTCCACAAGCCCGGAACCTTTCAGCAACTTGCCATATACCCCCTGATAAATATCCCCGATAGCTTGACGAGCAGCTTCCCAACCTGGACAGGTAGGATCACTGGCCTGGAGCAAGTGTGCAAGGGAATCCTCCTGCCCCTCCGAAGACATCCAAACCGCGTCTTCATGTGGCATAGCCGGCACCGGAACGTCCTTCAACTTGCCGAAAAATCGATACCGATGGGCAAGAACGTCCGCCCGGTATCCAAGCTTCTCCCACGGAAATGAGGCAGGAGCAGTTGCATATAGAGAGGACCATGTGATTTTATCCAAAACGGATGACATCCGATCTTCCCAATAAGGATTGGAATGTGCTTCACTCCATAAATCCAAAGTATACTGCCCTTCACCCTGATCAATTACCATGAACGAAGATAGGTTTTCGTCGTTTCCAGGTTCAACTGCATAATAGCGATCACCCGCCTTCCCCGATTCGTGCTGGCATTGCGGCAGGATATCAGATATGGATGTTAGCATCATACGCTTTTCCCTCCCTGTTATAATCGAAACCTGAATAAACCAGTGGTTCGGATGCAACAGACGGATAAAACCGGCGTAGCAGGAATGTATAGATCCCCATATAACCGGTCATATAATCCGGGGAGAAGGACTCCATGTCCTCCAGAGGCCACATCCACATGTCTTCCTGTGAATCACTTCGCAATACATACAAGCTCTGTGTATACTCCGCTAGTTTAGCTTCATATCTACCTGGGAACTTGCGGTTAGCCAAGAGTAGAAAATCTCCATTGCCTGCAATTCCGTGACACTGCCCAAAAGAAGCAAATACCGTTGCCTGTGCCACTGCATCCGCTGCTTGAAGTCCAAGTCTGGTACAGAGGGGATCTTGCAAAATATCAGCCGCTGCCATCAAAAATCGACCAATACCCGCCGATCCATTACACCAATGTACCCAGAGTGTATCCGGTTTTTCGGGGGATGCAGGCCACAGGCTCACGCCATTCTGTCCTCCATGACTCGTACGATCGAGTGTATCTACAATTCGCTTCACAGCAGAATAGTTCGCTTCCTTTCCTGTACGCTCCGCCAAGGCAAGCAGATAATATCCTATACCTGCGATGCCATGAGAGAACCCAAGGGAGTGGTGGCCTTTTTTGTCCGATTTATCTTTCACTTTCCACAAACTCAATGATTCATCTGTCTGCTCTTCTTGTTCCAAAATATAAACACCCAGTTCTTCTGCTCTTGCCAGAAGTTCAGGGCGGCCGCCAATACGGTATATTTCAAGCAGCATCAATCCCAACCCCGCCGCTCCATGACTAATATTGGTCTGTACTGGCTCATGCCGGGTGATTTCCAATGCCAGATCCTCTGCACGTCGAAGCAACGATGGATCATTTATTCGTTCAGCCGTCTCTGCCATTGCCCAGGGAACAGCGCCATATCCAAAGTATAATGCTACAGGTGTCTCATCTGGAACGTAAGGGTGATTCGTCAAAATCCATTCCAATACTTCACGTGCATATTGATGGTATTGTCTGTTTTGTGTAATCTGACCAAGCTGATTAAAACCAAAGATCATCCCTGTCCAGCCAAAGTTGAAATTCGCCGCATGAAACATCTTGCTCATGCTGTTTTCCGGGAACAGTTGCAAGGGGCTATTAAAATCAAGAGAAGTATACAGTGTGTTTACCATACGCTCGGCCTGACGGAGTACTTCTTCTGGCTCCATATTGCATTCATCCTTCTCTATTACATCCCTGCTTCCTCCTGAATTGACCTCTTGTTGTTCCAGCAATGCAACCAGTGTTTCACGAATTTCTGATAACTCCACATGTCCGCCTGACATGATCTCGATGCCCAGACTCCCCAAGCCACGAAGCTGTGTATTACTCTGATGATCCAGATAAGCCTGTGCAGCTTCCAGATGGGATTGCTGGTATTTCAGATAGGGGTCGATGGATGAAGCCATGTAATAGAAGACACCTCCCAGTGCATACAGATCATCCGCATAACTGGATCGCCTGCTGTGCTCACGTCCCCGTGGCACATAGCCCGGAGTATGACCGGTCAATGGATCGGCCTGACCCTCATCACTTCTGACATAAGCCAGTTCAAGATCAATCAGGCGTACACTTCCGTCCGTCAGCACAACAATATTGTTGGGCGTCAGATCATTGATCACAATTCCTTTATCGTGACATTGCTGCACCATATCGATAATATGTATACCCATCCGATGCATATCCGCCCGGTTGTAATCTGCGGCTACATGTCTGCGATGGATATATTCACGCAAGCTGATGCTTTCAAAATACTCCAGGATCAGATAGCGGTTATTTTCAGTACTAAACAGATCAAGCGGCCTTGGGGTAACCCCCGTATCCTTCATCAGATCAAGCACGCGATATTCATTATCCAGATAGTTATGAGCAGACCGCCCACCACCGTCTACACGCATGCGGTAGACCGCTTCTTTCATGACAGCCTGTTCATAGGATGTGCCAGTGATGAGAAATACTCCCCCCTTACCGGACTTCTTGAGTACACGTCTCACACGAATATTTCGTATACCAAACTCATTGTTATTGGAATCGGTATGACGAGAATCAGCCCGATTCTTCTCCATCGCCTGAACCCCCAGTAACTCCTCAGGTTCATTCACCCACTCCGGTTTATACCTGCCAGGTGTTCTTCGATCCTCCTCCAGCTTACCTTCTGGATTCTGGATGGCATACACTTTTGCACCCGAGTACCGGTCATAGTAGAAACGATCAGTGAATGCACCATAACGATAAAATACACACTGGCTACCGAGGTATGCCCAATCTGTCGGGATAGCTGGTCCTTTCAGATCGCTTGTACATGAATGCATTAGCTCAAGTAACTTCAAGAATTGCTCTTCGTCTCGTGCGTAGATGGTGACACATTTCCCCGTCTGAGGGAGAGGTATGGAACCGTTAGATGTTTCAATCAGTTTCAGCCCGCTGCTCACTACTTTCCATTGCACATCATTTTCTGTTAGCACTGGTGCAATGCGTCGCAGCAATTCAGCTCCTTCCACAGGGATAACCGATAAATGGATTTTCCAGCCTTGTGCGGGAAGCCTTAATTCTTCCGGTCTAAAACAAATCCAATGGCCGTCATTCGACCATTGGATGGATTGGGGAAGTTCCCGGATTATATGTTCCAAAGCGTTCTCAAAGGCGTCCTTCTTGGGGGTTACGCTTGCGAATTTCAATGAGAATCACTCCTTTTTGAATAAAATAAGAGGGGGAGGTACAATTATTTTAGTAATGCGCGAAAATCAAAGACTTATCTTTCAAATGATTCAGTGAATAGAGCATATAAAGAAGTTCCTAGCTCTCGACAACGATCGTGGTTGAGCTAGTCCAGCTGCACACTGTACACAAGCTTGTTTCCTCAAACATGTTGTTATCCTCTTCAACCTCTAGTGCCATCAAATCCTGTACAGATAAAATTTCCTTGTTTTCCATGATATATTACCTCCCATTTGTCTCCCCCTCTTATAAACCAAATTCTACATAAAATTTGATATTCCTTCTTTTTAATTGAATTATTTTACATAAAT
This sequence comes from Paenibacillus sp. PAMC 26794, assembly GCF_000316035.1. Taxonomy (GTDB): domain Bacteria; phylum Bacillota; class Bacilli; order Paenibacillales; family Paenibacillaceae; genus Paenibacillus. Next base: position 73,139 of record NZ_ANHX01000062.1, read on the forward strand.
TATTCATTAAACCCATTTATTTCGCCTGATCATGTCAAATTATTGATTCCTCGGACTAAAAAGAGGCACAATATGACATCAAATTCCAGACTACATCGAGGTCGTTTGTTGCCGGGTACGCTTGCTCCGTTCTTCACGGAAAGGTCGGACAAATAGGCTTGCCATGCCCATACAAATAACAAATGTACCAATCCCCATGTACACCCATGAAGGATTGTACGTTTCAATGAACCACCCTCCCAGTAACAACCCAAGCGGATTACTAATGCCACTCATCAAGACACCCATACTGTTCATGACACGTCCTCTCTTTTCTTCCGGGGTGGATAAAAGAATGGAAGTCACCAGCGGTACATTCACAAGAGCAAGTCCCATCATCAACAAAAATGAACACGCAATTGCAATATACAGGTTAGGAAACATCGGCATGAGCAGCAAGCTTGTGCCTGAGATGAGGTAACTGATCAAAAACCAGTGAGCGAGTGAGAGTCGTTTGGCATATTTGCCACTGAGCAGAGAGCCTGCAATACTGCCAGCGGCAAAGGCTGACTGAAGCAGACCGTAGCCTTGTGGTCCGGCTTGCAGCACCATATTGGCAAAAATCGGCGTAAAAATGTGCAGTGGCGCACCTGCAAAATTGATAATGGCTCCAAAGATAATGCAGCAGGCCAAAATTTTACGGGAGAACAGGAATGTAATTCCCTGCATGCTATCTTTGACAAAACCAGAGACTCCTTTTTGTTTCACTACTTTGGTTACAGGGATGCGGATAAAGAAAATGGATATGGCGGATAGCAGAAACGTAACTGCATAGATGAACAGGATGGACTGAACGGAGATGAACGCGATCAATATGCCCCCCATGGCGTATCCAAGTAATTCAATCGTTTTGGAGGATGAGTTCAGTAGTGCATGGGCTGGAGCTAATTGTTTTGCAGGTTCTGGCAAAATCGCGGGGATGACTGTCTGGGTTGCCGGATTGAACAAAAAACCAAGGATTGCAATGAGCAGATTGGCTGCGTATATATGCCACGGAAGCATGGATCCTGTCATGAACAAAAGAGCCAATATGCAAGCTACGCCTGCGCGCAATATATCTGTCCAGATCAAAAGTTGCTTTTTGGGAAGACGATCACTGATCGTCGCCAGGGGAATGCCCAGAAATGCATAGATCAAGTATGGCAACATCGGAATCAGTGCGGCAGCAAGTGCCGACTCCGTTAATTGGAGAATGTACCACATCGTCGCCATAGAAAATAAAATCTGACCTGCGCCAGAAATCAATCTACCAACAAGAAGCACAACAAAAGAAGGAAGGCGCAAAACCGCTCGATAGCTGTCGCCGCGGATTTCATTTTTCATCTTTTTCACGCACCTCTCCCTCGTACGTAACAGATTCACCATCATTAACATGATGCAGACGCGTAACCAAACCTGAATCTCGAATCGTCTGTTGTATCTTGGCTTTTACCCGTTCCAGTTCAGCCGTATACTCGCGTATCTCGTTCAATAAGGTCTGATGGGTTCGGATGCCTTCCCTAATCAACATTGCAGTCGCATCAGAACGGTTTTTGGCTAATTCAAGAAATACTAGCTGATCAATGATATCAATCTCTTCCTGACTTAATCGAACGGAAACAACTCCCTTGGCTCCCGAAAGGTTTTTGTTCGCCTGCTCCACAGATCGTTCCACCATCTGGTTAAACTGAGCTTTCTGGTCATTGTACATATTCATTTCCTCCATTCTCACGAGTGTATGCGTATATCGTAATTTGTAAATTGTAAATTGGTTTTAATTTACATTATACCTGTAAATAAATGGTTGTAAAGCAAAAAACCTTTGGATATCCAAAGGTTCGCCGAATATGTTATTTAACTAGTTCACTACTCTCCCTGCCTCCACCACATGCCCTCCGATTTTGGGCTGGTGTATTCAAATCCAAATTGAGCATAAAGTTGATCAGCCGGAACATCCGCCAGCAGACTGACCAAACCACGGGCAGGTACTGCTTCACGCAGATAATTCATAATCTCGCTCATGATCAGTTTTCCATACCCCATTCCCTGAACATCCGGGTGTACAGCAATATCGACGACCTGAAAGAAACAACCTCCATCTCCAATCACTCGCCCCATGCCTATCAGCATATCCTCTTCACGCAGACATACGGCAAACAGGCTATTAGGTAATCCAATCTCCGCCCCTTCCCTGCTCATCGGGCTAAGACCCGAAACCTCCCGTAAGGCAAGATACTCCACTGCTGCGGGTGGTGTGTGTTCAATACTCACATGATCCATAAATTGTGCCCCTTTCTGCTTGAATTCATCTACTTCCTGTGTAATAGTGAGAGAAAGCTTACGTGAAGCGTTTTTCTTGATACTTGAAGTTGGTGCAAAGGAGGAACAAGTGTGTTTCAACGTTGGATTGAAGATCTAACATCGCGCCCAGGCGCTGTGGCTGTGCTGTTTGGAGTCATGGCTTTGCTTCTGGGGATATACATATGGTCTGCCACTGAAGTTCGCCGCAGCCACGAAAGGCGAATGAGAAGGATACGAGATACATTATACATAAGTACAGCCCTCTTGGGACAACTTACCATCCAGGAAAATCGGAATTATGAACGATCGGAACACGAACATGACGATCTGATAACAGCAATGTTAGCCTGCAAAGCTGCATCTTATCTATCCCCTCAGCTACAGGACCAGATCCGTGACTGTATTAAGGAACATGATCCTGCCAGAATCGGACTGATGCACAGAGCACTGGAACGAGAATGCACCGTATTATCGGATGAACTCAGCCAGGAGACTCATGCAGATCATTGGGGCACTGCGGTATGGACCATCCTTCGGCCCGCAGCCGAACCATTGGCACTAGCAGCCACAGGGTTTCTAGTTACAGATCTGATATTTCGTCAGCGGATGTTGGACGTCCATGTAGACTCATGGGACAGCATCTTGCCATGGATTCGCGCAATTTCCCTGATGATCACCATAATATATGGTTACCTGCTCTGGGCCAGCCCACGACGGGATAGGTCAAGTACAGTAACCAAAATGCTCTCCTTGCTGATCGCTCTATGCTCCTTGCTCCATCTGATTGGACCTGTTGCTGCACCCTATACACTGGGACTACAGCTGATTATATTCACTTCGGGTTTCGGGTTGACTGGGACGCGCTCTCGAAGTGATCGCCCCTACGCAGGACATACGGATCTGGAACCAACGAAGCAAGTCTCTACGGAACTGGAAGGGAATACACGTCGTACCTCTGGTAACAACACCGACGAATAACCTACGCATCCAGCCGCTTCCATATGATTAAACTTAGATACCCACCTCGATGATACGAGACTCGGCCCTCCCTCCGCTGGATTTTCACAGATCAGGTCGTGTCTCCTTACTCGGCATGCTATACGATGATGGATGTCAGTGTCCCAAAATTATCGAGCTCCCGTCTGGTTGATCCTATTGAGTAGCCAGTCGATTTTCTAAGGAACACAGGACGTCTTATATTACCTCTACGTCCTCTTTCAAAATTGTAAAGAACCTCAGACACGTTATTTCCCAAAATCGCTCGATAAAAACGCTCTAAAACGCCGTACATTCCGATATAACGTGTCTCAGATTCTTTAGATTTCTGCGGGTGCTTCAAATCCTTGAATACGACGCCTCAGATTCGTTAGCGCTCAATCCCTGCTCATGCTCTGTTCCAAGCACGAGCGAGCGGACAACCTCTAAATTCTTCAAGTCTGTACGCAAAAAGGGCTGAAACTACATTGTAGCTTCAGCCCTTTTCTATATTACTAATTTTGTCTTGCGAAGAATGATCGGAAAGTTATTCTGTCTTCGAAGTCGCATGTATAACATTCTTTAGTTCACTTTATATCATGGATAATTACTTCACTTATTTGGCTACAACATGTGCAATGACGCGGCCCTTTTCGTACGTGACAGTCACGTCATAACCATCTGCCGTTACACTGTCGAATTCACCTGTAATTCCATTAGCCGTGATTAACGTAATATCTTTGGAACCTTCAATCTTATGGTTGGACAAGTCGAGTTTGAGACTTCCTCCATCAATATAGAACTTTCTGCCAACATTCAGCTGACTGTTGTTGTCAGCCACAACCAATTCCAGCGTACCCTTATCCATGGTAAAGTTTCTATTTAAGTTGAGTGCTCCGTTGACATCAACGACAACTGTTCCATTTTCTACATACAGATCACCTGTACCAAAAGCAGTTGCAGATTCAGCTACCAGCGTTCCTGCTTGCAGCAATGTTCCGCCAGTGTAGCTATTTTTCCCTGTCAGTGTAAGGGTTCCTGTTCCCTTTTTCGTGAGCATTCCACTACCGGTGATATCATTTCTCCACCAATCTTCTGCATTGAAGCGCCCTTTGGAAGCGTCCATATCCACAGTTACATTGTTCAAGAATGCGCCGTAGCCATCCGCAGCCGTGACCAGATCAATTCTACCCCAGCCCTTGGATTCATCCAGTACAGGATATCCAGAGTCAATGGATGTTGTATACAATACTTGTCTGCGTTGCTCATCTGTTAAATACGGTTGACGTGTTTCTAACAGGGCCTCTGCTCCTTGCGGTACAACTGGAGCCAAACCTTTGGTTCCTGTTTGTGGTAGACCGTAAGTCATCTTTTCTCTATAGAAGGCTTTATTGGCATCATGATCTTCCCATTTGTGTTCATCGTAAGCACTCTTGAACGTGTAATCTTCGGTTACGGTGTGTGCATACTCATACAGACTCATATTGTTTTCCTTGGCTGCAGCTCCAAATACTTTTCCTGCATTCTCATAACCTTTATCTAACACATCTTTGTTCTCAGCCTTATTAAGTGCATATGCAGCCATGGCTGTGGATTGTATTCTTCCTCCTATAACATCAAGCGGTGAGTGCATCCCCGTTACGATTCGATTCTCGCCCAACTGAGCTGCTCTCGTTAACAATTCAGTGAATCGTTCTGGTGTAGCGTATGCCAAAGGAAATACGGATAAGTAAGCTGCACTGGTATGTCCGCTCGGAAATCCGCCATCTTTTCCTCTTCCATCCTCAGCGATTCGTTTGACATAAGTTAACGCAGGAATAAGCTTAACGTTGGTTTCGTATTGCTGGTAATGTTTTTCTCCTGTTGATTTGGTGCCGCCTGAAGCCAAAGGTACTTCTTTTTTCTCACCTTCGCCCAAGGTTTCCCATACAGGCAGTCCTTTGCTGTCAACAACTTCTTTCACTTCTCCATTGGAATTCATTCTCCACGGTCTAGGGGAAGAGTAGAAATATTTAGAGGGATTAGATGAGGCAGGAATTTTGAATCGAACCAGATCAACTAAATGAACCAAGTCTGCAAGTTCCGTCTTTGCTTCCCAATCTCCAATGCCTTGGCTTTCATCTTCCACTGTTTCTTCGGTCAATACCACATTCATCTCGTCCACCGTTCGTTCAACGTTTGTCTGTGGCTTGATGATATCTACATACGTGTTAGCCAACGGACCAAAGCCCTCCATCACGCTATAGATCTTATCTCTTTGGTCATCATAATAGGCTGCCAATGTCTCTTCATCCGTGCGATTTTGCGTGACCTTTTCTACATATTTGATATTGGCTTCCCAAGTCGCTTTGTTCCGGATCTCTTCATTTGCATATGTTTTCTGATCAGCGACAGCTACGGTTGGATCGTTTTTAAATCCGTCATAATAAGGGGACGGTCCATCTCCATACTTTGCATTCTTTCCGTCAGCTCCAATTTTAGTTGCCGCTGTTCCATCTCTCCAATCCGCTTGGTTCATGGACCATACTTGATCAAAACCGTCCAAAATATCAATAAACGGATTGGTTTCCGCAATATTTTTCAAGGTGTCGTCTCCGGCATTGGCTCCGTGCTTCACGGCGGACAACCGAGCTTCATCTGACGGGGGATTAACATTCAGTACGGTTGCCGTTCCTTTTGGCTTAGCTGGTTTGGCAGCTGTAGTAGCATCTGTTTCCACAGCCTTAACGAGCGCAGACACCGCTTCGGCACGAGTAATGGAATGAAGCGGTTTGAAGCTTCCATCTGCATATCCGGAGATAATTTTCGCTGCTGCCGCTCCACCTACAGCTCCCTTGCTCCACGCCGCAATAGACGATGAATCGCTAAATACATTCGCTGCTGTTTCATTTAACTCCAGATTCAAAATGCCAGCGATCACTTTAGCTGCTTCTTGACGGGTGATCGGATCTTGCGGCTTCATTGTGCCATCGGTGTATCCTTCTATATATCCATTCGCATTTGCAATAGAAATTGCTTCGTAATACCATGCACTCTCAGACACATCGTTAAAGGTAATTTTAGCTTGTCCGGAATATCCAAAGGCACCGTTTACCAAATTCATAAATTCTGCTCTGGTAATATACGTGTTCGGTTTAAATGAACGATCCAGGTAGCCTCGAATTAATCCTTCATCACCCCATGCTTGAATATTTGCTTCCGCCCAGTGTCCCTTAATATCAGAGAACTGAATCTTCTGATCGGCTGCAAAACTCTTCTCTGCAAATGTCGGACCTACCATAGACAACATTAGAAGTAATGCCAGTGACTTTTTAAGTAGTTTTCTCATGGCTTGCAAATACACGCTCCCATTATGGTAAATTTTTTTTTTTTGCTTCTGCATCTGCAAATGAGTAAGAAAGACTCTATACAGATGTCTGATCTGACGTTACTGTAGCATTAGGGAGCGTTTCACATCTATAGAACAAATTCCGTTTTATATCAAAATCGTACGTTCCGGAGCTTATATGCCAAGAAAATGGAGTTAGATACTACATTTATCAATTAAAATACCTACTTTTGTAAACGCTTTATTAACTAAAAGTAAATTATGGAGTGGGAGTATGTTAAATTTCGATCAACATGATTTCTAGTCCTCGGCCTGCTATATAATGATGAAGTTGTTTAGAAAAGAGAGATGAAGGGGGAAAAAGAATGCATAAGCCATTTCAGTCTGTGAGATCCAAGATGGTTCTTTCCTACCTTGCTGTCGTTCTTGTCATTGCGCTTCTTTTCGGCTCCATTCTATACCTCTTCTTCTCCCGTCAATACAGCAAAGAGATTCGAATCAATAATCAACTGTCGCTGAAAAGCACTGTCAATACTATTGAGAGCTCCGTGATCCAGAAGGTGAATCAGGTCTATCTGTCCCTGGCACTCGGTAACGCCGCTAGTATCGATTTAGATAGCTTAAAAGGAAACCATAGCAAAATCCTGGACATCGAACAGTCCCTCAAAAATATGGTGCAAAATTATTCCGATCTTATTGAAGCTATTCATGTGTACGATACGAAGAACCACTTCATCGTCTCATCTGTATATGGGCTATTGCTCTATGAGGACACGCCTTCGAGTGTGGATCATACGACGGATTGGATTGCTGCAATGAAAGAGACTCCAGAAAGCTCCTTATGGATGAAGACTCGCATGGTGCCTCAGGATGTTTATATCGAATCACGGGAACAGGGCAAGATGAGTCCTCTAATTTCCTATGTCCATAGTTACCCGTTTCAATCGTCTGGACAAGACAGTAAGGCCATGATTGCGATTGATATCAAAGAATCAGCGATCAGTCAGATCATTAAAAATATGCTCCCTGCTGACTATGCAAATACATTAATCATCGATCAGGACGGAACTGTCATATCTGCCGCAGACAAAACGTTGATAGGCAGCTCCACGGAGGAGAATCTGACGCAGTCGCTGCTTACCTTTCATTCTTCAGATGCGAGCTTCACACCTGTATTTAACTATGACTCTCATGTCGTTACCCAAGATCAATTTAAAGGAAATACATGGAGAATCTACACAACCACACCTAATGAAAGCTTCTATTATAAGTTGGATAGCTTGAAGGAGATTTCGGTTCTTCTTGGCTTGTTGGCTGTCGCGGTTGGGATCGTAATGTCCTCCATCTTTACTAGGGCCAATTATATTCCTCTTAAACGAATCATGAATAACATCAAGAGCCGGATGGATAGCCCAACCAGCTTAAAGCAGGACGAATATCGGTTCATCGATACAACGTTTAACAATCTGTCCAATAAAGTTGATAGTCTTGAAGAAACCTTACAGGCCAATCACAAAATGATTAAGCATAGTATTATGCTCAATATGTTAAATAATCGATTTACACCCGAGGAACTTACGGAACAGCTCCAGTCTGTTCACATTTCAATGGCCTACTCTCGCTTCCGTTGCATCGTCATTGACCCTGTCAATGAGAAGTGGAAGGATCTGCAGCCACGACAGTTGCAGCATACGTTGTATACGATGATCCAGCAACTGGAGATCGCAGAAATGGATGGAACTCAACTGCTGGCAGAGGAATTGCAGGATCACAAAATAGCAGTGATCATCTGTACCAACCAACCCGAAGAACCGCTCTCTGATCACATTGTAGACTTTATTCACGCTGAGGCGAGCAGCAGATTTGGTCTGGAATTTGTACTATCGTTAGGCGGGTGGGTAGAGCACTTCACGAAGATTCACACAAGCTATCATCAGGCGAATACCCTGATTCGATACAGCTACTTCTTCCCCGAGCAGTCTGCCATTCAGGATCTTGATCTTCTGAACAGGGAAGCCAGCAGTCTGGAGATCCCGGATTCATACCTCGTAAACTTTGAAAAGAAATTGCAGACTCGGGATGTGCAAGGTACGGCTCAGGCCATTCAGGAATTGGTCGCGACAATAAAGGAAGGCCCCTATTCAGCCGAATACAGTCGGATCATATTATTAAAAACGGTATCTATTTACGCTGAGTGTATTCATCAGGTGCGCCTACAACCCGCCGAGGCGAGTTCATTGAATATGTACAAGCAATTTTCATTGTTCTACAATATCAACCGCTATTCGGAGTGGATGATTCATCTCGTGACCGAATTTGTGATGCAGATGGAGAAGCGCAGCGAGGTACGAAGTGTGGATACCATCTCGGCTGTCAAAGCCTATATTCAAGAGCACTTATCGGGCGATCTCACGCTGGATCATGTCTCAGAGCAAGTATTCATCAGCCCTAAATATCTCAGTAAACTTTTCAAGGAAGAAACCGGGATTGTTTATTCCGAATATGTTACGAATCAGAGAATGGAACGCGCACGGGAACTCATGACACAGCGTGAAATCACGGTTGAGCAGGTCGCAAGTACGGTCGGTTACCGTACCCCTGCTTATTTCATTAAGAAGTTCAAAGAAATTCACGGCTGTACACCGAAAAATTTCATGCGCAGTCTAATGGAACAAGGATCTATATAGGTTCAATCTAACATTTACACAAGAACGGAGAGGACAGAAAGAACCTGAAGAAGCGTAGCGTTCGCCTTTATTCCCGGATTTCTCCCTTTAGAAAAGGGATCAAAAGAAATCTGGGAATAACAGCGATCGGAAGGTTGTTCTGTCATCGGAGTGTCCATGTAAATATTCATTAATTGACCCTATATAGAATTTAAAATCAGGAAAGGAGCTGCTATGAACCTTAACCTTTCAAGAAAGCTATGGCTATATTCCGCAACGCTTCTCCTGCTCGTATTTACAAGTGGGTGTACCTTTTTAGGGAGAGAAACAGCACAAGTGCAACAGCAGGACCATCTAGCAAGCGCTGAGAAAGATACAGCACCGCAGTACACGATATCCTGGACTATGCATCAAAATATCCCTGTTCCTGAAGACGCTGAGATGATTGCATATATTGAGGATCGGTTTGATGTCGATCTGGAGGTATGGAACCTTGAGAACAAGCGGTACGAGGAACTGCTTGATCTGGAGCTTGCTCAAGGGAAAATACCCGATCTGTTCCGGATCAGACAACCGCATGATCTGCTTAAGTATCAGATGCAAGGGGTTTTAGCGGAAATCCCCCCGGATGTCCTTGAACAATCTGCGCCAAATATCGTACAGCGAATTCGCGATTATGATTCACGTTACTTAGAGTATGGAAAAATAAACGGCTCCTTATATGGAATTCCGGCTATTAATCAGACCAACATCTATCGAACCCCTGTTGTATACCGAGAGGACTGGCTTAAAAAGCTTGGTCTGGAGGTGCCAAAGACATTAGATGAATTTGAAACGGTTATGTATGCTTTTGCCAAAGATGATCCGGACGGGAATGGTAAACAGGATACGTATGGCCTATCCAGAGAGGGCTTAAATGTCGTGTTTGGCGCTTTTGGACAGTCCGTTTTCACCGAGCAACTGTATTTTAATGAAAAAAACAACCAACTCGTGATCGGTGCTTTGCAGCCTGAGATGAAAAAAGCCCTGACTTATATGCAAAAGTGGTATCGGGACGGGATTATCGACCCTGAGTTCATAACCGGTGAAAATAAAGGCGGCTATAAACATCTATCCCATGCTTTTATTAATGGAAAAATTGGGATGACCTCGATGGGCAACTATTATCATTGGAATCAAGAGGGAGATTACAGTGTCCTTAATGAAAATGGCCAAGAAACCCCTGTGGGAGCCTCGTTCAATGTTAATGAGCTACTACAGAAGAACGCAACTGCAGAGGTTGTATTTGGTTCTCCTGTTATTGGTCCTGAAGGACATAGCGGTTCAAAAGGGAACAATCTGCTGATGAATTTTATTGCTATAGGTGCTGAGGCTGCGAAAGAGCCGGGAAAACTGGAGAAAATTCTGGAGATTCTCGATTATGTAAGTGCCAACCCCGATCCGGAGGAGCAGATCAAAATGGAGTATGGCCTTCCAGGAAAACACTGGAATTGGAGTACCGATGCTTCAAGATCGTTTCATTTACTTTACCCATACAATAGAATGGAGAATTATATTAATAGGATCGGCTCAAGTATCGGCATGACGGTTCCAGGTACACCCTCGGACAAACGTGAACAGTGGGCTGCATCTGCAGGGTTGACGGAGAATGGTATCTATAATGGCCTGGAGGTTGCAACCCCTGCCCTGATTCAATATTCATCTGAATTGATTCGTATGAGAGACAGAGCGTACATCTCCATCATCACTGGCGATCAGCCTGTGGGGTATTTCGATACCTTTGTGGAAGAATTCATGGATGCAGGTGGGCAACAGGTGCTGCTTGAAGCGAATCATTGGTATAAGGAGCATATGGAGACAAGTCGTGCACAATAGGTAGGATGGTTTGGAACATGCATTTCCCATGAGTTTCTGGATTTTACATGTGTGCTTATGCACCTATCTTCGCTTCCCTCACGCCACGTCACTCTCTATCCCTTAGCACTCGCATTTGATCCGCGTAGTGAACGGGCTGAACTGCTTCGTGCCGTGCTTCCGGATTTGGAGGCGCTGCCTGAGGGTGTGTTCTCAAAACGCTTGCGTTCGGTTCGGTCCATCTGCACAATCTGACCTTCGTGCACCACGATATGCAATGAACCAAACTCCATGTCATTCAGCTGTCCGGCAATTCGGTCCAACCATACCTCATCCACTTTTAACGGCTTAGCCATAGAGCCGCCTCCTCTTCTCGGGCTATCGCCCGCCATATTCCTAAGTACGCTATCATCCAACGGATTTATAAATCATTCTTATCCAACCTATATACTTGGTTTATACATTAGCAGGGCTTCCAGTAGCTGTCAATCTGTATTTTCTTCTTCTCATAATCACTTTTCTGAAACGGCTTTATGTCCAAGCCAGCTCTTGAGCAGCAACGTGGCGAGAGCCAGAATCAGGAGCAGGGAAGCTACGGCAAACGAAGCCGAGAATTGATATTCGTTATACAAAATCTCGACATGAAGTGGTAACGTATTGGTCTCTCCGCGGATATGCCCGGACACCACAGATACGGCTCCGAACTCGCCCATAGCGCGGGCATTACACAGAATAATGCCATATAGCAGCCCCCATTTGATGTTGGGCAAGGTTACACTCCAGAAGATTCGCCACCCAGAAGCACCTAGCGTAACCGCCGCTTCTTCTTCCCGGATTCCCTGGTCCTCCATCAGCGGAATCAGTTCTCTCGCTACGAACGGGAAGGTAATAAACAACGTTGCAATCACAATGCCTGGCAGCGCAAAAATGATTTTGATATCATGCTCGGACAGCCACGGCCCAAACCACCCATTCGAACCAAAGACCAATACAAAGATCAACCCGCCCACCACAGGCGAAATTGAAAAAGGAAGATCAATCAGGGTGATCATAAGTCCCTTGCCCTTGAACTGGAACTTGGTAATGACCCATGCAGCGGCCACACCAAATATCGTATTCAGCGGTACGGTAATCGCCGCAACCAATAACGTGAGTTTCAGTGCAGACATGGCATCCGGCTCGGTAAGAGCCGCGATGTACACACCCCAGCCCTGCTTCAACGCCTCCATGAGCACAATGGCCAGTGGCAAAATAAGCAGCCATATGAGTACCAGGCTTGCCAGTCCAATCAACAACCATTTGACCCATGGAGCTTCCGTTGTTGCACGGTTAGTTCCACGCCCGGTCTTTACGGGTGGAACAGGGCTCAGTGGGATAGAACCCGCCATATGCTGCACCTCCTTTGGTTTGGGTGAGTGACATCTGATTGTATCCATATTCCACCATGCTTCATTGTCATGCTCTGCCCGCCTTCCGACTCCAACGTTGCAAGGAATTAATGATCAGCAGCAGGATGAAAGAAACCAGAAGCAGCAGCAAAGCTACAGCTGTAGCGCCTGCATAATCGAACTGCTCCAGCTTGGCCATGATCAGCAAGGGGGCAATCTCCGTTTTCATCGGCATATTACCTGAGATAAACACAACCGAGCCATATTCGCCAATGCCCCGGGCAAAAGCCAGAGCAAAACCCGTCAGCAGCGGTGGAATCAGATCCGGCAGCAGAATCGTGCGGAATATCCGCCATCTTCCTGCCCCCAGTGTGGCAGCCGCCTCTTCCACCTCAGCCTCCAGCTCCTCCAACACCGGTTGCACCGTGCGAACTACAAACGGAATTCCGATAAACATCAGCGCCAGCGTAATCCCGGCCTGTGAATAGGCGAGCTTGATGCCCAAAGGCTCTACAAACTGACCAATCCAGCCATTGCCGGCATAGATCGCCGTAAGAGCAACCCCTGCTACCGCTGTCGGCAAGGCAAAAGGCAGATCAATGACCGCATCAAACAACCTTTTGCCCGGAAATTCATACCGAACAAGCACCCATGCCAGGAGTAACCCCAGCACGAGATCAATCAGGGCTGCTGCACCTGCGGTCAGGAAGCTGACCTGGAAGGAAGCCAGCACCCTGGGATTGGTCGCAACCTCAATCATGGTTGCCCACGTCAGCCCTGTTGAGTTAAATAACAGCGCAGCCAGTGGAATAAGTACAACCAGGCTCAGGTAGAACACACTGTAACCCATCGTTAATCCGAATCCGGGCAATGTGCGTCTCCGTGCCACCATCACCTTGCTCATGCACGTTCATCCTCTCTGCCTTCAGCCGGTCGGGCTGGTTGGCCGCTCACGGCGCGATTGATCGGGTGTTCATTGAACAGAGCAACCTTAGCTGCCTGGAACATAGATCTGGTCGAAGATACCGCCGTCATTAAAATGTTTGGCCTGAGTATCCCGCCATGTACCGAATACATCTTTCAACGTGAACAGTTCAAGCGACGGGAACTGATCCTTGAATTTTTCCTCCACGCTGTCCAGCGTTGGGCGGTAATAATTTTCAGCGGCAATCGTCTGTCCTTCTTCACTGTACAAATATTTCAGATAGGCATCCGCCACGTCGCGGCTTCCTTTTTTGTCTGCATTTTTGTCCACAATCGCAACCGGTGGTTCAGCCAAGATACTAACCGAAGGCACGACAATATCGAATTTGTCGGGACCCAACTCTTTTACCGATAGGAAAGCTTCATTTTCCCAAGCAAGTAGCACATCACCGATGCCACGTTCAACAAACGTTGTCGTAGAACCGCGAGCACCCGAATCCAGCACAGGCGCATGTTTGAACAATTCTCCAACGAAAGCCTTCGCCTTCTCTTCATCATTGTTATTATGCTTAAGGGCATATCCCCATGCCGCCAGATAGTTCCAGCGCGCCCCACCGGACGTTTTGGGATTTGGTGTGATGACTTGGGTATCCCCTTTGATCAGATCATCCCAGTCCTTGATGCCTTTTGGATTGCCTTTACGTACAAGGAATACAATCGTAGAGGTATACGGAGAGCTGTTATGCTCGTATTTGTCCTGCCAACCTTCGTTAATCAAGCCTTTATCTTCAATCGCATCAATATCGTATCCCAATGCCAGCGTCACCACGTCTGCATCCAGTCCGTCAATAACAGAACGACTCTGTTTGCCCGATCCCCCATGGGACTGCTTGATAGTTACTTCCTGGCCCTTCTCTTTCAACCAATGCGCCGCAAACGCTTTGTTATATTGCTCATAGAGTTCCCGCGTTGGATCGTAGGAAACATTCAGCAGTTCGATGGCCTTGGCCCCTTCCTTGCCGCCTTCCGCTCCCCCCGATGTTCCTGCCGCACTGGACCCGCCGCTATCCGATCCGCATGCTGCCAGTACCCCTGTTAACACCAGTGCCAGACCAACCAAAATACCCTTGTGAACTCTCTTTTTCATGAATAACACTCCCCCCGATATAGATCTGCATGACTACCTCAGGCCGGCTGGACAGGAACGAACGCCCCGTGAAAAACAAGAAGACGGAGGAACCCCCGCGCATATCTCCCCATAAAGTCATGCCGGCCCAGGGCCGTGTATGCTTTCATCCGGAAAGGATGCGCTGCGGTGTTCCTCCGTCTATACGGTGAGAACGTTATTCTGTTCAGGTTGCATGGTTGCATCTGTCTGTAAAATGACCGTTTTCACAATGAAAACAGATTCATTTTTATTATTCCTACCTGTTTAGTAAGTTATATACGTATAATAAAGGCAGTCTATATACCTGTCAAACGTTTTTTCCGATTTTTACCGTATTTCTGGGCTATTGGCAAAAAAAGAGGAACAACGAACCAACGTCCGTTGTTCCCTTCAGCGAATCCCATGCTTCGCTGGCTATTGTAAACATAAACGGAATTGGACGGCAACACCTTGTCCATTCCTCATCTGCCCGCATACCGGATATTGGGTACCGGTGGTGTGCTCATGCCTTCTCCCAGATAAAAGCCGGTGTGTGGCGGTTGATTGTAGGCTACATTTTGCCAAGCGACGCCAAGACGGTACACCGGATCATGCATCAGCGTGTAGATGCGTTTGTCCGTAACTGCTGTTGTGGTATAGATCCGCAGCGCCGAACTGTCATTCGTCCGCCATACCACTTCTTCTCTCCAGTCCCCGAACAGATCGGCCTGCAGATTCGGCGTAGACTTGGTTCCGTTGTTGGAAGAAACGCCGGATGCAGTGAGCAGATTCACCGTTGTGTTATTGGCATAGTTCCACTTGTCGATTCGGTTACTGTCCAGCAGTTCACGGAGCAAATCACCATCCCACCAGATTCCAAAATTCGTGGAGGAAGGTAGGGTTGTCCCGAGTTTCTGCCCTTTGGCTGTGTACAGACTGCCGTCTGCCCATACTTCGGCACCTTTATATCTTGGATCGATATCTGCCGCCATGCCGCGTCCAATATCCTTCGTTGTTTTGACTCCCCAGATTAACTGGCCTGTACCTGCATCCCGGAACTCCACTCCGGCATTAGACGGTGTCTCATGAACCTGAAATACCTCAAGTCCAGGGCGGTCCGGGTCGAGGTCACTCAGGTGCATGGCATCGCCATGATGGAGTCCTGTCGTGTACAATCCTTTGCCGTTGTCATCCACCGCCATGGCACCATAGACGATCTCGTCCTTCCCATCTCCATCCACATCAGCCACACTCAGATTATGATTTCCCTGTCCGGCATAACCCGAATTGCCCGAGGTATTGGAATCAAATGTCCATTGTTTGGTCAGCTGTCCATTCCGCCAGTTATAAGCTACCAGTACGGTACGGGTGTAGTATCCACGCGCCATGACCAGACTTGGGCGCTCCCCATCCAGATAAGCAATGGCGGCAAGGAATCGGTCCACCCGGTTGCCGTAGTTGTCTCCCCAGTCAGACACATTGCCACGCGCCGGTTCGTAGTTCACTGTGGAGAGCGCCTTGCCAGTCTGCCCATTGAAGACCGTCAGGAATTCGGGTCCAGACAACACATAACCGCTGGAATTGCGGTAATCCTTGCTTGCATCCCCGATGACCACGCCAGTGCCATCCTTGGTGCCATCGGCTGTTTTCATCGCAACTTCGGCTTTGCCATCACCGTCGAGATCGTACACCATGAATTGGGTGTAGTGAGCGCCGGCACGGATATTTTTGCCCAGACTAATTCGCCAGAGGCGTGTTCCGTTTAATTTGTAGGCATCGATAAACACTTCCCCGGTATAACCGCTCTGAGAGTTATCCTTGGAGTTGGAAGGGTCCCACTTCACGATCAATTCATACTGACCATCACCGTCCAGGTCACCTGCACTGGCATCGTTGGCACTGTAGGTGTAGGCTACTCCATCAGGCGTTGTCCCACCTGCGGGCACACTAAGCGGTACGGATAGATAGTTGTTGCCCCACACGCTCGCTGCCGCTGAAGCAGCCTGCTCCGTTCCACTCACTACAGGGCGAACCGTGTATTTGGAACTGCTTGTCCCGCTTGCATCCTGAAGGTTAGTGCTGTTCGTTATGGGCGTAGCGTTCACCTTGGTTCCATCCCGATAAACGTTAAACGATACATTCGAACCTTCCGTACCCAAGAGTCGCCAACTGACAAACACACCTGTCCCAGTCTTTACAGCCACCACACCGCGATCCAGATATTCCATCTGCCTTGCACCCGCTGCATGTGTTACCGGCGTATTGCCAAGGCCAAGCGAAGTAACCAGTAACGCGGAACTCAGCAGGGTTACTCCCGCTGTACGTAGTGTGCGCTTCCACAATGATGAACGATTTCCCATAAACAATTGCCTCCCCCATTGTATTGGTAAGCCCGATGCCCTTGTAGCGCCATCTTTTTATGTAAGCGCTTTAATATATTCATTTTAAATTAAACATATAATTCCATCTATAGGTCTAATTTAGTAATTAAATGGTTCGTATATAAAAAAGCCGAAGGATTGCTCCTTCGGTTAGCCGTTGCCCATTCTTCGAATTGCTTCAGTCGACTGGAATCGCAATCAACTGACTCACGGATATGGGACGATTCCCATGTTCTCATAAAAAGACTAAAAAAACTGTAAAACCATGTGTTTCTCCATGATTTCACAGCTTATAGACGACCACTTTTTAGATGTAATATTCCACGTTTACTTCACCGTATTACAACTTTTATACCACAGGCGCAATACATACCGGACGAGGCAGTTCCAGCTTGAACCCGTTATGCGTCAGACGTCCGTCTTCTTCACTGATCTGGAAACCTACGAGGTTATTGCTGTCCTGATTCGCCACAACCAGAATCCCACCTGGAAAAATATTAAAGTTACGCGGTGTCTGCCCAATCGTGGATGTCCACTCTACAGCTTCCAGCTCACCGCTCTCCTGGTCAATATAATAGAGTACGATGCTGTCATCTCCCCGATTGGATGCATACAGGAAACGACCACATGGAGATACACGGATGTCTGCAGCCGTACCCTCTCCTTTATGCCCTTCTGGAAGTGTGGAAATGTGCTGCACCGTAGTGAACTCCCCTCTGCGCTCATCGTACAGGAATGCCGTAACCGTGTTATCCAATTCGTTGATCACATAAGCCCACTTCGAGTTGGGATGGAACACAAGATGCCTTGGCCCTGCGCCCGGTGGCTGATCCATCTCACGATGGGTAACCAGACGTCCCTCTTCCAAGCGATACACAATGATCTGATCCAGACCGAGGTCACATACGACAGCATACTGCCCGGACGGATCGGGTTGAATGGAGTGTGCATGCGGCCCTTCTTGGCGTTCTTCGTTGATTCCACTTCCCGTGTGC
Source organism: Paenibacillus sp. PAMC 26794 (assembly GCF_000316035.1). Classification (GTDB taxonomy): domain Bacteria; phylum Bacillota; class Bacilli; order Paenibacillales; family Paenibacillaceae; genus Paenibacillus. Next base: position 91,116 of record NZ_ANHX01000062.1, read on the forward strand.
TCCACCCATGCACTCATCTCACCAAGCGTCCCCTGCTCGCCTACCGGGAATACATTGACACTGCCACTGCTATAGTTGGATGAGAACACCCACTGACCATCCTTGGAGACAGACACATAACATGGAGAAGCCCCTCTGGTCTGTTTTCGATCCATCAGGTGCAGCTCACTCGTTGCCGCATCTCTCCGATAGACCAACACCTCTCCCTCGTCCGTCTCACTCGCCACATACAGACAGTTTCCATCCGGGGATAGCGCCAGATAAGACGGATTATCCACACCATCCATGTGATTGACGATTCGCATCTCTCCTGAATCCGCATTCAACGCACATAGGAATATTCCGGGTTCATCCGCTGACGCATACGTACCTGTATAGAAAAGCGTTTCCTGTGTTGTGACTGGTTCCATAACTAAATCTCTCCCTTATCTTGTATATTCACTGTTCTGATTCTTCCCACTGGTATGTACTTACCCAATTCATGGGCAACTGCTTCACTTCCTGTAACGTGGCTTTCTAAATCGAGAATACCTCCGGTGAGCGCTCTCATATCTGGCATTGACTCCCTTATCGCCTCTCACCATAATACAAAGTATGAGACTTAACAACAGACCACCCCTACAGCGTAAATCTGACGGATTTCGTATGCAAAAACTCATTGTGCTTCCGGACTCCCTGCTGCAAGAAACCGCAGCTTATCCGGTCACGTCCGGATTATATGTTACCGATATCGGTTACTTTCACGAAGCGGAGCATCATTACCGTGACCGTCCCAATGGTTGTGAATCACACATTCTGATGTACTGTGCCCAAGGCACAGGCTGGTATACAATGGATGGCAGCAAGACATATGATGTCCGCCCGGGAAACCTCGTCATATTGCCTGCACATGTTCCTCATGTGTATGGTGCCAACACAGCTGAACCATGGAGTATCTTCTGGATTCATCTGCGCGGGGAACACGCTTTAACCTACATAGAACCCTTGTTAACCCATTATATTACTACCATGCCACCGGCCAAGGCTCAGAAATGGCTTGAGCTGTTCAATGAATGTTACGGCGCGTTAGAAACGGGTTACTCCATGCAGACGATGACATATGCCTCCCAGATTATCGGTTATATGCTTGGTATGCTCGCTTATGGACCGGAGACAACAGGGACAAATGGTGCGATTGTGAGCAGCAAACGTGCGGCTGAACAATCCGTTCAATATATGCTGGAGCACCTGGAGAACGGAATCACCCTCAAGGAACTGGCGGCACACGCCCGGCTCTCTGTCCCCCATTATTCTCAGTTGTTCAAACAAGCTACCGGGCATTCGCCCATCGATTATTTCCTGCGGCTTAAGATTCAGCATTCCTGCCGTTATCTGGATTTTACGGATTGGACCGTGAAGCAGATCAGTTCCGAGCTTGGATTCAAGGACCCGTACTACTTCTCCCGTCTGTTTAGCAAAATGATGGGCCGTTCCCCCACGGATTATCGAAATAAATCCAAAGGATAGATGCAGTGAACTCACAGTGCTTCACTTATATCTTTCAGAATTGTGTCGTCAATTCAATTGGCAAATTCCAGCAACCTTTTGAACAGAAGGGGCGTCTATAGGGGCAAATAACTTTTATATAAAGGGATCATCCCTGGAAAAGTGAGGCGAACCTATTATGAAAAAAAATATACTTGCTACATTAACTGCGGGAGCTCTGCTCACGCTGTCTCTAAGTGCAGGCCCGATCAACGCTGCGCAGGCCCAATTCACGGATATTCAAGGTATCGCAGGAGCAGACAAAATCGAATCTCTCCATCAGGATGGATTCATCAAAGGCGTGAGTGACAGCTTGTTCAAACCTGAACTGGAGTTAAATACCGCTCAGGGCATTCAACTGATTGCGGACGGCCTGAATCTGAATCTGGACACGATTCGTTTTATCAAAATGCCAGTACCAAGTGACTACTTCTCTGCTGTAAAAGATGGCGTATGGTACAGTGATGCATTTATCCGCGCCCAATATAATGGCATTCAGATGTCACAGGGTATCGATCCGTCCAAAACGCTTACTCGTGAACAATTCACACTGTTCCTGATGCAAGGTATCGAGGCCAAGGGAGGTCTGCCGATGATTAATATCCAACCTGTGGACATTACCGACGAACAGGAACTTACGCCAGAGTATCAAGGTGCCATTCAGCGTTCACTCGTTCTCAAAATCAATGAACTGGATGCCGACGGAAACTTCAATCCCAAACAAACGATTACTCGCGCTGAAGCAGCAGTGATGATGTATAACGCAATCGAGTACATGGAATCGTTCCACGCACCACAAATCCCGGAAACACCTGAGAAGTAATCATTTCATGGTGGAAGCAGTATGCCAAACAGCCGCACCTTCCCTCAGCAGGAAAGTGCGGCTGTTTTTATTGTATCTATGTCACTGATGCAATCATCAGATTTAACTTTCTAACTTAGAAAGAACCTTTAACAACAACCTCAGACAACGGTAAACGTCCTGACGGGCGAGCTGGCTGTGCAGCTTTACCTACAGTGATCAACAACGTTGGCAGAAATCGTGCAGGAATATTGAATGTTTCCATCAGTTTTTGTGGATTATATCCACCGATTGGACATGTATCGTAACCCAGGGAGCGTGCAGCAAGCATAATATTTTGGGAAGCAAAGGATGCATTGCGGATCGCTTCATCGCGTGCGATTTGCGGGCTTTGGTAAGCACCGTTGATCTGTCCAACCAATGCGTCACGAACCTCAGCAGTCAGTGCGCCTGCTTCAACAGCTTGATCGTAGATTACGGTGTTACGGTTTGCTTCCAAATCTCCAAGAACAGCAATCGTAACTGAACTTTCCACGATCTGACTTTGACCATAAGCAACTGGCAGCAATTTCGCTTTGTCTGCTTCGGATTCAATCACGAGGAATCTCCAGTGTTGCAGGTTCCAAGAAGATGGTGCTTCAGCAGCTGCTGTCAAAATCGCATTGAGATCAGCTTCAGGCAATTCAAAACCTTTTTCGTACTTTTTGACAGCATGGCGTTCGCTAATAACGCGAAGTGTTTCATTTTTTTCAATGCCTGACATGTGTTCCACTCCCCAGAATCTAGTTTGTTTATTCTTCTTTACTTTCGCAAGGTGATCTCGAAGTTTACTCTACCAGGGATTTTCCTTCCGAAAATAACATCAGCGCAGACGATTTCTCCTCATCTGTGTTCAGGTTATGCCCGGAATCGCTTGAGAACATCAATGGATCTTTCACCGGAGCATACGCCAATGCCATAACTTGTCCACCATGCCTGACTAAACCAAGGCCATGTCATGAAGAACCAATCGTTGTGGACTCCGTCAGGACTTCTCCTGTGCAGACGATCCATTCAGCGACAAGGTTATCGCTTCCCCATGACTTATGCGCTCTTTCACATCCTCAATGGATATACGATCAAAATAAGCGCTGAGCGCCTCTTCGCCACCATTATAAATGTTCCCCATCACATCCTGCATATTGGAAGATACCACGCACGATGAACCGGACTCCCCTGAGCACCAGCTGGGACCGAGTGAACCACCAGCTACCAGTCTGTACAATTCTCCCAGCTTGATCTCTTCACTTGGACGGCTAAGCAAGTACCCACCATGAGCACCTTCCTTGGTCGTCAGGTAACCATGCTTGCGCAGAACACTAAGTACCTTACGGACTCTGGCCGGGTGTGTACCCACACTCTGGGACAAATCTTCACTATTGGCCATACACTCATTTCTCATCGACAGAAAAACAAGACAATGCACCGCTATGGTAAATTCGCTGTTCATAACTTACTCCCTTCCCGGCTTACAACACCGATGAACTCCAACCCAAGGTAAGTATAACTGTCATTATATGAATAACAGTTATGTTTGTCAACTTTCACCCAGAATGGAGATCAAACGTGATTTTTCCTGTTATACCAATACTTACAGCTCTTCAACACAATTAAGCTAGGATTAACATCCCGTCTTCATTTTAATCCAAAAAGACAAAAAAGTGAGCCTTTCGCTACGCGAAGGGCTCCAATAAGATAGACATATGAAAGGGCTTACGTGTTTATTATAATCGGTAATCTTCAATTTGAAAACGCTTTTTTTGTAAAGTGCATCATTATTTAAATTTTTTTTATTTGAATAAAATGAACAACAGGTATTGCTAAAACTAATGCCATTAGTTATTATACTAATATCATTAGTTTTAAGGAGGGTTTAACGATGCGTATTACCCGAGAATTTGATGTCGTTCAAGTTACGTTTTTTCCAAGACTCTTCCCTGTGAACGTATACCTGGTTGAAGAGGAAGATGGTTTAACCCTGATTGATGCCGGAATACCGCTCAGTCTTAAGGGGATTTTGGCAACTGCCCAGTCCCTTGGGAAGCCCATTACCAAGATCATTCTGACTCACGCTCATAGCGACCATATTGGTGCATTGGATCGTCTCAAAGAGGCACTGCCCCAAGCCGAGGTCTTCATCTCCCGACGGGATGCCCGGCTATTGGCGGGTGATACTTCCCTTCTTCCCGGTGAGCCACAAACTCCGGTACGCGGCGGGGTGCCTAAGCCCAAAGCGGTGCACACCCAGCCAAACCACTTGCTGGATGACGGTGACCAGATTGGGTCTCTGGTCGCCATTGCCTCACCAGGACATACGCCGGGGCATATGTCCTTCATGGATACGCGCAGCCGCGTGCTCATCGCTGGCGACGCGTACCAGCTGCACGGTGGCCTTGCCGTATCCGGCCGCATGCGCCCGCTCTTCCCGTTCCCCGCGCTGGCGACGTGGAACCGCGAAGCGGCTCTGACCAGCGCGAAGCGCCTGGCGGAGCTGGAACCGTCCGTGCTGGCTGTAGGCCACGGACGGATGCTGCGCCAGCCAGCGGCCGCCATGCGCGCGGCAACCGCTGATGCACAGCAGCGGTTCGGTCTTGCCGGGGGTCAACTATGAGCCCCCGGCAAGGGCTGGATCGCGGCGCTCTGCTCAGCGCCGCCACCCAGCTTGCTGACAGCGACGGCTTTCAGGCGCTGACACTGGCCGCACTCGCCCAGCGGCTGGATGTGCGCTCGCCGTCGCTCTATAACCACATCAGCGGACTGCCCGGGCTTCGCCAGGAAATGGCGCTGATGTCTGTACAACAGCTTAGCCGCGCATTAACCACGGCTACGGCTGACCACACAGGCGACGATGCCATCCAGGCCATCGCTGCGGCATACATTGGCTTCGTTCGCGAACACCCCGGGCTGTACGAAGCCTCATTTCATGCCCCGGATCGCGAGGAGCCACAGCTCGCCGCGGCCAGCACAGCTACGCTGGAGTTGCTGCTGCACAGCTTGCAGCCCTACCCGCTAACCGAAGCGGAAGCATTGCACGCCGTTCGTGGTTTGCGCAGCCTCTGCCATGGATTTGCCTCCATTGAGGCTCAAGGTGGCTTCGGCATGGACTTTGATCCGGACGAAAGTCTGCGTCTGACCGTATCCGCCTTCCTGCACGGACTCCGGCATCTTCACCAGGACTAGTATGGCACGCATTGTATCATGAAAAAGGACTGCAGAAGATCTGCAGTCCTTTTTACGTTACCTTTCCACATCATTGCCCTCTGACCAAAATCTAACGAACCGAGGACACGCTAAAACGGTAATTAGAGCGAATAGCAACAACTAACGAACTCCACACGTCCTATTTCGCAGAAAACTGGCAGCGGGACAGGAATAATGAGTATATTCCGTCATTTAACGTGTCTGTGATTCGTTACATTTACCAACGTACCAAATTAGGCCAAATAAGATGTGCTGAGTTCGTTAAAACGCGCTACGTACGGTGCTTCAGATCACGATGTTATAGATACTCGTCCACTCATCATATTGGCGCATAAGTCCAGACACACATTGTGTTATGGAGCTAAATACGGAGCGATCATGCTCCAAATTGCATTGATCATGCGGGTACACGGCTAGATAAGGATCTTACCTTGCTCATAATGCACATAGTAGTACATGTTTTATTACTATTCATGTATAGATCACGCTATAGTTCAGTGCACACATTGGGGCGATTCTAGATACGGAGCTTACCCTGGTCGTGATGCACACTTTTAGTACTTGTTTTAATACGTGTTTTAATAGGAATCATTTAATAGATCACACTACATGTACGCCGCAATGGGATGGTTCTTGTTGAGGATCTAGCTACAACTCCCATTGTTCATGGTGGAAAGGGTCTGAAACGTATTCGAGCTACCCAGTCCCATTGCACAAGGCAAAGTCGATTCTTCCCAATACACATCTCGCTTCAACCACACCTTTGCCACTCACAACGACGCACTTCTCTAATATGTACATCTCCGTTCCTCTCCAAAGGTGGAATGGACTTTCTCTTCCCTCTTTCCATCGAAACGGTTCTCGATAGCCTATCTATGGCCATTGCTGCCGTCCATCCTGCACTTCATTTAAAATATGCTTCATCACGGGCACGTACACCTTCCAGTAGAACATGTCCGGAATATCTTTCTGGTCTGGCGTAAGCTTGGACCGGACAACCTCCCATCCCCGGATTCGGCGCCAGAAGGAATAATGCTTCATCTCTCCGAATGACCCTGCCATGTAATACGATCGATTATAGTCATCGTAGCGGACAAGTGCAGCAAATTCCGTAGGTATTCCTGCATTCCCCAGTTTCTGCTCGCCTGTCTTCGTCAAATCAGTCTTATACCAAGCCAATATGTAATCCTGCTGCTGCGGCAGAATGATATCGAACCAGCCACTGTAATGAATATCCTGGGTTATGCCGCTCCAATCCCTGCCTTCCTGTGTGAATGCAACCTGTATATTCCCTGTCTTTACATCCGGGCCTTTTTCCAGCACTATGACCTGCCCATCTACATCAACTAGCAGAATACCCGCTCCGGAATACGGCCATTTCTTCTTCTCCCGCTGCTCATAATTCGCCCGAACCCACCGGGGGACTTCTTCCATGCTTTGCAGATTAGATACCGATTTCCCTTGCCATCCACTGCTGTTCACTCCCAAGATGGAATACAGCTGCTCCCTGGTCATCTTCGAAGCCGTATTCGCCAATGCACTGTATTCGGCGACAATCGTTACACCTTTATACGCAGCCTCGCGGATCTTTTGCACATCATATATCGTTAATCCTTCATAGATTCCGCCTTGTTTCCCTTCACTCTTCTGTGCAGACAGACTACTGCGATTCGCCGTCAGATAGATCAGATCCGTGTCTGTCACCTCATCAGGCAGCAGTCGCTTCATCCGTGGAAGCCCCTCCTGAAGATCATAGCCGTAATAATCCTCTTCATACGAGTAGTATTCCCCTGTGTGCTGTACAATCTTCTGTTGATTCAAAAGCCAGACCAACCCCTTGTGCCCCTGATAGGACAAGTCCGGTCTGCTCTTGTCAATAATCATGATGTTCAGTGGAACCGGGGCCTGAGATTGCCACATAATCCAGGGGACAACCAGCACCACCGATACCACTGTACAACAAGCCAACGTCCACATTGTGGCTGGCCTGTAACTTTTTTTCATGAAGCGTATTCCTCCTTGCTCTGTTCCAAGGTGTTACCAGGATTACCGTTAGATTACCCCAATCCATTCCTGATCTCCTTCTCCTTCTCCTTTCTCAATCCCACAGCCTGCAAAATGCCAAACATACGGAATATATTGTTCAGCGGTCTGAACCAGAACGTCTCCGAACAAGCATACAATAACAGACGCGTCACCTCTGTGGACGTGTACGCTTTGCGTGAACACCATACTTCGAACATTACCATACCTGCGGACAACATTGAACCATAGAGCGTCAGCAGCAGAGCGAGAATGATGCATAGGTTGATATCCACCAACTGTAGCCCTATGCCTGAGATGAACAGCAAAATCGCTCCCAGTTCCATCACAGGTCCCAGCAATTCGATCAGAATAAAATACGGGATGGATACCATCCCCATCCAGCCATAGGCTGGATTAAAAATCATGCTCCGTTGGGCCCATAGACTGCTCGCAAGCTGCATATACCAGCGGGTACGCTGTGTACGCAGCTGACGCCATGTACCGGGAACTTCTACCCTGCAGATCGGATCGGGAATATATATAATACGACCACGTTCCCGAGTTCGCTTCATATGTTTCTGCAACCGCATCACCAGTTCCATGTGAGCAACCTGGTCATTGCGCTTGTACCCACCAACTTCCATCACCCGGTTCTTTTTGAATACACCGAATACTTGGGCCGTAAATAAAAGCACATTAATATTGTAACGAACAAGTCCCACACCACCAATTAAAAAAGCACGCACGTATTCAATGGTCTGCATTACATACAACGTACTGCCCATAAGTCGTGTGCTATTATCCGTTAAATCTGTATGATCCGTATTTCTGGGGGGTATGAGATCTACTCGTCCACTACAAGCAACGACCTCTTCTCCTGGGAGAGCATCCATAACGGGTTTCATAATCTTCACCAATGCATCCCGTTCCAGAACTGTCCAAGGGCCAACAGAGGCGATATAAGGATATTGCGAGATATTCAGACCTGCATTCAGGGAGTCCATTCGTCCTCCATACTCCTTGTCGATTACAATCAGACGATGATGCAACCTGGACATTGTTCCATCCTCTGATTCATCATTAATGATAATAACTTCATAGCGTGCATATTGAATATCCAGCAGACAGCTAATTCGCTGTACGATCGTATTCTCGCTATTACGCATCGAGACAAGCAGGGATACCGCCGGAGCCACTTCTTCATCCAACATCTCATGATATTGCAGCGGGTCCAAATCTCTCCGGCGGATCAATTACCTGATAAGGTACATCCTTGAAATGATCCTTCAGACGAGTCCAGGATGAATCGGTAAGCAACAGCAGAATCTGCAGATACTGCGAATCGGACCATACATATTGCTCACGCATCAATTCCTTAACAATTCTGAAATAACCGGTTCTGGCACATATGCGCAATATGATGAAGCGTTCAAGCGGCGTACAGGAAATAACCCGCAACATATCCTCTAACCTGGGCAGAAGCTCTATCATATGAAACTGTTCAATATATAACAACGTGTTGACCCGTTCACTCCACTTTCCCGTCTTCAGAACCAATCGGTATGAGCTTCCAAAGACTTGCCAAGATAACAGACGAATTCGCAAAATCTCATGCTCTGCGGGACCTTGAGCGAGCCGTTGCAATAACAATTGCTGCAAAACGATCTGTTGATCTCCACTCATATTCAATAAGTCTACGCCAATTTCTCCCTCGTTCAGGTACCGCTGTAGAAATGAACCTTCTGCAAGTAATTCATGCATCAGTGCCGTCTTAACCTTTTCCCTGCGCCTACTGCTATATTCCATCCATAAGATGTAACTGTAGATAACCAGCAAAAAAGCTAGTACACTTGCACATATGAGGCTGACCACATGTACTAACCAATCTGTATTGCCTACAAGCCACCCTCTATGATGTGAGCCGATAAGCTTGATATACATCCATTGTTGTCCAATCATTGCATGATTTCCCCTTAATCGAATAAACAGCCTTACAACGGGCACAATAATACAAAATTTTCAAATACACCCTGTGAATACATATCGGGTATATGATACACTAAGCTTTCTATCGGCTTTCTGCGTTTGTGATATAATAGGAACTGAAAATCCCGGCAATTCGTATTAGGTTCCGGATCTCCGGATAACATATTATTCCAGAAAGAGGGAGTTCTACGTGGCTCAAATCAGTCCGTACTACCTGCAAATCGGAGCAACCGTGGGCATGCTTGTCATGGCACTGCTTGCCATCTTCATCCGCATGAAAGCCAGTCACAGACCGGTGACCATTCGCAAAATCCTTATTCCTCCGCTCGGCATGAGCACAGGATTTCTCATGTTTGTTGTACCGGAAACTCATGTTCCTCTACTCTGGGCATTCTTTGCGTTTCTGGTGGGCTGGTTCCTCTTCTCCTATCCCCTCATTCGCAGTACACGGTTTGAACGAGTAGGTGAAGAAATTTTTGCCACACGTTCTCGCAGCTTTGCTTTTATCTTGCTTGGATTGCTGGCCGTACGCCTGATCCTGCATGAAGTCATTCAGCGATATGTAAGTATTCCGCAAACAGGCGGATTGTTCTTCCTGCTGGCTTTTGGCATGATTGTACGCTGGCGTGTATATATGTACAAACACTACAAAGAAGTGCTGGTCGCCGAACACTAGTCACCCTACATAGACCACGCACAGATTTACAGATAAAAAAGACACGTTCTGCTGCACCCTCGGTGTGCAGAACGTGTCTTTTCGTTTTCAACCTAATTGTACATGTAAACCATTCAATATCTATTCAGGATCTGCAACCTTAACCAGTTGCTTGCCCAGATTATCTCCCGAGAAGAGACCCATGAATGCTTCCGGCGTCTGTTCGAACCCGTCCACAATGTTTTCTTCATACTGGATATGACCTTCCTTGATCCATTTCGCCAACTTGGCGCGGCCTTCCTTGAAGGATTTCGTATAGTCACCCAGCAGGAAACCTTTCATTAATGCTGTATTTGTTAACAGCAATGTCTGTGGTCGCATCCCGATATCCGGCTTCTCCAGATTATAAGACGAGATCTGACCGCATAACGGAATACGTGCATTCCGATTGATGTGGCGCAAGACTGCATCCGAGATGTCACCACCCACATTGTCAAAGTAGACATCTACACCATCCGGGCAAGCCCGTTCAATGGCCGCTGACATATCCTGCTCCTTCTTGTAGTTCAACACCACGTCGAAGCCCAGCTTATCTTTCAAATAAGCGCATTTCTCATCAGAGCCTGCAATACCAACCACGCGTGCTCCCACAATTTTACCAATCTGACCTGCAATCATGCCTACCGCTCCGGCTGCTCCCGATACAACAACCGTTTCGCCGTCCTTCGGTTTGCCGATATCCTCCATACCAAAATAAGCCGTCAGACCCGTCAGGCCCAGCGCACCCAGGTAAGCCGTGATTGGTGCTTCTTCGGTATCAATTAGCGAAAGATCAGCCGTATTCACTGCGGCATATTGCTGCCAGCCCCACATACCGGATACGAGGTCACCTTTGCGCAGATTCGGTTCCGAAGATTCCACAACCTGTCCAATGGCTCCACCCTTAATCACTTCATTTAACGCGTACGGTGCAGCATAGGATTTTGTATCTTTCATGCGGCCCCGCATGTATGGATCAACCGACAAATATAATGTACGTACCAGGACTTGCCCAGCTTCCGGTTCAGGAAGAGGTGCATCAATGAAGTTGAAATTCTCTCTGGATGGGGCACCTTCGGGACGAGAAGCAAGTACGATCTGTTTATTTAAAGACACCAAAATTACCTCCTTGTTGCCAAGTGGACGCAAGGTTACCCCTTGTCAGCTGAGATCACTTACCACTGGCTCTGTGTTATCACTTCTTAATAGTTTAAACCGAAACAGGCGGTTCACAAACGTGGGCCGCCTTGAAATATGCAAATATCGTCACATTGTAGCTGCTTTTGGCTATTATTGTGCTGTCAAAATCACTGGACCATCCGCCGTAATCGCAATCGTATGTTCATACTGGGCAGACAGACTTCCATCCATAGTACGAGCAGTCCATCCATCTGAATCCAGCTTACTTCGGAACGTACCAATATTCAGCATCGGTTCGATCGTAATAACCATGCCTTCCTTGAGACGCGGACCCCGATGAGGCGGACCATAGTGAGGGACTTGTGGTTCCTCATGCATCTTCTCACCAATGCCGTGTCCGATAAACTCACGCACAACCGATAGGCCTTCACCTTCAGCATACACTTGAATCGCATTGGAGATATCTCCAATCCGGTTGCCCACCACGGCAAGTTCAATGCCTTTGTACAGAGAGTTTTTGGTTACGTCCAGCAGATGTTGTGCTTCCGGTGTCACTTCACCTACGGCATAAGACCAGGCGGAATCGGCCAACCAGCCATTCAGATTAACCACCATGTCGATTGTAACGATATCGCCGTCTTTCAGTGCATATTTTCCCGGAAACCCGTGACAGATCACATCATTAACCGACGCACATGTCGCATATTGGTATCCGTTATATCCCTTTTGTTCCGGCGTAGCGCCATTTTTCTTCATAAAAGCTTCTGCAAACTGGTCAATCTCCTGTGTCGTAATGCCTGGACGAATCATCTTTGCAATTTCTCTATGGCATGCGGCGAGAATTTCTCCGGCTTTTTGCATATATTCAATCTGTTCTTTGGTCTTCAATGTAATCATAATAACTACTCCTGTCCGTTAAAATCTTATCCTGTCCTCTATTGTAACGCTAAACGTTCAAAATAAAAAATTACGTGCAATCAGCAACTTCCTATTATACGCCAAGCGCCTGTCCAATGAATACAATTATCCATGAAAAACTCGAAACCCTTCCATATCCGACCACGTATATGGTTAAAACAGTTGAAGTCGAAAGGGTGAAAGCTCATGTTCAAAAAGATTATCGGCAAACTTATCGATTCCAAATCTTCATCTCACCGCAAACGTTACAGCTCCTCGGACAGGCGCTCATATAAACGTCACAGCAGTTCCTCAGGCAAGCGTTCCTACAAACGCTATTCTTCTTCGGATGTGAAATACCGGGATAGCCGCAGTGGTTCCGGGTATTACAAAAGCAGGAAATACAGCTCCAGCTAAGCTGCTTTCACAACTGCTTTTAAAGAGTAATGATCACGCCAGCTTATTGGATGCTACCATAAATGAATATGTAATAAAGGGGTGCTCGCTAGCCATACAAACGGCTAACAGAACACCCCTTTATTGTTTCTATATCAGTATGTATCAATTTTGCTGATTTTGATGTCTTAATGCTTCAATGTAGCAAATTCGCTTGTCCATGGAGAACGAATAATACACTTTAAATTTATCAACTAATATCCGGTACGTCCCTTGCCAGGATGGTTCCTGAGCTGGCATGGATTCCACTATGACAGCCACTTTCATTTCAATTCTTCGAACTAGTTCAATCTTATAGAGCTTTGTCTCTTCCTGAGTGAAACGAATACTTCCAATTTGAGCGAGAATCTGTCTTGCTGAAGGTGTCCACTGGATCAACATCTATAAATTCCCTTTTTCAATTGCGTCAATTATATCATCTGTAGAGTAGACCCTACCCGAAGAAATATCTTTTTTGGCTTGCATAATTAAAGTTTTGAGCTCCAGATCACTTTCTATCTCTTCCTGAACCACGTTTTCCAGCGGCTTGATTAAATAATGCTTACCTTCAATATCCACAATGGTGTCTTTTTTGCTATGAAACCACGTTTTGAATAATTCGGCATGATCGCCTTCCAGTTTTTTAAGCATAAGATGAATCGCCTCCTTAACGTGTAATTGTTATCCATTATATCATTCAACCCACTGTTTTGATACGTTTTGCATTTATCAGCAAAAAGGAAAAAGACCCCTACAGGTATCATACGAAGAGGTCACGGATAACAAATGCAGGTCCGCCTATAGAGCTTATTTCATTGTAATTTCAGCAACACATTCTCAATTTCTGCCTGTAACTCCGTCGCTCCACCCTCATAACTTGGACGGAGTCCAAGGAGTCGCTCCAGCATCTGGTGCAATTCCGGCGTAAGCTTAAGTTCCTCCTGCCAGCTGGCAGGTTCACGGCCCTTCTCTGGCTCATAAGCCGAATACAGCATAAAGAGAAGAAAGTGGCCGATATCCTGCAGATCATGATCCGGTGTAGCCGGTTCATCTTCAGGCTCAGGCACTTCTCGCATACGTCGCTTCAGCTCCGGCAACAACGGCTCCCCCAAGCGTCTCGCCAGGCCAAAGTCAATCAGATGTACCATCCCTTCACGTAAAATAACATTGGGAATCCGCACATCTCCATGAATATATCCCTGCTCATGCACATGAGCCACCGGAGCCAGCAGTTGACCTGCCAGTTCCAGACATTCGTGCTCCGTATATCGAAGACCTTGCTCAAATATGCAATCTTCCAGCGTCTGTCCACGAATATACTCGGTAACGATATAACTTCGTCTCCCGGATGTGAACACATCCAATAGATCAGGGATCGCCGGATGATGCAGACGTCTCATCACTTCCGCCTCCCGCCCCAACAGGTACGCAGAGAGTCTGCCCTTGCTAGGCTTGGACTCCTTCAACGCCACTTCCCTGCCATTCTGGTCATCTGTACACAGGTATGTCAGCCCATAGCTCCCCATACCCAGCAATTCCTGTATTGTATAACGCTCAGCAATGGTCGTGCCTTCCCGCTGAGGACGATCCGTCCATAGTCCGAGCACTCTTTGAAAGCTTCGTCGCAGCTCCACAGATCCTCCCACGCCAGCTTCCTGATCCACTCAGTCTTTATCTATACTGAGCAGTCCGTTGCCAGTCTTCATGTTGTATGGAGCTTATTATATCAGGCCGATACTGTAAAATCACGATGGATAAATGCCTGTTGCTCAAGCTTCCTTATGCTTCTTGGGCAGGAACCCGAACAACATACGCAGGGATACTCCTTTGGATTTGCGTTTTCTTCCCTGGAAACTGCGCAGATTGGTTACGAGTTCACGATCCCGCTCCTCTTCCAGCTTCTCGTTCATCCATAGACGCTGTTTTTCCATCTGTTCCTGGAGAGCCATATGTGTCTCTGCCAGATGCTGAAAGGTCAGCTCCAGTTCATCGACCCGCTGTTGTAGCAGCTGTACCCGATCATCCTGCTGTTGTTCCACGGCACCATAAGTCACCTCACTTACCAGTTGCCCCAGACCTTCATAAGATCTCAGATTACCCGTTACTTCAGGTTCTTCAGGGAATACGGATGACATGACTGTCGCTGCACATTCCGTCTCTGACAGACCTTCAATTCCCAACACTGGTACATCTACTTCTACTACAGCTACAGGTACTTCTGGAGCCAATACAGTCACCACAGCATCAGCCAGGGGTAGATTATGCTCTCTGAGTTCAGTCATCAGACGTTCAATGCACTCGATGTCGTCGGACTTGAATAATCTGGATTTGTTGGCGGAACGTTCGAACCGGTATCCCTGCTCTTCCAGTGCCGCTGCATATTTACGAAGAGTACTGGCACCTATGCCCAGGCTCTTGGCCGTTTCCGTCGTTGCTCCTGCTTCTTCAATCATCATTAATTCCCTCCCGGAATGAAGTCTTTTGGGAATCAATTTCATAATACCTTTAGTGAGTTATGAAATTGATTCTTGGATAAAAACATTATGGCTTCAGCGTTCCTTTTTTGGAACCGTCATCGGATCGGGGCAACCTGTCTCATGGATCAAGTATGCTTATTTTTTGCTTGTCCGTATGTATTCGTCAGCTTCTCGGCAGATCCCTTTGGCGGTTTTGTTCTGTTTCTGCGGATTCCTAAGAAGTTTTGTCAGGTATATGATCCGCACAAATAACCCCCAATCCGACAACGAGCATGAATGCTGTCATGTCGAATGACACAGGTGCAAACGCCGTCAAATCATATGATTATGAATTAATCATGTCAATTTTGTTAACTCCTTTACTCCAATACGCTCCCGCGATAGCGGATATCATTGCTGCACAGCTTTTCCATGTGTTATCTTATGTAACGTAGAAGTGCATTCCAGCATAAAATAAAGGACTATACTTAACATAGGACGCGTAAGTGACGGATAAATATCAATCTAAATGGGGGCTGAAAGGCAGTGTTAGGCAAATCAGGCAAAGTAGCGGTGATCGGGGCGGGTCTTGTCGGTTCGAGTTGTGCGTATTCCATGATTAATCAATCGATATGCAGGGAAATTATGATGGTGGACCGGACGTATGACCGTGCTGTAGCACAGGCATTGGATTTTTCCCATTGTATGGACTTCACACATAACCGCACCAAGGTATATGCAGGCACGTACGCCGATTGTGGCAATATGGATGTTATTATCTTAACAGCCGGGGCGAATCCCAAGCCAGGACAGACACGGCTGGATATTCTGGAGGAAGCGGAATCGATTGCCAAAGACATCGTGGTCCCGATTATGAACAGTGGATTTAACGGGATTTTTGTCGTCGCTGCCAACCCGGTTGACATAGTAACTTATATGGTATGGAAATTATCCGGCCTCCCGCGCGAACACGTCATCGGTACAGGCACGTCCATTGACTCTTCACGACTCAAAACGCTGCTATCTGAAGTCTTCTCCATCGATCCACGCAGTGTGCATGGTTATGCTCTCGGAGAGCATGGAGAATCCCAGTTCGTGGCCTGGTCCCATGTGACCATCGGTGGCAAACCGATTATGCACATTATGGATCAGCACAAGGAGCGCTTTAAACATCTGGACCTGGAGGATATTGCACGCAAAACAAAGGATGCCGGCTGGGAGATCTTTACCCGTAAAGGTTCTACTCAATTCGGAATCGGGAACGCCCTCGCGCATATCACTCGTTCAATCCTCAATGATGAACACAAGATCATCGCTGTATCAGCTATTCTGGACGGAGAGTACGAGCAACATAACGTCTGCGTCGGTGTTCCTGCAATCATCGGTGGCAATGGTATTCAAGAGATTATCGAATTGAATCTGGATGCAACGGAACGTGAGAAATTCAACAATTCCTGTAAAATCCTATCAGGTAACATCAATCGTCTGACACTGGTATAAGCCATTCGTGTACAACTCCACACTGTATGCTTCGGCTCAACTTCAAAAGCCTGCCAACGCAAACATGCCAATAATACTCCATGCGAGGAGTCTTATTGGCATGTTTGCGTTTATTATTTTTCACAGCCAGATGAATCAATTTCATAATACCTTCAGCTGCTTCAATCAAGGCTAGATATAGATCAAAACGGTTCATTTTGTCTATATTTAGTTACAGAAATCTATTTTAGTGAGTTATGAAATTGATTTGAGTAGTTGTTCAATTCGGTGCAAGTTGAGGTTCGTCCCTTGGTCCCCATTGCTGTAACACCCGCTTCAACTCACTCAGCATAACCGGTTTGCTAATAAAGTCACGCATACCAATCTCCAGACAAGCTTCCTTATCTTCACGTTTGGCATTGGCTGTAACTGCGATGATTGGAGGTATGCGATCCTGTGGAATTAGGCGGTGTAACAGGTCTGTCGCCTTCAGTCCATCCATCACAGGCATATGAATATCCATCAGGACTATATCATAAGCATTCTGAGAGATGGCATCAATCGCCTCCACGCCATTAGTACACACATCTGCCTGGTATCCGAGCTTCTCCAGATATTCTCGCAAAATCTTTCGGTTCACCGGATGATCCTCCGCCACCAGAATACGCATGGCTACCTTGTCACTTTGACGTGTGCGATCATGATGGAACTGACTTGCTGTCCGTTCTGCTGAAGCATCTACACTCGCCGCAGGAACAGCAAACCGGAAGGTTGAGCCTTCCCCTTCTATACTCTCGACACTGATGCTGCCTCCCATGATCTCCACGAGTCGCTTGGAGATCACCAGTCCCAGTCCGGTACCACCATACTTCCGGTTAATCACCGGATGCAGTTGAGAGAAGGACTGAAACAACTGATCCAGCTTGTCAGCCGGGATGCCAATTCCCGTATCTTGCACCGCAAAATCAAGAACGCTGTCTTCAGGCTTTCTGCCCTTGATAATATCCACGGTAACATCAATGCTTCCCTGATCTGTGAACTTGAGCGCATTGCCAACCAAGTTCACCAGAATCTGCCGGATACGTATGGCGTCACCGACCATGAACTCAGGGATGCTTGGATTGAGACGATACCTGATCTCCAGATGTTTTTCATCTGCACGGGGTTTAAACAGTTCGGCAACCTGTTCCAGCATCTTGCGTAATGCAAATGGTTCATAAGCCAGTGCCATTTTCCCGGATTCCAGCTTACTGAAGTCCAAAATATCATTAAGGATGTTCAGCAGAGCATCTCCGCTGTCTTGAATAATCTCGGCATATTCACGCTGTTCTTCCGATAAATCAGTACCGATCAACAATTCTGTCATCCCCACGATCCCGTTCATCGGTGTCCGGATCTCATGGCTAACCATCGACAGAAATTCTGACTTGGCCTGAGCTGCCAGCTCAGCTGTCTCTTTGGCACGTACAATTTCACGTTCGCCAGTCACATCATTGAACACAACCACCGCGCCCTGAATCTGTCCCTGTTCGATAATCGGCGTCACCTGATACTGCACCAGAAAACTGCTGCCATCTTTACGCCAGAATACATCTTCCTTGATTGAACGTCTCTGTCCATCCAACACGGTCATGTGGATCGGGCACTCTTCTTGTGGCAAATGACTTCCGTCTGCACGGGTGTGATGGATAATGGGATGTGAGTCTTTGCCAATGAATTCTTTCGCCTCATAACCGAACATCGAAGCTGCTGCAGGATTCATAAACATGGTGATTCCATCCGCATCCAAACCATATATTCCTTCCGTAACCGTGTTGAGGATCAGCTCATGTTGCTTGCTGAGCTCCTGAATCCGTTCCGTATATTCCTTGCGCTCGGTAATATCGGACACGATCCCATAGACGCCTACCATTTCCTTATCCACAATAATGGGCACATTCGTAACAGATACTTCAATCTTCCGACCACTTGAATTGACGATTCGGGTCTCATAATATTGCGGTTCGCCTTGCTTCACCATTTCAAAGTAATGTTTGCCGTATTGCACTTCGCATTTATCCAGATTGGATAAAAAAGATTGGCCAATAAGCTTATTGCGCGGAATATCCAACATTTGCACCAGTTTGCTGTTCACTGCGCTGTATTTACCTTCCAGATTCAATGAATACACAGCTGCCGGGTTATGTTCGAACAACGATCTGTATCGCTGACGGCTTTCCCGAAGACGTCTTTCCGCATCCTTATGCTGGGTAATATCCCTGCTGATGCTTACAATCTGGACACTCTTGCCACGCTCTCCAGCCACAGGTTTCGCCAATGTCTCCATCCAGATATAGTGTCCCTTCTTGTGCAACACACGCATCTTGCAGCCATTGCCGATCTTAGAAAGATCCATAGGGTCCTGATAATCTCCCGGATAACAATAATCCTTGAAGGACTTTCCTATGACTTCCTCCGGCTTATAACCCAGCAAGGTGTACACGGAAGGGGAAACGTATAACAACTCGCCATCCGTAGCACAAGTTGTAATCAGATCTTGTGCATGGTCAGCCAGCACCTGATATTTCTCCTGTGCCTCCTTAAGCTCACGTTGCACTTCCAGGATATCGGTAACATCTTTGGCAATGCCGTAGATGCCAACAACTTCTTCATCCTCTGTTATGGGCACATACGTTATCTCGGCGTGTTTCAGGGAACCATCTTTATGATAAAAAGTTATGGAATTACTGACTGAACGTCCAGCCAGTACCTCTTTAATATATTCTTTGCGTGAATCTTCACTGTCCGGAGGACAGAGTTGAGTCCGATTCAAACGAATCAAGCCATCCAGTGTATACCCTGACATCCGCTCAACCGAGGGATTAGCATCAATATAGTTTCCATGGATGTCCATCACATAAATGGCATCCGGATGGTTAAAAAACAGTGATTGGTAAGAACTTCCCTCAGAAATAATGCGCTTCAGGGTTTCCGTTTTATTAATATCCAAGGCTTACCCCTCTTTTCTCAGCCAATATCTTCATCTAACAGCAGGGATTAATTATCCCTTACAGAAATGGGCCTACCCTCGAATAACCATGTAAGCCTGCCTAGAAACAGCTTTTTTTATTTTACCAGAATCTCTTCTCATGTTACTTACAATCTATGATTCAATTCACATGTTGTGTGATGTAATACTTGGAATTTTGATTTTACGTAGGAGACGTCTTCAAAGGCAGACAAGTTATACAAGGATCAATGTAAGCCTCTAACAAGCTTGAAGTTGAAGCCAGCTGATTCTGGCGAATGGGTAAACGATTTTCTAAAGAACTCAGGACATCTTATTTGACGTCCATGTGCCCTTTTGAAATTTTAAAGAACATCAAACACGTTAATCCCCATAATCTCCTGACAAAAACGCTGCAAACAGTTGTTTAATTGGATATAACATGTCTCAGGTCTAAGCTTGACCCACAATACTTTCCAGAAAAATGGAATATAGCTAAAAGTGTTCAAACCGAAATGAAGACGGTATGATGAGAGGAAACGAAACTAAGGGTAGGCGATTAGGCATGTCCACAACACGATTAACTTCCTCTTTACTCCAACCAAATTTTCAATTCTTTCGAAATATGCGCATCCGATGTGGAAGAACGTTAAATCGGTTCATCCGAACGATGCAGACGTTGTTTAGTCATCCAGAGGCATCCATTGCTGAAGCCAGTAAGAATGCAGCGGAAGCGAAAGCCATCTACCGTTTATTACAGAATCCGCAGTTGACCGAGGAAAACGTGCTGGAATCGTATCGGACAGAGACGCTACGTCAGATGAAACAAACGGAAGAGTCCGTGTTTTTGTGCGTCCAGGATACCACTGAAATTAAATACGGTAATCGAGAAAAAACGCCAGGACTTGGCGCCTACAATCGCAAGCAAACCAAAGGCTTGCTTGCGCATTCCGCATTGGTGCTTACCCCGTCCGGCCTCCCGCTTGGCCTCTTACATCAAAAAATTTGGGCACGGGATCTGGCGCTCAAAGCGGAACGGAAGGTCAGCCGCCCTTACGAACAGAAGGAAAGCTACAAGTGGACTGAGGCCGCAAAAGCCAGTGTGCTCGGCCTCCCAGCAGATATGAAGCTCATTCACATAGGGGACCGGGAAGCCGATTTCTTTGAATTTTTATACCACTTGCATGTTGATGAACAGTCCTATGTCGTAAGATCCATGCAAAATCGGATCACCGAAGCAGAAGGACTTTTCATGCAGGACGAAGTGCGTAAACAGCCTTCCTCCGGGCAGATTACCGTTTCCCTCCCGCGAGATACGCGAAGTAGTGAAGCCGCTCGGGATACGACGCTGGAGATTCGTTTTCTGACGGATACGGTACATGTACCGGCACACCTGAAACAAAAAGGGGCTGCGTATTCGCCTCTTCCCTGCACCCTGATTCATGCGTTGGAAACCACACCGCTGGAAGGCGAAACACCGATTGAATGGTTTCTGCTCACGAATCTTACCGTGGCTACGGTAGACGATGCTCGTGAAAAAGTGGCATGGTACGTCCAACGTTGGAAAATTGAGCGGTTCCATTACATTTTAAAAAGTGGTTGCGAGATCGAAAAATTACAGGAGCGTGACGGTGAACGATTGCGTAAACTCATCCTGTTCTATTCCATAATCGCTGTACAACTCCAACAGATGACCTATCTCGTTCGGCAAAAGCCTGACGCTCCATGTACTTCGTTCATGGGTGACGAGGAATGGAAGGTTCTTTACCGTGTGGCCAACAAAACGAAAACACTCCCGTCCAAACCACCTACCCTGCGAGAAAGTGTGATCGCACTCGCCAAACTCGGTGGCTTTTTTGGGACGCAAAAGTGATGGCGATCCAGGAGCGAAGGTTCTTTGGAGGGGCC
>NZ_ANHX01000063.1 GCF_000316035.1 Paenibacillus sp. PAMC 26794
AACTCGGTGGCTTTTTGGGACGCAAAAGTGATGGCGATCCAGGAGCAAAGGTTCTTTGGAGAGGTCTTCAGGCCTTCCGTACCATCTTGGATAACTATCTTTATTTACTGTAAATTATTCCCTTCGTTGTGGGTCAAGCTTAGGTCTCAGGTTCCTTAGATTCCTGAGATCACTTCAAATCCTTGATTAAGACTCCTCGGATTCGTTAGGGGGTTGAGAGGATGAACCCGATCCCCGCCTGAAACAAAGTTTCTCAAAGAAAGAGAGATAATCCGCCCTTATGATGCCTCGATATAAAATTAACGATACATTTTGTATCGAAAAGGCTATAATCTTTAAAAAAAGTTTTTTGACTACGGAGAGGACGGATGAATCATGCTGCCCAACAGAGTTAAAATTGTTTACGGTAAACTAAGAGGTTTGGCCATCTTTGGTAAAATTCAGCCCTCTATGGGCCTGCTGCCACGAATCAGGGGTAAGGTTTATCTGAATAGATTGGGTGACTTGCAGGTGGGAAAGCGGCTTAACATTATAGGCAAACCTTGGGGAACCCAGTTAACGGTGGTCAAAGGCGCGCGATTAACGATTGGCGATGACGTTATGATTAATGCAGGTGTGGGGATTGCGGCTAACGTTGAAGTGACCATCGGCAATAACGTCATGATTGGTCCTCGAACAAGCATATTTGACAGTGCCTATCACCGGATTGACTCTCTGGATGACGGGAGCCAGACTGCCAAGCGGATTGTGATTCAGGATAATGCCTGGATTGGTACAGGCGCGCTTATTTTGCCCGGAGTGACCATTGGCAGAAATGCAGTTGTGGCAGCAGGAAGCACGGTAACCAAAGATGTACCCGAGAATACACTTGTAGCCGGGGCACCAGCCAAAATCATTCGCGAGCTGACCATTCATGATGGGTGGGTCAGACATTAGAAAAAATCCTCCTGAAGCATACATACAATAGAGCTTTGCATGTTTTGCTTAAAGAGGATTTTGATCTACGATAACCAAGTGTGTAACGGATTATTCAGATTTCTTTTTTTGCAAAATACAGCATGCCGATTCCAATAAAAATGACAGCACTGCCTCCCACGACCGCCAGCATTGTCAGCAGTGGAACATTATAGGCTCCGAAACCTCCGCCTTCCATTGGCGTCATCAGAATCATCGGTTGTGCCCATGGATAATACGGCCCAAATGTAGCCGAGTTTACGATAAGAATATTCGGCACCGTCAGTGCAAAATTCAGCGCGAGCGGTGCGGCAAAGCTGCTCCACACCAGGGAAACGAACATCTGCAAGGCAGCCAAGGGTACACAGGCCAGCAACCCAAGCAGCAGTTTGCTCGCCAAGAATCCCCAAGGTACTGGCATCGTAATGCCGTGAATCAACCCTGCCAGCAGAATGGACATCAGCAACAATACTTGTGTACCCACCAAAAGCATGAGTACAATCGTCAGTTTACCTGCATATACACCTGAACGTGTAAGCGGCAAAACAAGCATCTGCTTCCACCCTCCACCTGCATGTTCAAAACGGCAGACAAAGGACGTAAACACGCCAGTCAGCATCGGCAACAGGAGTAATCCGTGCAAGAAAACCATGGTGCCCATCAATACCTGCCAATTCCCCGATGGCGTGGACAACAGTCCGATGAGCAGCGCAATGAGTGGACTCAACAGAATCAGGAGCCATATGGGGGACTTGCCCATTTTCAATCGTTCAGCGGACAAAATTCGGAAGTACGTTGTTGCAAAGCTCATATCAGGCCACATCCTTCCGGCTAAAATGCATCATACCCAGCAACAGGATCAATAAGCCTAGACCTGCCCCCATGCCTGCATACAGGTATGGATTAGGCCCATTCCAGGCCATCTGTGCCCATGCGAGTGGAAAGCTAGGTGAGATACTGAGTGAGAACATACCCGTTATCGCGAGAACGATGCCCAGGGTGACGGGAAGCGCCTGATTCTTGTTAACCATCGTGAGCCACAACTCCAGTGACAACACCGGAAGTGCACCAGCCAAGGGCAATAGCCCCAGCTTGATCGCATGTGTCCAAGGTATTTCGCTGGCATGGAATCCGAGGATCAGACCCAGACCCACAATTCCTGCGGTTAACAGCAGGCAGGAGATCACCAGCAGCACACAAGCAAGCAGGAACTTGGCTAAATACACGGCTGGTCTGGGAATGGGCATCGCGAGCAACTGTTTCCACGATCCCTGTTCATGCTCAACATTAGCGATCATGGAGCTGAGAATGGTTGCTCCCAGCATCAGAGACAAGGGCACAAAGATAACCACATTGCCGAGCAATCCGCCCCACAGGTTATCTGCATACTGCTCTTTCAGATAGTCCAGCCGTAAGCCAAAATTAAGCGCCTGCATCGCTGTCAATCCAAGAGGGGCCAGAAAAACAAGAAACCAGATCCCTTTCCCCCGAATCTTGAGCCAGTCTGACGATAATGCACGCCCGGTCATATGGAAGCCCCCTCGCCAATGACCCGCATGAACAGATCTTCCAGCGACTGACGCTGTTCCTCTACACGATACACATCATGATCCTGCTCAATTAATCGGCGCACAAGCAGTGCCACTGAACTGTTATCCATATAAGGGAACGTTAATTCAGAACCTTGTTGCTGACCGAATTGCCCCTGTTCTCTCGCCAGCTTCATAGCCTCTTCCGGCTCGGAAACCGTTAACCGGATAGAGCTACCCGTCTGACTATGCAGACTTGCGATGGTATCCTGAAGCACCATCTTGCCTTCACGGATAATACCAACGCGACTTGCCATCTGTTCGACTTCACTCAGCAAGTGGCTGGAAACCAGAACGGTAATGCCATGTTCCAGCGGCATGCGTTTGATCAGTTCCCGAATCTCCTGAATACCGGCAGGGTCAAGCCCATTCGTTGGTTCGTCCAGAATCAGCAGCTCCGGTTCACCCAGCAAAGCGCTGGCGATACCCAGACGTTGCTTCATCCCAAGGGAATATCCCTTCACTGAACGTTTGGCATCCTTGGTCAGATCTACAATGGACAGCACTTCAGCAATTCTTGATTTTGGTACATTGATGATGCGGCGCAAAGTTTCCAGATTCTCTACTGCGTTCAGATGTCCGTAATAGGACGGGTATTCGACCAAGGAACCCACACGGCGCAAAATATCGATGCGATCCTTGCGGATGTCCTTGTCGAAGACACGAATCACGCCTTTGGTTGGTTTAATCAAACCGAGAAGCATGCGAATCGTTGTTGTTTTACCGGCACCGTTGGGACCGAGGAAGCCGTAGATATCTCCCTTTTTAATATGCAGATCAAGTTCACGGACCGCTGCACGGTCCCGGTATGTTTTCCATAGATTAGCCGTTTGAATAATATTTTCACTCACTGTATGATCACCTCGGAACTATCGTAACCTTCCAAGGTTAAAGCCAAGGTAGTCTCAAGTTTAAGTTTAGTTTAAAAAAGCTATTTCAGCGGTTTGTTGTTTCCCTGTTCCCCTTACCACTGTAGATATATGTCTGGACACCCGTATCGGAACTGTCTACCCGCTTGCGCAGACCCATCTCACGAATCAACAGGTCTACAATGGATAAGCCCAGACCTGTGCCTTTTGTGTCGGAATCCTGTTGCATTCCCGGACCCCGATCCTGAATAACAATAGCCGTCTCACCCTGAATCTCCTTGGTTGATATGCCAATATACTTTCCGCTAGCGGCATGACGGATCACGTTCTGAAACAGATTATCGAGAACACGGCGCATGCCCTGTTCATCCATATGCCATATCAATGGTTCCTCCGGCAGGTCAATATCAATTTCGAATTGCTCTTTCTCCCAGACCGGATACCAGGCCGCCGCCGTTTCCCTAACGATCCGCAGTATATCTTTCTCTTCCAGCTTCAGTGTATATTTACCGCTTGTGAGCAAATTGTAGGATAACATGTTGTCAATGAGCCCGCCGAGGTCCTCCATCTTCGCTTCCATGCGATGTAATGAACGGTCACCTTGCTCACTCAGCGCTTCCTTGTGCAAAGCATGCATATGTCCACGAATCACCGTTAGCGGCGTACGCAGATCGTGGGAAAGTCCCGCAATGAGACGTTTGCGCAATTGTTCTTCCTCACGTTCACGATAGCGGCTGTCGGACAGTTGATGCACCATCTGATTGAAGGATTCCTCCAGCTGACCGATCTCATCTAACCGGCGGATATCCACCGGAAGCGGAATGCCTTCCTTGCCCGGGGTCATCATGGCCGTCTGCAAACGAATCAGTCGCTTGCGAATGCGTGCGAAGAAGAGAATCGACATGATGATGAAAATCATAAAGATGATGATCATGACAATGCCAAGATACAAGAGTTCCATTGGGAAATTATTTTGTGTCTTTTGCAAAAGCGATCGCGGCACTTCAATGACCATGAAGCCCTGTCCTCTATCCTCTTCATCTCCGCCTACATAGGCAACTACAGTTAGTGGATCACGATAGGAAGCTTTTTTCATGAATTGCACGGTATTGTTCGCATTCCATTCGGCTGGAATCCGAGTCTCAGCCGTTTTCCCGGAATCCAATGACCACTTTAATACCGTGTCTGTCTTGCCATCCGCTGACGTGGATTTCAACAACGTTACATCTTCACCACCCAGAATAAAGACCGTCTCACCACGAGCATTCACTCGATACATGGAAGCTTTGGGATACTTACGATGTATCTGCTTCAACCGTGCGCTAACCTCTCCATCCGAAGCGCCATCCAGGTTCTCCGCTTCACGCGACCAGAGGTTACTGATCCGGGTAACGTCACCATAAGGTGCCTCTTGATTCGTATTCGTGTTATTCACTACGACAACATATAGGATGGATATGATCGGAAGCACGACGGGGACGAATAATACGGCCGCCAGAATCAGGATGATATATCTGGACATCAAGGACCGCCCAAAGCGTAGCTTGCGCCGCCCGGATTGCTTATGATACACGCCTCGTTCTCCCTTCATGATTTTCCGTTCTCTGAACCGCCGAATCATGGCTTCTTCACGCGATATCCCACACCGCGGACCGTCTGAATAACTACCGGATTGGCCGGATCAAGCTCCAGCTTTTCGCGCAGATGTCGAATATGTACCATCAAAGTCTTATCTCCATCCAGATAGGGCTCGTTCCAGACGGCTTCATAGATCTGCTCTTTGGTTCGAATCATGCCCATATGTCGTAGCAGGTAGGCGAAGATGTGGAACTGTTTTCCCGATAAAATAATCTCATCTCCCGTCTCCTCATTGACGATCCGGTTGTCCTTCTCATAGATGGAGAGATGATCCAGCTTCAGGGCTGTATCCGATGAGACCGCTGTTCCTGCCTTACGCAGTTGTACTTCAATCCGGGCAGCCAGTTCATCGGGGTGAAATGGTTTGGTCACATAGTCATCGGCAAAATCAAGACCGTGCAGCTTGTCGTCAATGGACGTTCTGGCCGAGAGCATGACAATGGGTACGGCAGGATGCTCTTTTTTCAGTCGCTGGCCCACTGTAAATCCATCCAGGCCTGGCAACATGACATCCAGAATGATCAATGAGCAACCGACAGCAGCCTCAGCTGCACCTTCACCACTTCCGAGCCATACCACCTCATAACCTCGCTCCTCCAGATCGGCTCTGACCCATGTTGCAATTTCCGTATCATCTTCAATGTATAACAATTTGGTTTTCATCCGAATATTCGTTTCCTTTCTGTACCCTTTTGGTTAATTATAGCTTATCCATTAACGTGGGGAATGTCATATTAATCAAGTCTACCAAGTACATATCAGTTCTACACCTGACGGGAGGAAATTCATTATGTTGCTGGAAGCCATCTATCATCAACCGAAACGAAACTGGGCCTATGCCTATGACCAAGATACAATTCATCTGCGCCTGCGTGTCAAAAAGAATGATCTGACCGAGGTCCATGCCCTGACCGGGGATAAATATGCGTGGGATGCAACCAAAGCGCTGGTTCCCTTAACGAAGTTCACCTCTGACTCCATGTTCGATTACTACGAGGGTGAGGTGAAACCTCCCTACCACCGACTGAAATACTCTTTTCTGCTAAAAAACGGAGACGAACAGATCTGGATGACCGAGACGGACTTCCAGGAAGAAGAACCGGACGATCCGGGTCGTATGTTCCAGTTCCCTTATATTCATGCTGGAGCTGTATTCGCACCCCCTGCATGGGTTAAGGATGCAGTGTTCTATCAGATTTTCCCTGAACGATTCGCCAACGGCAATCCGGATATTAGTCCGGAAAAGGTGGAGCCGTGGGGCGGCGAGCCAACACCTTTCAATTTTTTCGGCGGTGACCTTCAAGGAGTGATCGACCATCTGGATTACATCAGCGATCTTGGCATTAATGCGATCTACTTCACACCCATCTTCGAAGCCACCACCAATCACAAATACGATACCGAAGACTACCTGCGGGTAGACCGGCACTTTGGTGACGCAGATACCGTGAAACGACTGGTCGAGCTGTGCCATGCACGTGGAATTCGCGTACTTCTGGATGCTGTGTTCAACCATTCCGGGAAGACGTTTGCGCCGTTTGTCGATGTTCAGAAGAACGGGGAACAATCCAAATACAAGGACTGGTTTCATGTGCACGAATTTCCGCTGGACGTAAAGGACGGCATCCCCACATATGAGACATTTGCATTCGAAGCGCACATGCCGAAGCTGAATACGGAAAATCCTGAGGTGAAGGCATACCTGCTGGAGGTTGCCGAGTACTGGATCAAGGAAGTGGGTGCGGACGGATGGCGGCTGGATGTGGCGGACGAAGTGGATAATGCATTCTGGCGCGATTTCCGTCGTGTAGTCAAAGCCGCTAATCCGGATGCCTATATTCTGGGCGAAGTATGGAACGAATCTTCCTCCTGGCTGCAAGGCGACCAGTTCGATGCGTCCATGAACTATCCGTTCACGGATGCCGTGAATGCTTTCTTTGTAAAAAATACGATGCACGCCGAACAGTTCGCGAACTCTATCGGGCGACAGTTATCCCGTTATCCGCTTCAGGCCAGCGAAGTGGCGTTCAACTTGCTGGACAGCCACGATACCCCGCGGCTGCTCACGCTATGTGAAGGCGACCAGCGCAAGATGAAGCTGGCTGCGTTATTCCAGTTCAGTTACATGGGTGCTCCGTGCATCTTTTACGGAGACGAGATTGGCATGGACGGCGAGCATGATCCGGGCTGCCGTAAATGCATGGAATGGGATGAAGCGAAGCAGGACCGGGAGCTGTTCGACTTTTATCAGAAACTGATCTCCCTGCGTCATGCTCATCCTGTGCTGCGTGCAGAAGGCACCGTTCGTTTCCTGCAGGCTCGTCCCGATGGCAGCCAACTGGTATTTGAGCGGCAAAATGAGGAGGAACGCATTCTGGTTCTGTTCAATCGATCAGAAGAGACGGCTATTGTCGAGCTAGAAGCAGGTGACGGGGAATGGACCGAGTTATTCGGTGAAAACCATCGTACCGCCAAGGAAGATGGTGTGCTCGCCATTGAACTGCCTGCGTACGGATATGCTGTACTGAGTACTAGTCTCACATAAACACCAAGCTATATTTGCTTTTATGCAAGACCGGACAGGAGTCCACTTCATCGGAATATAAAAAAATCAAATAGGCGCTCACAGACCTGTTCCGGATCTGATGAGTGCCTATTTGATTTTGACGTTATTCATTATGGCCATGGAGATTACTCTGGCTGCACCAGCTGTTCCTTGAGCAACTGAATGGTGGCCTCATATTGTACAAGCCCCACTTGCAGACACAGACGCTGTGCAGGTGAAATACGTTCGCCGAATTCTTCCATCTGGCGCTGAAGTTCAGCATATAACATTTCCTTTCGCTTCAACTGGGTGGATATCCAACCCGTTACAGTATCTTCATCCGCCAACTCTCCGAAGTACAAACGCATCAGAAAATCAGAACGAAATACCTCAGCTTCCAAAGGACTCATTAAATAGGCGTGAAATTGCGCTGCTCCTTCAGGAGTCAATGAATACACATTCTTATCAGGTTTCCCTTCCTGCTTCACCGATTCCTTAGTCAGCAATCCTGACTTTTCCATCTTCGCAAGTGTAGGATATATGGTGCCAAAGCTGGCATCAAAGAAAAATGAAAAATATTGTTCAAAGTACTGCTTGATCTCGTATCCGGAACTTGGCTGATTGTGCAGTATTCCGAGGATGACATGCTGCGTGTTCATCGGTGTACCGCTCCTTTCCATTCCCCTTAACGTATCACAATCAGTACCCCTTGTTCAATGATCAGATGACGAAACGGTTGCTTTCAGAGCAACAGGCACAGCAGCAGTCTGGTCCTCCCTACGAGCTTCAGAACGTACCGGGCCGGAGCGTCTGATCCAGGTGCAAAGCGCACCCAGAGTCAGTGTTACTCCACCGATTACGGAGAGCAACATCACATCCCGGCCGATCCCGTTTCCTCCGAGCACAAGGTTCATCATTCCTTCTACGGCATAAGTCGCTGGCAGATAATGACCGATTACTTGGTAGAACTCAGGCATTACATCTCGCGGAATCGTTGATCCCGATGACAGCATCAGTAGAGGTAACAACGCACTGTTTAACCAAGCCCCAGCATTGCCAAGCAACAACAAGCTCAACTGAGCCATGAGTATAAAAGATATGGTGACCAGCAACTGGAACAGCCATAACATGAACCAACCGGCTGCTGACGATACCCCCATAATGTGCATCATCCCCGATCCAACGAGCGAAACGATAAATGCCGCACCAACATTAACGATGTTGCGCGCCCAGAAGCGCTCCCATTTCCCTGCCCTGCTACTCAGTTCACCAGATACTTTCTGCAGATTCATGCCAAGCAACATCGCTCCGGTAAACGTAGCCGTTACAATCAACATCGGTACCATGGAGAAAGCAAAATTATCAACAGGATTCAGTCGCTCCACCTCTGCTTCCACGCGTGAGGATAACCCCAGCGCCAGCGAATCGGACTGATCGGCAGTCATACCGGACTGATTCAGAACTCCGCGAATACCATTCTCTTGTACTTCACGATTCAATGTCGCTGTAACTTGTGCGGCTACGTTCTGCATCACACTTTTCACGGTAGCCACGTTTGATTCGTTCATCACATACTTAACTGTCATCGGCTTCGACAAGTCTTCTGCCTGCTGCATAAAACCGGATGGAATCTCAATGATCATGTATACTTCCCGATCCGTTAACATCTGTCTCGCTTCTTGCATCGATTCAGATGGTTTGATCTCGAAATTCAGACCCGCTGCCAAAGACGCGGCCAACGGCTCAGCTGCCGCCCCGTCTTCATTAACAATAGTGACAGCTAGCTCAGTCATTCTCTCATTAACCTGATCGTATCCGCTAAGCCAGATGATGTTAAAGAAAACCTGAAACAGCACGGCCGTAATTAAACCCACAATAGTAGCTCCATTTTTCAAAAACAGCAGACTCGTCTGGAAAATCCCTTTCATTCTAACCATCTCCTTTTATTTTTGTTTCGCTCTTTTATATATCGTCAATGTTTTTATTTTTCTTGTTGGTGAAAGACAAAAAAAGCCGATACCAATCTTCACTAGGAAGATTGGTATCGGCTTTTCATATCACGCAGGGAGCTCTACTTCAACTTTAATAATCAAGGCTCAAGGTTCACGAGTTAGCGTTAGATTTAATTCATATCAATTCTATTATGCCTTAGGTTCTACGTCATTTCCAGCAGGGGACTCCTGCTCAGGCTCGGCACGCTTTGCCTTTGGTTTAGCCAGCTTCTGCATCATTTTGCGGCCGGTTGGCGTCTGAGCCAGTCCGCCTTGGGCTGTTTCCCGGTGACGGCTCGGCATCGCACTGCCTACTTCCAGCATAACGTCGATGACCTCGTCTGACGGTATGGCACTACGCACTCCGGCCAGGGCCATATCAGCCGCAGCCAGCGCCGTGACTGCACCCAGTCCATTACGGACGATGCACGGAATCTCAACAAGGCCTGCGACTGGATCGCAGATAAGGCCCAGTGTATTTTTTAACGCCAAGCCTACGGCATGAACGACCTGTTCCGGTGTACCTCCACGCAGTTCAACCATGGCACCCGCAGCCATGCCGATCGCGGAACCCACTTCCGCCTGACAGCCACCTTCGGCACCGGAGATAAATGAATTGTTGGCAATAACATAACCAATCGCTCCCGCACAGAACAACCCGTTCACCAAATGTTCGTCCGTCCAGCCAAACCGCTCCTGTGAACTGATAAACACACCCGGGATAATGCCGCAGGAACCCGCTGTTGGTGTTGCCACGATCCGACCCATGGAGGCATTCACTTCAGATACACACAAGGCATACGCCATGGCAAGTGCCGAAGCATCACCGGAGCAAGTCTCACCCTTGCGAATATACTCGGCCATTTTTTTGCCATCTCCACCCGTTAATCCACTGCGTGATGTCGTATCTTCTGTCAGTCCTTTGCGCACCGCTTCCTTCATCACCTGATAGTAATCTGACATCTGCCGCACAACATCGGCTTCTGGAGTATTTGTTTCCTGAACCTGCTCTTCGATCATCAAGCGGGCAATCGTTTTGGACTCTGCTGTACAGACGGCATTCAATTAAATCGCATCCGGCTCCACCCCTCTCTTCAAATCGATGACGCGAATTTCAAGCACATGGTCCAGTGAGCGCAGACGCTTCAGCATCTCAGCATTAGGCACAGCGTCCATCTCCATCGCGGTCAACGCTTCACCATCTCTGGCTTTCCGATCCACTTGCATATACCCAATATTCACACCTGACGAACTGATTGTGGATGTGACCGAAGCGAGCACTCCGGCTTTGTCCGAATGGCGCAGCACAAGCGTTGGAAACTCTCCGCTGATCTGTACACGAAAATCATTTAAAGCATGCACCGATACACTACCACCGCCGATAGAAGCACCGATTAGTGAACATTGACGATCTCCGTGCCACAACTCAATTTTGACCGTATTGGGATGGGGGGCTGGCAGGCCGCTCGTGTAAAACTCCACCTCCATGCCCGCTTCCTCTGCGTATTGCTCTGCATCCGGTATACGCGGATCGTCTGTGACATAGTCGAGCAGACCACCGATCAGCGCAAGATCCGTGCCGTGCCCCTGATACGTATCCGCGAATGAGCCATACAGCGTCAGCCGGGCGCGTTCCGGTGTGCACCCCAGCCACTGGCGGGCCATTCGCCCCAATCGCGCCGCTCCGGCTGTATGTGAACTTGATGGACCTGTCATAGACGGACCAATAATTGAAAAAACGTCTTTAAAACGCACCTGCACCCCTCCATTTATATTCATCCTATCCAACCATACGAGTATTCATAATGTTCCTTTATTACTGAGCGATGACATACAAAAAGGACAGAAGAAGGCCCACGGCCCTCTCTCTGTCCTCGATACCTGAGAGTTTCATGATAAGAAGCACACAGATGCTTTGCCTGTATTCCACAGGTGACACACCTTGCAAACTGCCCCTTAAACATATACCCCTTGGGTGGCGCATATTGCGCACTCTCCAGAGTTGCGTCCAACGATGGTACATTTACCTGAGAGATTAACCGCTGCGCCGGGTGCGCAGCAGCTTGCTCCTTCGGTGCCTTGGCAGCATGTGATTTTACTCGGTCTGCCCAGGTCTCTCCCGCTCGTTATCATCCGCCTTAACATCATTGAATTGATTTTGCATGTTAGACCGCTGAATTTTCGATACATCTATAAGAATAGAGTAATGTACAGTATCCGATATGTCAACAAAAGTAACGTGCAATTATCATAAGCTAGACGTCAACTTTAAGTGAATACAATGGCATTGATATTTCTCACCTGCGCTGAAGAACTTGTGACACTTGTAGTTGTCACAAATGAAATGCTTATAGTATATACGTTAGTTGTTGTAGCAGTTGCTGTATCCACGTAAGTGTTGGAAGAAAGGAATGATATTGAACCGGAAGCATTCCCTGTTCTGGAGAGCTGCAATTGGTTAATCAAAACGCCGTTCACTCTCAGGTTGATGTTATATGCGATACTCCAGTTGGACCCCACCACCACTGCAACTTGCGTACTATTGTCAATTTTCACCCTTTGGCCTGTCACCACAGTCACATTTAGGGTCTGGATCGTCGTTTCAGCTGTTAATGAAAGAGACAATGATGATGTCTGACTGTCAGCAAACAAGGAAGAACTCGCTGGCGCAGATGCTGCTGTAGATCCTGTCGCGCCCGTAGCGCCAGTGGCTCCGGTCGTGCCCGTTACGCCTGTAGCTTGCTTCATAACACAGCGCAAGCCATCCTCTGCACTGAATACGCATGCAACGGCAGCAGCGGCAGTCTCGCCAAGGCTGCTGCTTAGGACATAATCAGGCATCATACCACGAGTCAACAAGGATTGGGCAAGTGCATACTCCACCATATAGATGGCGGGATGCGACATAATTGTTCGTTCGAAGCGTCCTCGCCTGTCTACGATCCTCCGTACATATGCCGGATGATTGACTCGCCCCCGCATTCCAAAACCGTTTGATCGAGAGCAAGCATCGTTTCCCTGAACAACGCATCCTGCTCAAACAGCTCCTCCCCCATCCGCGGATACTGCGATCCCTGCCCAGAAAACATAAAAACACAAAACTTCCCTCATATGTGCGTTTCCTATCTTAAACGTGCCGAAACAACGATTGAATTAGTTGAAAAGCTTGTTGTATACACCATGAAAATTTGTGATTTTTGTAAATGATGGATTGTGTTAATAAAGAGATTGTATATCGTAAAATGACGAATAACATTGTTAAATAGGGATAAATCAGAGAAAAAGGATATAATATTATGTCATTTATTTTATCTATAATCGGAAATGCCCCTGGTTCAATGAGTAGAAAGCAACAAAATACTTGCCATTCAATATATTTTGCGCGATTACTTTTTTTCATTTTTTATCATCGACTGTGTTGGAGAGCTAACGTGCAGGAGAGCGGTTTAGTCAGCCTAATACACGCCTTATCGCCATCCTATAATTGTATAAATGATTAAAAGAAGGATGAGAACCTTGAAATAGCTACATGACCTGCGCTGTTAGCTATTACTGATGAATTAGCAATGGTAAT
>NZ_ANHX01000064.1 GCF_000316035.1 Paenibacillus sp. PAMC 26794
TTTTGTATTGTGAAAACACTTGTTGTTGCATTATAAGTTAGTGATGTAAATTGGTTTGGAGTAATATTTAGAATATTTGATCCAGAAGCAATTGTCTGCGGTTGAATATTACCATTAAAGAATGAGTCTACAAACGTAGGAGTTGCACCTGTTGCGCCGGTTACCCCAGTAGGTCCTGTTCCACCAGTAGATCCTGTCGTTCCGGTTACCCCAGTAGCCCCTGTTCCACCAGTAGATCCTGTCACACCGGTTACTCCAGTTGAACCCGTCGCTCCCGTGGATCCGGTTGTTCCCGTTCCGGTTGCACCTGTCGCTCCGGTTAACCCAGTAGATCCTGTTCCACCAGTAGCTCCAGTCGTTCCGGTTGCACCTGTGGCGCCAGTAGCCCCTGTTCCCGTCGCACCTGTGACACCGGTTACTCCAGTTGCTCCCGTGGATCCGGTTGTTCCCATTCCGGTTGCGCCGGTTGCGCCAGTTAACCCAGTAGATCCTGGTCCACCAGTAGATCCTGTCGTTCCCGTTACTCCGGTGGCTCCTGTATCACCAGTAACTCCAATCGAACCTGTGTCCCCAATAATTCCGGTCGTGCCCGTTACGCCTGTTGCTCCTGTATCGCCAGTAGTTCCAGTTGCTCCCGGCGCACCTGTATCTCCAGTAATCCCAGTCGTGCCCGTTGCTCCGGTCGCTCCCGTTACCCCTGTCACACCTGTATCTCCAGTGATTCCAGTTGCTCCTGTCACGCCTGTTGCACCCGTATCTCCAGTAACTCCAGTCGTTCCCGTTACGCCTGTTGCACCCGTATCTCCTGTGATTCCGGTTGTTCCAGTCACGCCTGTATCTCCAGTGATTCCAATCGTTCCTGTTACTCCTGTCGCACCCGTATCGCCAGTGACTCCGGTCGCTCCCGTTACACCTGTCGCACCTGTATCGCCAGTAACTCCGGTCGCTCCCGTTACACCTGTCGTACCCGTATCTCCAGTGATTCCAGTTGCTCCTGTCACGCCTGTTGTACCCGTATCTCCAGTAATTCCAGTCGTTCCGGTTACTCCTGTTGCACCTGTATCTCCAGTGATTCCAGTTGCTCCTGTCACGCCTGTTGCACCCGTATCGCCAGTAGTTCCAGTTGCTCCCGGTGCACCTGTATCTCCAGTAATTCCGGTGGCTCCCGTCACACCTGTCGCACCCGTATCGCCAGTAACTCCAGTTGCCCCTGTTACGCCGGTTGTACCCGTATCACCGGTGATTCCGGTCACCTCACCTAACAACTCCTGAGATACCAGACGATGCGCAGCTACCAATTCTCCATTCTGATTTTTTCCCCATACCGAAATTTGTACTTCTGCCACGGCAACATCACTCGTTGTAAAGACCATTTCAAACCCATTAAAGTTAGCATAATAATCTTTGGTTATCACTTTGTTCGGCATAACACTGAACAAATCTTGAATATACAATGTACGAACACCATCTAAATGATAGCCTTGAACCAAAACCGTGTAGATACTACTTTCATTCCGATTATCCAGCTTTACCGTAACTCTCTGGGTGGGACGCACACCACTTCCCGCAACGATATTATTCTCTATAGGACCTGTTGATAGAACAGCCATTCTTTAGATGCCTCCTTTGTCAGTATACATTCACCTGATCGAGATCATCTTATATGGATATGCATACTACGAGTTCATCGTGATGTATAAATCGCCCTTTTTAGGCCATCATCATGACCGGGCTCAAGACTCATGTTCCTCATAAAATGATTGTTTGGAAGGCGGCAAAGGAAACCACATTGGCATAAATGCCTGTCGCCGGAGACAAATAAATCAGCAGCACTGCTCTCCCATAAATATTCATTAAAAAAGCATAACCCCCCGAGCTACCTCACTCGAGTGTTATGCTTCCTTCTGATTCTATAAATCTATCTCTATCTCATACTCCATCTAATGTAACAATTAACCGAAACGACCCATAATGTATTCTTGCGTCAGACGATTGTCCGGGTTCGTGAAAATATGCTCCGTATCCCCGTGTTCAATCATGTTCCCCAGATAGAAATAAGCCGTATAATCCGAGATGCGTGCCGCCTGCTGCATATTATGGGTAACAATGACGATCCGCAGATCCCTCTTGAGCTCAGTAATCAATTCTTCAACCTTACCCGAAGATACCGGGTCAAGTGCAGATGCCGGCTCATCAAGCAGCAGAATCTGCGGATCAACAGACAAGGCGCGGGCGATACATAGACGCTGCTGTTGTCCGCCAGAGAGAGACAGAGCTGACTCATGCAGTCTGTCTTTCACTTCGTCCCAGAGCGCAGCACGACGCAAGCTTTTTTCCACAATTTCATCCAGTGCCTTCTTACTCTTCGTACCACGGTAGCGGGGGCCAAACGCGATATTGTTGTAGATGGACTTGTGAAAAGGATTTGGCTTCTGCCACACCATGCCAATCTTCTGGCGAAGCTTGATTACATCGGTTCCAGGCTCATTCAGATCGTTACCGTCCATCCAGATATGTCCCTCTGTACGGGAACCGGCAATCTCGTCGTTCATCCGGTTCAGCGACCGGAGGAACGTGGATTTACCGCAACCAGATGGCCCAATAAGAGCCGTTACGCTTGCTTCAGGAAATGTCAGGCTAATCTGCTTGACCGCCTGGAAATGTCCATAATATATGCTTAACTGTTCCGTACCAAAAGGTATGGCCATGTTGGTTCCTCCTTATTTCGAAGCTGTCATACGGCGGAATACAACCCTACCGATCCAGCGTGCACTTAGATTGAACGCCAGCACGAGAATGACAAGCACGGCGGACGCCCCTGCTGCCACTTCTTTGGAATCTGGCCCAATGCCTTCACTATTCACTTTCCAGATATGGACAGCAAGTGTCTCTGCCGGACGGAAAGGATTAAGCGGTGATCTTGGACTCGTCGGATTCCAATCTGTAAAGTCCAATGGTGGACTACTCATACCTGCGGTGAACATCAGCGCGGCTGCTTCACCGAAGATCCGGCCCGATGCCAGGATCGTACCCGTAATCAAACTCGGCAATGCCACCGGCAACAGAATGGAAGTAATGATTTTCCACTTGGACAGCCCAAGCGCCAGACCTGCTTCCTTCTGCTCCTTCGGAACAGCCCGGAAGGCCTGCTCCGTTGTCCGTACCATCAGTGGCAAGTTAAAGATCGCCAGAGCCAAGGCACCCGAGATCAGGGAGAAACCAAGACCAAATTGATTTACTAGCAGCAAGAGGCCAAACAAACCGATAACAATGGAAGGGAATGATGACAATACTTCAACGACCAGACGAATGAAGCTGGTAATCTTACCTGGCTTGGCGTATTCCGCCATGTAAATTCCGCCGCCCCATCCGAGTGGAATGGTAACAATCAAGGTCAGAACAAGCAAGAATACGGAGTTGAAGAGTTGTGGACCAATCCCGCCGCCACCCTTAAGCAACTGTGGTGCGCTTGTCAGGAAGTTCCAGCTAATATGCCCAATACCTCTATACATGATGAAGCCAAGCAGACCGAGCAATAGAATAACAATGAACAGGGCCAGTACAACGATAACGGATGTTGCAATTTTATCTACCGTCTTTGCCTTCATTTTCATACCCGGTTTCTCCTTTCAAGCAGGCGAACCAGAATGACGAAGACAAAGGTCATCACCAACAGGACAAGCGCCATACTCCACAGTGCATTGTTATGAACAGAACCCATCGTGGTGTTACCCATGCTGAGTGTAATTACACTTGTTAATGTTGAAGCTGATTCAAGCAAGGATGTTGGAACATGCGGTGCATTACCGATAACCATCTGCACAGCAAGTGCCTCACCAAAAGCACGGGCCATACCCAAAACGACACCTGTCAACAAAGCTGGCAAAGTCGTTGGGATAATGACACGGTAGATGGTTTGCCAGCGAGTGGCACCCAGTGCGTAGGAGGATTCACGCAATCCTTTTGGTAACGCGGACAATGCATCGGCCATAATACTTGTCACCGTAGGAAGAATCATTACGGCGAGAACAAGACATCCGGCTGCAATCCCGACGCCTGTTCCACCAAAGATACTGCGAAGCAAGGGTACGATGACACTCAGACCAATAAATCCGTACACAACGGATGGAATTCCGGACAAGAGCTCAATCGCAGGCTGCAAGATCTTTTTCCCTTTACCCGGGACAATCTCTGTCATGAATAGCGCTGCACACAGTCCAAGCGGACTTGCGATCAATGCTGCAAGCAAGGTTGTAATGAAAGAACCTGTGATGAACGGCAATGCCCCGTAGAAAGCAGGTTCCCCAGTTGGATTCCACGTTTTCCCACCAAGGAATTCGCTTATGCTTATCCCATTTTGGAAAAATGTCGATAGTCCCTTGGACGCTACAAAATAAACAATGGAAAACATGACAACGATCAGGAAAACGACACAAATCGACGTATAGATCCGTCCCGTCCACTCTTCCCAATAATGTTTCTCTTTTAAGGGCCGGCGCGGTTTCAACTTGTTATTCATTACCGTTCCCCCTTCGGTCTGTTCCATAACAACCATCCTTCTATAGTAGAATTAATGCAAAATATGGGATTATTTCAGAGCAAACCGCGTAAAGAGGCGGGACCTAAGTCCGCCTCTTTCGCTGTATGCGCAAGTTCAATGATTACTGAACCACATTACCTGCTGCATCGCGTTTTACTTTCATACCTGACATTGGAATGTATCCAAGTTCTGTCACGTCGCTTTGTTGAATTTCATCACTCAGGATGTAGTCGAGGAACGCTTTTGTAGCTGCATCTGGCTCACCTTTTGTGTACATGTGCTCGTAAGCCCACACTGGATAAGTTCCTGCTTCTACGTTCTCAACTGTTGCTTCTACACCTTCGTATTTCAACACTTGCAAGCTGTCATCCAAGTAAGACAGGGCAAGGTAACCAATAGCACCTGGCGTTTCAGATACCAATTTTTTTACGTTACCAGAAGAATCTTCTTGAATCGAACCTTGGATATCATCCATTTTCGCACCCAATGCATACTTCTCAAAAGTTGCACGAGTACCGGAACTACTCGGACGGTTTACAATAACGATTGCTTGATCCGCACCACCAACGTCTTTCCAGTTCTTCACTTTACCGGAGAAAATATCGATCAGTTGTTGCTTCGTCAAACCTTCTACGCCTGCATCTTTGTTGCTAACTGGAGCCATAGCTACTACGGCTACTTGATGGTCAACCAGTTCTTTTACTTTGGCTTCGTCCTCCAGTTTCTCTTCTGCAAATACATCAGAGTTACCGATTGTAGCTTGTCCGTCAGATACTTGTGTCAAACCAGTACCACTACCGCCACCTTGAACTTGAACCGTTACGTTCTTATATTCATCAACTGCCATAAATTTCTGTCCAGCTTGTTCTACCAGAGGTAGCAATGCTGTCGATCCGACTGCCAGAATGTTACCGCTAAGCTCAGTAGCAGCTTCTCCTGATCCATTGCTTGCGGCACCCTCTGTACCAGCGTCATTTTTCGATCCGCATGCAGCGAGCACCAGTACGAACGTTAAGGTCATCAAAATAAACGGCAACTTTTTAAACATGTTTTGTTTTCCTCCCCCAATGTGGTGATGGCGTTTTGTGAATTTGTTTGTTCACCATCAACTCTTTACTTATTGTAGTTTCGGTATGTCATCTTAAAATCAGTGTTTTGTAAACGCAATGTTAAAAATATCGGTTGTATATTGAAAATCATCTGAGACCAATTGCGCTGAAGTGGCCGCTTCGGGAACGGGCGTTGTTTCAATCGCTGTTATCCCCGGATTTATATGATTTACTTTTTCTATGGAATACATCCGGGGATAAAGGCGAACGCTTCGCTTTTCCACAATCGTTCCGTTCCCTGCGCTGTGTTAGCGCTCGTTGGATCTCAGGCATTTCAAATCTCCTGCCTGGGAGTAGGCCAAAGAAGGCCAGCCTACAATGGGCTGGCCTTATGAAATGCTTAGATACTTAATTGAAATAGTTCATTTCTTCTATAGAAGAAACAAAAGCAGGAAATAAAAAAACTGCCCCACTGCCAGTGCGTAGCACCAGCTGTGAGAGCAGCCTTTTACATTACAACAGATTATCTTATTGATACTCAATGTAAAATCAAATTTTACTAACCTAAAATCCAGAGCCACAATGCCAATCCGGCCAACGTGATCAACAGTGTCGGGATCGTCAGGATAATACCTGCCTTGAAATAATACCCCCATGTGATCTTCATACCTTTGCGGGATAATACGTGC
This sequence comes from Paenibacillus sp. PAMC 26794, assembly GCF_000316035.1. Lineage (GTDB taxonomy): Bacteria > Bacillota > Bacilli > Paenibacillales > Paenibacillaceae > Paenibacillus. The sequence continues at coordinate 6,279 of NZ_ANHX01000064.1, forward strand.
AGCCACAGCAATGTGGCTAGTGATCCAATCGGGGTCATTTTGGGACCCAAATCGGAACCAATGACATTGGCATAGATCAACGCTTCTTGAATAATACCTTCGGTATGTGCACCCTGGATGGCTAGCAGGTTAATCAACACGGTAGGCAGGTTGTTCATCACTGATGATAATACAGCAGCGATGATGCCCATCCCGAGCGAAGCAGCCAGCAGACCATGCTCTGCTATGGCATCCAGCCAGCGACTCAGATGATCCGTTAACCCTGCATTACGCAGTCCATATACGACGATATACATACCCACGGAGAACACCACAATCGACCATGGCGCTTCCTTGATTACCCGTTTCAGATCAACAGCCTCGCTCTTCCGTGCCAGTAAAGCGAACAGCAGCGCAACGGAGCCAACGATAACCGACACTGGAATCGGCAGAAACTCACTGGATGCATAGGCCACCAGTAACAGCCCAAGCATGAACCAGGCGATTCGGAACATCCGGGGATCGCGTATCGCTTCTTTCGGGTCACGTGCCGCGGAGATGTCGTAGCGACGAGGTATGCTTTTGCGATAGAACAAGAACAACATCCCTGTACTCGCTACGATTGAGAACAGATTGGGCACAACCATGCGTACCGCATACTCCACAAATGTAATACCAAAGAAATCGGCCGATACAATGTTAACCAGATTGCTGACGACTAACGGTAACGACGTGGTATCGGCGATAAATCCACTCGCCATCACAAAAGCCAGCACCATTCGCTCATCAAACCTCAATGCACGCACCATTGCCAGCACAATTGGCGTCAGAATGAGCGCGGCACCGTCATTCGCGAACAAGGCAGACACCGCGGCTCCCAGCAGAATGGAGTAGAAAAACAGTCTGCGACCGTCTCCTCCAGCCAGCCTTGCCATATGAAGGGCAGCCCATTCGAAGAAACCCGTCTCGTCGAGAATGAGAGAAATCATAATAATGCCGACAAAGGCCAGCGTTGCATTCCATACAATGGATGCCACATCCGAGGCATCGTTTAAGCTGACAACTCCACACAACAGGGCAATTAATGCCCCACCAGAGGCAGTCCAACCGATACCCAATCCACGAGGTTGCCAGATCACCAAGGTGATTGTCACTACAAAAATCAGTATTGCTACGTATACCATAGAGCCTCCTGCTGTACCCTGTATCAATATATTATTTCGTTAATTCAATCTTATACTGTAAGATTACACCGCCTATGCGCGGAATGACCAGACGATATATTTATACAGGGCAACAGGAACATTGTCTATCTTTATTTTCTTTTAATATAAAATGTGTGGTGAGTTATGGTGTTCAATCCCAGGAATTATTCTTTACCCTTATCCTTCGGTGTATCCTCCACCATCTTGAACATGCCGAGCAATCCTTGTAATTGTTCCGCCATGCTATTCAGATGTGCCGAGGAGGATGCAATCTCTTCTACCGATGCCAGTTGTTCTTGCGAAGATGCAGACACGGATTCTGTATTCGCAGCCGATTCCTGGGTCACATTCGAAATATCACTCATCGCCTTGGCAACGTGGGATGCACCGCTCTCCAGTTGCTTCGTTGTTGCGGACAAGTCATCCAATGTATGAACAGCACCTTCCACCGCCTCCCGAATCTGGGCAAAGGATTGCCCTGACGTATTCACGGCCTGAATTCCTTCTCCTACCCGAGTCTGAGCCGCATTCATGGCGATCAGAGCGGCATCCATGTCCTGACGGATATTATGAACCACCTCACCGATCTGCGCTGCCGAGCTTCCGGATTCTTCTGCCAGTTTGCGTACCTCACCCGCTACAACTGCAAACCCACGACCCGCATCACCCGCTCTTGCCGCTTCAATAGAAGCATTTAATGCAAGCAAGTTCGTTTGTTTGGAGATGGATGCAATGACATCAACCATGCTACCAATCTCAACGGAACGGGCATTCAGAGATTGAACCACCGTCCCCAGCTGCTCCACCGTTTCCTGGATACTGTTCATCTGCTCCACAGCCTGTCCTGCTGCCTCATTCCCGGAAGAAGCCGCTCCGGACGTATGCCGCATATTTGCCGTAATCGATTGTACACGCTCCGACATCATTCGAACATCTTCTGCCATTCGGCTCATCTGTCCAGATCCGTCTTTCACGCTGTTTACCTGCTGCTCTGCACCTTCAGCCAGTTCCTGAATGGCCTGTGTTGAATGTTCAATCGCTTTGGTGGTTTGTTCTGCACTGGCAGACAACTCTTGAGAAGAAGCAGATACCTGCTCTGTCGTTTCCTGTACACCAAGAATCATCATTCGAAGGTTATCGACCATACGTTCAAAATACTTCGCAAGTTCTCCGACTTCATCTTTACGTCCTGTTTCCATTTTCACGGTCAAGTCACCTTTACTCACGGCTCTTGCAGATTCCTGCAGACGCTTGATTGGACGCAGCATGGAGCGTGTAAACCAGATAATAAAGATGAGCGTAAGGAACGTAGCCGCCAGAATAACAATAAATGTGACCATGCGAATATCCTTACTCGCATTGGTTATTTCACTCTTGAACATCGTGCCGGCAATTTTCCAGCCCGTTGCTTCATTCGTTGAGAAAATCATCATTTTCGGCTGATTGTTGTACACGTAATCGAAATGACCTTCTTGACTCTGATACATCTCATCAAGGGTGCCGCTAGTTTCCTGTGTACCTGCATCTGCTATAGGGGAAACAACATAGTTTTTGTTTGCATCCATAATAATGACGTAGCCTTCTTTGCCCACCTTAATGGATGCCTGTTCTCGCAGGTCTGTCAGATCCAGAGACAAACCGATTACACCGGATTGATCCTTTAATGTTTTGGAGATAAATACAACTGCAACGCCATCGGTATTAACAGACACAGCTGATACAACGGCTGTACCTGGCTTTTCCATCGCTAGTTTGTACCACTCCCGCTCCCTAGGATCATATGCATCTCCACGCGTACTGCTCGCTGTTGGTTTCCCTCGAACCATGACTCCATCTGTTGTTCCTACAAAAATATTCATGGCATCGGGATGCAAGCCCAGATATTGCTCCAGCTTCACCTGAAGCTCGGGACTATCGTTCTCCCCTTTGATAAGGCTCGGATCAAGAGCATCCGCGAAATAGTTAATGTCATTAATCTTGTAATTCACTTGGCTTTCTACAATGGTATTGGCAGTGCTCACACTTTGCATGGCACTATCCACTAATTGTTCTTGTATGCCATCTTCAGCCATCGTTAGTGTGATCAAGCCGATTGCCAAGCTTGGCAGGAGCAGAACGGCCAGGAAGGAGACCAATAGTTTGTTCCTTATATTCCAGACGAAACCTTTCTTTTTCTTCTTTTTATTTTTACTATGTTTTGATTTGGCAGGTTTCGCTGCTTTCACTAGTTTATTACCCTGAGTTTCACTCATGTCTTTCTCCCCCTCAAAATGTAAAAATGTCCTCTTTCTTTGTATGTATGGATCAATCTAAAAGGCTTATCTTATATATCGGCTAAATGAGGGTATTTATTTGAGAGAAAAATGTGCAGGCACGCCAAACAAGCCACCTCTGATCAGAAGCGACTTGTACAAGGTACAGGTTACTAATTATTCCATGAATTAGATGAAGTATTGGCGTACGGACCGCCTGGGGGTTGTGCCGAGGGTTTACCAAAATAGTAGCCCTGTGCAAGCTCAATACCTATGGAACGACAGAACTCAAACTCTTCCATCCGTTCGATCCCCTCGGCAAGGACTTGCCCTCCAAATCGACTCGACATCTCAACAATATGAAGAATTTTCTGTTGTTTGGTCGAATCCTGATCACAACGGTCAATAAGACTTCGATCTATTTTGACAAAATCCGGTTCTAACCGATTCATCAACTCTATTGTCGAATATCCGGCACCCACATCATCCAGTGCAACCGACATTCCACGGGAACGATACACCTCAAATATATGCTGCAAGATGGACATATGCTGAATCTGCTCTGTTTCCACGACTTCAAACACAAAATCTTTAGGGTCCAGCGAAAGACGTTCAATCGCTTCAAACGTATGTGTCAGACAATATTCGGGATTATATATGGAGGAAGGCAGGAAATTTACGAAGCGTTTGACACCATGCGGCAGAAAAAGGGCACTGGTCTCAATAGCAGTAATACGCGCCAATCGATCCAGAAAAGAATGTAGTCCAGTCTCATGCGCAACTTCAAATAATTCATAGGAACTGAAGGATTTTCCATTCTCAGCAGGACGAAGCAAAAACTCATATCCGATAATCTGCTCCGATGCATCAACGATGGGTTGCATATGACTGCTGAATTGATGCTCCAGAATAATGGAAACAAGCTCCGCATGTTTGAAACGAGACTCCTGCATGGTTAGACTAATCCAGCTTTCTTCATTAGCCTGTTCGTATATAGGCATAATCTGAACAGTTAGGGAATCACGTAATGTCGGATCAATTTCGCCGATCTTTTCTATTAAGCTCTGAACCGTCTCCAGATTCGAAAAATGTATCCACATCATGTCATCCGACGTCTCGATAAGTCTTCCCGGCGTTTGTAGCGCTTCCAGCAAAGCGGGGGAAATGGGACGCAAGTACAAGGTACCTTGGCCCTCTATAGGATAGATTGGACTGCAGCCACTGCAATTCATGTAGGACCCCCCTTGCCAATTTAGATTCCATGTCCATTAATGTTCACTTGTATATACCCAAAGTTTGTAAATATTATATCATGGGTCTTAAAATTAATCTCTACTGTTTTGATGACTTCCTGTATGACGGTTCTTGGAACAAATATATTCAAATTTGCAGAAAAAAAGACCAACAGTCTGATGACTGTCGGTCTCCTCCTCACCGCTTATTAAACTTTAAGAAGCGGGAATCACGATTTTCTGTCCAACTTTCAGGTTGTGTACATCTGGAATTACGTTAAATGTGACAATCTTGCGCCAGTCCACACCATATTTTAAGCCGATACGGTACAAGTTATCGCCTTTTTTCACCACATATACCACTTTGCCGCCCGCTGGTTTCTCAGGCTGTGGCTTGGTCGTTGGTTTGGTTGGAGTAGTCGGCTCCGTAGGTTTAGTTGGCTTTGTAGGCGTAGGAGCAGGCTCCGTACCTGGTTTCGGAGTTGTTGTTGCTTCTCCAGTCAGTTTCAAGCCATACTCTGCAAAACCTTCTTTGTTCGTACCGATGAACGACATCGCCGGATTCGCTTCAACCAGACCTTTCGCATCCGGGGAAGAAGCAAACACAACTTCAAGATCGTTCAGCGCTGCTGCGGTTAACCCAGCAGATGGTTTGATTGGTGCCAGGGACCAGTTGCCGTCCGCTGCCGGATTAATCGTTTTATTCTCACGGATGTAGTCGATAATCACTTGACGGTTCTCATCCGGTGCAGCCAGAACGATACGTTTACCGTCCGGGTTAGCCAGCTTGGACGAAGAAGCACGGTAGTTATTTGTCGCTACAATGAATTTTTGCGCTGGGTCAACCGGTTTGCCGTTAAAGCTCAGATCCTTGATCCGGCTTGCGGATGCATTTACAACGGTTGCTTTGCCGTCATATTTGGCTGGTTGTGTCACATCGATCTGATACGTCACACCATCGATAACATCGAAGTTGTACGTTGGGAAGTCGTTGTTGATCAGTTGTTGTTGTCCACCTTTAGCCGGGTCGATCTGGTTGAATTGGCCTGCGGACCATTCCAGCCATTCTTTCAGTTCTGCGCCGTTCACCATTACAGCATGTACCGTATTTGGATACACGTACAGGTCAGCAACGTTTTTAATCGCAATGGTGCCTTTAGGGATATTCGTGTAATACGAAGCGCCTGAACGCCCACCGGCTTTGAATGGTGCACCTGCGGACAATACAGGGATTTTCTCATATTCCGTACCTTGCATATGTTTTTCGACATACCATTTCTGTGCATTCGTTACAATCTGAATGGATGGATCATCCTGAACCAGAGCGAAGAAGCTGTTGATAGGTGCAGTCGTTTCGCCCACCGGACCACGAACATACTCAAGCGTGCCTTCATGCTCTTCATGAACCGCATCAATGATCGACTGATCAGCGTCTACCAATGGTTTTTTGTTGGCTGTGTCATAGATTGGGCGTGCTTCCGTTTTGGAATCCACCACTTTCCATTTGCCATCTACCAACTCCAGATCCAGGTCGATGATACCAAGATGATCACCCCAGAACCCTGGCTCTACAGCAGGAACGCCGTTAATGGTGCCCTTCTCCAGGTCTACCCCTTTTTTGCCGGCAAAATCAGCACTTGGGAATACTTTGTGGGCATGTCCAAACAGAATGGCATTAATGCCTTCTACCTGGCTCAGGTAAAGTACGGAGTTCTCCATCAGATCCGTTTGAGGGATATCCTCAAATCCGGAGTGAGGGATGGCTACAATAATGTCGGCACCTTTAGCTTTCATTTCAGGAATGAATTTTTTCGCAGTAGCAATAATATCCTTGGCGATTACTTTCCCTTCAAGGTTAGCGCTATCCCACTGCATGATTTGAGGCGGTACAAATCCGATCACACCCACTTTGATCGTATGTTCTTTGCCAGTCTCATCCGTTACCTTTTTATCCAAAATCTCATACGGTGTGAAATAGTTCTTGTCATTTGTCTCATCATCATCACCGTCGTCTACATAGACATTGGCGTTAATGTAAGGGAAGTTCGCTCCCTCCAGCGTCATGTCCAGGAAGTCCAGACCATAGTTGAACTCATGGTTACCGATGTTACCTGCATCATAATCGAGCAGATTCATCGCTTTATATACAGGGTGAGTCTCACCCTTTTTCAGTGGATCAATCTTCGCAACATAGTCTCCCAGCGGGTTACCCTGAATCAGATCACCATTGTCAAACAGCAGGCTGTTCTTGGCTTCGTCACGCGCTTTCTTGATCAGTGTAGCTGTTTTGGCGAGTCCATACTGGTCTGTCTCTTTGTCGGAATAATAGTCGTAGTTAATCAGATTGTCATGAATGTCTGTTGTCTCCATGATCCGCAGTTTAACTTTGGCAGCATCCGCAGCCGATACAGGTACCGGAAACACCGCAAGCACGTTTAATGCAACCAAAGCGGCAGTCAGGCTTGATAATACTTTTTTTCTCATTTTCAAAATAACCCCTCCCGGTTATGTACATTGAATCATGCATTAATGGGCAAACGAAGAGCGCAGAAAAAAGATAGATTTCATGGGTTGTGCGTACTGACGCTCTGATGACATGCATCGGAATTTCAGGTAAGTTTATCTCACATGAACATCTATTTATGTCTGTGCTTGTCGTTTACATTCCAAATCATAACGCAATGTTCAGTCATTGAAAAGCATTATTTTTTACATTACCCGCACATACCTGGGCAAGTTTACGTTATCATGCGTGATTTCGACAATTTTTTCAACATTTTAGTAGGTATATAGTGCTTGTTATCTTCAAAATACGTATATTACATGTGTCTTACATGTATATCCAATTCAGCGTTATTCATCCATACCAAAAACCGTGAAACCTTAATGGCTTTCACGGTTGGATTAAACTCTGCACGTATTTTCGCATAAGGACGCTACTTTGCAGAGGTTATTTTCATATTCGGATTATTGTTCCCACACATGATGTTCATGATCTTTCCCCGTGTATTCAATACGAGCCGGGGTGATGTCCAGAATGACATAGTTCGGATCATTAGGTCCATCGAACCATGCTTTCAATTCATCGTTCCACACTTGCTCACGCAAGCCTTCGTTCTTTGTCACTTCGCAGGTGCCTTCAATCTCAACTACTTCCTTGGAACCACCAGCCTCATAACCAAGCAGCAGGCTAACATTCGGATTATTCTCCAGTTCCTCTACTTTGTGTGTACGGCGGTTCGTTGCCAGATGAATGTTCAGTCCATCGTTGAAAAGCGCCATATAGCGGGATTTCGGTTTACCATTCTCCACAGTCGAGAAGCTACAAAAAGGGTTGTTTTCCAATGCTTTTACAATGTTTTGTTCCAATTCAGTCTGGTTCATGGGAAGTGCTCCTTTCGGTTTGGGGGGATATTGGGAGGACTCTTGTAGAAGGTCGTTCCGGGTACGGATCGTTCTTTGGATCGCTGTTATCCCCGGATTTTTTTGATTCCCTTTTCTCAAAGGGAAAATCCGTTGATAAAGGCGAACGCTTTGCTTCCTCAGAATCGATTCCGTCCCCTCCACTACGTCTACTGTTCTCCCAATTTGAGGAGTGGGTAAGCTAAAGTTCAAACAGAAACCTGTACTTAACTTTGCAGGTTTCGTTTCTTTAGGTTTTATCCGCTCCGTTGCTGTGTATAAGTACAATCAACTTACGTTAGGTGTAATAAGCCTGTACTTATAGTGTACCCACCTCACCTATGGTGAATCCATGAACCGATACGCTAACGTGACAAAATTGGAAATGCTATTTATAAAAGTGTTTACATAACGGGGTTAGCACGATATTTCTTCTTGGCTGATTTAATTCAGATCTCCAAGATAGATTGATGAAGAGTCTGATGTAAGCAGCAATTCGCCAATTGTTTTTGGATATAAACGAATCTGGGATAGCTCTTCAAGTGCAATCCATTCCACGGCGACTTGGTGGTCGTCTGGATTGGAGCCTTCAAAAACGGTCGCCTCCGAATCTATCAGGCTGCACGCAAAATAAAATTCAACCTGGTGGATATCTGCATCCCACTCGGCGAATTCATGATTTTTTCCGATATATTCCCGGATATGTAACAGTTCGCCCACGTTCACGGGCTGACCAATCTCCTCCAGACATTCGCGTGCGACCGCATCTTTGAGTTCTTCACCTTTCTCCTGTCCTCCACCTGGGAACACATAAGCGGTACCATATTGGTCTTCCAGCCGGATGACCAGCAATCGTCCACTCTGCACAATGACAGCCTTCGCTGAGTTGCGTATGGGTTTCATTCTGTTGATCCACTCCTTGTCATTCTAAAATTTCAAAGTTCAATCCGAACAACCTGATACTACTATTGTTCTGCTGAACATTCGTATCATCCCGTGGTATGCGCGGATAACTTAATGCCTTTCGATTCCAACACACGACGAATCTCTTGAGCAAATGCGAGAGCGTTCGCTCCGTCACCGTGGATACAGACCGTCTCTGCCTTAATGGGAACCAACGTACCGTCCGTGGATACAACTACGCCGTCTTTCACCATCCGAAGCACTTGCGCAATCGCTTGTCCCGACTCTTCAATGACAGCTCCCGCTTGACTTCGAAGGGTTAGCTTACCATCCGCCCCATAGGTTCGATCCGCAAACACCTCGCTCACACTGCGCAGACCGATGCGATCCGCGGCGTGAATCAGCTCACTGCCCGCCAGACCATACAGATACAGCTCAGGCTGCACTTGATAGATCGCCTCCGCGATGGCTTCAGCAAGATTCGCATCATCTGCGGCCATATTGTATAAGGCACCATGTGGTTTCACGTGATGCATGTGCCCTCCGCTTGCCCGGACAAAGGCATCCAGCGCACCGATCTGATACACCACCATGTCATATGCTTCCCGTGGCGTAATGTCCATACGTCTTCTGCCAAACCCTTGCAAATCCGGCAACCCGGGGTGGGCTCCAATTGCCACCTGATGCTCCAATGCCCTCTCCACCGTCATCCGCATTGTAGCCGGGTCTCCTGCGTGAAACCCGCAGGCAATATTGGCTGATGTAATCAAGGGTAGAATGGCTTCGTCCGACAGAGTGCGATATATACCATAACTTTCGCCCAGATCACAATTGATATCCAAGGTTTTCGAGGTATTCATTAAGTGCCCTCCATTCCTGCCATTCTTCTGCGTATCAGCTTATCCATGAGCTGCATATTGATTTCCTGTTCCATATACAACTGTCCGGCTTGATCATGCGTAATCTTTTTAAAAGAAATTCGGGTTCCTGGCCAAGCCTGAGCTAGGATTGGCATATCCACCCGAGCTACCTGTGCAATGACAGGATAACCTCCAATCGTCTGATGATCTGCCATCAAGATGATGGGCTGACCATCCGGTGGCACCTGCACCGTGCCATAGGTAACGGCTTCAGACAACCGATCCAAGGGCTGATCCAGCTCCAGTTTGGAGCCTTGCAAGCGATAGCCCATCCGATCGGATTGCGAAGAATTCACGTATTTTTCGGCATAGAATTGTCCAAGACTTTCTTGACTGAACAGCGAACTATCCGTGCTCTCCATCACACGAATAACAGGTTGCCCATAATAGTCAGGTCTTTCACGTTCAGATAAAAACCACGCAGGCGCCAATATTCGGTGGTCCCGCTCACTCTCCTTTACCTGCTGCTCCATACGCTGCATCCATACTCGCGCTTCAGCAGATGGTTCACCATTGGATAACAGATCCCCCACGCGCAAGGCTCGCCCATCCACACCGCCAAGACCTGTCTTGAGGTCTGTACTTCGGCTGCCCATCACTTCAGGCACAGCTATTCCACCCGCAATCGCCAGATATCCACGCAAGCCATGACGACATTGACCAAACTTCAGTACACTTCCAGCCCGCACCAGCACAGGACGCCACAAAGGTACAGGCAGATGATCCACCGTTGCCGTCAAGTCAGCTCCACATAGTGAGATAAGCTGGCTCTCCTGAAATCGAAGCTCCGGACCCATCATCGTCATCTCCAGCACTGCCACATATCTGGAGTTGCCCACAAGCATATTGGCTGCTCTGGCTGCAAAGGTGTCCATGACTCCCCCAGGATGAATACCATACCGGCGATAGCCGGTTCTGCCTTCATCCTGAACGGTAGATAACAGGCCAGGGCGAATCACTTCAATACTCATCGTTCGCCCTCCATCCGCTTCAACGCCAGATACTCCTGCATCGTAATCTGTTTGAATCGAACCCGATCACCTGCTGCCAGCAAACTCGGTACGTTCTCTTCCGGCCGAAACAACCGGAGTGGCGTTCGTCCAATACATTGCCATCCTCCGGGTGTCTCCACCGGATAGATTCCCGTCTGTTTGCCACCGATACCTACTGTCCCCGCCTCAACCCGGAGCCTCGGCGTCGCTCTTCTGGGCGTAGTAATCCGTTCGGATAACCCGCCGAGATAAGGAAAACCCGGTGCGAATCCAATCATGTGCACAAGATAGTCCCCGGATGTATGAATCGTAATAACTTCCTCTGTGGTTAGTCCATGTTCACTGGCAACGTAGTCCAGATCAGGGCCCCACTCGCCACCGTAACATACGGGAATCGTGAAAGTTCTGGGCTTGTTTTGTAAGGATTCCTTCATTTGATGCAACTGTTGAAGTAGAATCTTGCATAACTGAGGGTAAGAGGAGATGAACGGATCATAAAATACTGTAACCGACGTATATGAAGGCACCCATTCGATCATGGCTGGCAAAGTGTTTTTTTCCAGCAAAGCACATACAGACATCACTCTGCGCTGCACAGAGTCAGACAATTGATCCCCGCAATGGATGATAACCGCTGCCTCACCCAGCGGAGATAAAATCTCCTCCGTCCATGAATACGGCTGTTTGGTCATGCGCCATCTCCCCCTTTGTCCACAAAGTTTGCTAGCGTTTTAACGTCATAACATTCATCTATTAAGACTCTCTGGACGAATCCAAATGCACGCTGCAATTGTACAGTTCGCATTGCCACGCATTCTCATTCTTGGCGATCCGGGTAATGGATGTGTTGGACAGCTTCACGCTGATATCCAGTTCAGGCACCAGACCTCGCAGTGTATTCCGCAGGACGGCTCCGTGACTGACAACAATCACTCTTCCATCGGGGTGCTGCTGTACAATATCTTCAAGCACCGCACTGCCTCGAACAGTCCCTGCATCTGCAAGCTCACGTCCCAGATCCAGAGTACTCCAGTCCACTCCCCACTTGGCTATACGTTCCTCTTCCGTCGTTCCTTCGACCTGTCCTCCGCCCATCTCGCGAAGTCTAGGGTCCAGATGAATCTCCTGAATACCCAAGCGATCACCGATGATGCGTGCCGTCTCACTTGCACGCTCCAAGTCACTTGCATAGATGGCATCCCAGGATTCTTCGGCCAGTCTCGCGGCAAGTAATACCGCCTGTTCCCTGCCATCCTGATCCAGCGGATTATCCGTCTGTCCCTGTGAACGTTTTTCCTTATTCCACGCTGTACTTCCATGGCGAATCAATGCAATTTGAGTCATTGTTGTTCCTCACCTTTTTCGATATGAAGTTCATCTTCTGTAAAATGTTTGCGTGCCTTCGGCTTGGAAAATTTGCCGCCATTATATTGAGAAGACCTGTCTCTCGGAATCGAGAGACTGTCCCAAGCTGTTTCTTTAAGCATTTTCGCGGCAAATACAATCTGCCCGACATGATACGGATAATGCGCCAATTGCCGAATAATAGCCTCCATGATGGTATGACCTTCATTGCGAATGTAGATGATATGAGACAATTGTTCCGGGGTAAACGAACGAATGGCTTCAAGTAGACAATTCCAGCCTTCCTCCCACTTGGCGAGCAACTCTTCCCGGGATGTAAGTTCATTCACGAATTCGGCATCTCGTTCACGCCACGGTTTCTCACCATCTGTTGTCAGTACATCCGTCCAACGGGACAGCATATTGCCCCATAGATGTTTTACGATAACCGCAATGCTGTTCGCGTCTTCATTCCAGGATAGAAACAATTGCTCGGAATCCAGTTGTGCCATCGCTTGTTCCCCGAGCTGCTTGTAATACAGGAACTGTTTCTCCGCTGTCTCCAGAAAAACCTGATTCATATCCATCCCCGTTAACCACCCTTCGTAAAAGTAATATGGCCCCTGATCACGTTCAGACAGATACGTCACATGTTATTTTATTCAGGAAATGAGAACGTACCGTCTGCATTCGGTTCAAATGGAATAGCTTTACGTACCGCATCCAGATTGAGCTCTCCATAGATATGTGGATATAGTTCATTCAATTCGTAGAGATCCTCATACACCAGTTCTGGCTTTAACGCCTTCTCATCAATACTAAGTAATAACAGATCCGTGCGGCCTGCATAATATTGCCCGGCTACCCATGGAATCTGTTCCTTGGTGGAACAATGAATGAATCCGTCCGTCTCCAGGCTATCTGGTGCATACTCAGTCCCCTTTGACACTTGCTCCCACAACGAACGGGAAATAATACTATAGATCATGGTTCCGCCTCCTTCAATTTCTGCGATGTACCCTATGTGTCATTGGAAGTATTATAGATCATCCCGGATACGAGAGTACACTTTTTGATCCGTAAATACACCTTTGATCTTCAACTGTTTGCGTAGCAAACCTTCGTACGACATGCCCAGCTTCTCCATTACGCGTGCAGAGCCTATGTTGTCTGCATTACATTTCCCCTCCAACCGATTGCAGTCCAGTTCCCGAAAGCAATAATCCACGATAGGTTGCATCGCTTCTGCTGCGAGACCCTTACCCCATTGACTGCTGGCTATCGCGTACCCTAGTTCAGCACTCTGCATGGGTTCGTTGAGATGAAAAATGCCACCTCTCCCGATCAAGGTCCCTGTTTCCTTCAAGATAAAAGCCCAGATATGTATCGTTTTCCGTTCATAATTATCCAGTACCCGCTGAATATATTGAATTGAATCCTCCACCGTCTCATGGCAGTTCCACAAGCTTTGCTGGCTCACTCGCGGATCAGAGGCAAATGCATAATATTCATCAAGATCATCCATCGTAAGCCGCCTCAGCTTTAACCGCTGTGTTTCGAATTGTGGTGATTCAGCAAAAAGTTTTTCTACATTCATTCAGCACACCTCCATGATTCACTTGAGTTCATGATCCAGCCATCTTATTTCTCAGGAAATAACGATCTATCATCACCATGCACAGAATTCCCACCGTATATCGAATCAGATCGATCACCAGAAATCCATGTCCCAAAATAAGAGCACCCCATACGGTTGAGCGTATCTCAATTAGCCAAGGCGTCTGAATCAACTGTGAGAACTCAATCAGCCAGCTGAATACACAGCTCAAACAGATCGCCCATACCAAGCTGCGACGAGGCCAAACCATGCGTACTCCGAAATAAATCATACCTGCCCACAATGCGTCTCCGAAATGTTCATGCACCCAATCCGGCAATCGTTCACCATAGTGTCTGGATGCAAGCCCTGCCGCCATGGTCATCATGACTGCGACGAAATAGATCAGCCTGTCTCTGATATGTACGCTTTTCAATTGATCACAAGCCTTCATCAAGCACTTGTAAAATAAATTGCGTTTTGGCAACGGTATACGATTCCCTGTCTTCTTTATTCTCATCAGCAAGCTTCGCCTTCAGGACGGCGTAAGCTTCCACCAGATCTGGGCGTTTTCTCAGTACATCCCGAAACCGAATTTGACGATCCCAGCGTTCTTCTCCCGGGCGCATAAGATGAAGGTGTACAGCTCTCTTGCCATCCTTAACCCTGACCCAGAATCGTCTGTACTCCCGTCCATCCAGTTCAGGCGGAACGTAGTTCCAGCCCAACGGATTCAGCTGATCCGCAATCAGATCCATGTCATCCCATGACTGTACCTCTGCCATCAGATCAATAATGGGCTTGGCGGGTAACCCTGGAATGGACGTGCTGCCGATATGTTCGAATTGATGGATATTAAACTGCTGTAGAAGGTGTTTCAGTTGCCGGATTTCATCCTGAGCCTGCGCATCCCAATCGGGGTTGGCCGGAGCAATCTCTACCGACTCTGTCGCCCAGGCAGGCCAGTTTTCCGGTTGCAATGGATCTGTCATTCAGGTATCTCCTCTTCACCAAGACATTTTAAATGGTAACCTTCTCTGTATTTTTCATAGGTGCGTTGCTTCATGCGCTTATCAGGTAAGCCAGATCACTAGAGTTAGCGTCTGAGCTTATAATCGAAGCTTTCATATTCATCCCATCCAATTCCTTATATAGTTGTTAAAGCAGAAGGCATTTCAGATACATATTTCTATATATCCAAAAAAGGAGCGTATGTCTACGCCCCTTGGTTGTCTGTTACCTTGATGATATTGATGATTTTAACGTGTCATGTACTGAAACTAACTTTTGATTCATGCAAGATGCTTCATTATATGAAGATTTATTTTACCGTAACAGGGATCGTCACTTTTTTGTTGCCCCACTTGGCCGTTATGGACGTTTTCCCTTTGCCTACAGCCACGATCTTGCCATTTGTTACTGTCGCTACGCCCGGCTTTGTGCTGCTCCACACCGCACTGTTGGTCACAACAGTGGTTTTGCCCGTATCATACTGTGCCATCACACTCAGCGTTGTACTTCCCTGTGGGGACAAAACCAGTTTTTTCTGGCCTGTAATCAACTTTTTGAGCAAAGGTACAACGGTAACCTCTGCCTTTATTGTCTGATTTTGATAAGTTCCTGTCAAGGTTGCTTGTCCCTCGGTCAGCGTCTTAACGGCTCCATTTTTCACGATAGCTACATTTGTGTTGGAAGAGGTCCATATGATTTGTTTCGAAAGGTTGATCGTTTTGCCATTTGCGTAGGTCCCGATGACCTTCAACGCCTTGGACTTCTTGATGTTCAGCTGCATTGTGGCAGGAGTGACTTCAACTTTGGTAATCTCGTCCGTCACAGCAACGGGGACTTTCACGATCGTTGTTCCATATTTGCCTTGCAGCAATACTCTGCCAGGTGTAACGCCTTTGATTTTACCGTTTTCCAGCACAGCCGAAGAAGTGGATACGGACCACACAATCTCAGACGTCACATCCTCTTCCTTACCATTCGCACGGGTAATGCTTACTTTCGGAAGGGTGCTTTCACTGCCTTTAACGAAATTATAGGAGTTTGGTGAAGCTTTGATGCTTTTGATCTTCTCCTGCACTTGGACAACCAACTGGGCTTTAGACCCGTCTACTTCTGCAAAAATGGTTGCTTCGCCCGCAGCCACAGCCTTGACTTTGCCTTTCACCATCGTCGCAACTGCTGCATTACTGGTGGACCAAGTCACGCCTTCGGTAACATCCTGCTTGTTATCAAAACCTTCTACCGTTGCCATCACCTGAAGCGCAGCTGTTTCGGAAACACTCATCTTCTGCGGGCTACTATTGGTTATTTCAATCGATTTCACGTCACCGGTAGCCGCCAAGGCCAACGAAGGGACCAGAATTGTTAATGCCATAATTAGAGCAAGCGTGCCTCGAAGCGCCAGTTTGATTCTATTCATTTTTAATTCCCAACTCCCATAATCCAATATTTTACTTCTATTATATTATATCGGATACGAATTGCATAAAGTTGAATGTCGTAAGTGAGAGTCTTGGAACAATTCATGATTTTCATTGTATAATATGGGAAGGCCGCGCCCTTGAATCTGGACAAATTGAAATCATTAACGAGCGTGAATGGAAGCTGCGTTGACATTTAAGAAATAATTTTATTTACTTACATAAACGAAGAAATTTTAATCAAAGAAGTAAGCTATATCTTAGGTCCAAGCACTTACCAGATCAGTTCAGCACAAAATATTAGGAGATCGGTTCGTTAAATAGTGTTACCGTTTTAAAAGGGGATGTCCCTCGTCACATGCAACATGACGTGTGGAACATCCCCCTTTTTGACTTCCTAAAGCGTTACCTAACCTCTCTACTTCACTTCATCCTGCTCTGGCAAAATCAAGCTCTCGGCCCCGCCCATATAGGGCCGCAGGGCTACCGGAATGCGAATGCTTCCATCCTCCTGCTGATGATTCTCAAGCAAAGGAATCAGGATACGCGGCGATGCCACCGCCGTATTATTCAGCGTGTGACAGTACGCCAACTTGCCTTCGGCATCGAGGCAACGAATATTCGAACGGCGCGCCTGAAAATCATGCAGATTCGACGACGAATGCGTTTCTCCATATGCACCGCGGCTCGGCATCCAGGTCTCGATGTCATACTGTTTGTACGTTTTCTGCGACATATCTCCGGTACATACAGCGACAACACGATACGGCAGTTCCAGTAATTGCAGCAATTCTTCGGCGTGTCCCGTAATCTCTTGCAACATGCGCTCCGATTCTTCTGCATCAGGGGCACAGAGAATGACCTGCTCAACTTTGGCAAACTGATGCACACGGTACAATCCGCGTACATCACGTCCGCCAGAGCCAACCTCACTGCGGAAACACGTCGATACCGCGGCAAGCTTCACCGGCTCTTGAACATCGACAATCTCATCCGCATAATACGAGACGAGCGGCACTTCAGAAGTTCCCACAAGCCACTTGTTCTCCCCTTCAAGTTCGTAGACCTGATCTCGACCAGTTGGGAAGAATCCGGTGTTCACCAGCGCATCCTCCCTGACCATCAGCGGAACCTCCATTGGTGTAAATCCGTGCTTCAACAGCAGATCAAGCGCAAGTTGCTGTACTGCCCGATGTAATAACAGGCCAGCGCCTTTTAATACATAGCTTCGCGTACCGCCAATCTTAACTCCACGAGGAATATCGATCAGATCATGCAACTCGCCAAGTTCCACGTGATCTTTGGTGTTATACTCGAACGTTGGTACCTCTCCCACACGTCGCAGCTCTACATTATCCGCATCCGACATGCCTTTCGGGGTATCCGGGGATACGATATTGGGTACCAGCCATTGCAGCTTGGTTACTTCCTCCTGCACAGGGGCAAGCTTCGCTTCCACCTGTTCCAACTGTTCATTGAGCTGTTTCACCTGAGCCCGCAAGCCCTCAGCCTGTTCCCGATTCCCGGCTTGCATGAGTCTGCCAATGTCAGCGGATAACGTATTGCGCAATCTGCGTCCTTCTTCCGATTCCTGCAAAAGTGTTCTACGTTCTTCATCCCGCTCTAACAATGTGCGAATGTTGATCTTGATTTTTTTCCCGTCTGCTGCGGCCTGAACCTCTTCTTCATGTGCACGAATCCACTTCATTTCCAACATGGTCACCGTCTCCTTTGGCTGTAAAAATACAAAGAGCGCCCTCATCCCTTGGGACGAGGAGCGCTCTGCTCGCGGTGCCACCCAACTTGCTGAATCAGGATAACCTGCTTCCAGCCTCTTGGTCCGCGATAACGGGCGGTTCCGGTTAACTTGGGAAAATATCGCTCCCCTGGCGAAAACGCCTCCGAGTTGGATTCTCTTCAACGGCATGGTCCGATCTGTAATTGTTGTGTCTCAGTATATATGAACGCCGGACCAAATTGCAACCTTTTGGATCGATTAGGAATGCATGGCACAACTTAACATGTCCTGTTATGATAGACTTTGTCTCCAAGATGGCGCTTTATTGTGATCCTCAATTTATGTATATATGTAGAAGGAGTTCTTTATGAAAAAATTACTTTGGATCGGATGTCTGTCCTATTTCCTGATTGGACTTGCCCACGTTGTGCTCGGTTCCATTCTGCCGGTTGCACTTGAACATTACGGCAAAGATTATAGCCAAGGCGGAACGCTGATCTTCGCTCAATTTGCCGGATTCCTGGGTGGTGTATTGTTATCTCCATGGCTGAACAGACGCTTTGGTAAAAGGGGAGGCCTGTTAATCGCCACAGCGTTGCTCTGTATTGCAGAATTATCCTACATGCTGTTGCCACCATGGGGCTGGATGTTCGTCATCGCACCCGCTGCCGGCTTCGGATTCGGAATGGTTGAAGCTGTGATTGGCACCATTATCATCGCTGCAATCAAAGACAATACGGCCGTTGCCATGAGTCGACTGGAAGTATTATTCGGGATCGGGGCGATGGTCATGCCGCTCATGGCCAGCGGTCTGATTGCTGCCGGATACTGGCGTCTTTCCTTTCTCGTTGTTGCGATTTGCGCAGCGCTGACCTTTGTTTTCTGGGCGAAAGGATCATTCGGTGAACTAGATCAGGTACTGGATCGACGGAAGCCAGTGGATGCTTCGAGACATACTCACACTGCCGGGGCATCAGGTGAACTGCATTCCGCAGCAACCAGTACATCTGGTCCGACCTATCGTGGTCGTAACCTGACTCTTCTGGTACTATTCGTCCTGTTCTTCTTCCTTTATGTCGGCACGGAGATGAGTCTTGCAAACTTTATGCCAGCGATCCTGATTGAGAAAATGAACATGAAGGAAGCCGGAGCAGCGCTTAGCGTCACCTGTTTCTGGATTGCTATGTCCGTAGGACGACTGTTCGCAGGGTATATCGCAGAGAAATTCCAATACCGCGTCTATGTCCTGTACAGTTGTCTAGCATCTGTTCTTTTGTTAATGGTATTTCCATTCACAAACCAGATCTGGTCTGCGTTTTCCATCATCTTGCTACTTGGACTTGCGATGTCAGGCATTTTCTCCATTGCCCTTGTCTTCGCCAGTAAACTGCTGCCTGGAACAGAAGAATCCACACCCAGCATTTTGATTGCTTCAGGTGGAGTTGGCGGTGCCATTCTGCCTTTGATCACGGGATGGAGTCTTGATCATCTGGCGGTTAATCAGTCTGCATGGATGCTTGCCATCTTTGCAGTTGGCCTGCTTGTCATTAGCGTGATTACATATCAATGGCAGAACAAACATATAGTGAATTCTGCAACTTAACAGTTCTGTGTTGGTCTAGTCCTGAGGATTAGAAATACCTATTAAAGAAATCGAGATGTCTACTGTCATGACCTGACGGTGGACATCTTTTTGTGGCGTTACTCTGTTCTAACGAACCTAACACACGCTATTCCCATCCATTTCCGCATGTTTGAAATCTAACGAATCCTAGAGACGTTATTATAGATAATTATCTCAAATTCAAGGTCTCGTTGCAGATTCTTAGCATAATAACGCCGCTGAGATTCGTTAGATTTTTCATTTCCTAAGAACCGGCCTAATAAGCTGTCCTCGATTCGTTAGCGCTGTAATCATGGTGGCAAGTGCCCTATCTTTGCCTCTCTGATCACCTTTCATTAAAGGTGAGAATACGATCTATTCATTTGCACAAGATTGCCCAGGAAATACTCTGGGCCAGCCGAATCACACACTTTTCTTAACGACAGGCATTACGAGCCCGTTATCCTTGATGAATTTACTGAATACATATCGGACGAGTGGTCCCAAAATGATCAACTGATATGGAAGCGCCAAGCTGAAGTTACGAGCAATTGTATGGAGATACGTACGGAGTACGGATACCCCATTTAATTGATCGGCGAGATATGCCGAGATCATTCCATACAAGGACATGATCAGAACCATGCCAATCACCATGAAAAATGACATGACGAGCACACCCAGAATCTTGTTGGACTTGTCAAAGGGCAAGGAGAAAGCAATCTTTCTCGCCACAGGGCCAACAATGAAAGACTCCACCAGAAACGCGATGACAAAACATAATATGAATTGAAGCAGTATCTCAAGCGGGGACATCTTGCCTAGTAACCCACTGTGCCATAGATTGAAGAACATCATGACCACAATCATCCCTGTACACATCATTAATCCGAAAATAATTTGTTCCTTCTTGCTTGTTGGCAAATCTCTCATCCTCTCCGTTTACCTTCGTAATTATAGAGATGACGAACCCCTCCACATAAGTGAACATTCTGTGAACAATGATGATTTTTCCAATTTAAAATTGGATTTGACAACCATGTAATACAGCCCTATGATATCCCTTAAAATGGTAGAAATATTCACTACATAAGGAGGATTTGATTATGAGTTTTCAAAAGCGTATTGACCACGTCGGCATTGCTGTGCGTGATCTGGAGACCACGTTACGTTTCTATACGGAGATTGTTGGTCTTGAATTGAAAGACCGGGTAACCCATACCAACGGTATCATTCAGCTCGCCTTTCTCGGCTTCAATGGAAGCAATGAGACTGAAATAGAGTTAATTCAAGGGTACAGCGACAAGCTGCCTTCCGAAGGAACCGTGCACCATTTTGCCATCCACGTGCATGATCTTGATTCTGAGTACAAACGCATCCAAGCCACCGAAGCCGAATTTATCGATGGAGAGATCATTACACTGCCTAACGGTTACCGTTATTTCTTCATATATGGACCTGAAAAGGAATGGATTGAGTTCTTCCAGCGCTAAGAATTGGAGTTGAATTATGAACATTTTAATTACCGGCGCAGCCGGAAAAATTGGACGTGACTTGTCCCAACACTTGTCAGAAGCATTTCACCTGCGGCTTACGGATTTGAATATCGACAGACTGTATCCGTATCAAGGGACAGGCCATGAGATCATGACACTGGATGTGACAGATCCCGAAGCCTGTCAGCATGCTTGCGAAGGCATGGATGTGGTTGTACATCTGGCGGGAGATCCTTCCCCGAATTCCGGATTCTATGAATCATTGTTGGACATCAATATCAAAGGTACATTTAATGTATTCCGTGCAGCCAAAGACCAAGGTGTACGAAGAGTCATTCTGGCAAGCAGTGCACAGACGATCGAGGGGTATCCCATTGATGCGCAAGTCTATCCAGACATGCCGACACGTCCACGGAATTTGTACGGGGTTAGCAAATGTTTTGGAGAATCACTCGCTTCCTATTTTGCGTATACCGAAGGTTTACAAAGTGTAGCAATACGTATAGGTGCATATGATGATTTTCAACCGGACGGACCAGTGCTGGAGGCAAGGGATATGAGCGCGTATATTAGTCCGGCTGACTTGTGTGATTTGATGTTCAAAGCAATTACAGCTACCGATCTGGAGCCCTTCACCATACTGCATGGGATCTCGAATAATCGGTTTAAACGATTGAATCTGGAAAGCACTCAGAAACAGGTAGGTTATGACCCGAAATCCGATGCTTTTGCACTCAGTCAGATTTTCTTATATGATTCGCCACGATAATTATTGAAAATAACACATCCAAACAGGCTGTTATACATATGTATAACGGCCTGTTTGATAACTTATAAGTGTCCCCATCCAGTTCCTGACTGGACACGTTCTACCCGCTGGCCTATAATTACACCTAGTAATGCCCGTAACTTCATAGTTTCCCAGGGGAGTCGGAATTGGCCGGCTGAGAGTGTATCCCACCAAGATACTAACCCTTAGACCTGATCTGGATCATGCCAGCGTAGGAATCGGAGTATATCGAAATGGCACAGCCCTATGGCTGAACGCCACCTCTCTAACGCCTGCACGCGTCCCGGAATACGGGACGCTTTTTTTGTTATATCAGAAAGTATAAGTTTGGAAGCATCACCTTCCTGATATTGCAAGGAAAACTTCCGCTAAACGCGGTCTGGCTTCTTCGAATGACATCGATAGACGTTTTCTTATGTTATAAAATAACGTCATCCAGATCTCAACTGGTATAAATCTGTCGATTTATGCAAGATGATTGGATATGAAGCCAAGGAGTACCCCGTGCCAATCGGCCGGACATACCGAAGGAGAGAACCACAGATGAAATGGCGTAAAACGATGGGATTGTTGCTCTTATGCGTGCTTATGGTGACTGTAGCCGCATGTGGTGGCAAAGAAGCTGCCCCAGCTGGGCAGAACGGCAACACAAATACGGAAAGCAGCAACGAAGGTGACACTGCCGCCCTGAAAGATATTAAAGTGGTGCTCGACTGGACACCGAATACGAATCATACAGGCCTGTATGCAGCTGTAGATCAAGGTTTTTATAAGGCCGAAGGCTTGAACGTGGAGATTGTACAACCAGGTGCCGGTGGCGCAGATACGATGGTTGCATCGAATGAAGTGCCTTTTGGCGTAAGTTATCAGGAGAGTGTAACTCAAGCCCGCACACAGGGTGTTCCTCTCGTCTCCATAGCAGCAGTTATTCAGCATAATACATCTGGTTTCGCTGCTCCGGCGGATCGGAATATTAAATCACCGAAAGATTTTGAAGGTAAAACCTATGGCGGTTGGGGTTCCCCTGTGGAAGAAGCCGTGATGCAATCCATTATGGAAGGCGACGGAGCCGATGTATCCAAAGTGAAAAACATTAACATGGGTGATGCCGACTTTTTCACCGCAGTGAAACGGGATATTGATTTCGCGTGGATTTTCTACGCCTGGACGGGGATTGAAGCCGAACTGCGCGGGGAACCGATCGACATGTTATATGTGAAGGATTATTCAGATGCACTGGATTATTACACGCCTGTCCTCGTAACGAACGAGCAGACGATTCAGAACGATCCTGAGTTGGTCAAAGCATTCCTGAAAGCCACTTCCGAAGGATATCAATATGCGATTGATCATCCCGAAGACGCGGCGAACATTCTGATCAAAGCTGTACCGGATCTGGATAAAGACCTCGTACTGGCAAGCCAGAAATGGCTTAGTCCAAAGTACACAGATGACGCCCCGCGCTGGGGTGAGCAAAAACAGGAAGTATGGCAAAATTACACCGACTGGATGTTTAGCAAAAAACTGCTGGATGAACAAATCGATGTGAGTAAGGCATATACGAACGCGTTTTTACCCCAATAAAATTTCTCATATAAAACGAACTTAATATTTACACGAGGACGGAGAGGACAGAAATAACGTGAAAAAGCGAAGCGGTCGCCTAAAAGCTTTCTGAAAGAAAGCTGCATCGGAAGCATACGCTATCCCCGGATTTCCTCCATTAGAATTCATTAAAGAAATCCGGGGATAACAGTGATCGGAAGAGGGTACTGCAATCAGAGTGATAAGTGTAAACCTGGTTCAATTCATGCAATTTATCACGAAAGGAGCCGTGATCTCTCATGGCAAGCACACTACTTAGTATTCAGGTTATCCCGAAAACGCCAAATGGCGAGAACTCTTATCCTTACGTAGATCGCGCCATTGAAGTTATTCAGCAATCCGGCCTGAAATATCAGGTGAACGCACTTGACACCACGATGGAGGGAGAACTGGAGGAACTGCTGGAAGTTGTCCGCAAGATGCACGAGGTACTCGTGGAGGCTGGCAGCCCAAGCATCATCTCCCAGATCAAGATCGCCCATAGCCCTACCGGCTTCAGCATGGATACCCTGACGGAGAAGTATCGCTAATGCCTGCCTATTTCAAAAGTGTATGGCCGCCCATTGTGGCGGTTATTCTCTTTATAGCGATATGGCAGGGAGCCGTCTCCCTCTTCCATATTGAGAAATGGATGCTGCCTGCACCATCCGACATCGCCCGCGAAGCGGCAACCCAGGCCGAACGGCTTGGCATGCACGCTTCCGCAACCATTCAGTTAACGCTGATTGGATTCGCCGCTGGCACAGCGGTTGGATTACTGATTGCAATGGTGCTGCATTTGGTCCCTTTTCTTAAGTCAGCCTTGTATCCTTTACTTATTCTTAGTCAAAATATCCCAACCATCGCGCTCGCGCCGCTCCTGTTAATCTGGTTCGGATTCGGGCTGTTGCCCAAGCTGATTACGATCATCCTCGTCTGCTTCTTCCCCGTTGCAGTGGCGGCCATGGATGGCTTGACCCGTACGGACGCGGCGATGATGAACTATATGCGCATGGCTGGTGCGAAACGTCATCATATCTTCTGGAAGCTAGAGCTTCCCCATGCGCTGCCATCCGTGTTCTCCGGTGTCAAAATCGCCGCTACCTATAGCGTGATGGGTGCCATCATCGCCGAATGGATTGGTGCAGACAAGGGTATTGGTTATTATATGATGCTGCAAAAGTCGGCTTATCGTACGGACCGCCTATTCGTGGCGATCATGATTATTGTCGCGCTCAGCTTGCTGCTCTTCCTGTTCATTGCCCTACTGGAGAAGCTTCTCGTGCGCTGGCGGCCACAGAAGCGGTAATAAAGCAAGTAATCTGTATATTAGGAAGTGATGACCATATGAATCGGCAACAGGATGAACAAGTCCAGCCTGGACGAGGAGCAAGTGTAATGGAGCCAACGCACGGTGAAAAGGTTAACTCCGCTACGCCTGATCGACCTGCCAATACGACTCCTGCTCCGGTTCCACCTGCACTGGACGTCGTTGATGTTCATGCATCATTCCGTGAACGGCGCAGCAAGCTACCGGTTCTGAACGGCCTGTCCCTGACTGTGGAGCAAGGCGAGTTTGTCGCTATCGTTGGTCCATCCGGCTGTGGCAAAAGCACCCTGTTCCATATTATCGGCGGTCTGCTGAAGCCACAGGAAGGCCAAGTGCTTATGAACGGTCATGATGTGACGGGCCAACGTGGCAAGATCAGTTATATGCCACAACAGCCTGCCCTTTTCCCTTGGCGCACCATTGAAGACAATGTACTGCTTGCTGGTGAAGTAGCTTCAAGCGCTCCTCCTCGGGCCGAAGCACTTGCTGAGGCTCGAAAGTGGTTAAGCAGCGTAGGTCTTGCCGGGTTCGAGCAGGCATACCCTCATATGCTGTCAGGCGGAATGCAGCAGCGTGCTGCATTTCTGCGCGCCCTGCTCAGTCCGCAGGAACTCATGCTGCTGGATGAACCTTTCAGCGCGCTGGATGCACTGACACGTAGCGACATGCAGCGCTGGCTGCTCGATATCTGGGAACAGAACCGCCGCTCGGTGCTGTTCATCACCCATAATATCGAAGAAGCATTGCTGCTTGCGGATCGGGTCTATGTGTTATCCAACCGACCTGCAACGGTGTTGCACGAGGTACATGTTCCTTTTGATCGCCCAAGACGAGAAGAAATTACGGAGGAATCCGCTTTTCTGGAGCGTAAACGGCAGATTGCACAGTGGATGAGAGAAGAACAGCAAAAAGCCCGCCTATCATAATAGCGCGGGTTTTTAAGTTATTATTTCCCTTTAATGGGTGATCCACCATAAGAAATTCTGCGTAACATAGTTAGAATATAAATGAACACAAGGAGGAATTCCCTCGTGCATTCTCAAGCTTTTGCACCATTAATTGATGCTCATATTCACTTCGATCAGTATACCCCTGACGAACAACGCGAGATGCTGCTATCTTTCCCGTCTCAGCAGGTCGAGGCAGTCATTGCCGTGTCCATGAATCTCGCTTCTGCCCAGGCCAACCTGGAGCTTGCAAAGCAACATCCACGCAATATCTATCCGGCCTTCGGTTTCCATCCGGAACAGGAACTGCCGTCCGTTGCAGAACTAGACCTGTTCTTCCAATGGATTGAGAAGCATATGGGACAAGCTACTGCCATCGGAGAGGTCGGTCTTCCCTATTACAATCGTCAGGAAGCGGAGCAGGCAGGGCAGCGCTTCGATCAGAGCGGGTACATTGAACTGCTTGAACGTTTCATCCAACTTGCCAAAAAGCACAACAAACCACTTGTACTTCATGCGGTATACGATGATGCCGATATCGTCTGTGATCTACTGGAGCAATATCAATTCCGACGTGCTCATTTCCACTGGTTCAAAGGATCTCGCCAAACCGTAAGGCGTATGGCGGACAACGGTTATTTCATTTCCTTCACGCCGGATATTCGGTATGAAGAAGAGATTCGTGAACTCGCCCGGCAATATCCATCAGAACAAGTGATGGCCGAGACCGATGGACCTTGGCCCTTCGAAGGACCATTTCAGGGACGAATGACACACCCTGCCATGACCAGACAGGTCATCCAGGCATGGAGTGAGATCACTGGCATGGGAACCGAGCGGGCCGCCCGTCTTTTTTATCAGAACACAAAGCGTTTCTATGGCTTAACTTGATTACAATCTTGTAGCAGCAAGCATTCTCACTTGCCCTGCCAACACAGCACTTTATAACAAAGCACAAAGAAGTCAGTCGGTTTCGCCCCCGGCTGACTTCTAATTTACATATATAATTTATCGCTTCAAGAATCCTTTGCCTTCCAGGAACGGTCTCACCTGCAACCGTGTCGGCTCAGTCAGGCGCTTTGCCATCAGTTCGGACCATGGGGTCGTTCGTTCACCATTGGTCCGTTCTTTCATGTACGCCGTCGTTGTCTCATCATACTGCTCAACACCTTTGATGCTCTGCTCGGCATTATAACGATTATGATGCAAGACTGCAGCCAGTGGCAGACGTGGCCGAATTCCCGTTTCCTGATCTGCAACTCCAATACACATGCCATACACCGGATATACCCCTTCCGGCAATCCCAACAGCTCAGCAACTTCCTCAATCCGGGTACGAAGCCCGCCGATATATACGATTCCGAAACCAAGTGACTCCGCTGCAAGAGCGGCGTTCTGGGAAGCCAGTGCAGCATCAATCGTGGCTACCATGAAATTTTCGGTTGAATCGGCATACGATTGCTTCTCAGGAAGATGACGTTTCGCAGCATCACTCAGTCGATACAGATCAGCACACCATACGAGAAATACCGGACATTCATTGACATAGGCCTGATTGCCTGCCAATTCAGCCAGTTTGGCTTTTTGCTCCGATTCAGTCACAGCAATTACGGTATATGCTTGCACACTACTTGAAGAGGAAGCCATCTGCCCTGCAGATACAATGGCTGCAAGCTGCTCATCACTTACCGGGTCTGGCTTGAATTTGCGTACAGAGCGGTGTTTCATCATCAAATCAATGGTTTCATTCATGGCTGTTCACTCCCAATCCTCGTAGTACGAACTCAATTGTCTGCTCAGCAAGCTCGTCTGTATTCATATCCTGATAATCAAAGCCAAATCGTGAATTCTTGGCCCGTTTGTGCGCTAAAGCCACACCCATAACCTGAAGCATCGCATAAGATACGGACTCGATCTGGAACAATCCCTGGTCTTTTCCTTCTTGCAGCAGTTCCCTCACACGGGTCCATACAGGGTCTAGAAAACGAAATACAGTAGCTGTTCGATGTGTACGCAGTGTAATTTCAAGCTGTACAATATCGCTCATCTCCCGGTCCGTCATCGTGAACTTCACAACTTCACCGATAATTCGGCGGATACCTTCCACAGGCGAGGACATGGGCTCTTCCGCCAGCGAGTTCATTATATGCCCAGGGAAAAAATGCTCAAATAATGCTTCGAACACCTTTTCTTTGCCGCCAAAATGATAAGACACCAGCGACACATTGGCACCTGCCTCATCACATATTTGACGAACACTCGTCCCGTCATACCCTTGCTGTGCAAAAAGCTTCTTGGCTGCAAGCAATATCCTCGTTTTGATATCCAACTCCGGTTCCGTCATTCCGTCCCGCTCCCTCTTGTCCGTTCATCTCATTCGCTCCAGCTCAAGGACTGCAGCCAGCGAATCATCTGTCTATTATATTACACCAAGCACCCCGATGAAAATCATCGGGGTGCTTGTCCTATCCTATGAAGCAATGATATGCATCTTATACAACTGCTGTATTAGTTCTGTGCTTGAGCCGGGCTTGGTGCCCCAGCTGGCATGCGTTGTTTTTTCAACAACGTCACGACCAGTGACAACGCAACGGCAACCAACAGTACAATCACGATAGAGCCCGCAGCAGACTGAACTCCTGGGCCTCCCAACTGCACGCTCAGAATACCCTGAACGGCGTATGTTGCAGGCAGGTACTGCCCAATGCCGCTATAGAAGCTGTTCAGCAATTCACGCGGTACCATTGCACCGGAAGATACCAGCTGCAAGGACAGTGAGATGATGTTGAACAGACTTCCTGCAGGTCCGAAGCAGATCAGGAAGAACTGGGAGAAGAACATGAACGTGCACAGGAAGAGCGCCTGGAACAACCAGAATGCAACGAATCCTTGTGCAATCTGTCCTCCCAGTGCCACGATCAATGATGATCCCAGCAAGGAAACGACCAATGCAGAACCCACGTTAATGACTACTCTCGCGCCAAACAAAGTCAATCGGGAATAGGTAGATGACAGCATACCCATGGCTGTCTGGAGGTTCATCCCCATGATCATGGCACCTACATAGGAAGCCAGTACCATCATCATCGGCACCATCTGATTATTCATCCCGTTAACCGGGTTGATGGACGTTGTCGTTCCTTCCACTCGGGTAGTCAGGTTTGTAGCGGCTTCAGCGGCTTCAGCAGCCTGATCGGCAGGCGCACCTGAAGCGGTTAACACCGTCTGTATCCCTTGTGCTGTAGCTTGTTTGTTAATCGTGTTTGTCACACTTTGTGATACACCTTGCATCATACTTTTAATCGTAACCGGGTTCGCTTCATTAATGGTGTATTTAATCTCGGCGGTTGAGCCAGCCGTCTGAAGCAATTCGTTAAACCCAGCCGGGATATCCAGCACCATGTGTACTTGGTGATGATTCAGCTGATCCAGCGCTTCAGCCGCACTTAGATTGGATACGGTATGGAAAGGCAGTGTTCCTGCGAGCGAATCTGCGATTCCTTTGGACATTTCGCCGTCCTCGTTCACAATCGCAACCGTCAATTCTTTCGCACGGTCATTTACTCCAGAATATGCGGTCATCCAGATCACGCTAAAGATCACTTGGAACATAAGTGCTGTTACGATCCCTACAATCACTGGCGGTTTTTTAAACAATGTACGTAAAGCCTGTAACATCAAAGGTGTCCTCCATTACTCAAATAGTTCTAATTTGATTTAAACAGTTGTTTGAATCAAACGATCGTTTAAATTTTATGTGAATATGTTCATATTGTCAACTTATTTTTGAAAAATTCAGAAAACGTAAGCTTTATTCATGAATACAATTGATCCATTTTCACAAAAGAGCATTATGCTATCCTTTCTCCCTAGAAAAGAACATCTATACCAACGATTCAGGGCTTACTTTCTGGCATCTCAACTGTATTTTTCTCAACAAAAAACACGGTCCGCCGCAGCGAACCGCGCATTTATTAATCCTCACTTGATTACAATGAGACGTTGAATATATCTCTAAACTTGGGTCGGTCAGTCATTTCTCTTCAGCTTCATGCGTTGCAGACGCAACGAATTCAGTACAACCGACACGGAGCTGAACGCCATCGCCGCCCCTGCCAGCCATGGAGCCAAGAAGCCAACTGCCGCAATGGGAATACCAATAACGTTGTATCCGAGTGCCCAGAACAAGTTTTGTTTGATGTTCCCCATCGTGCGCCGGCTCATCTCAATCGCATCTGCAATGCTGTTCAGATCACCACGCATCAAGGTAATATCCGCCGCTTCCATCGCTACATCCGTTCCTGTTCCGATGGCCATCCCAATATCAGCAGTAGCAAGTGCCGGAGCATCATTAATGCCGTCACCTACCATCGCAACTTTCAGGCCACTCTCCTGAAGTTTCTTCACTTCCGCAGCTTTACCCTCCGGCAGAACCTCAGCCAGAACTTTACCGATCCCTGCCTGTTCTGCTACAGCGCGAGCTGTTCGCTCATTGTCTCCCGTGATCATGATGACATCAATCCCCATCGCCTGAAGACGACCAATGGCTTCTCGAGAGGTATCCTTGATGGTGTCAGCCACAGCCACGATCCCTGCCCACTGACCATCCACCGCTACCAGCATCGCTGTACGCCCTTGTTCCTCCAGACGGTTCATCTGCTGAACGGTTTCCTCAGAGACATTCACCTGTTCATCCGCAAGCAAACGCCGCGTGCCAACCAGAATTTCCTGCCCTTTTGCTGAAGCTCGCACGCCGTATCCCGGTATGTTCTCGAACTTCTCTGTTGGGGTCAGCTCCAGACCCTTGCCACGAATACCTGCAACAATCGCCTCTGCCAGCGGATGCTCGGAACTCTGTTCGGCCGCTCCCACTCGCTCAAGCAGATCAGATTCCGTCCAATTCGGAGCCGTGATAACATCGGTAAGGACCGGTTTACCTTGGGTTACTGTACCTGTTTTGTCGAGCACTACGGTCTGAATCTGTTGTGCCGATTCCAGATGTTCGCCGCCCTTGAACAGAATGCCATATTCAGCCGCACGTCCTGATCCAGCCATGACAGAAGTCGGCGTTGCCAGCCCTAGTGCACATGGACAAGCAATGACAAGCACGGCAATCGCTTTTTCAAGGGAACCAGCGAAGTCACCTGGACTTGCAAACAGATACCAGATCAGGAATGTCAGCGCAGCTATGCCGACAACAATCGGAACAAAAATGCCTGAAATGACATCTGCGATCCGCTGGATCGGTGCTTTGGAGCCCTGAGCTTGCTCGACTACTTTAATAATCTGGGACAAAGCCGTGTCCGAGCCCACTCGGGTCGCACGCAGTCGTAATACCCCGTTTTTGTTCAGCGTAGCACCTGTAACGGGATCTCCTGGCTTTTTATCCACGGGAAGACTCTCCCCGCTCAGCATGGATTCATCCACAGAGGATTGCCCCTCTTCAACGATACCATCCACCGGGATGCTGTCCCCCGGCTTCACCAGGATCAGATCACCCACCGCAACATATGCGGCAGGAACCATAACTTCCTGTCCATCACGAATGACACGGGCTTCACGTGGAGCCAGTTCAATCAGGCTTTTGATTGCCTGTGAAGAGCGACCTTTCGCCACAGCTTCGAACCATTTTCCCAGTAAAATTAACGTAATCAGAATTGCACTTGTCTCATAATAGAGTTCTACCGAAGGCATGGCGGCTGTGCTCGTTCCCATTGCCCCGTGATCCATGGTTGTAGAAGGTAAGTACCCACTGGATAACGTCAGATAGAGACTGTAGAAAAACGCTGCACTGGTACCCAGTGCGACGAGAACGTCCATATTGGCACTGCGGTTACGTAGGGCTTTGTATGCCCCCACATAGAATTGCCATCCAATCACGAACTGTACTGGCGTTGCCAGAATCAGCTGGAACCACGGGTTCATGAACAGATCTGGGACATAGATTCCGGATGTGAACGAGAAATGCCCGACCATTGCCCACAGCAAAGGAATCGATAACAACGCAGATATCATCCATTTCCACTTTTTGCGTTGCAGCTCACGTTCACGAACCGATGTGGTCTCTTCTTGCGTCAATTGCAGTTCGGCACCGTAGCCCATCTGCTTGATCTTGGCGGTAATATCAGAAGGTTTCAATGTGCCAGCCGCATATTCGATATGCCCTGTTTCCAGCGCCAGATTCACATTCGCCTGAGATACCCCAGGTAGTCGGGAAAGACCCTTTTCAATCCGGGCAGAACAGGCAGCACACGTCATACCCGTGATGTTCAGATCAACCGATTCGGACACCGTACCGTAGCCAAGTGCCTCTACTTTATCCCGCAACGCGTTCACGTTAGTTGTCTTTGGATCATAAGATACGGTTGCCTGTTCGATGGCAAGGTTCACATTGGCCTGATGCACCCCTTCCATGCGAGACAAGCCCTTCTCCACTCGTATCGAACATGCAGCACAGGTCATTCCCGTGATGTGCAGTGTTGCCTTCAGTCCTGGTGCGTCTGCCATAGGTGGTATTGGGGTTGGTTCGGATGATCTATCCATTGGTTTATTCGTTGAGTTCATTGAGTTATCCATCATGTCAGCTCCTTTCATATCGATTCAATTTATTGTATATTACATCACTCAGCATACCCCCAAGGGGTATATATCAGACAGAAAATTAGGCTTAAACCTGACTCGTGGGAAAAGGGTTTGACCTCTTTTTCACCCATGAGCATGTTGGGTTTAAGCCTGTGATGCAGTTAGACTACATCGTATCCCTGATCTTCAATGGCAGCTTTGATCTGATCCACGTTCACCGTCTGCTCATCATATTCCACTGCTACTGTTCCCGCTGCCAGATCAACCTTACCACTCGCACCGGTATTCTTCACAGCTTCTTCAACTGATTTCACACAGTGATTGCAAGACATTCCTGTAACGTTCAACGTAACATTAGACATTGTAAATTCCTCCTTGGAGTATATTAAAATGATAAATTAAATAGGTGAATTGATTCAGCTTACTTCATTAACTTCCGCATCGTAACCAACAGTTCATCCACAACCTCATGTTCACCAGCCTGAATGCGCTCAACGATACAGCTCTTCATATGGCCTTCAAGCAAAAGTTTGCCTACTGAATTAAGAGCAGACTGAGCCGCCGCAATCTGCGTCAGCACATCATCACAATACGTATCCTTCTCGATCAATCCCTTGATCCCGCGAATCTGACCTTCCACACGGTTCAAACGAGAAACCAGGTTACTCTTCATCTCCTGCGAATGGTGACTCTTGCGCACATGCTTCCCATCACTGCCCTCGGCATGACAGGATACTGCTTCTTGGACTGTAGCCAAAGCTTCCGTTGAATCTGACTTGGAGGATTGCAAAGGTTCCTCGGGATGGCTCTGATGATCCATCATGAACACCCCTTTTCTTTCGTTCTTTTCTAAGAGTAACATACCCCATGGGGGTATTCAAGAGTATTCTGATATTTTGATAAAAATGGATGAATCCCTGCTAATTAAATAGGGCGATGTATCTTACAAGGTATACTCCATCCTGCTGCTGCGGACGACCAGACTCATCTGTTCATAGAAAGCCTGTGCACCAGAGTTAAACGTCGACACGGATAATTCCAAGCTGTCTGCCTGAAGTTCTCTCCCTAGCTCGATGAATGCTTGTAGTACCTGTTTACCTGTTCCTTGGCCCCGATGCTTGGTATCCACTACAAGTTCATGGATGTACAGCATCTTGCGATCCACCATCAATGGGTTATCCTGAATTACACTTAACTGCGCGCTCCCGTAACCCAGAATCAAGCCCGTTTCGGAAGACTCGGCAACATACAGGTAACGCTTGTCCGTTTCCAGCAGTTCGGTGAACTCCTTTTCCTCCATTCTGGTCTCTAACGCTCTGTATAGATCCGGCCGCGCCTCGACATGCATCTGGTGCAGCTCATCCATCAACAATGACACGCCAGAGTAGTCCCTCATTTCTGCCTTTCGGATGTTAATCGTACCTGTACTCATCCCCATCACTCTTTCGTCTACTGAATTTTAAATTATTATACAACCAAAAAACAGATACCATAAGGGTACCTGCTTCGCTAAATTTATCTTCATTCCATCAATCCCATAGGATGCTCATGTTGTTTATTTTTTCGAAGAAGCATTTCCTTCATTAAAAGCAACAGGTGATGGCTTCGCTGCCCATTCGTCCGCCTGCGGCTCAATGTCTACTCCGCTTAGAATCTTCTTTTTCTCCATTAAGGAATCCCCGTCTTCATCCAGCTTGTTACGAATTTCCGCCTCATCCTGAGGTTGATTGTTCTGTGTCATCGTAGAGTCCTCCCTTTTTTCGTATTCATGTTGATGTTCCTTTATATAACGTGCCCACTTTCTGCATTATCATTCCCTTCGAGGATCAGGCCGGGAGATCTAACGAATCGTACACACCTTATAAGGGCAAATATAGGGGGAATGAAAATGTAATGAATCTCAGACACGTTATATCACAGTAATTCATCTAAATGGGTGGAAAAAAGGGACCTTTACAGTCATTAGCGTGCCTACGATTCGTTAGAATTTCACACTTGCGATTTCCGCCCGAATAAGACGTGCTGAGTTCGTTAGAAAATATAAAATACAGATAGCTGTATCGCTTGTTTGACACTGTTTATCAGTTCATCATAACCAAGTGGATACAACACATCATTTATGTCCCACTCTTCCTTAAACTCTCGCTTTTTCAGGAAATTCCATATCCACCTAAAAACCTTAACTGTAATGTTCCAAGCACTCCTACGGTCAAAAAAAGGCATCCCACTGGTCATTTTCCTGACCTTACGGGATGCCCTCTTTCCTTATAGTCCAACTCAGGTGGACGCTTAACCGATTTCGATTTATTTCGGTTTTCGTATTAAGCCTGATCCTGACGAGCAAGCGCGGCTAGCGCACGTAGCGCTGCATTAATCTCGCGCTCCACCGCTTGTCCAACCGCATCCGTATGCGGATCATACTCGGCTGCCAGGTCGCTGTCCGCGAATCCATCGATCGCGACAATCGCTCCGGCGCGAGCACCACGCAAGGTGCTGACGATGTAGAGCGCCGCAATTTCCATCTCGGCCGCAAGTGCTCCAGCCTGCTTGTACTTGCGGTGTGGAATCTCTTCCACGCCTGCAAAGAACGCATCCAGCGTTACGGTGATACCAACGCCCACTTTGCCTGCAAAGGTTGCAGCATCCGCGCTTTCTTGCTCACGAGCAGCTTCGATCAACGCTTGTGTCACCCCAATGTCCGCTACCGCTGGGAAACCATCCGGCACCAGTTGGCGAGTCAACCCGTCCGTACGAACAGCGGCTGTACTCACAATCACGCTGCCTGCCGGATAATCGGCTGTATATGATCCCGCTGTACCTACACGAATCAGAGTTGTTACACCCGCGCGAATCAATTCCTCGAAACACACAGCTGCTCCAGGTGAACCTACACCATGGCTGACCACAGCGATCTGTACCCCTTCATACAAGCCAACAAATGTGCGATACTCCCGACTGAACGCCAGTTCTCTCGCATGCTCCAGCTTACGGGAAATCTTCTCCGCACGTGCCGGATCACCACAGACGATGGCATATGCCGGCATGTCTTCCGAATGAATCTGCAAAATAGGCATCAACATATCAATCAAACTCCTTCTTCGTCCACTCGTCTTCCGGAATCGGCAGATCTTCACCCGAGAAACGTTGTTCCTTGAACGGATCGGCAAAATGGTGGAAACCATTCACTTCCCAGAATCCGTTCCGATCTTCTGTCATAAACTCCAGTCCACGTATCCACTTCGCACTCTTCCAGAAGTAAAGTTGTGGCACAACCATACGCAGTGGAAAACCATGCTTGGGTGTTAGTGGCTCACCGTTATATTTGAATGCAAGCAGTACATCATCATGCATCAATTCTTCGAGCGGTACATTTGTCTCATAATCATGATCCGCATGGATCATGACGTATTTTGCCTCCGGCTTAACCCCCAGAAGTTTCACAAAATCAGAGAAGCGAATACCTTCCCACGGCGTATCAAATTTCGACCAGCGTGTAACACAGTGAATATCACTCACCGTGTTCACCTGAGGCATCGCCTGCAACTCAGCTAGGGAGAACACCTTCTCTTCTTCCACTTCGCCGAATACCTTCAAGTCCCAGGTGGACAGGTCATATTCCGGCACTTCCCCTTCATGCAGAATCGGGAATTTCTCCGTCAGCATCTGTCCTGGCGGCAGCCGATCTCCGTGATCGTTACCTGTTTTGGGTGCCGGGGTTTTACTTTTTTTCAAACGTTCAGCCTTGTTATGCAAGTGGAATTCCTCCTTCTTTTACTGTCTCTAACATAGACATTCAGGAATTAACGCGAGCTTCCGCCCGCTTTCAGTGCATCCTGTGCATAGGTACGGTCTTTGAAAAAGAACATTGCGACCAGCGTCACAATATACGGCAGCATCAACGTGAAATGCGTTGGCAGTGAGAATCCTTGCAGACGAATACTCAATGCTTCCATGAAGCCAAACAGAACACTGGACCCCATGACGCCAAGCGGATTCGCTTGTCCCAGCATCGTTGCGACTAGAGCGATAAAACCACGACCAGCAGTCATGCCTTCGGTAAACATCGTCACCTGACCGAGAGACAACTGTGCTCCAGCCAGAGCACACAACACACCGCACATCAGAACGGCACCATACTGGATGCCACGTACCTTGATCCCGATGCTCTGTGCTGCAATCGGGTTCTCACCGACGGAGCGCAGACGGAAGCCGGATACACTTTTGAACAGATAAAATTGTAATGCAATCACGAGCACAATGCCGAGATAGACCAGGGGACTATGTCCAGATATTACATCGCCGACCCACGGAATGTCCTTAATCAGCGGAATATCCCACTTGGGAAGTCCCACCATGTCTTTGTCGTAGTATGCACCTTTTACATCAAAAATCGCACGTAGTGCAAAGGTCGTCACCCCCGCAGCCAGGAAGTTGAGCGAGATCCCGACCACGATGGCGTTGGCCTTGAGATTAATGCTTATAAAGGCAAAGAGCGCCGAGAATAACATCACAATAATAATGGAAAAGAGTACAGCCAGCAGCACATTGCCAAACAAATAATTGCCGACAATGGCGGAGAACGCACCGATCAGAACCAGTCCTTCAAGACCCACGTTAAACAGACCGACACGAGAACATAAAGCCCCACCGAGCGCTGCAAGCAGGATTGGAGTCATAATCCGCAAGGTTGAGCCAAACATGGCTGCATCAAACAGTTGTTGCATTGGACTTTTTCTCCTTTCTCCGCTTCAGGAATGAATAACCGATCTGAGCTGATACAAATAACGTCAATACAGCCTGGATGACACTGCCAACTTCCAGCGGTACATCCGTGTTCCGTTCCATCCCCATGGCACCTGTCTGTAACGCAGCCAGCAAAATAGCTGCCACAGCTGTACCCAGTGGATGCGAGCGGGCAAGCAACGTTGCCATAATGCCACTCCATGCGTAACTCGCCGATGACAATGAGCCATCAAGGAAACGGTACTGTGTACCGAGCACTTCCCCCGCACCCGCGAGTCCAGCAAGTCCACCACTGATGACCATGGACAGCATCATCATGCGAATGCGACGAACACCGCCGTAGGTTGCAAAAGACGGGTTGCTGCCGAGCATGCGGATCTCGTAACCGGTCACCGTTTTATGTGTGAACCAGTAGATCAGAATGGCCGCTACAATGGCAATAATGAAGCCGGCATGCAGCCCCATGCCTTGGAACAACTTCGGTAACCAGATACTCTGGTCAATCATGGGTGTCTGGGCCATCGCTGCTGATCCAGTCCGATCCTTGAATGGATAGGAGACCATGTAGCCGCCAAAATAAATGGCAATATAGTTAAGTAGTAAGGTTGTGATCAACAGGTTCATCCCGAAGCGTGCATCCAGCCAGCCTGCAAACAGGGACCAGATTCCCCCGGCAACAATACCTGCCACAATCGCAGCAATACACACAAACCAGCCTGGGCCTGGCAGATAGAGCGCCGTGAGCGCAGCACTGAGCCCGCCAAGAATCATCTGGCCTTCGGCTCCCATGTTGAAGAATCCGGCACGGAATGCCAATGCTACGCCAAGCCCCGCCAAGATGATTGGTGTGGAACGAGCCAACGTATTGGTGAAGAAGTAGAAGTTGCCGAAGGCCCCTTTCCACATCTCCGCATACGTATCCACCACATTACCGCCAACGATCAGAATCGCCACAGCCCCTGCAATCAGACCGATGAATACGGCAAGCAGCGGCTGTACGAGTCCGCGAAGTGTTTCTTTTACCCGATTCATATCCGCTCTTTCCCTCCTGCCATTAACAAGCTGATCTGTTCCTCAGTCGCTTCCTCTGCTCTCAATTCTCCGGCAATCTCACCTTCATACATGACAATAATCCGATCAGATAATTGCAAGATCTCGGACAACTCCGATGAAATGAGCAGAATACCCGCACCCTCGCTACGTTTGCGCAGCAATTCAGCATGAATCGTCTCCATCGCTCCGATATCCACACCACGAGTCGGTTCGGCTGCAATTAGAAACGGTGTATCCTGTGCAAATTCACGGGCAGCAATCAGCTTCTGCAAGTTTCCTCCGGACAGAAACTGTGCCTTGGTCTCCGCAGAACCTGTCTTGATGCTGAACTGTTTGATCCAGCTCTCAACCATCGTTCTTGCTGCTTTGGCTTTGATAATACCGCGTGATTGCAAGCGATGATGATGTCCCATCAGTCCATTCTCACGAACACTCGCGTCCTTGGCCGCTCCCCACATGTAGCGATCTTCCGGGATATGAGCAAGTCCATACTCCCGGATGCGCCGTACAGGCCAGTTCGTTGTATCCTGCCCGGACAGCAAGACACGACCACTGTCCGCCTTACGCAGTCCTGCAATCACCTGAATCAGTTCCGACTGTCCGTTACCGGAGATACCCGCTATGCCAACGACCTCGCCTTTTCGAACCTCCATATGAATGTCCTTGAGCGGCGAACGATCCTTAGCTCCGGACAGATTGACCCCTTCGACCTCAAGCACGGCTTCGGCCGGAACCGATGGTTGCTTGTCTATACGCACAAGTTCACGACCAACCATCAGACGAGACAATTCCTCCACATGTGTATCTTTGGCTTCCAACGTACCTGTCACCTGACCATCCCGAAGCACCGTGATCCGGTCGGCTACATCCATAACTTCTTGCAG
Source organism: Paenibacillus sp. PAMC 26794 (assembly GCF_000316035.1). Taxonomy (GTDB): domain Bacteria; phylum Bacillota; class Bacilli; order Paenibacillales; family Paenibacillaceae; genus Paenibacillus. The sequence continues at coordinate 45,284 of NZ_ANHX01000064.1, forward strand.
CTTGTGTGTAATCAGTACAAAGGTTTTGCCCAGCTTGGCGAGCGATTTCATGTTCGCCAGCAATTCCTTCACTTCAAGCGGTGTCAGTACCGCCGAAGGTTCATCCAATATAATGATGTCTGCGCCCTGATGCAGCACCTTGAGAATTTCAACACGCTGTTGCATGCCCAGTGGGCACTCGGACACTTTTTTCCACGGGTCAACCGGCATGCCGTATTGTCTGCCAAGCTCGTTCACCTGAGCCGCTGCTTTTTTGCGGTCAAATGCGCCTGCCTTAGCCGGTTCGCGTCCGATCACGATGTTCTCCGCTACCGTAAAGGAAGGGAACAGCATGAAATGCTGGTGCACCATACCGATGCCGCTTGCCATCGCCTGGGACGGTGTGGCAAAGCTCACCTCGCGTCCACGGACTTTGATTGTGCCTGACGTAGGCTGTTCCATACCGTACAGCATACGCATCAAGGTTGTTTTACCGGCTCCATTCTCACCTACCAGGGCATGAATCTCTCCCTCACGCAAATTAAAACGGATGTCACGGTTAGCGGTGAAGCCGCCGTACTTCTTCGTAATGTGCTCCATCTCCAACAGCATATCTCGCGTTCGCTCCTCTCGGTCTCGGTCATTTAATAGCAGCAAAACCGGCTGCCTGATCGGGCAGCCGGCTGATCCATTCCATCACTCATTCATTGAAAAGAACATTCAAAACTATTGTTGCAATGGATCTTTGACTACGATTTTGCCAGATACGATATCATCTTTGATTGCTTTAACCTTGTCGATCACTTCTTGTCCAACAAAAGCATTCAGCGGAGATTCGCTATCACGTGTAACGTAAGTCAGGCCTACACCGTCTTCTTTCAGGCCGTAGTTTACTGCACCTGCTTTGAAGTTGCCTTCTACGAAATCTTTCACGGTCTCATAAGCAACCGTATCGGTTGACTTCAATTGAGACAATACGATATGTTCCGGGTCTTCAACAGTACGGTCCGTATCCTGACCGGAAGTGTAGAAGCCTTTTTCTTTGGCTGCTTCGAACACGCCAAGATCACCTACAGCTGATGCGCCAGCGATGAAGTCAGCGCCTTTGCCGAATTGTACCAGCGCCAATTCTTTTGCTTTGGCCGGGTCGTTAAATCCACCTACATAGTTCACGAGGAATTCTGCATCCGGATTCACGGATTCCAATCCAGCTTTGAAACCTTCCGTATATTTCTTGATCAATGGTACATCCATTGCTGCGATCATGCCGACTTTATCTGTTTTGGTGGACAATCCAGCAGCTGCACCGAGCAGGTACGCCCCTTCATATTCACGGAAACCAACGCTACGTACGTTAGGCAGATCAACGGTTGTATCTACAATCGCAAAGGACTTGTCCGGATTTTCTGCAGCGACTTTCTTCAATGCATCTTCTGCCTGGAAAGTGGCTGTAATAATCAGATCATAATTCTCGGCAACCGCAGCACGCAGATTTTGTTCAAATGCTGCCGGATCTGTCGATTCAATCGTCTTGGTATCTACTTTGAATTCTTCGCCTGCTTTTTTGAAACCTTCATCCATCTGTACAAAGAAAGGGTTAACCCCTATTTTTTCGGGAAGTACGAGGGCCATCCGAAGAGATTTCTCCGAATCACTGCCTTGGGCGGATTGTTCGTCTTTGGAAGCCGAATTCCCACAAGCTGCCAACAAAATAGCCAACATGATGATCGATAAGACGAACGATAAACCTCTTTTCATTTTGAAAATACCCCTTTTCAACATTCTTTTTTCTTATCCTAGCGGATACTGTCGATCCTTGTCAATAAATCTTTGAGCGTATACACTCAAATAGAATATAATTGACGATTCGCTTTCTACCAAGCTTTGGAAACCGTTCTGTATCAAGCTTTTTTTCGTTGACATCCAGCGCGTCTCCGTGCTAAAGTCAATCCAATTATTATATTCTGATAGGAATTGTCAGAATTATGACCCAAAGCTCATTATTTTCCAACCCATTTTTAAGGAGGCTATTCATTTGAAAAAAATCACCCAGATCACGTTGGCGGCCCTACTCGCCGCTCCGGTAACACTCGGCAGCCTTAGCTTGCCCGCTTCTGCTTCTGCAGCATCTGCAACTCCGGCTAAACCAACCACCTCACAAAGTGTCAAAGGACCGGTAGCTCAGGCTCCAGTTGCTTACACGGAAAGCGCAGCGGATTTTGCTCAATTCTTGCAAGCGAAATACAACATTCAATTGCCGCAACAGATTACCAAAGGTGATTTCATTCAAGCCATTGCAGCCATCACGGAAGCAACTCAAGCAAGTGACAGTGAAGCCAAAGCTCCTGTCTTTACCGATCTATCCTCTGGTGATTCTTCTTATGATGCTGCCGTATCCTTATACAATAATGGGGTTCTTACGGGTACAGAAGTACGTGCCAAGGATCAACTGAGCACTTATGCAGCGGTCTTCATCGCGGTAAAAGCAGCCGGATTCAAGGAACTGGCTTATACTTATCCTGCAGAGAAAACAGCCAAAGCGCTTGCCAAAGTTGGCATTAACCCAAACCGTGTTCAGGGACAAGCCGCACAGGAGCTGGCTGCTGCGATCGATACAGGCCTGATTCCTGAAAGCCTATACCCTGCTCTCCTTAAGGGTGGCGTAGCAAGTAAAGATTTCGCTAATACTTTGCTTGGACGCGTACTGGTCAGTCAAGGGAAATACAAACATGAGATTGGGCGTTCCGGCGATGCGGACATCTATTCCAAACTATATGCTGCATATCGCACAGCGGATCTGATCGAATCACCTGAGCTGAGAAAGATTGTGGATCAGGCCCTGCGAGATGATCTCGTAACAGGTTACAATCTGAAGGATAGCCGCTTTGATTCCAACTTTATCGATGAACTGACACTTACCTACGGCCACGATAATATTCAACATGCTGTGCAATTGGTTGGTTTGTTGCGTAGCGAAGGTATTGATGCTGATGTGCAATTCCAACCCAAGACATCTGCCTTCATTTATTTGAAGGAATGGGGCGAGCCGAAGGAAACACCAGACTATAAAGTGACACAGATCGAGAACGGTAACTATATTGCTTCTGCGAAGGAATATGATATTCAGTTCGAGTTCAACAATGTGGCAGACAAAGTCCGCTTCAATGATATTGTGCTGAAATATGCCAAAAAGAACAGTGACAATACATCTCCATTGATTCTCAATTCCTGGTGGCAACCGCTGTATTATTCACCAACCGCATTGGCGAACTACCCTGTCATTTCCAATAATAAGATCGCGCTTGGTAATTACTATGCTCAGTCCTTCTCTCTGAAAGAGAATGCCAAAGCCATTCGGGAAGGTTTCCTGAAACTGGCACCTGATGCGGACATTACGACGTATGACTTCTGGGTGGACCAGCCTTTCTTCAACTATCTGAACGGTGGATCTGAATAAAATAAATTCCGTCTCCAACCGAATTAAAGCTCGTATTTTGCCATTATAAGTAACCGTCTTTAGCGAATCTTACAAGGGTTTCGACCCCTAGATTCGTAAGGGCGGTTTTTTGTTCAGCATTTTGCAAATTTCTTCTAAAAAATCATTTTTCTCATGCAGGAATTACCAATATAAGGTCGAATCCTTCTATGTACACAAACACGCAATTTCATTGCGCATCTCCGCACGAACAGGAGCTACTCCATGGTATATGACGGTATTCTACTCGGCTTGATCGTTGGATTTTTTCGGGGCGGGTTGCGATATGGGCTCAACCAGTTTGCAGCACTCAGGCTACGAAGTGGCTGGATTTTCCCTGTATTGCTGCTAATCCAGTTCTTTATTTTCTATCTCCAGGAACGATTCGAATGGGTGGCATCCATTAATGGTTACCTCTTTGCTGCCGTCTACATTACAGGACTCGCATTTTTGTGGCTCAACAGACACCACACCGGTTTCATGCTCATCTGGATTGGGGTGTTTCTCAATTTTGCCGTGATGGCTGTCAACGGTGGGCGCATGCCAGTTTCTGTGGAAGCTTCTGCTGTACTGGGACCCTACTATGTAGACATGCTCCGGGAAGGCGGCGCCGTATCGAAGCATTTTATGATGGATGCATCTACACGTTTGCCTTTTCTCGGTGATATCATCCCACTCTCCAGCCCTTATCCACGGACTCAGGTCATCAGCATCGGTGATGTGGTCATGAACGTTGGCATATTCCTTTTTATCCAGTACATGATGGTGAATCGGGACAACAAGGCTGTGCAACCTGCTAAAACTCATCAGGCTTGAAGAGAAGTAGGTAGACTCCAAGGAAGGGAGGTCTTCTCCATGAAAAAATTTGAAGGTGTGAAATATTCCCGCATTGTCATCAACGCAATCATCGTGGCTTCTGTCGTTGTAGCATTAACTTCGGGATACAAGCTGGGCGGCTAGTATCCATACCACCCAACAAGACAAACAGGCTGCCAGCGGCCTGTTTTTTCTTTCTGGATTTTTGCCAGGCAACTTGGTATGTTATATATCCATATAGTATATCCCTTTACAAGAACACCAATCATATATTGAACTGAACATTTACACGAGAACGGAGAGGACAGAAATAACCTGAAGAAGCGAAGTGTTCGCCTTTATCCCGGGATTTTCCCTTTTGGAAAAGAAATCAAAAAATCTGGGGATAACAGCGATCGGAAGGTTGTTCTGTCATCGAAGTGTAAGTGTTAATACCCATCAGCTCAATTTATATACACATCAAGATTAGACTAAACCCAAGCAGGAGATTTTTTATGAACTTTATTCGTAACCTTATCCATAAGGCAGATCGAAGCAGTATGTATGTTATTTTGCTTAGTTGTACCGGGATCGGTGTTTTTCTATACATGAATAAGTGGTCTTACCTTCATCTAACCACGGCGGATTGGGTTATGGTCTACACCATGCTGGGTGCGGCGTTAATTCTGGATTATTTCACGTTCCAGATTCCGCCCAAAGGTAATCAGCAATCCATGGATTCATCGGTATACCTTGCCTGTATATTCATGTTTGGCGGAGCTTTCAGTTTATCTGTACTGCTACCTGTCTCCATCATCTTGTTAATCAAAGAGCGCAAGCTCACCTGGTGGAAACACATTGTCAATTTCAGCATCTACAGTATCATGATTACGGGAGCAGCTGCCGTGTTTGAGTGGACTGGTGGGCAATCGGGAACTCTGGACGACTATAACCTGATTCCTTATTTTGCAGCACTCGCAGCCTACTTCATCATCAACACGATCACACTTGGCTTATTCTTTCATTTCTCGACGAAGGATGCATTACAGCAGATGAAGCGGGCATTTGTTACCGAATCCCTGCTGGTTTATTTATGTACGCTGATTCTCGCGCTTGTCCTGACGATTCTGGTGGTGCACAACGGCGTACTCGGCTTGTTGCTATATCTGAGTCTCAGTATTCTGCTCTCTCATGCCTTCAGGCAGTTGTTTATCATGTATCAGACCATTGAAGAGAAGGCCAACACGGATCAACGTACAGGTCTGTTTAACCATAGCTATTTCGAAAGCATGTTAGAAAGTGAACTTACTGTGGCACGTACTCAGGGAACCCCACTCTGTCTGGGACTTATTGATATCGATGATTTCAAAAAGTATAATGACCGGTTTGGTCACCTTCAAGGTGACAGTCTGTTGTCCCTGCTGGGGGATTTTCTGATGCGAAAGACGGAAGGTACACCTGTTACCGCCTTTCGTTATGGAGGGGAGGAGTTCACTCTGCTCATGCCAGGAATGGAACTGGACGAATCCTACAAGTTTATGAATAAACTGCGCAAACAACTTAACGACACGCCGTTTGAAGGCGTTGAAGTGTTTCCGCACGGTTGTCTCTCCTTCTCGGGTGGCGTCGCCCCCTATCAGGTGGATATGTATAACAAATCCCAGCTCGTAGATCAGGCCGATAAAGCACTGTATTATGCGAAGAAACAGGGCAAGAACAACGTGCACCGCCACGGCAGCAATGATGGCATGGAACACGAGATTGATCTGGTACAGGATGTTCGTGACATCGAGCAGCAGCTCAATCTGTTCAGATACAAGGATATGGATACGTTTAAACATTCCAAACGGGTCTACAAATATGCACTCGATATCAGTGAATTGCTCACACTGGACAATGCGGAAAAACGTCGTTTTGTGCTGGGAGCACTGATTCATGACATCGGCAAACTGGAGATTCCCTGGTCCATTCTGAACAAAAAGGATAAGCTCACGGCAGAAGAATGGGAAACGATCAAAGGACACGTCACCTGGGGCAAAAAAATGGTGATCACGAACGATCGCTTCGCCGATCTGATTCCGTATATTGAACTGCACCACGAGCGCTATGATGGCAAGGGCTATCCTTACGGCCTGAAGGGTAACGAGATTCCCCGGCTCTGCCGGATGCTGACCGTGATTGACTCCTTTGATGCCATGACAACAGAGCGGCCGTATCAGGAAACCAAGAACGTGGAAGAAGCCATTCGGGAGCTACGCGCATGTTCGGGTTCACAGTTCGATCCGGAGCTTGCCGAGTTGTTCATTCAATATATTGAGAAAAGAACCGCTCAGCAACAGTTGCAGTAAGATGAACGGAGCTTCTTCTATATTCTCTTAAAAAGTCAAAGCGCTATCCCCGGTCTGATCGGAGATAGCGCCATTTTTCATTTTCATCATGGAATGAATCGTACACCAGACAACTTCATTCTCGTGCAGATTCTACATTAAGATTTGGTATTCAGCTCATGTGAAGTCTGATGCAGCTCTTTAATCATCTGCTGCAAAAACATGTTGTCTTGGCGACTGATACCGTGCTGATTGTCTTGAACAAGCATTTGATGAATGTTCTTTTTGAGCAATTCACTGCGACGTTCCAATACTTCTTGACTCATGTTGTTGCGTCACTCCTTAACATGTTTTGTAATGAATTCACTTTCTATATTAAGTATAGAGGACCTTCTCCGATAGGGAAAACGGACTCAGCCTTCCTCAGCTGGTCACACCAACCCTCACCTAGCGTGACAACATTTCACCCCTTGTTGTTCTTAGATATCCTTCTAAATACTCCCTGATCCTCCCCAGCTTTCTCTAAAGACACAGAATAGGGTCTTGGACAAACTTGCGTTATAATGGTCCCATCCCTGTATAAATAAAGTACCTAATTAAGCTAATCCTAGATCAAAGGAGTTCTGCATTCATGTCCTATAAACAAATTAAATGGATGATTCTGCTGATCCCCACATTCACGGTTGGCATCTGGGAATATATTCGCCATCAGTTTCTGATGCCGTACCTTTCGATGGATGCTGGTAACTGGTTAACACCGGTCATCGTTTACCTCGTCAGCGTGACACTGCTCAGCAGATTGTTCCACATGCTTGAAGGTGCCAGGGCTGCTCTGGAGCAGGAACGTGCAGCAAAAGCAGCTCTGGAAGCTCGTGACCAATTGGCCCGTGAACTTCACGATGGCATATCTCAGTCTCTTTTCCTGCTCTCAGTGAAGACGGATAAAGCGGGCCGTAGTCTGGCAGGAAGCGGACATGAGCATGAGATCCAGGAGATTCAAAAAACCGTGCATGAAGTCAATACATATGTAAGGCAAGCTATTGCCCAGTTGCGTTATGTTCCCTCGTCTACGGTAACATCAGAAATTATTTCACTGCATGCGCAGGTCGAAGTGCTCGTCAAGGAAACGGTACCTGGTGCACAGATTCATTGGGACCTCAGGGGTGTAACGTTCTCTGCCAAGGAACAAGTGGAACTGCTCGCCTGTATCCGGGAGGGTCTATTGAATGTACGCAAACATGCGCAGGCTACCCAAGTTCAGGTTCACGCGGAGGGTAACCCAATTGCCTGGTTCATTTATATTCAGGATAATGGGATTGGACTACGTGGAGATCCTCTTCATCTGAAGGATCGGTACGGACTGCGAATTACGAAGGAGCGTGCTACCGAGATGGGGTGGTCTTTTACCCTCGATTCAAGACCTGAGCATACACGAATGACGATTGGAAAGGAGCATACTTAATATGGAACATGTACGTGTATTGGTTGTTGATGATCATGCGCATGCGCGGGAAGCGATCTGTAGCATTTTATCCGAGGACAGCCTGTTTGAAGTGATTGGTACAGCTTCGAATGGACAGGAAGCGCTGGAGCTCACCGGACAATGGATGCCTGACCTAATCCTGATGGACGTGCAGATGCCGGACATGGATGGGTTGGAAGCCACCCGTCAGATCAAGCTGCGATTCCCTTATGTTATTGTTGTTATGGTCACGGTATCGGATGATGTGACGTTTCTGTTCGAAGCATTGAAACAAGGCGCTCAAGGCTATTTGCTCAAAAATCTAACGCCTTCCACCTGGCTTGAATACCTCCGCGCTATCGTCAGTGACGACGCACCGCTCAGTAAGGAACTGGCCTACCGGATTTTGCAGGAGTTTCCCGCACCACGCAGTGAAGATGTGCAAGATAACCCGCTAACCGCGCGGGAGCTTGAGATATTACAATGGGTATCCGCGGGATATACCAATCGGGAGATCGCCGATCAACTCGGTATTTCAGACCAGACGGTGAAGAATCATCTGAAAAACATTTTACAGAAACTCCAGCTTGAAAACCGGGTACAACTCACCCGCTACGCGTTAGAGAGCGGGCTTGCAGGACGTAAACTTCGCAAATAAACATTGTTGCTTCGGATTCACGGATGCGTCAGACATAGGTGAGAAATGACATAGCATTCATGCTTTTGTCACAATTATGTAGACCAAATCGTTTTTTTATAGCCCAATGTAGTCATACGCAGACATTTTGGACAAAGTTATAATGGGTTAGATTGTGTTTAAAGGACCATGAATGACTACAAATCTATAACCTGAGGGTGATGATTTTTTGATTTTGACAAGCTTTACCATGAAATGGGGCAAACGGCACTGGGCATTGGTCACCTGTCTGTTGCTCGTATGTTGCCTTGTTATGCCACAGTGGGCATCTGCCCATGCTTATATTGTTAAGGCTTCGCCAGGAGAAAATGAGATCCTCGTAGCTGCTCCGGAGCGGCTGACGCTGGAGTTCAACGAATCCTTGCAAACGGCCTTTTATGATATCAAAATTACCAGGCCTGACGGCACTCAGATAGACGACGGAAATGTGCATGTTGATGCGGATCGCCCTCATATTCTGGAGACTGGCCTGCAGGCCGGACTTGGCAACGGAACATATGCCGTCAACTGGAAAGCTGTATCTGCCGATGGGCATCCGATTCAAGGGACTTATGTTTTCCATATCGGTGAACCATCCGGTTCTCCTGCCGGACTAAGTGATCTTACATCTGGTTCGGGTTCAACAGGTGGGCCGCTGAAATGGATTGTATCCTTGACAGACTGGATTCAGTATCTCGGATTGTCTGTCATTCTGGGGACACTTGCATTCTTGCTGCTGCGAATCGCACCGACATCCATGACAAGAGAACCTATGGACGTTCCGGGTAGCTACAGATTGTTATGGATCAGCTATGCTGCTGCTTCCTTTGCCGCTCTGGTCAGCCTGCCACTGAATACGTTATATGAATCTGGTGTGGCTCTGAGCGAACTAAGCTGGGCACTAATCGGAAGTGCGCTCAAGCTGACGTCTTTTGGCCAGATCTGGATGTTACAGATACTCATTGTAATGCTGCTGGCCGTCACGATTCTCTCCGGATATGATCGCGATCGATCCATCCGTGCTCGCATCTGGTCTTCTTACGGGTCACTCATGCTCGTGCTTGGATGGCTGTTCACTCATGCCATGACGGGACATCCAGCTGCGGCGGATCAACGTGCTCTCGCGATTGCCATGGACTTCGTGCATCTGATCGGTGCTGCTTTCTGGATTGGTGCATTGACTGCCATGGCGATATGTCTGCCCCCACTGGCAGATAAGCTGCCTTCGAAGGTACGAGGAGAAGTCTACTGGACTGCCATTCGCAGGTTTACCGCTTGGGGGATTGGCGCCGTAGCCGCTCTGGTCGCTACAGGGATATACAGCAGTCTGCTTATTCTACCAGCACCTGTGCTGACTTCCTTGTTCACTACAGCCTATGGCCTTGTCCTGATCGGCAAGATCGTCCTGCTTATTGTGATGCTTGTCTTCGCGTGGCGTCATGCCAGATTGGCAAGAGCAGCAACGGGAAGCAGATTATCCGGCAGCCTGAAAGCCGAGCTTGCTACTGGCGCTGTGATTCTCGCTCTGGCTGCCGTGCTGACACATCTGTCTCCGGGACAACCCGCTGCGGCCGGACCGTATCAGGAGACAAAGACTACGGACGATGGCTCGGCGATCACACTTCAGGTGAGTCCTAATGTGACGGGAGAGAACCATTTCGAAGTCGATGTCAAACGTGCAGATGGAAGTATCGTCAATGATCTGGAACAGATCACCCTGTCACTTACACATCTGGACATGGATATGGGGATCTATGAGATCACCATTCCGAAAAATGACACCGGTGTGTACAAGGCTGAAGATTATATCTCCATGCCTGGACGATGGAATATCAAGGTACATCTTCTGACCAAAACGTTGGATGCACTGGATGCCGAATTCGAGATCGACACCGCCAAGCCATAGTTACACAACGATTTATATTGAAAAGTGACCCAATCTAAAATTAGTGTTTCTACAAACTGCAAATGTAGTGAAGGGAATGAAATTGATTCTGGAGAAGCGAAGCACTCGCCTTTATTCCCGGATTTCAACTCATTACTATATAAATTGAACTATTATTTACACTGAAACGGAGAGGACAGAAATAGCGTGAAGAAGCGAAGCGTTGGCCTAAAAGCTTTCTGAAAGAAAGCTGCTTCGGAAGCATATGCTATCACCGGATTTTCCCCTTTGAGAAAAGGGAATCGAAAAATCTGGGGATAACAGCGATTGGAAGGTTATTCTGTCATCGGAGTGCATGTGTAAACCATCTTTAGTTCAATTTATATAGTTGAATCAAAAAAATCCGGGAATAACGGTGATCGAAAGAACCATTCGTAACCGAAACGGCCTTTGCAGAACGTAGACACTCATTTAAGAAAATGGGCCGCATCATATATGATAAGAACTGAGAGGGGTTATTTATTTTGAAGAAAACATCATGGATTTCCAAACTAACATCCACTATCGCAACAGGTACCGCAGCCTTCATGTTATTCGCCGGATTCGCGAGCGCTCACGTTACCGTTAGCCCATCCGTTGCACAGACAAGCGCATGGCAGACGTACACGATTAAGGTTCCATCTGAGAAAGAACTGCCTACAACCAAAATCACAATGAAAGTTCCAGAAGGTGTTGCATTCAAGCAATATCAACCACTGGCAGGCTGGAAAATCACCACAGAGAAGAACGATTCCAATGAAGTAACATCGATCACATGGGAAATTGACGGCGATAACGAGGGTATTATCGCAGGACAATTCCAGCAGTTCAACTTCGTTGTACAGAATCCTAAGGCGGAAGCTGAAGTAGCTTGGGATGCGTTCCAATACTACAGTGATGGCAGCATCGTAGAATGGACAGGCCAACCAAGTGATGCCAACCCGCACAGTATCACAACGATTAGCGAAGATCCGGCTGCTGCTGGTAATGCTGCGGCAGGTGGAGGTCATGCCAACGATGGACATGATAGTGCAGGTACAGAAGGAGCCACTGGGGATAATGCAGCTACCGACGATAGCAAAGCAAACGATGACACCACGTTGGGTGATGCACTCAATGACACCGTTACAGGTGAACCAAACAACACGGATACAGACCCGGGTACGCTGAAACTTCAACAAGCAACATTGATCGTATCCATTCTGGCCCTGATCCTGTCCTTCTTGGGGATTGCATTGGCTACACGTCGCAAAAAACGTTAAGAACTAACTTACAGTTCTACGAAAACCTGAGGAAAATTCAGATAACAAAAAGCCTATGGCATACGGGTTCAAACCCGATGTGCCGTAGGCTTTTTAGCTATCATCATTTTGATTGGCTACCCATGTTCTTTACAATCCGTGGTTTAGGACTAATCATGCCGCTCCACGGTCACACTCATATTAACGCTGATTGCCATCCGCAATATGGCATCAGCCTTACCACTCTTTAGCGTTCCTGATCCGTCTGGATCATGATCTCAATATATTGCAGCAAGCTTTTCTTCTGCTGTTCAATGGATTGAATACGTCTAGACAGGCCCGCAAAAAACTCTTCAATCTGCTGTCTTGTATGATCTGCGGACTGCCCTTTCCAATCGTTCAGGCGACTGTATAGCGCCCGCGCTTCTTGCTCATCGGCTTGCAGACGGGCAAGAAGCTGTGTAAGTTCTTTTTCAGCAATCCGAAGATCATTCAATTCCACCAGCAATTGTCCACCCACTCATGTTCCCCTCCCCTACGTACGTGATATCAACGCTAGCCACCCAGGTCCTAATTAAAATGAACCGGACTCTCGTCCGCCTGCCGGAAGGCATCTGCTTTCTCATCAATAAAGTTCAGGAACTGGCTGGTGTGTTTCATATGCCATGTGCCAAGCTCATGAATGGATGCGTCCAGTTGGGTGACAATTGGCTCCAGCCTGCGACTACGGCTTGTATGCAGATATTGGGCCATGCGGGTTCGCACCTGATTCAGCTCCGCATTGCACTGTTGTGCATTTTGCTTCCACCGTGAAGCGACACTTTTCAGTTCTTCCGGCGTTACCTGAATTAGTCCGGAAGCTCCCCCCACTGAGCCCCCACCTGCAACCATCTTGCTGGTCTGCACACCAAAGCTACGCATAACATCCGCAAGCTCCGTCATGATATTGGAAGGTTCACGAGGAGTTTTATTGATTTTCTCACCAGTGGTAGGGTCGTATAGATCATTGGAAATATAACCATTCTCGAACTGATACTGCTTCAGGTCGTGGTATTCCTTCCCACCAAAAGTGTTACCCATCTTATCCCCCATGCTCATGTTGTCATTCATGTCCTTGTAATTAGAGTTGATGTAATACATGGAACCCACATGGCGATCATAGCCACCAAAGAATCCACTGGCAACAAAGTCACCCGGGTGACCAAAGTTTACGATCTGATTATCGAATCCACCCTCTTCTGCCTTGCGTTTCAGTGATGGAGTCAAGCTGGATATTACAGATGGCGCACTAAAGGTTACTGCCGTCATTCCCGTATGCGCTGCTGCATACTGAGCATTTCCGCCGCCTAGTGAATGCCCCGTCAGAGAGAAATCCAAATTCTTATATTTGTTCTGCATATCCTTCGCGTAGTCTTCTGCTTCGTACATTTGATTTGGAAAAGGATTCAGCTTTTTATCAATCTGCCTATCCAGCTCACCCACCGCATTATCCAAATGGGTCAGTCCAGTGACGTCTTTTACCTTTTGAATTCCACCTGATAACCAATCGGGTGTGAAATCGGTAGACTGTTCAATTTTTCTGCCCAGTTCGGGGATCGCAATCTGACCATCCGCCAGAAAATCAGGCCCTTTACGATCCCATCCGGCACTTCCTTCTGTTCCTCGGTACGAAATGACCGCCTGCCCCGTTTCCGGATTGTAAAAAGTCACTGCGTCAAACCCGGAATAACCGTTGCCATGCGTATCCTCGAGCACTTGCCATCCTGGTAGATTCGCATATTCGGTACCTGCTTTGGCATTTTCATAAGCCAGTTCCGACATCAGACGGTATGTTTCATCATCAATTCGTGGTGTATCCCCCATGTTATGTTCACCTCCAAAATTCAATACAATCTACTTGGCAAAAGGATCGTAGCCTTTCTCAATGATGGCTGCCTTGATTGCAGGGCTCATTCCAAAATTTTTGATTTTTTTATCATTATAGTCATAGGAAATAGTGAACTCCTGATCCTCCTGCTCTACCACATGCCCTTCCATTGCAATCGAGTCGAGTGCCATTTCGGGCAGCAACTCCTTGCTGGTAATAACAACATTCATCTCATACTTGTCTTTGAAATATTTGACCGCTTTCGCTTCTGCTTCTTGAAAAAGTGCCTGTTTCTCACTTTCTTTCATGTTCTGACAGCCTCCCAAAATAAAGATAGATAGCACAATTAGTAAGAATACACATACCTTTTTTTGTATTGGCCTCATACCAATCACCTTCTTCTTATGATTTCAATGTATATGTGCACCCAATGAATCAGGATCATTCACCCATGCCTTCTGCTTCTGTTAACTGAATCATAGTACAAAATCAACATGACCACATCGGCTGAGAGCATCGTTTTTATGTATCTTTCTTCCTATATGATTCATACGCATGTTCGCGTGTATATTACCCGATTTCCTGAATTTTGCATCATAAATGTTTAAAGTATTTCGTATTTCCCTTCCACGGCAAAAAGAGCCTACTCTTTGTTAAAATGTACCCTAT
>NZ_ANHX01000065.1 GCF_000316035.1 Paenibacillus sp. PAMC 26794
AAAATGAACTGCTAAAAAAGCTCGATCTACTCGAAAGGCAGGATGTTGAAAAAGAAATAAAAGTGGCTGTAGAGCTGAAGTTTGAACTCATTTATCGGACGATCAGAACGTATAAATTGAAGCGGTTGGTCAGATATCTATGCGATGTTATGGAAGTATCACGTTCCGGATATTACAATTACTTCTCTGGAAAATCAGTGCAAAAGCGCGTAGCTAAAGCCAAAACAGATGAGATTATAAAGGAAATGATTTTAAAGGCGTATCATTTTCGTGGACGAAAAAAAGGAGCACGCCAAATCAAAATGACATTAGAAAATCAATACAAGATGACGTACAACTTAAAGCGTATCCGCCGTATTATGAAGAAATTTGAAATCATCTGTCCCATTCGAAAGGCTAATCCGGCCCGTAGAATGGCAAAAGCAACGAAAGAACATCGCACATGTCCAAACGAATTAAAGCGCAATTTTAAGCCAGGCGAGGCGGGAAAGGTGTTATTAACCGACATCACCTATTTAACGTACAAAGGCAATAAACGTGCGTATTTATCGACGATTAAAGACGCACAGACGAATGAAATTTTAGCGTATGAAGTTTCTTCTTCGTTAAGTATAGGAATTGCGCTAAACACGCTTCGTAAATTACAGAAGCATCGCCATTTAGCCAAAGATGCCTTAATCCATTCCGATCAAGGCTTTCATTATACGAATCCACAATTCCAATCCGTAGTGAAGAAAATGGGATTAAGACAATCCATGTCACGTCGAGGCAATTGTTGGGATAACGCCCCCCAAGAATCATTCTTTGGGCATTTTAAGGATGAAACGAATATCAAAGAATGCGAAACATTAGAAGAAGTAAAACGAGAAATTAAGAGTTATATGACGTACTACAATCATTATCGAGGGCAATGGAATTTGAAAAAGCTGCCGCCTGTAAAATACAGACAGCAGCTTCAACAAGTTGCCTAGTTCTTTTTCAAAATGTCCTTTACAAAGGGTACACTTTATGTAAGAGCGGCCCTTTTTTACATACATTACTTTTATGCCAATGCCATCTGCAGCGCAGTCAGCGCAATCCCGATAACAAATCCGGTAACAGCTCCGTTGATCCGAATCCATTGCAGATCCTGTCCAACCTTATCCTCAATCATCGAAACCAAAGTGGCATTGTCCATTTTGTCCACATTTTCGCGTACCAGTTTACCGATTTTGGAATGGTTTTTCTCCAGCAGTGTTGTGACGCCATCCACAATCTTGGCATTCATGCCTGTCATCAACTCGTCATCCGCCCGCAGATCAACCAATACCCGCTCAATGGCAGGCAGTGCATACGTATCTACATACTGTCCATCTTCCATTGCGGCGAGCGCCTTGTCTCTCAGTTCGGTGAGTTTGTTCAGCACCGTTTCCTCTGCGTTCCAGCCCTCCAGCATATTGTTCTTCCAACTGTTGATTCCATCTTGCATAGCCTCGCTCATTGCCAGACGCACCGTCTGGGTACGTACCATATCAAGCACCTTGTACCTTAGAGCGCTGCCTTCACGTTTCATATCCTCTACCCGATCGAAGAGATATCCTTGTAAAATGCCACCCAGACGCTCCTCGTTCATATAACCCAGGAACGCATTCATCGCAAACTGCATCAATCCGTTCATCTGAATGCCGCTGATGGCTTTCATGCCGCTCTCACCCAAAAACATCACCGTCTCGGGTTTAACCAGCCACTCCTCGGCTTGCTTCAGTCCATAGTCCAGCGCTTTGGCGTCGTACCCCCGCTCTGTCATCTGGTGGGCAGCCCGTTCCAGAATCGGACCCAGATCAAAGGCGCCCGCTTGTGACTTGATCTCACGTGCTACGAGTGGAGCAATCTGCTCTAACGGCAGACCAGCCAGAATTCGTTTGCAGAGCGTATCAATCATGATCTTGATCCCGTCACTGTGAAGCTCACGGGTCAACGTATCGAGCACCGTCTCTGCTGCTTTGAAATCTGCAATTTTCTCGGTAATGCTGTCTTTGTTGAGCAAGTTATTCTCTACTGCGGAGACCAGACCTTCCGTCATTTTATCGCGATTTTTCGGCAGCAATGCCGTATGCGGAATTGGAATGCCGAGCGGGTGACGGAATAGTGCGGTAACTGCGAACCAGTCGGCAAGTCCACCTACGAGTCCCGCTTCAAATGATCCTACCAGCAACTTGCCCACGGGAACGCCCTGGAACGGCAAGGATGCAGCAAATCCTGCTCCCATCACTACGAGAGACCAGGCAGCTGCTTTTTTGGTTTGTTTAGGTTTAGCCATTGTATTCTTGCTCCTTTATCGTTAGTCGTACGGTCTGGTCTGTACCCGATTCCGTACTTCGTCTGTTCTTATGTAAACTCTCCAATCACAAAGTCTTGACTTCCATATTTCGTATACTTCATCTTATCACCCACAAGCGTCAAAACCAAACCTCTGGTTGAAGAAAAAGGATAATAGCGGCGTTTACTTCGTAAAATGGATCACTCCCTTTTCCAAGACCAGGCAGATTTTAGTATAATCATTCAAGACGGCCCTTCGATATCGATTGGCTGCTGAACAGCAGGGTAATTACATAGTGGAACAATGAATCAATAAGAGGAGGAATTTCGAACCATGAAACACGTGCAGGACACAACCACGCTCTATAACGGAGTCAAAATGCCATGGCTGGGTTTTGGGGTATTCAAAGTTAAAGACGGAGACGAAGTCGTTCATGCTGTCAAAACAGCCATTCAAGCTGGTTATCGCAGCATCGACACAGCCAAAGCGTATAACAACGAAACAGGTGTCGCTCAGGGTATTCGTGAATCTGGAGTAGCTCGGGAGGATCTGTTCATTACCACTAAAGTATGGAATAGCGATCAGGGGTATGAATCCACGCTAGCTGCCTTCGAAGCCAGCATGGAACGACTCGAACTGGAGTATCTGGATCTCTATCTTATCCACTGGCCGGTTAAGGGCAAGTACAAAGATACATGGAGAGCACTGGAGAAACTCCATAAAGAAGGACGCATCCGGGCGATTGGTGTGAGCAACTTCCAGATTCACCATCTGGAAGACTTGATGATCGATGCCACGATCAAACCAGCAGTTAATCAGGTGGAGCTTCACCCACTACTGATTCAGTCAGAGCTTCGTGAGTACTGCAACAAACATCAGATTCAGATCGAAGCCTGGTCTCCGCTCGGACAAGGTCATCTGATGGATCATCCGTTGCTTCAAGACATCGCCGCCAAATACAGCAAGTCCCCCGCACAAGTGATTCTGCGCTGGGATCTGCAGAACGGCATCGTGACCATACCCAAATCGGTCACCCCTGAGCGTATTTACGCGAACACCGATCTCTACGATTTCGAGTTAACTTCGGAAGAAGTAGAGCAGATTAACGGACTGAACGAGAACAAACGCTTTGGTTCTGATCCAGACAACTTTAACTTTTAATATAAGCAGATTAATTCGATTACACCCGCCTTCGATCTTAGAAGAGCGGGTGTTTTGGTATGTAATGTTATAGGCAGTCTATTCGTTGTTAAGAATGGAGGCGAGGCACGCTATCCTATTCAGGGCTGAAAAAAAGTTTTTTTGACCGTTTAGAACTATTTTGTCTCCTCATCAGTCTAACGAGTGTCAAGCGAACTCAAGCACTTATATAGAATCCAGGCCTGGAACGAGCGGTGACTTGAATATTTAGGTTGATCAGGGGGGATCAGGAGTGATTAGACTGAACCATAGAAAGACAAAAGAAGAACAGTTCAGCGAAAAAATAACAGAGATTCAAAATAAATTATATCGACTGGCATACTGCTATGTTAAAAATGAACAAGAAGCGCTGGATATCGTATCCGAAGCGGTCTATAAAGGGTTCATCGCTTATGGAAAGATGGAGTCCATGACGTATTTTGATTCCTGGATGTCACGAATTGTGATTAACACAGCGATAGATCATATACGACGCAACCAGCGAGTGACCTATATGGAGGATCATGTGCAGGAGTTGGTGGCTCCAGAGCGAGGGGCGTCGCTGGAGGAAAAAATGGATCTATATAACGCACTGGACCGGCTTATCCCCGAGGAAAGAGCCTATATCATCTTAAAATTCTTTGTGAATCTGCCTTTTCGAGAGATGGCTGAAGTGCTCTCCATACCGGAAAATACAGTTAAGTCCAAATTCTATCGTATTATCAAAAAATTAAAATTTTATTTGATTGAAGGAGAGGTTGAGAACGTATGACAGGAAAAGATCGTTACGAAAATATTGAAATCCCTGCTCAACTTAATGATGTTATTCATCATGCACAGAAAAGAGCCACTGCTCGCAAAAGTTCATCTCGAATGATTCGCTATGCTTCAGTCATAGCGGCATGTGTTGCTTTTGTCTTTGTCGTGAACATCCCTTCCGTAGCAAACGCCATGTCCAAAATACCTGTGGTCGGCTCTATTGTTCAGGTGTTGCAATTTGGCGATGGAGGCAAAGTTACAGATGGAGTCACCATTGGCACGGAGACAACCGAAAATACGCTTAAAATCAATTTCGGTATAGATGAAGGTGAATCCGTTGCCCATGTCCCATCTTATAAAGTAGAACACAAAGAAGCACCTAACCGTCTTATTTTCACCTTCCAAGGCATCCGTTTCATCGATTTTGCCCAGATTGAAAAAAATTTCCTAACGCAACCTTTGGTGAAGGATGTGTATCGTAATATTATTTTGGATGACTCAGCCATCCGTTTCGTTGTTGAGTTAAAAGAAGGTGTACAGTATTCAGTGACCGAATATGAGAATCCTGGATCTATGGAGATAAAACTCACTTCAGACGGTAAACCTGTGCCACCTCGAGAGGTATTCTCTCTTCGTACAGAAGAGATGCCTGCAGGAGAATGGATGGGTCACTTGGCAGAGTCATATCCTGAAGAAGATATCTCATATCTGAAAACGTCCACTGGTAAATTCACTGCTGTCATCGGAGCCTATGATACTGCCGAAGAAGCTGAGCTTAAGCTCAAGGAAATTTCAGAGCAGCCGTCTTATGCCGGAGACTTCTATATGGACAGCTGGATGAGTAACGAGAATCCACAGTGATCAGTTATTGCCAAAAGTGATACTGAGACAAAAGGGAATCCTACACCCCTGAACTGGGTATAGACCTCAGCATATTTAATATGCTAAATCCAAAAAAATCCCGATTCGGATGCCCTGAGCATCTCCGATCGGGATTTTCACATATCAAAACCTATTCGCTTTTGGATACCAGCTTGAAATCATCAAAGTGGAAACCTGGCGCTACTACGCAAGTTACCAGTACAGGCTCATCGCCCAGCGGGCGTGCTGTCTGCCATACGCCGGCAGGAACGAGCACCTGTGGTGATTGCCCCGCAGCAATATCCATCCCCAGAACAAGAACTTCCTCGTTCTCCGGGTTCTCCCCGTTGCCGCCCAGCTTCAGTTCAACTGGACTGCCGCTGTGCCACAGCCAAAGTTCATCGGACAGAACCGTATGCCACTCGGAGATTTCATGTGCGTGTAGCAGGAAATACGTGGAACTTGCCGAGAAGCGTGGGCCGGAGTATGTATCCGGCAGAACGGATTGTGGAATCTGATAAGATGCCTTCCATTCTTCCTTATACCAACCGCCTTCAACGTGAGGTTGCATATTGAGCGCAGCAACCAATGGCGATAATTCATGTGTCGTCATAACCTGTTTCCTTCCTTCCAAATCATATTGGAGACACTCCTTAACCAGAGTTTCGCCTCTCTCCCCCTACTCTAAAACATCATTCAAGTTTTGTCACCTTGACAGCACATATGGGTCATGCCAGATTCGTTCTCTCGGTATTTAACGATATGATTAAAGAAATATTTCATTTCCGATGATAGCGTTTACAAAAAGATGGATGTTCCGTTATGATATGGATATCGTTGTTAATCCGTGAAGCAGAGGGGAGCTGTACCATGAGTCTCATAGAGGATCGGATTGGACCCAAATACCGAATCGGTGAACATTCATTTACCATTGAACATATGCGAAGACATGATGGAAATGGTATGCCACAACCTCACGCTCATCCATTCTACGAACTGTATTACTTACTTGAAGGTGAACGAGTGTATTCCATGAATGGTCAGATACTGTCCGCCCGCAAGGGTGATTTTATTCTGATTAATCCACACGATGTACATACCACTTCCAAAGGAAGTATTCCCGGCTTCGAACGGATATTAATCGGTTTTTCGCCTGCTTTTGCAACGGGGATGGAACTTGGCATATGTGGTCTGCTGCCTTTTAATTGTTCAAGACTCCTTCGCCTGCCTGAAGCGGAACAGCCCGAGATGGAGCGTATATTGTGGCAGATGCTGCAAGAATGCAAAGAGCGACGCCCTCACTATGAGATCGCCGTAAGAAGTCTGCTTGCCCAACTTTTGATCCGTATTCATCGGGTAGAGGAGAACATCCGGCAGTCATGCCCCGGTCCCTTGCATCCGATGCAGGACAAAATCAGTGAAATTGTCACTTATGTGAATAAAAACTATACCGAACCACTTACGCTGGAGGGTGCAGCCAATCGTTTTTATATCAGTCCATCCTATCTGAGCCGAATGTTCAGCCGGTTTACCGGGTTTCGATTTAGCGAATATTTGCGTGTTGTTCGTGTCCGGGAGGCTCAACGAAGATTACTGTCCACACAAGAGCGTGTCCAGATGATCGCTGAAAAGGTAGGATTTGAGCATACGGCTCATTTTAACAAAACATTCAAACAGGTTACCGGTACAACACCGCTGCGCTATCGCAAGGAACACCGGTAGATCATCAGATAACTTCATATAGAAGCCGAGTGGGTAGCCTCGCTCCAGAGATTACGTACTCCTTATATCAAAAGGCATCACGATTACTGGATCTATGGCTGCACCACTACGGCTGAATTGGACCAACTTGTATAAACCCTATTACATACCTTTTACCTGCGAATGATCACACCACTTCGTACCTCGGGACCCACAGAGATCTGACGACCGTCTGTGTCTGCATCGCCTTCACGACATACAATGCCTGCGGACTCGTGTCCAGTCACCATCAGAAGTCGCCCATCTGCACCTTTGCCCTGAATACTTTCTAATTCTGCCCCTTTACACTGGTGCAAATGAATCAACGGACCTTCGGTGATCTGCGCCTGCAATTCAGCGATATGCAGATGTTTCGCATGAGCACATTGGATACCACTGCGAGCTTGCACATTGTAACGCTGGATGATCACCCCATCCAAAGGCTGTTCCGGCAATCCACTCACAAGCAACGCAGTGTCGGCACCGGCACAGACCACATCCGATATTCGAATATCCCGGAACACTGGCGTCTCTTCGCTAATCTCCTGAGATAGATCACTGCCCCGGGCAGACCCTTCCTGATTTGCATAGAAAAAGGAAAACGAGATCGCTTCCATAATGATATCTTTCATATATATGCGCTCAATCTGAATGTCCTCAACCACTCCGCCGCGCCCACGTGCGCTTTTGAAGCGAAGTCCAATGTCCGTGCCGATAAATGTACAATCCGACACACGCACATGCCGCACACCACCGGACATTTCACTGCCAATGACAAACCCGCCATGACCGTGATACACCGTGCAATCCCGAATGGTGATGTACTCCGATGGCAGGCCAAGTTCCCGGCCTTCGGCGTCTTTGCCTGATTTCAGACAGATCGCATCATCACCGACATCGAATACACTCTTCTCCACCACCACATGACGGCAGGATTCAATGTCCAGCCCATCTCCATTCTGAGAAAACCACGGATTCCGCACACTCACGTTACGAATGGTGACATGCTCAGATGCCCAGGGGTGCAGATTCCATGCAGGCGAGTTCTGGAACGTTGGACCGTCCAGCAGTACCCGTTTGCATCTCCGTAAACTGACCATGTTGGGACGTAAAAAGTCTCTGACTTCTTCATAGGCAGCGACATCACGTACCTGCTCCTGATGCAATCGATTCGCAATGGTGCCGCCTTCAAGTGCAGCTGTGGTAGGCCACCAGATTTCTTCATCTCCGCCGGATTGCTCTACAACACCACCGGAAGCGACCAATCGTTTCCATTGTGAAGTGGTCATTTTGGAGCGTTTCACCGGACGCCAGGCTTCCCCTCCACCATCCCATATCCCCTCACCAGTAATCGCAATATCCTCCAGTTCATCTCCATCGATCGGGGATTGGCAACGTACCACCTGCCAGCCTTCGAAGCTTGATGCAATTAAAGGGTAGTGATCAAAATCTCGGCTAAATGTAACCAGCGCCCCTTCTTCCACATGTAGTTCAATACGGCTGCGCATTACAATCGGACCTGTGAGCCACACCCCGGCAGGAATTATGATTCTCCCACCTCCTGCTTCAGCACATGAAGCGATGGCAAGTCGAAACATCTCCGTATTATCTGTTACGCCGTCTCCAACAGCTCCATAGTCTGTAAGCTGAAAATCCTGTACAGGAATGACAGGCAAATTGGCTTCATAAGCTCGAACATCGGACTGGGCACTTGCTCTCGACATTGGGGAGTGATATGTATTCATCGTGCAGAATCATCCTCTCTACCTGTAATGGAATTGTTATGAGATCAACATTTAGCTACGATCTACTTCGTTTCTTCTCAGACGGGCACTCTCTCGCTCCATCATATCAATGGCAAGAAGTGCAAGGTTAAGCTTTTTTGCCATGTACACGTGGAACTTGATGCTATTTGTTTTTATAATTCAAAGTCATAAATCAAACATCACTTTCAGTATACTCTATACAACTATTCCAAAGGTTGGAAAACAACTAGGAGAATAGTTTCATTTTTCTGTCAGGATTCGTCACAAGGCATTTAATAATATGACAGATATATAACACAATCACTGGCTATAGCCCTAGAAAACCTATTACTTATGTCATGTTTTATCACAAACCAATTGCCATAAGCAGGATGACTATGTATGATTAAATAACTAGTTTCAATTTATTCCTTATTATTCCTTTTACACACAGACGTTGCAGAAAGGATGGGGTGTACTCTTGATTGAATTTAGAGGTGTCCAGAAGCATTTCGGTCATTTTCATGTCCTCAAGGATATCCATCTTCACATTGAAGAAGGAGAGGTCGTCGTCATTATCGGACCTTCCGGCTCCGGCAAAAGCACGTTACTCCGCTGTATTAACCGCCTGGAGACCATTACCGAAGGTGAACTTGTCGTCAGTGGGATTCCTCTACATCAGAAAAAGGTGGACATTAACCTCTTCCGCCGTGACATCGGCATGGTATTTCAACACTTCAATCTTTATCCTCACAAAAAAGTCATCGATAACATTAACCTTGCACCCATGAAGGTGCGCAAACAACCCAAAGAACAGGCATCCGCAACAGCAATGAAGTATCTGACCCGGGTGGGCATTGCCGACAAAGCAGACAGTTATCCCTCCCAGTTGTCCGGTGGACAGCAACAACGGGTAGCTATCGCCAGAGGACTTGCCATGGAGCCCAAAATCATGCTTTTTGACGAACCTACCTCTGCTCTCGATCCCGAGATGATCGGGGAAGTCCTCGATGTTATGCGCTCCCTTGCCCATAATGGCATGACCATGGTCGTCGTTACCCATGAGATGGGATTCGCCCGCGAAGTTGCGGACCGGGTCATCTTCATGGACGAAGGCCGAATTGTAGAAGAGGCCAACGCTGCCGAATTTTTTGACAACCCCAGAGAAGAACGAGCACAGCAATTCCTGAGCCGTCTGATTCATCATTGAGAATAATCCACTATTCCATTTTGAAAGGGGTCTTTATTCATGAAGAAATTATTGAAATGGCCATCATTTATGCTTGTCCTCATTCTCTCCCTTGTATTGTCAGGTTGTAGTACAGGTACAGATACACCTTCAGCGAGCGGTGGTGGTGACGCCGAGGCGAAAGGCACGATTGAGCGGATTAAGGAACGCGGCAAGCTCATCGCCGGTGTGAAATATGATACGAAGCTGTTTGGCTTGAAAGATCCCGCAAGTGGCAACGTTGAAGGGTTCGATATTGACATCGCCAAGGCACTCGCCAAACAGATCCTTGGAGATGAGACTAAGGTCGAACTGAAAGAGGTCACTTCCAAGACGCGTATTCCCATGCTGCAAAATGGAGACATCGACATCATCATCGCCACAATGACAATTACGGATGAGCGTAAGGAACAGGTAGATTTCAGTGATGTTTATTTCGAGGCAGGCCAGTCTCTGCTGGTGAAAAACGACAGTGCGATTACCGGCCTGGAAAGCCTCAGCGGGGTGAAAGTGCTCGCGGTGAAAGGCTCCACATCCGCTCAGAACATTCGCGAGAAAGCCCCGGATGCTGAGGTGCTTGAATTCGATAACTATCAGGATGCATTCACTGCTCTCAAAGCAGGTAAAGGCGAAGCGTTGACCACAGATAACATCATCCTCATCGGCATGCAACAGACGGATAACAGCTTCCAATTAGTTGGTGGTAATTTCACAAGCGAACCTTATGGTATGGCCATTCGCAAAGGCGACACTGCCTTCGTGGAGGAAGTCAACACGCTGCTCAAAAGCATGAAAGACAGCGGGGAATATGACACATTACATGAGAAATGGCTGGGCTCCAAGCCCGAGTAACCCGAATTAAGATAGGTAAGCGGCGAATTCATCTGCTGGATGCGAAGCATGAGCAGATGTAATCGCCGTTTCTACATCTGGAGAACGGAGGCTTCGCCTATATGGGCACATTGGATTTCAGCGTACTGATGCGACACTCGGATCGTTTTCTGGAAGGATTCCTGAATACTATTCAAGTGGGCATTATGGCTCTCATTGGCAGCTTTATCCTTGGTGCGATCCTGGCTATCTTTCGGATATCCCCTGTGAAACCGCTGAACTGGATCGGCACGGCTTTTGTGGAATTTATCCGAAACATCCCATTGCTGCTGGTTGTATTTTTCTTCTATCTTGGACTGCCTGCACTAGGCATCTCGCTGGATGGATTTGTTTCCGGTACTCTGGGTCTGACCATCTACACCGCCGCTTTCATTGCCGAAGCGATCCGAGCGGGCATTCAGACCGTGCCGCGTGGACAACTCGAAGCAGCAAGGTCTTCAGGCTTGTCCTATGTACAGGCCATGAACCTGATCATTCTGCCCCAGGCCATCAAGATTGTATTGCCGTCCATCGGCAACCAGTTCATCAATTTGGTCAAAAACTCATCCATTCTTGCCGTTGTCGCCGGCATGGATCTTATGTATTTTGCCGACCTGGTTAACTCGGATACGTTCCAACCGCTAAGTGTGTACACCATTGTTGCGCTGTTCTATCTGGTGCTGACACTACCACTCAGCTTCCTGGTGCATTATATGGAGCGCAGGTTTGGACAGAGCGATGCAGAAGCACGCAGCACCAAGGGCAAACCGAAAAAGAACAAACCGGCAGGTCAGGTCACCATGTAACTGATCGACTTGTACCTCCGCAGATTTTTAGGGAGATATATCGGCTTGTCCATGTGGTTTAAATGAGTACTGGATCGTCTGTGTTTTACTGGCATTGGTGATCATGTCACAGTGCATATTGTAATTCACTGCTACGGTGCTTGAGTTGCTTTATACACAAGTCCATGCCCCATCTATTGATCTTCGATATTCCATTCCTGCATACAGAAGGAGGCTAATAAAATATGGACTTTAGCGGGGCCTATGCGTGGCCCAACCTTCGTTTCCTGCTTCAAGGATTCCTGATTACCCTGCAGGTAGCAGGGCTATCCATTATATTCAGCTTTGTGCTCGGCACTGTGCTGGGTACGATCCGGTTTACCCGTATCCCTGTTCTGTCACAGATCGTGGCAGTGATCGTGGATACGATCCGGAATCTGCCGCTGCTGCTCATCATTTTCTTCATCCACATGGTACTTCCACAGCTCGGGATTAAAATGTCCGTCTTCTGGTCCACAGTTGTTGGACTGAGTCTGTTTGAAGGCGCGATGATCGCCGAGATCGTCCGTAGCGGTCTGAAGTCCGTTGAGCGCGGTCAGGTGGAAGCTGCCCGCTCCTCGGGCCTGAGCTACATGCAGACTCTCGGTGGCATCATCATGCCACAGGCGCTACGCCGCATGTCCCCACCGATGGTCAGCCAGTTCATCTCACTCCTGAAGGATACTTCACTGGCAATCATCATCTCTCTGCCGGAGCTGATGCACAACGTGCAGATCCTTGGCGGTCAAAGTTTCGATTACATTATCCCGGCCCTGCTGCTCGCAGCCGTATTGTATTTTGTCATCAACTACGCGCTGTCCATTGTCGCAAGGCGACTTGAGGCACGCATGAATTGATAACCGAAGGAAATAAGGTATGGAAGAATACTAAACATGAAGGAACATGAAAGAACCGAAACCTCGTGATTGATCAGATGTGAAGGAATAGGCATGAAGGAATAGAGATGAAGGAAAGAACCACATGGATGAAAAGAAAGAAAGCGCCCCAAAGGCTCCAAACCCACCTATGCAGTCGATTTGGAGTCTTTGGGGCTAAAATTATGCTCATCAATTCACGAGCTTCCCACCAATTTCTAACGAACCGAGGGAAGCTTATTTAGCTATTTTTGAGATAGTATCTAATCTAACGAATCGTAGACGCTCTATTTTTCCGATTCACCCCGCTTTTACCCCCTATTTCAGGGTTTTGAGTAAAATAACTTCACTGAGATTCGTTACATTTTTCGTTTCAGCTCATATCCCCGAATTAGACGTCTCAGGTTCGTTAAAACTTACGCCACCGCGAATTAAATAAACACCCACTCCCACTATTAATGATTCACCAGATTCGCCAGATTCGCCCAATTCGTCCACAATCAGCTCATCCGCTAGATCGCTGCTCCGTTGCGACGTAATTCCGCCTGTAACAGCGCGATCGGCAGTTCCACCGGGTCCAGCATCATCTTCACTGTTAGTGCAGCCGCTGTCCCTGCCGCCTCCCCGGTAGCCATACAGCTTGGAGTCAACCTTGTCGTTGCATGCGCCTCATGTGTGGTGGAGATGCAGCGTCCTGCCGCCAGCAGGTTGCGTATATTGCGAGAGATCAGACAACGATACGGAATATCGTACGCCCCATCTCCCTCTATAAAGGCAGCAACAACGCCTTGACCCGAAGGGTCATGAATATCAATCGGATAACCACTTCTGGCAATTACATCGTCGAACTTTCGTCCTGCAACCACATCAGCCTTGGTCAACGCATAATGCCCAATGATCCGTCTCGATTCACGAATACCAATCTGCGGCGCTACTGCCGAGATCGAAGCCCGTTCGAATCCAGGCACATCACGCTGCAAAAACTCAGCAATCATCAGCACCTGCTTCCGACCTTCCTGTTCAGCAGAGGTCAGATCCTCTGCATCTGTGGCATCAAGCCCCTGCACCCGGGTACAATTAATCAGCACTTCATCCTCCGCCGGCCCAGTAAAAAACAACACCTGATCGCGATTAATCGGCACACCCGCTTTTTTCCATTGGGAATAGAAGCCGCTCACGCCAGTTAACGGAATGCTGTCCAGCTCCGAGAAGGGGGTCTTGGCATAAAAATCTTCCGGGTGCTCCTGCATGTATTTCTTCACTCGTCCAAGATCCACACCACGCATGCGGAATTTCATGGTCATCGGCTGTGACTGATGGTCTCCGTCTCGTCCCTTTGCCACAGAAGCACCCCCAAGATAAGCCAGATCCGCATCCCCGCTTGCATCCACGAATACGTTCGCCTGAAACTCCATTCGTCCAGACTTGTTTGTCACTCGCACCGCTTCCACCCGATCCTCTGCAACGACCACTTCATCCACGAAGCTGTGCAATAACAGCCGGACACCAGCTTCCTGCAACATCTCTGCCGCAACCACCTGAAAGATGGCTGGATGGTACGGCGTGACAGTATGTACAAATCCAACCGTATCACGCAGATGCCCGGGGGAGCCTCCGCAGGCCTGCAATCGATCCACGATCTCCTGTGCAATGCCCTTAATAACCTGCTCACCACGCTCCGTGTGAAAAGTCATCCAGGGATAGACCATGGCAGCGGTTGACATCCCGCCAACGAATCCATATCGCTCCACCAGCACTGTTCGTATACCCTGCCGTCCAGCCGCAATAGCTGCCGCTATACCCGCAGGGCCCCCTCCCACAATAACGACATCTGCTTCTTCCTTTTTCATGCTCATCCGTTCACGCAAATGTTGTCCCTCCTTCCGTTCTATTGCACGTATTACACGGCTTACTCTTTCAGTCCCGTCATGGCAACCCCCTCAATGAAGCGCCGTTGTGCCAGAAAAAAGACAATAAGCAGTGGCAAGGTCGCCATGACGGTGGCGCTCATCAGATATTGCCAGGCTGTACCCACTTCATCTGTGAACAGGGATAATCCAAGCGGCAGCGTCATTAGATCACGCGAGTTAATGAAGATCAACGGATCAAAAAACTCATTCCAGATCGTCACAAACGTAAAGATTGTCAGCGTAGCCATACCGGGCTTGGCAATGGGCAGCATAATTCGAGCATAAATTCGGAATCGGTTGCAGCCGTCAATCATCGCCGCTTCCTCCAGCTCCGTTGGCACCGTAATGAAGAACTGCCGCATCACAAAGATGCCAAATACGCCCCCCGCACCAAAGATCGGCAATAATATAAGCGGAAGATGGGTATCAATCCACCCCAGTTGTCGCATGAACAGAAACATCGGTATCGCCGTCACCTCATGGGGAATCATCATCGCACTCAGCAGGATGAGAAATACCACATTACGTCCCTTAAACGGAATTTTGGCGAATGCGTAACCGGCGAGAGAGGCAAAAAATACTGTTCCTAGCACAACCAACGCAGAAATGTAGATACTGTTCCAATAAAAACGGTGAAACGGAATCAATCGAAAGACATCGATGTAGTTCTGAAATCGAAATGGTTCCGGTATCCACTGCGGTGGATAGGTGAATATGCTCTGGGGTTCCTTGAATGATGTCGATATCATCCAGATAAATGGCACAATCATAATGAGGGAAATCAGGGTCAGCAACAAATACGTCCCTAGAGTACTTCCTATCTTCCGCCCCGAAGGACTAGGCATCGCCTTCATTGAATACCCACCTCTTTCGGAGCTGCCATTGCAGCAGCGTCAGAATTAGCACGATAAAGAACAGTACATATGCGAGAGCAGAAGCGTAGCCAAACTGAAATAATTTGAATGCTTTTTCCCAGATATAATAAACCAATACCTTCGTGCTGTTGCTCGGCCCGCCCTGTGTCATCACATAGATCTGCCCGAATACTTTGAGTGAACCAATCACGGTCATGACTACGGTCAAAAACACGGTTGGCGTGATCATAGGCAGCGTGACGTGAAAGAAGGTTCCCCTCTTGCCCGCCCCGTCTAATGTTGCTGCTTCGTACAGTGAACGCGGTACCTGCTGAATCGCTGCAATGAACAGCACCATATTCAGACCGACATTTTTCAGCACACTTGTCACGATAACCGCTGGCATTGCCAAATCCGGATTGTAAAGCCAGGCCGGACCCTTAATACCCAGCATCAACAGAAGCTGATTAATCAATCCAGACTCTGTCGCATACATCAGCTTCCACACGATGGCCCATACGATTAGCGAAGTCATGACCGGAACAAAGATGGCGGTTCGGAAAATTCCGATGCCCCGCAGATTTCTGGACAGCAGCAACGCAAGCAGCAGGGCGAGCACAATATTAAGCGGCACCAGCCCCGCTGTGAAATAGACCGTATTGGCAAGCACTTTCCAGAACATGGCGTCTGTCATAATATTCCGGTAATTATCCAATCCAATAAAATGATGATCCCCCAGCAGCGGCCAATCGGTTAGACTCATGTATAACGCGAGACCCATGGGAAATAACAGCAGCAGGGTAAACCCAAGCACCATTGGCGATACAAACAGCCAACCCGCGATCTGGGCCTCTCTGGCGAGCGGCCCCCCTCTTTTGCGCTTGCGTAGATGGGTCAATCAGGCCTCCCCCTTTTAATCAAATTTCCTCCGAAGCTGAACTCTGCGATGATTCTGTATTAGTCCGGACGGTTCAGGCTGTCCACCGCATTGCGGAACTCATTCACAGCCCTTCGCAACTGCTCCTCCGTGTTGCCTGTCACGACCGCCCCAAGCATGATCGCCTTTACTCCGGTATCGCGCAGCACTCGAACATCCTCCGGCACCAGCTTTCGCTGGGAAGGAACCAATACCGGTATCTGGGCTTGCAAGACCAGACGGCGATACTTAAGCACATCCGCGAAGCTTAGCGGTGTACCATATTCTTTTCCAGGTACAATGGATGCCTCCAGAGCGGTGAAGCCGAAGTGCGCTGCCGATGTTACGAGGGAAGCATCATATTCCTCATTGATCGCAAACGTTGGGTCCAGCCCCAAGTCACTCAGCATGAAAGATGGCAAGTGATGTGCATAGATGGAATAGAAGTCAAAACCCAGCCCGGAAAGCACCTCCACATCCTCCCTTTGTGCTCCATCAATACTGCCAGAAGGTACGACCCCAAGCGGACCACCAAACTCACTGCGGATCGCCCGAAACACCTCGGCGTACATGTCCAATGGACCAAAATGATTCCCGCTGGCGCGATGACCGACATTATAATGTACCTTCAGTGCATCAGCGCCCTCTTCCATGGCTACCCGAGCCAAACCAATATCATTCTCAGGCAGGCTGACCACCAGCGACAGCGGTTTCCGCTCAAGTAATTCTTTGAATTTGCCTATCGTTCTCACCTCCGGTTTCGATCAAATGATTTAGGGTTGTAACACACTTTGGATCTCTTCCTGCATTTGTTTCAGGTTATCCTCAGCTGTCGCTGTCTTTGCAAACAGTCGGTCAAATCCCTGCAATACCGCATTGTCGATATCCTGCCAACGGATATGACCGGGAATTAAGCGCGCTTTTGGCATTTCATCAATGACGGCCTGCACGATATGCTCTTTGCTTGGGTTGTTCGGCTGAAGAATGAATGCCTCTGAGTTCAGAACAGAAGTACGCGGAGGCACAAAATAGGTGGCTGTCGCCTGAATCCCCTGCTCACTGGCAAAATACTTCAACAGCTTCTTCGTTTCCTCTGGATGTTTGCTGTCGTTGAACATGGCATATCCGGCCTGCCCCAGCATCGGCACACTGCCTTGAGAACCGGAAGGCATAGGAGCGATGCTCCATTCAAAATCCGTAATCTCCCTTGCTTTGGAAACATAGCTGTAATTATCAAAAAACATGCCCACATTGCCCGCATCGAAGCTGACCTGTTCGCCCGCCTTCGGGTGTGATTCATCGGTGAACATCATGCGTTCCAGCAATTCAAAGGTCTGTACGCCATAGGCATCGTTCCAGGTGAACGTTGTCATGCCTTCGTCGAATGGACCGCTTCCATTGGACCAGGAGTAGGAAGAAAGCACCGCCCAGGTCTTCCAGTCGCGAAAAAAGTTGGCACCATAGATCCGGTTGGTTGCATCCTTGCTGGTAATGGCTTTGGCGGACTCTTCGAACTGTTCCCATGTCCATTGTCCTTGGGTGGCAAGTGTGTTTGGATAAGTCAGGCCGGCTTGGTCGAACAGCGTTTTATTGTAAAACATGACCACCGGAGGTGTAGAAAAAGGTAGTCCCAGCAGTTGATCGCCATCACGGAACAAATCCAATGTACTTGGAATATAATCATCCAGCTTAAACTGTGCATCACCCTTGAACTCGGATACATCGGCCAGAATGTGGTTGGACTTGAATTGCGGCACCATTCGCTCCGATACCCAGGCGAGATCGGGAAGAGAGCCTCCGGCGGCAAGCACCGAAATTTTTTGCTGGTATTCTGCGAAAGGTACGGATTCCATCGTTACTTTGATGCCTGGATTTTCCTTCGTGAAGTCATCGATCAACTTGTTGTACACATCCATATGAGCCTGATTGCCCCACATCATGAACTTCAGCTCGACCTCTCCGTTCTCTCCGCTTGAACTGCCAGATTCACTGCCGGAATCGGAGCTTGTGCACGCGATTGAAGCCATCATCATGAGTATAAACACCAGTATCAGTCCTGCTTTTTTCATGGAAATCCCCCTTATGGACGTCGTGGTATACATGTGCAACCAAAGTATAACGAAAGCATCGCTCCCCCTTAAATCACGTCAACTACAGAAATGGTATGGTTTTTCAAGAGATACTGAATCGGTCTCGATATTCTCCTGCGGTCCATCCCACCTGCTGCTTGAACACCAGCATGAAGTGTTTGGGGCTCTGATGCCCGGATAACCGTGCCACATCATAGATTTTGAGACCTGTGTTGATCAGCAACCACTTGGCCCGCTCCATACGTGCCTCCGTGATGTATTCGGAATAATTGATGCCTATTTCGTTCTTGAACAACTGGCTTAAATAAGTAGGGTTCAAGTTAACGAGATCTGCTATCGTCTGAAGTCGCAGATCTCCATCGGGATGTTGCTTGATGTGCTCCTTCACATCTCGGATGATCTTCCGTGTATCTCCACCAGCGTGTTCTGTTTTCCCAGATGGCTCAGGGGTAGAAAGGGTTGAAATACCGTATCTGCGATCCAGCAGCATTTGAATCTTTTGTATGCATAATGCCAGTTCATAACGATCGATTGGCTTCAACAGGTAGTTCAACACCCCAAACTCCATAGCTCTGCGTGCATATTCAAACTCGCCGTAGCCGCTAATGATGAGCATTAGCAATTCAGGGTACATGTCTCTTGCTTTGCTTACCAAAGTTAATCCGTCCATTTCACGCATGCGGATATCCGTGATTAACACGTCCGGCACCTCACTTCTCAGAAAATCCAGCGCCTCGGTACCGTTCGACGCTTCGCCCGTTACCTGAAACTGAGAAGATACTTGTACGATCAGCTCCCTCAGTCCCTGACGGATGACCGTCTCATCCTCTACAAGCAATACTTTATACATGCGCTTCAATCCCCTTTCGGTAGAAGTTGAATGGATATCGTGACCGCCAGGCCCTGCCCGGGACTTCCATCAATGCTTAGGCTGCCGCCTTCTCCATACATGAGGCGAAGCCTCTGGGCGATATTGTTAAGCCCCAGACTGTCCCCGGCATGGCAACGTAATGCCTCATTGGAAGGCTGTTTTGATATGGACTCATTTAACTCGTCAATCTTTGTCTGAGCCATACCCTTACCGTTGTCTCGTACACTAATCAGTAGCTCGTGGTCGAATTTCAAGGCAGATACCCAGATTACTCCTCCATTTTCCTGCCCTTCAATGCCATGGTAGACTGCATTCTCCACCAGCGGTTGTAGTACCAGCTTGGGAATCAAATACTCCGTTATTGCTTCTTCGATGTCATAGATAATCTCTAACTTGCCGTCGTAACGTACCTGCTGAATGCGTACATAGGATTGTACAAAAGCAAGTTCTTCCCCAAGCGGAACCATCCGGTCCACCTTATCAATCGTATAGCGCAGCAGCTTGCCAAGTGCCGTTACCATGTCCGACACCTCTGCGTGCTTCTGGCGAATGGCCATCATGTTAATGGATTCCAGCGTGTTGTATATAAAATGGGGATTCATCTGGCTTTGCAACGCTGATAACTCTGCCTCCCGCTCTTGAATGCCCAGCAGAAACACCTCATTGAACAGTCGATGAATCTCTTCCATCATTCGGTTAAAGCCCCGGCTCATCTGTCCGAATTCATCACTGCTGAAGTGTGATACACGCTGGCTAAAATCTCCCTGCTCCACCCGAATCATGTGGTGCTTCAGTCGAATCAGTGGCCGGGTGATACGATAGGATAACAGAACCGCCAGAATCGCTATACCCGCCATACATAACACTGCGAACCATATTGTGAAGGTGAGCATCTCACCCGACTCCTTTTGAATCACGGCAATAGGTGTAAGACTGATCACCGAAAGCCCGGAATAGCTGGAATGATGTTGTACATAGAGATAGGGCTGCCCATCCAGAACAACTTTTTGGTTTCCTGCATAGCTTTGAATCTGTCCATGCATTAGCAACTGGTCGTACGCAGACATTCCTCCGGTCGAGGTCCGCTCGAACAGAAGACGCTGCTTGCTGTCTACAATCATCAGACTTGCATCTTGCTCATAATTCAGATTGGATAACAGTTGGCCGAAGGCCTCCAGACGGATGTCAATCAGAATGTAACCCAATCGCTGGAGCGTACCCGGATCACGCAGCACTCTGGCCACCGATATATACGATTCTTGCTGACCGCCCATGTAATAGCCGGGGTCATGCGGAGGAAGCAGGCGCCATGTCCCTTCCGAGTCTTCAAGCTCTGCAAACCAATCATCCTGCCTGCTGTCCCATACCGGCTTGACCGCCAGCGAATCGAGATTGGAGAACAGGATGCCGCTGTTGCTGATCAGATGAATTCCCCGGATCTCGGGCCGGTCATAAGCTTGACCAGATGTGTAAAGCTTCATTTTCAGATAATCCTCAGACCTCGCCCATGTACCCGACCCCATTGAAGCGTTGTATTTGCCCAGAATGCCAAGCACCATCTGATCGTAAAGCGGCAAGAGCGACAACCGCTCAAAGTCCTTCAGCAGCCGATTCAGATTGGCGTTAATCTGGCGAACCAGTTCAATGGTGAACTGCTCGGTCTTGCGATCCATCGTCTGCGAGAAATGCTTGTAGTTCATCACTCCCTGCAAACTTAGCGGCAGCAACGTCAGCGCCAGGAACAACAGGAGCAACTTGGTGCGCAGGTTTACGTTTTTTCCGAGAAAAATGCGTACCTTGTCCATCATTTCCGTTCATCCCTCCCTCTCCCGATCATTGTATGAGACCCCTTCACAGATCAATCTGGATATAACTGGGGTCATCATATCCAGTTTTAATGATCATCCGCTATCCTGCCAATCCTTGAATTGGTACGGAATTTCAAGTTATCCGCATTGGTTTCAGGGTGAACGCCAAAAAGCCGACTGTATCGCTACAGTCGACTACGCTATTTCTATAAAACACTAATTAGACAAAAAAAACCGACTGCATTATGCAATCGGTTGTCTGTTCCTGAGTTGGCTTTTATATTTGAATCGATAATATTCATTAATAAGCTCGTCCAGTACCATGGACTGTCGGAGGACTTGGTTGTCCTGCATGCCATGATTCTCCGCCAAACGACTCAACTCTTGCCTGTTCCGTTCGATTTTATCTGTGATCTGTATCGGTTCACTCACAGCATGCACCCCCTCTTTGTATAACATTTTAGGATACATTGCCAAAAAATTCATATTATATTCCTTTGCAGAATAAAATGTTTATTTACAAAGGTTTTCAAAGAAATTCAACCTTTTTCATACTTATATGTTGAACTACAGATTAAATTGTAAATAAGAAAAAAAGTATT
>NZ_ANHX01000066.1 GCF_000316035.1 Paenibacillus sp. PAMC 26794
TTAATAACGTTAAGTAACTTACTTACTTACTACTTACTTACTAGTAACGACTAATAATAAGTTAATAAGTAAAGTAAAGTAAACGTAACGTACGTACGTACGAATACTTTTTTTCTTATTTATTTCGTAATGAATTTGCTAAATACAACATTAACATCCCTACAAATATCAATAATATTCCTTCAATTTTATACGACCAAATCTCTGAGGTTATGAAACTACCAAAGATATCAGAGTTATCAGACTTTACATTTTGGTATTCTGCAAGAACCAACATAGCTTTGTTCATACCCCAATTAGTACTTTGAGCAATAAACTGAAATCCAATAACAAATAATACAAATGAACAGATAAGGGCTACTAAGGAAATCATTTTACTTTTCAAAATTAAATTCTCCTTTGATAATATAATATTGGAAAGGGGAACCTCAAAACTCAATTGAAGTAAATATCATCTCAGTCTATTCCATGTTACGTATAATCTCAGCAGATGCTATTTTCCACGTGATATTATTGCGAGTCATCCTAAAAATTAGAGCGCCCGATTTGATATCCGTGATTTGATTTGTGTCGTCATAAATAATGATCTCGAAACTGGCAAGCACTTCCTTTGAATTTGAATTACTATTAATTGTTTTATAAGTGACACTAGGTCTTTGGAGATTATTAATAGTGTGATAATTCAGGAATTGAATCACAGAATCAGGATAGGTGTAAGACGTGCTCTCATTCTTATAAAAATGGGACAGATCATGTTCTATCACTCGCTCGGGTGATTTGAATACATATACTCCTCCAATCCCCCCGATTAAAATAGCCAGTGAAAGAGCCAATAGAATAATCGTTTTTTTCTGACCATGTGGCTGCCTCCTAAAGAATAAAATAAGTATGCGCATATGTATGATAAGAGATGAATCTAATGAATATATAATAATTAATAAATATTATTTTAAGAACCAATGTTATCAATAGAAAAAGAGGCTTACATCCAATTCTGGAGATAAGCCTTGCTAATAGTCGCACATTTATTGCTATACTCCCCCATTACCATGAGTGCTAGGACTGTAGATTACAGGCTTACTAGAGATAGGTATGGGATACAAGTTAATTAATATAAAGACACTAGACAAGACTATGATCAAAGCTACTTTTTTTCTCATAATTACTGTAAACCTCCTCTATGAGAGTCTTATACTTGTTTTTTATTTCTATTGAAGCCCTGCCTCTATGTCTTTCGAATAGACCAACACACTGTATAGTAGTAGATTCGCTCTTTATTTTTCTAGATAGTTGCAAACATTTTAATAAATTTTGAAAACCTATTGTGTATCTTTCTCTCTCAAGTTGATATATCGTTAATTCTTTTAAGAATTGCACGTATCTTCCATTGGTAATCTGTTCTGTATAACTCCCTATATCACCATATGTTTCCTCATACTTGGAGATATAGAGATCAAATTTATCAAGCACTGAATCAACATCCATCTTATGATGATTTGATGCTTCCATTATTTTCAACAGTCCTGGTAGTACCTCTGCCTCATTTTTCTCAATAAAGTTAATATAAGACTGTATAACAGCAGAATCACCCATCATAAGTCTATATAAGTAATGATTCACCTCAGCCCACGCATTAAACTTATTAATAAAAAAGAGTTCTTCATCACTGGGGTTCTCAATTTTAATTAATTTAGAGTAAACCTCGGTATATCGGAGCGCTTCAGGATATTCTTGCCGCCCATCACATGCGGCTGCCCTTATTAAGTTCGAATATGCTGAGTATACGACAAGAGGATAAGAGGATATTCTCTGAATTTCCGACTTTTTTTTCTTGAAAGACTGTAAAAAAACTATCTTCTGTTCAAGATCTTCTCCAAGTTCAAATACCTTATCCCAGTATTCCAGAGATGAGTATGTATTCGCCAAATCCTTAATCGCATCCAGCTGCCTCTCCTCATCCAAGCGATTAATATAAGGCTCAAAGTGCACAGCGGCCCGTAGGTTATCATGTTGATTCTGACCAAGCGAGAGGGTGAAGATGCGATACTGGCACAGAGCCAGACGTTCCGAATGTTGATATTTCTCACATTCCGCCACACATTCGTACAACATCCGTGCAGCCTTCGTCTGTCCACGTTCAAGCATGCCTTCCGCCATCTCGAACAACTCCGAGATATACGAGCGATCATCCGTCACTTCCTGGATAACCTTATGAATACATTCCAGCTTGTCCAATTCAGCACAGCGTTGCAGGAATGGTTCCAGTCTCCTCCAATGAGGTGCCGATTCCACGAAACATTCAGCCCCATATATCTCGTAGAAATACCCCTCTTCCAGCTTCATGCCTTGGGTAATCAGATCCAGTTGCGCCATAGCGATGGGCCGAGTCCCCTTAATAATTGCGCTAAGCGTTCCAGCATTAACTCCCGATATATCGGCAAAATACTGTAGGGTGTACCCCTGTTTCCTGATGTAGTCCTCAATATATGAGCGTATCGTAGTTGTAGGTTCCATGTATCCCACCTCCACAATGAAAATCCATAATTTTGAATTTATATGATAAGCACAATTTTAATCCTAAATTTTACAGCGGTCAATAAAAATCGTGGCAATTTCCTTCACATTCATGCAAGGAGGCTTCGCTGTTCCTGCTTATAGAAAAAATCCATTAGAAGAATCCGTAAGAACGTGATACATTTAATCCAACTTATATATCCTACTATTTCAATAGGATTATACGACACAGAAATTATCAATTCAGTTCGAGGAGAAGGTCAGATGAAATTTGCCTTGTTTAGTCTCATGATGAATCTGCCTAATGCCGTAACCGGGGAAGCTCTGACAACTCAGCAGAAATTCCACAATATATTAGAGCAGGCAAAGCTGGCTGAACGACTGGGATTCGATGCCTATGGGATCGGTGAACGACACGGTGCGCCTTTTCTATCTTCCTCGCCACCTGTCGTATTAACCGCGATAGCCGCAGCAACCACACGCATTCGGTTACTAACCACCGTCACTGTTCTTAGTATACTTGATCCAGTTCGGGTTGCCGAGGATTATGCCACGTTGGATCAATTATCGGGCGGACGGCTGGAGATGATCATCGGGAAAGGCAATGACCCTCGGCACTATCCGCTGTTTGGCATCCGCGAAGAGGAACAATGGGACTCACTCGATGAACGCTACCATCTGCTAAGACGGCTGTGGTCTGAAGAGAATGTGACCTGGCAGGGAACGTATCGCCCTCCGCTTGAGGGAGTGACCACGTGGCCAAGGCCGCTTCAGCAATCCATCCCGATCTGGCATGGTAGCGCCTCCAGCACGGTCTCGACCGAACTGGCTGCCAAATATGGCGAACCGCTCTTCACGTCGAATTCTTTCCATCCGCAAGCCAAATACAAAGCGTTAATTGATCATTATCGGGAACGCCTTGATTATTATGGTCATGATCCGCAGCAAGCAGTGATTGGCTCTGGTGCCGGCAGTCTCTATCTTGCGGATACGGGTGAAGAAGCCATTCGCCGTTATAAGCCATATTATGAAGCGTTCCATGCCACCGCCGCCGCACAGCATAACCAGTCTCCTTTTACCGATCTGGAGGATAACATCGCACGGGGTCCTGTGTTGATCGGCAGTCCGGAGCAGGTCATTGAGAAAATTCTGGACTATCATGCTGCTTACGGACATCAGGTGCTGAGTATCAGCGTAGATGGATTGACGCATAGCGAGCAGTTGGAGCAAGTGGAGCGTTTTGCCAAGGAAGTTGCCCCTGTATTACGCCGCGAACTGCCCAGTTCAGTATGGAATGAACCCCCGGTGTTAACCCAGCACTCATCCTTCCTTTCCTCTAATGTTACAGATTCATGGCCCACAGCCATCACACCTATATTCCAGGTCTAACAATCTCCCACGTACAATATACATGTGCTCCTTCCAGGGTGATTCCTACGAATCGCCCTATTCCCTCTTCCTCCCACTTCTATCGTGACTATCCCTATATCTACTTGGACTGAATGCCTTCCAACAATGAACGGAGCATCACATCTACAAACGCATCATCCATCGCTTCCCCCGTCACTAACATACGATAGAACACCGGCCCATAGATCAGATCAATGTATAATCCAATGTCCGTCCCTGCATTCAATTCGCCGCGCTCCACACCCTTCTCCAGAATCCCCCGAGCTTCACGCCGACGTGGTTGGATGTATCTTGTACGGTATTCTTCGGCAAGCCCTGCATCCGACTGCCCTTCCCCAATAATCTGTGTAATCACTTTTCCTTCCCGACTGGTCAAAAAACGAACCAGATTACTCGCATGTATGCGTATATCCTCCAATACCGAGCCTGTATCCGGCACTGGCAATCTTGCCGTTGCAGCAGACATATATCCGTCCATGATGACAGCGCCTTTATTCGGCCACCATTTGTAGATAGTGGCTTTGCTCACCTGTGCACGTTCAGCAATCTTCTCGATTGTAACCGCCCCGAATCCGTGTTCCAACAACAACTCATACGATGCTGTAAGAATGGCATTCTGGGTTTCCATGTTACGTGGACGTCCTCTTTTGGCAGTCATCTTGAGCCCTCCTGGATGTATAAAATATATTTAATCATCAGTATTATTCATAAAAACGATACGTTCATTATACTAAATTGCCATGAGTACACACAATTCCATCCACCACGCACCTTTTTATCCTCATTTAAATTCTCATTAAATATGTAGAGCCTATTTACAATACTATACGTTTAGTTTATTATATGTTTGTAATTAGTGAACACAACGTTTAGTAATTAACGTTTTTAATATTAACTGTTTATTGTGAATACAAATTTAGAACTATGGAGGATGATTATGATGGATATGAGACAACAAGTGAAGAAGGCACCTGTGCCCACCTGGATTATTTTTTTGCTGGCATCCGCTTGTGGACTGATTGTGGCAAACCTGTATTATGCTCAGACCGTTATCGGTCCGATCAGCATCACAACGGGGCTGTCTTCTGCCGCTGCCGGATTGATCGTAACGTTGACTCAGATTGGTTATGTCATTGGTTTGCTGTTTATCGTGCCGCTCAGTGACATTACCGAGAATCGGCGCCTGGTCGTGCTTTTCCTCATCGCACTGGTCGTTGCCCTAATTGCTGCGGCTTTCTCGCCCACTGCTGTTGTATTTCTGACTGCCTCCCTGTTCATTGGCATAGGTTCTGTTGTCGCTCAGATTCTGGTGCCCTATGCAACGTATCTTACCTCCGAAGAGCAGCGCGGTCGGGTTGTAGGCAATGTAATGAGTGGTTTGTTGCTGGGCATCATGCTGGCTCGTCCTGTCGCAAGTTTCATCACCAGCCTCTTCGGATGGCAGACGGTCTTTGTATTCTCCGCCATTGTCATAACACTTCTCATGTTGCTCCTATCACGTGCTCTTCCTGCTCGCCAGCCTGAACCCACCTTGAAATACGGGCAATTAATCGTGTCCTTGGGCACACTGTTCAGAACGATGCCGCTGCTGCGCCGCCGGGCGTTCTATCAGGCCAGTCTCTTTGGTGCTTTCAGCTTGTTCTGGACTACGGTTCCGCTCAGACTGGCTAACGATTTTGATATGTCACAGCAAGGAATCGCCTGGTTCGCACTGGCTGGTGTCGGAGGCGCTATTGCCGCTCCTATTGCCGGAAGATTGGCAGATCGCGGACTAACACGTATTCTGACGGGTGCTGCCATGGTGATCGCCGCTGCTTCATTCGGTCTTGCTTATGTGTTCCAGAGCCACTCCACGTTGGCATTGATCCTGCTTGTGATCGTGGCGATCACACTAGATATGGCTGTCTCGGGAAATCTGGTGCTGGGTCAACGCATTATCTATTCGTTAGGAAGTGAAGCGAGAGGACGTGTGAATGGTATATTCATGTCGATCTTTTTTGTCGGCGGTGCGATAGGTTCATCCCTTGGAAGCTGGTCTTATGCTAACGGAGGCTGGAGTCTCACAACGCTGATTGGCCTGATCATGCCGCTGCTCGCTTTGGTGTATTACTTTACGGAAAAGAAAGCAGCCGTTGTCAGCAAACATCTATAAGTGCGTGTTCAAAAAGGGCGGTTTTCAGTACCTTGAACAACCTCTATAACGATTCTTTCATATGTAAAGAAGGGCAGAGTGATCTCTAAGATCAGCTTCTGCCCTTTCCCCTTATTTCATGACACTGAATTTTTTGGTCGCTGCCCTAACTTGATCATCCTCGCCCCATACAATGACACCTACCACTTTGGTAGCTTCCAATTCCATCGAAGCAATCTCAACTGCATATTGTTCAAAGGCATTGTTGAGCGATTGGCCTGTCTGTGAAAAAACAATATGGCTCAGTCCCCCGCTGTCATCTGCGCAGAGTTTGGCCAGATTGATCAGTTGATTCTCCCCGGCCTTCAGAATGACCGTGCTATATCGGATGCCCGCATGCTGAACGCCGCTATGATCCAGCACAGGTTGATCAGCATATAACCCCGGCTCATTCAGGGCTGCTTGTCCCATTAACAGGGCGGCCACATTGGCGGCGGCTCCAGGTTCCAGATTTTTATCCAGTATAATAGTAATTCTTTTCATATGACTGCATTCACCCTCTGTGTATTTTGTGTAAAACATACCCATGGCATGTTGATTCCCTCGCGCAACACCTTGTAGGTCACAAGTCCGTAATGATCAGCGCATAACTGATTCGTGAGCGCAATGGACTTCTCCTTGTTGAGCATGACCTTCCTGCAAGCTTCAGGGTTGGACGATACGGTGCTATTCTCTCTATAGGTTGTATCAAGTTCAGATAACAAGTATGTGGTTGCTGGATGATGATAGATAATATCGATCTGATCGGGACATACCGCATGGAAGCCGGATAGAACCAGCGCAGGAATTTTCTCCACAAAACTCTCAGACACCGCTAGTTCAGAATCCATGATGAAGCTGTTGAGCTTGGGATACGCCCCGGGGACCAGCAAGCAGGATATGATCCCTGATCTCAAGTCTTCCGCAGCCGCTTCAAATTCAGGGTATGGCTTGATACGTTCCGAGTTGCCTAGCTTCTTCGCGATATGCATGCTGCAAGTCAGGAATCCTTCATCGTCTCCCAGCGTTCCCAGTATGGCATATTTCTCTTTAACGATCTCCATTTATTTCTATTTCCTCCTTTTTATTTCTAATCCGCTAAAGATCGTATACCAAAAAATTCCTATTGTCAATTAACACTTTAACGCAACATAAATATGTATTTTAGTTCATATTTTTAACCAAAAGGTGTATTCAAAATGGAAAATATTGAGCTATAATGTTATGAAATGAATTTTTACTATTTTTAGTATTTTGTTGAAAGGGGATATACGAGAACGTATGAAAACCATTGTATACATATCTGATTTCAGGCTTCCAACTGGATTAAACTTCGTTAAACCTTTGCAAAAATTGGCGGATCACAAGAAAATTCTGATTATTGAACGGCATAATTTGCATCATGATGAGGTCCTCAGGGACTTCTTTGATGAAATTAGATATGTCGATCATCTGGAGTCGGTAGATGCCATCCGGGAGCATATGATGCAGATCCGAGAATCTCATTCCATCTCTGCTTTGTTAACGCCGGGTGAGAATGCGATTGAGATCGGTGGTCAGCTCCGTTCCGAGTTCGGGATCCCCGGTATGCAGCGCAATCAGGCTGAGGCTGTTCGCAACAAATGGATCATGAAACAAATGCTGCATC
Source organism: Paenibacillus sp. PAMC 26794 (assembly GCF_000316035.1). Classification (GTDB taxonomy): domain Bacteria; phylum Bacillota; class Bacilli; order Paenibacillales; family Paenibacillaceae; genus Paenibacillus. The sequence goes on from NZ_ANHX01000066.1 coordinate 7,743, forward strand.
AACGCGGAACTCGGACATCCGAAATTGCCATTGCTTTACATGAACAGGACTATATTCGTTTCACTGCTGTACACGGCTTCCCGATTATTGTGAAGCCACTCAGCGGATATGGAAGTATCAATACGTTCAAATTGTCCAGCATGGATGAACTGGTACATTATCTTCACCATACAAGACAAGCACAGCAAAGGGATTTGCTGGAGGAATTCATCTACGGTACGGAGTTTCATTGTGATTCCATTGTGTCTAAGGGCAAAGTTGTATTTGCATCTGTTTCCCAATACCTGTATAACTGCCTGGATATTGCGACGAAGCAGAAACCTCCAGCCAGTATTACGTTCCCTGAAGGCACGGAAGCTGATTTTATCCATCACATCAAAGAACTCAATGAACGGGTCATTGCTGCCTTGGGTATCAATCAATCCGTAACACATGCCGAACTTTTTCTGACTCCGGAAGGAGAAGTGGTGTTTGGAGAAATTGGTGCAAGAATCGGGGGATCGCATGTTATGCCTCCTTGTATCAAGAACACCCATGGCGTTGATTTCTTCGAAGCCGTCACTGATCTGGAAGTTGGAATATATGAATTTAAGCAACAGGAGACAAGCCATAAATTCACAGGCATGATCTGCTTCCCTTCACGCGCAGGGGTAATTCAACACATATCCGGGATAGAGGATTATGCGGATATCCCTGGCATCGTTGAGTTCAATGTATCCTATCAAGTGGGGCAGCTCGCCGGGGACGTCAACGATACCATGACCCGATCAGGCTATGCTATCGTGGAGGGAGATTCGTTCGAGGAATTGCGTCAAACCCTGCTGGATATGTACGATCGCTTCAAGATTGAAGTGACGGTTGCTGAAACCGTATAAGATGTACGGATAACTCACCGTTTTTGGTCTGGAGTGACGGTTATCTTGGGGAGGGCTGGAATTATTGTCGTTATTCAAAACCTACGCGGGTCTGAGCCGCGATATCTATTATCTCTGTTTAGCCAGAACGATTAACAGCACGGGAGATTTTGTATTCTCCCTGATTACCTTGGTGCTTACGTTACAGATGGGCATGAATGTGGTCAGTGCAGGGATCTTTGTATCCATGGCAGCCCTGATTAGCGGACCCGGTGTACTTCTCGGCGGCTATTTAAGCGATCTTATGGGCAAAAAAACAATTATTGTCATCGGGCAACTGTTGTCTGCCATCATGATTATAAGCTGCTCTTTTTGGTCAGGCACCATTACCGTTGGTTATCTTCTGATTGCAGTCATGTTCTTCATCAGTATTACCCGGCCTGCTTATAATGCACTTATTATTCAACTGTGCACAGAGGAGAAAGAGCGAAAGTCCGCCTTTTCCCTCATGTATCTGGGGGCCAATCTGGGTATAGCCATCGGACCACTGGTCGCCGGTTTTTTTATCAAGGATCACGTCAACATTGTCTTTATAAGTATTGGTACCGTGTTTCTGATATCTACCTTTATCATCATCAACCAGGTTAAGATCGGCACACGCAAGGAATTGGCATCAACAAACAGCGAACATGCTGGACAACAAGAACAACAACGATCGAGCCAACCGCCTTCGCCGTTATTCAGACTACTGCTGAAAAATCCACTCGTTGCCTTCTTCATCGTTGTGTCATTTCTTAACTATTTTATCTATATGCAATACTCATTTAGCCTCCCACTCCAGATGAATCACTCATTTGGCGAGAACGGGGCAGCATATTACGGCTCTGTCATGACCATCAATGCCATTAGCGTCATTATTCTTACCACCGTGATCCTGTCCGCTACACGCAAATTAACTGCCTTAAACTCCATAGCCACAGGCGCACTCTTCTATGGAATCGGATTTGGAGCCTTGAACCTGCTCGGTTACTTTCCCCATTTCGCCATCGTCGCCTTATCCACGGTGCTGTGGACCATTGGAGAGATTCTCGTGCAGACCAATATCAATCTGTATATTGCTTCGCGTGTACCCGATACACATCAGGGACGGTTTAATGGCTTGCTGTTATTCGTAGGTTGCCTGGGTTATACACTTAGTCCATATTTGACAGGCATTTTCATCAAAAGCATGGACATGGAAAGTGTATGGATCATTATTCTGGCTGTCAGTCTGTTCTATGCGTTGTGTATGATCATTCTCTGGTATATCGAAAAAAGCTCAACAAGAAGAAACGAAATGAAACCGCTGGATCACTCCAAAAGTATCTGAACCTCAGGGCAGCCTATTCTGCCCTTTTTTTCACTTTATTTTCACACCAAAACAGGCAAATGTGCATTCGCATCATACTCAATCAATTGCTGACCCGTATGCAATCTCTGTACCAGATCTGGATTGGCGATAAACGGTCTGCCGAACGCAGCCAGATCTATGCTTCCCTTGCCAATTGCGTGCTCTGCGGTCTGAACATCCAAATTCCCCACACCAATGATGATTCCATCCCACCGACTTCGAATCCGCTCGTGAAAGGATTGCTCACCATCCCACGCTTTCGCATAATGATCTGTTGAGGGATGCAAGATTGTTATTCCCGTCTCGCGGAATAAGTTCAGATATACATCGATCATTCCAGCTTTGTCTACCCAAGCATAGGATGCATCATCATCCTTTTTCTCAGAGAATCGTACCGATATGCGATCCACACGAATCTCTTTTTTCACAGCCACAATAATATCCCGCAGGAACCGCAATCTGCCCGCAGTGTCGCCTCCATATTCATCTGTTCTGTGGTTGGTCTTCTCATTGATAAACTGGTCGATTAGATACCCATGCGCAGCATGCAGCTCGATCCCGTCGAACCCTGCCAGAACCGCATTGCGGGCTGCCGTCTGAAAATGCTGAATCGTATCCGCTATATCCTGTGTACTCATCGCTTGGGGCACCTGATACGGCTTATGCAGCTTATGCACTCTTCCTTCTGCTGCAAGGCTGGAGGGTGCCAGTGGAGCGGTTCCGATCAGATCGGAATGGGACAATCTGCCGACATGCCACAGTTGAGCAATAATGGTGCCGCCATGTCTGTGAACAGCATCCGTTACCCTTTTCCAAGAAGTCGTCTGTTCATCTGTATATAAACCGGGGATGCCGTAAGTGCCTTTGCCTGACAGGTTGGGGTTTATGCCCTCGGTAATGATCAGTCCCACGCCATCCCGCGCACGCTGCTCATAATATGCCACCATCTCATCCGTCACGGTCCCCTCCCGATCATCAGCAAATCCCCGGGTCAACGGCGCCATCACAATTCGGTTTCTTAATTGCCACTGATGAATCGTTACCGGGCTTAATAATGTTGAACGTGTATTTATGTTATCCATGTCATATCCCTACTCTCTTTGTCATTAAGGATATTGTACGGCGACCCTGATATATCGTAAAATGATTGAAATATATAGTTGTATCTCTCAGAGAGATACCTAACATCAGCGTCTGCGGAAGTAATTGAAGTTAATCCACGTTCAGGAGGATACAGCATGGAACTTTCCGATATCGATATTGTTCTCGCGGTGGCGCGTTCAGGCAAAATCTCACAGGCCGCGAAAGAACTAAATTACGCGCAATCCAATGTCACTACACGCATCAAAAAACTGGAGCAGGAATATCAGATCCAGCTGTTCAACCGATTTCCCAAAGGTGTTGTACTGACCTCCAAAGGAGAACAGTTCGTCCAGTACGCCACACAGATTCACAACCTTTTGCATGATCTGAAGCAGGATATGACCGATCCCGGTGAGCCTTCCGGCACGCTAAAAATCGGCATTGTAGAAACGGCGGCATCCAGCCGTTTTATGGAGATTCTGAATGAATATCAGATAACCTACCCGAAGGTGTCCATCTCACTCGTTAACGCCACTTCACCCAAAGTACTGCGCAAGAAAATACAGGACGATGAGATTGATGGTGCTTTTATCAGCGGGGCTTGTGTGAAAGAAGGTTTGAAGGTGGAATATGAGATGCAGGACACGGTTCATATCATCTCCAAGCGGATAGATACACCACCCGAAAGTCTGTGCCAAGTATCATGGGTTGTTTTCCCCGAGGGCTGTCCGTATCGTGAAATGACAGAAGAATTTTTGCAGGAAGAAGGGTTGTCCGCACGTAATATCATCGAAGTGAGTACGATGGAAAACCTGCTCAGCTGTGTGGAGTCAGGAATCGCTTTTACCATTATGCCGTGCAGCGTTATACACAAGAAACCGGAGGAATTCTCCGTATTTGATCTGGCTGATCGCTATACTCATACCACGACAACCTTTGTCCGCGGTGAGGATCGGTATGTCAGCAGTGCGTTGGATCAATTCATGAAGCTGCTGAACCAGAAGTGCATCACGTTTTGAAGATACAAGCTATACCACATCACACGGAACATTGCCCTTATTACGCATTACTTAGATGGGGACAGGGGTGCTGGTTGCAAAACAAAAAAACACTCCGAAGAGTGTTTTTTTGGTCGTTATTCTTACCCTCTATACCATATTCAATTAACCCTTACTCCACCTTGAATCGCGCAGCCGATTCGGCCAGCTTTTGCGTCAATTGATCGATCGTATCAACCATGTTCGCCAACTGCTGTACTGTGGAAGATTGCTCCATCATGGTTGCTGTTACCTCTTCAACCGAAGCCGATACCTGCTCTCCTGAAGCCGACAAACTATGGGCAGACTCCAGTACATCATCCTTGTTCTGTAACATCTCCTGCATCTGTCCTGCCATCTTAGCGATCTGTTGATTAATGACCGTTACCTTCTCCAAAATCAAATCAAATGCCTGACGAGTCTGCAAGACAAGCTCATCCTGTCTGGACGAGATGGTGTGAATTTCGGCAACACTTTGGTTATTCTCGGCAACATCGGCCAGATTCTGCTCGATAATGCTGGAGATTTCCTTGGACTGGCGGGAACTCTGCTCTGCCAGGTTGCGGATCTCCTCAGCTACAACTGCAAATCCTCTGCCATGCTCACCTGCCCGTGATGCTTCAATGGAAGCATTCAATGCAAGCAGATTGGTCTGCTTCGCAATCTGGCTGATGGCTTCCGTGATCTGACTAATACTGCCCGAACTCGTTTGAAGTTTGACGGTAATCTCCGAGATTTTCTCCACTTCCCGCTCGTTCACCTCATTGATACGCATCAGTTCATTCACGACTTCATTCCCGTTGTGGAATACAGTCTCGATCTCATCCGCTCTTGCCTTCACATCCTGTGCACTGCTGTTCATGGCAGCCACTTTATCGCCAAAGCTGTTGAATTTGCCTGCAATCTGCTCCGTATCTTCCGATTGGGCCTCCATGGCTTTTGCAATCCCCATGGACGTCGCTGATGTCTCATCAATGGATCTTGAAGTCTGTCTGGATGTCTCCTCCAACTCCTGAGTGCTGGCCTGAAGGACATGGATTGAATTATTCATATCGGTAATAAGGTTCCTGTTCTGCTCCACCATACCATTGAAGCTCTCCGCCAGATCCTTGAATTCACTGTTATATCTGCCATTGGCCTTAACGGTCAGATTGCCTTGAGCAAGCTGTTGGAACAGACCGCTCAGACGTATGATAGGTCTTGTAATACTGCGAGAAATCAGCAATCCCACACCAATAGCCAGAGCAATCCCGATCAATATCACGATAACCATCTGGCGCTGCATATCCTCTATCGGACGCTTGATATCGTCATAATCGTCAATAATGAGCACAGAGAGATCTGCACCCGGAATCTGATTAATACGATAGTAGGTATCATCTCGATCCATCGAAGTGATTTTCACTTTGTCGGTGGCTCTGGCCTCGATAATTCCCATCGCGTCCTTATCCTCTTCCAGCGTTTGTCCCACAATGGAAGGGTCCAGTGAATCATACATGATGATGCCGCTCCGGCTCAGCACTTCAACTCTGCCTTCGGCATTGATTTTAATGTCTCCGAGTTGCCCCAGGAAAAAGTTGCTGTCCACCGACATAGCAAGCACACCCAGGTTATTCCCCTCTTCATCGATGATGGGCTCCGAGAATACAATAATTAGCTTCTTGCTAGTCTTAGAGACGACGGCATCACTGATGAAGGACTTCCCCTGTATGAATTCCTTAAAATATTCCCGATCTCCCCGTGACTGACCAATCACTTCCGGCATGGTTCCTGCCACCATGATTCCTTCCTTATCAAAAACGAACAGGTCTGGCTTGCTTCCTTCCGTTTCCGATATACTGTTGGTCAAGATCGTATTGGCCTTATTGAAATACGGGTTCTCATCCGATAAAAATTCTTCATCCGTCATGTCAGTTGTATTACGCAGCTCCAAGAGTTCCTTGAAGGTATTATGTACGGATATCGCATGACTCAATTGTTGTTGAAGCTGCATCGCTGTCCAAAGCCCTTCCCCAAGGCGGTCAGCCATCACATTCATTTCATCCTTGCTTTTCTTGACCACAACATCAGATGAAATCATATAACTTGTGGTCGTTGCACCAAGCAGAACCAACACAACCAATACACTGATCATGAAAGGCAGCTTGATTTTAAGCGACATATTTTTGAGCTTATGCCCTGCCCCTTTTCTTTTCCCCATTTCCTTCTCCCCACTTCCCTAAACCATCTGCATCTGAACGATGTACATACATTATCGGAAAAATCCATAGTGAAATTGATCAATTAGGGAGATATTGCCACTGTTTTTCTTTTTTTAATTCTGATAGCAACATAAAAAAATGGCCTGTCAGATCGACTACCCATCTTGGGAATGGATGTTGCCGTTATCTAACAGACCCTTTTAAATTTGGTTATGATTCTATTAAGTTTACTTGCGCAATCTCCGGGAACTCAATGCGTGATGACCATTCTGCAAAAATGTACTGCGCGTATTCTTCATCTGTTCAATCCGTCGCTCAGCCAGACGATCTGCAGCAACATAGGTTGCGATGCCCTCGGTACGTGAGCTTTCGAATATTTTCTCCAGATTGGAATAGATCTCTCCGATCTTGCTCCACGCCCGATCCGCGTTATAACCGTTCAACTCATCCGCAATGTTAATTACACCACCTGCATTGATAACATAGTCAGGCGCATATACGATGCCCATATCATACAGCTGATCCCCATGACGGGTCTCCAGCAGTTGGTTATTGGCACAGCCCGCTACAACCTTCGCCTTAAGCGTTTTGAGCGTATCGTCATTAATCGTGCCGCCCAGCGCACATGGTGCATAGATATCACAATCCACACTAGTGATGTCTGCGGGATCAACTGCTGTCGCGCCGAAGCGGTCTACAGCCTGTTTCACCGAGTCCTTATGGATATCCGTAACGATCAGATGTGCACCTTCCTCATACAGATATTTGCACAGATGCATCGCCACATTGCCGACACCTTGGACCGCTATCGTTTTACCCTCCAGCAGATCGGTACCAAATGCTTCTTTGGCTGCTGCCTTGATCCCACGATATACACCCCAAGCCGTTGCAGGTGACGGATTACCGGATGAACCATAACTCGCCGAGATGCCTGTCACATAATCGGTTTCCTGATAGATCAGGTTCATGTCCTCTTCCGTTGTTCCCACATCTTCGGCTGTGATATAACGTCCGTTCAATCCTTGAATGTATCGTCCAAATGCCCGAAACATCGCTTCGTTTTTGTCGCGCCTTGGATCTCCGATAATAACGGTTTTGCCGCCACCCAGATTCAGGCCGGATACCGCATTCTTATATGTCATACCACGGGCAAGGCGCAGGGCATCTTCAATGGCTGCTTCTTCTGAAGCGTAAGTCCACATCCGTGTGCCTCCCAACGCAGGGCCGAGTGTTGTGTCGTGTATGGCGATAATTGCTTTTAACCCTGAATTTCGATCCTGGCACAGAACCAGTTCCTCATAATCGTGATGCTCCATTGCTTCAAACCAACTCATGTGCTAACCGTCTCCTCCAACCATTTTTGCGATCCAATCGCATTGTTCTCTATTCATTGACCATCCTCTATTGTACCCATGAATACCCAGTTTGTGCAAAATCACATCGCAATGTCAGAGAAGCATCGATCGATGTTTCTCATATGGCGGGAGCATAGCTGTCGAATTTCAGATTATAATTTTATCGTCTATCAATAGAAAAACCTCTCTCCCTTACAGGAGAAAGGTACACTTCCCTCAACAGCCTCATCTTAATCGCCCCAAGTAGGCCACTTGATCGTTCACATTTAAGATAGCGTCTCAACCACATTAATTGGATGCAGATCGCCCCCAACGGCAAATGAAGCCTGTCCCGTCTCCTCGGAAACGACCAACACAACCGCATCCGTCAATTCACTGAGTCCCAGTGCAGCCCGATGACGAGTGCCTATTTTTCGTTCATGCACTTCCGCTTGCGACAATGGCAGCACATTACCAGCGGATACAATCTGATTGCCACGAATCAACACAGCCCCGTCATGTAATGGCGCACCGGGAATGAACAGCGATTCCAGCAACGCATGGGTGACTCTGGCATCCACAGCCACACCTGAGTGAATGATCGACTCCAATGGAATCTCCCTTTCAATCACAATCAACGCCCCATATCTCCGGTCAGATAGATGCTGTACGCTCGATGTTAATTCGGCAAACTTCTCGGTAAAGGGCGACAGATAACAATCCAGATAAAATGAAGAGGCGAGCACCTCAATCTGCTTGATCTCCGCTCGAATCTCTGCAAATTGCCCTAGCAGACAGACACTGTCATTGTCAAAACGGGATAACGTCATATTCATTCGATCCGCTACACGATGGAGGTCTGCCTTGAGCTTCTGTCTCATCGAGGAACTGTCACAGTCTGCTTGCCGGTTCATCATACGTCGCCTCCTCCTTTGGGTTGTACCTGTTGTACCTCGCACCACATCATTAGTACCCATAACTTCCCCTCCAGAGCAGGCATTTATGCAATGGCAGCAATGCTGTCTGAGTTAATCCTGGTCTTGATTGTAACTGATATAACAAGCAAAAAAGAGCCTGTCCGCAAAACTCCACGGTCAGACCCTATTCGCATAATGATTTGATGTTTGTTTACTTTACTTATTGAGCTTTGCCGTATGAACCTGTCTTAAATGTAGTCGGATCATACCATTTGTACCCTGCCGCAGGTGCAGCCCACGGCTCAAGTTGCGGCTCGGTTGATGCAGCCGGAGCTTCGATAGGAAGCAGGCTTGTTGCCGTATCCAATGTCAGTCCTGGCACTTGTGCCAGACTGGTATAACTCTCTTTGACCGCAAGCCATTTCACAGTATTCACAAGGAAAGTGGCATCATCCACTTCTTTGAATCCATCATAGGTCTTCTTGGTAGCACCGGTCTCTTCACGCAAATATTTCGGAGTAGCGTCTTCCACAGGTGAAGAGTCACCGATAAATGCGGCTTTGCCCGCACCAACCTTTGCAATGGCAGCATAGGCTCCTTCAGCTCGTCCACCACCATTGTATACGCCCTGATCCACAGCATTGCCCCACTTGGACACACCACTTGGTACATACACCAAGCCTTTGGCTTTGTTCGGGTCTATAATCGCAATAGTCGATCCCGCATGCATGGCTACAGAATTAACACCAGCCGTAATGCCGAAGGATTGTGCAGGTGCAACGATATCTGATGCATTAACATCTCCAAGGGCATTGTAGCGGAAACGGACACCAAAGTTCGTCGCCAGCCAGTCTGAACTAGTCACACTCTGCATCGCTGGTGATTCGGCTTCAGCCGAAGACATGCCTTTGGCCGGATTCAGGAAGGCACCGCGGCGATAACCGTTGAATACTTCGGAAGAATCCCAGCGGTTTTTGTTACGGTCTGCATTATAGTGGTCGGAGATGAAGAAAATACTCCCTCCGTTCTGCACGTACTGCACCAGCGCAGCCTGCTCAGTCGCTTTGAACGGCACGTTGGCTTCGCCGATGACAAAGACGTGGTAATCTTTCAATTTATTATAGGTGATAGCTTGCTCACCGAATGTATACGGGATGCTGCGTTCCAGCTGATCCACGGCAAAGCCTGCGTTTCGCAAACCATTGGCAAAATCCGAAAATGCCCCGTCAATAATCCAATCTGCAGCACCTGCTGTCTGGGCGTGGGTATTATCGAACAATACTTTCTTGCCGGTGCCGTCCGGCAGTGTTGTGCCCGGGTTCGGTTCTGGATCAGGATTGGTTGTTCCGGAGGAAAGTGTGATGGACGTTGGGTTTTTGACTCCTGCATAGCTGTTGTAGGCACCGAGGGTTCCGGTTACGATGATCTTTTTGCCTACAAGACTGGGGTTGGACGCCAATCCATATTGCGAACGGAAAGATGAGGGAATCTGTACATCCAATAATCTGGCGTTGGTTCGCTCTGACGCTGAATCGGCAATCAGAACATTAAAATCATTGGCATACGGAGATGTAAACTTCGCGGTAAGTGACCCGGTAGCATGTCCAACAATGATTCCTTCAACCGTTGCTGTTCCTCCACCGCTCTGGGCAGCGATGGCCTGAGATACCGTAAGTGGTGCTGCAGCTTGTACCGAACTTTGCGAACCCGGCCCCAGCAGTGCGGTTGCCATCATGATAAAGACCAGGAATGCCCCGATCCAGTGCTGCCATAACGCCTTCTTCATATTCCCTTTCTCCTCCTCCAAATTACCTGATAATGGTTGTCCTCCTTTAATTTAATGGTTCATATGGTGAATTCCTCTTTCTTTTTGTAAAATTGTTGAAAAAGTTTAGAAGTTGAGTCTATTTGCCCATACTGATTATCATTAGGATTCCATTTACTGAAGGAGTAAAACGATGATGAAATTGGTATTTTTGTTGCTCTTGTTAGTTGTTCCGCTGATTATGGCTTATGTTGCTCTTCGTTCCCGGATGGTTACCCGAGTGTTCCATATTGTTGCGCTGCTCTGCTTCTATAGTGCTGCAACCGTCATTGCTGGTGATGTATATGCGACGAATGCCCATATGACCACATTCACCACCGAGATTCACCATTTCCTGCTGAATGGCTGGTTCCTGTATCCGTCTGCATATCTCGGTGTATACATTCCCTATGTGCTGTGGAGAAGCCTATTTTTAGAAAAAAGTTGAATTCGTTGCGGACTTGGGATTGCATTTTGCCAGCGTTCATTGCATAATGAAGATATAAATGTGATAATGATTATCATTCTTGAACTTGTCTCAATGTACTTTTCTACTGCATATGATTTTACGATTTTATAGATAAAGGGGAACGAACATCGAATGAATACAACTCTGCAAAAGGCTGATCTGCAGCTTGACGATTATTTGGATCTTCTGAACCTGGCAACCAATCTGGGTGATACGAGATGGCAAAAGGAAATTATCCGTAAGCTGGCTTATACTTATCCTGCAGTTCAATGTAAACAACCACAATAGCATGCCACATACATCATAAATCTACATTATGGCTCATGACCGATTCATTCGTTGAATCCGTTATGGGCTATTTTTGTTGTACAATGTACAGTAAAGTTATTCAAACGTGAAGGAGTGAACAACGATGCAACTGGAGACCGAACGACTTATCATCCGGGAGATTCGGGAGACCGATTGGGAGAGGATTCATGCCTATACTTCCATGCCGGAAGTTACACAGCATACAGCGTGGGGGCCGAATACCGTAGAAGATACACGAGCATACGTGCAGTTTGTCTTGGACATGCAGCAGACAAAACCACGAGAAGGCTATGAACTGGCGATATGTTTGAAAAGTGATGGAACTCTCCTTGGCGGAGTAGGTATTCACGTGATGGAGAAAACCAATGCAGAGATCGGTTATGTCCTTAACCCCGCTTACCAAGGGAAAGGTTATGCCACCGAAGCAGCCCGCGCTTTACTGGGTTTCGGTTTCAACGAACTGGACGTTCACCGGATTTACGCCAAATGTCGTCCGCACAACACAGCTTCGGAGAATGTCATGAAGAAGATTGGCATGCAGCGTGAAGGGCTATTACGCGAGCACTGGTTCTACAAAGGTTCCTTTCATGACTCTGTGATCTATTCGATTCTTGCAAAGGAATATGCACATGAACAATTTCACGGAAACACAAAAAGCTGACTCCCATATATGGGACGCCAGCTTTTCTTTTCTTTTTCTCCGTAACGACCCCAATCGCCAATGGAGGTGAAGCCTTGAAGCCTCATTTGGAATCCAAATCGAATTTGTTCCTCAGGGATGCAACCATTGATCTTTCCTTATCTCGGGTTACCTCGGAACAAGCTATTTTACAACCGGCACAGCTCTACCGGACAGCTCGGGAATGTCGGACATCCACACATACAGCGCAGGGCTGCCAGATCCCGAATCATCAGTTTGCCGTCCATCATATCCAGCGTACCTTGTTCCTTCCATGCCCCCAGCATCCGCGTTACACTCTCCCGGGTCGCTCCAATCATCTCGGCAAGGTCGGTATGGTTCAGCTTCATGTCCAGCACAATACCATCCGGTGTAACCCTGCCATACGAATTGCTGGCACGGATCAGTGTCGAAGCGAGCGCACCCGCCTTGCCATAGAGCAGCAAATCACGAAATCTCGACTGGGTGATCCGCTGCGATAGTGCCATCCATTGCAAGAATTTCAAGGCAAGGTCGCCATGTTTGCTGAGTATACTTTCCAGATCGCTAAGCGAGATAATGGCCAGTTCCCCTTTTTCCGCCATCTCTGCACTGTAGCTATGATTCAATCCGCCGATGCCGCCGAATTCACCGATGAGATCGCCGCTTTGCTGAATGGATAAAATAATTTCCTTGCCATCCTCCGTCGACTTGGTCATTTTCACTCGTCCCGAACGAATGTAGTACAGATATCCGGCTTCATCGCCTTCGAGAAAGAGACTATACCCCGACTTCACCCGTTTGGGCTGCATCTTTGCTTCTATCAGGCCCCATTGCTCAGATGTAACAAACGAAAGGATTCCGCCTGTTTCTCGTGTCATTCTGCCCGCCTCCGTTTGTTTCTGCTCTGCTCTTTGGGTTGTTCTTTCTACAAATACTGTACCCATAACCTTCGTCCCCCTCGGTGATTCCTTATGTATCCATCATACCGCGAAAGTAGCGCGAGGGTTATCGGGGGATTACCTGATTCTTAACGAGAAACTCCCTGAGTTTGCTGTGAGAAAAGTCACATTTCACCGATATGCCTCATCCTTCGTATTTCTTCAATCCCTTGGTGTACCTGATTCAGGAGTCCTCCACTGCCCAAGTTCAGTAGATTATAGAACGGAAATAGGGGTTTTCCCTGAATTACAACGTACGAGAATGGGTCTACAATAGAACTAACATTGTAATACCCTTACTTTAAGATGATCCTGAAAGGTTAATGATAATAATTACACGTTACGTACGTTATAATTTCGAAAAAGGAAGTGTCCTCTCATGCATGATGAACTGCCATCTGGCATTCAGGAGATGATCGACGGCCTGCGCCTGAACACATCCAGCGACTTCTGTGGACTTGCCTGTCTGAACGGGACGATGCTACGCTGGAAGTATACCTCTGGGGCTAGTAATGATCGGGTGAAACGCATGGAAATGCGCCCCGGACAAGATCTGGTGGGCACAGCCCTTCGGACTGGACGCACAGCCCGATCTGATGCACAATCCACCGGGGAGCATACACCCGGTCGTTGCCCGTTAATGCTTGCTGAGCGGCTGGTAAGTGCCATAGCGGTACCTGTGTTCCAGGAAGGAAGCGTGCCTCGTGCCGTGCTGCTCGTTGGCAGCAGACTGCCTTGCACCTTTTCACCGGACATGGTCCGGCAGACGGAGCAAGTCGCTCTACATCTTCAGCCGAAGGTATTTGGATAAAAAGTTTGAAGTAGAGAGTGAGAGAAGCTATTCGGAGATTAAAGCTCTGAATGGCTTCTTTTTTTGTTATGATATAGATAGAACTAAGGAAGCGGACAGGGGGAAATCATGTGATTCAACTATTAGTTGTAGACGACCATGTTGTCGTGCGTTCCGGGCTGATCGCCTTACTTGAAGGAAAGAATGATATACATATCGTTGGAGATGCCGCAGATGGCGATGAAGCCATTGCCAAAGCTCAAGAGTTGAAACCAGATGTGGTCTTGATGGATTTCAGTATGCCACCAGGCAAAGACGGTTTAACAGCTACCGCTGAATTGAAGAAATTGATGCCGGATGTCTCCATTTTGATACTAACCATGCATGACGATGAAGAATATCTGTTCCGCGCCATCCACGCGGGAGCATCCGGATATATACTCAAAAGTGCGCCGCATGAAGAATTGCTTGCCGCGATTCGTTCCGTAGCAGAGGGTAGCGCCTATCTGTACCCCAGTGCAACCAAGCGACTGATGAGTGAATACCTGGACAAAGCCAAACAGGAAAACGCCGGACCGTATGACACGTTATCCGAGCGGGAGAAAGAGATTTTGTCCTGGATTGCCAAGGGATACGCCAACAAGGAAATCGCCGAACATCTGATCATCAGTGTCAAAACGGTCGAATCCCACAAAAGCAATCTGATGGAGAAACTTGGCCTGCGTACACGACCGGAACTGGTGAAGTTCGCCATGAAAAAGGGGTTGCTGAACTTTGAGTAGTGCACGCAAGAACAGACTAAGTGGACTCGCAGACCAACCCGTACGCCTCCTGCTGAACGAAATCGACAATCAAATTACGGATAATGAATTTCGCAGCAGGTTGAAGGGCTCCCTGCATCAACTGAGTGATCTGAAGTTTGCTCTGGATGAGTCCTCCATTGTAGCCCTGACAGACCGCAAGGGGAAGATCCAGTATGTGAATGATAAATTCTGTGAAATCTCCCAGTATGAGCGCGAGGAACTGATTGGTAAGGATCACCGAATCATTAATTCCGGATACCATGGCAAAGGCTTTATGAAAAACCTGTGGGAGACGATATCCTCAGGTAAAGTATGGAACGGGGAAATTCGCAATCGTGCCAGAGATGGCAGTTATTATTGGGTCAACACTACCATCGTGCCTTTCCTCGATAACGACGGCGAGCCATATCAATACCTGGCTGTACGTAGTGAGGTCACCAAGCTGAAATCCGTCGAAGCCGAATTGCAAAAGATGATGTCCCAGGTCATGAATATTCAAGAAGAGGAACGACGCCGGATCTCGCGTGAACTGCATGACGGGATTGGACAGAGTCTGTTCTCTCTGGTGATTCAGATGGACCGACTGCTGGTAGACCAGCATCAACCCGGGGTTGAAGCACTTCGTAAGCAGGTCACGGGTATCATGGAGGATGTACGCGGTATGGCATGGGAGCTGAGACCATCCGTTCTGGATGACCTGGGTGTTGTTCCGGCGATTCGTACGTATATCGAGAATTACACCCGTCACTACGGGATCGAAGTTGATCTGGAATGTAATTTGCGCAAACGTCTGGAGATGAACCGGGAGATAGCCATCTACCGGATTATTCAGGAAGCCTTAACCAATGTCGCGAAGTATGCCGATGTTGCCGAGGCACGTGTTACGATAGAAGACGCTGAGAACATGACGATGGTTATTATTGAAGACCATGGCGCGGGATTCAGCGAAGTAACCGCTGGCAATGGTGTTGGATTGTTCAGTATGGAAGAGCGTGCCCGTGGTGCAGGAGGAACGTTGAGAGTTTCTTCCGAGCCTGGCGAAGGGACCACCGTTACCCTTTTATTGCCCAAGACAGCCCAAGTATAACCGGACATGCTTCGTATCACACTTTGCGCTTCACTCCAGCTTATCTATTATTTAACGGCTGCTCGCTATTGGACTGTGCGAGTGGTCTTTTTATTTTCCGATTGGTCGAGATGACAAAATGAAGGCTCAAAATCAGTTAAATTCAATAATCATGATAAATAGATTGACTCCAGTTACGATTCGTCATTAAACTATGAATGCCACATACACATTGTATGTTTAGTAAAATTTCATTGTTCATTTCATATAGCGAGAGAAAAGGATGGTCAACATGTCAGAGAAACGCTCCTCCAAAGGAGGAGAAATTCCACAAATGTACAATCTCGACGAGATGGATCGCAAAATCATCGCCGCGCTTCACCACAACAGCCGAATATCCTATACGGATCTGGGTGCACAGATCGGATTGTCCCGTGTAGCTGTTCAGGCACGTATTAATGCGTTATCCGAAAAAGGAATCATCGAACGCTTCACCGTTGTGATCAACCCTGGCAAGGTTGGGCTTCAGGTCTCGGCCTTTTTCAATGTCGATGTTGAACCGCCCTTCCTGGATGAAGTCGCTGAGAAACTGGATGAAGAGCCAGCCGTCACCAGCCTCTATCATATGACAGGCCCGAGTACCCTGCACATGCACGGTATTTTTGCGGATATGGAAGAGATGGAGCAGTTCTTGCTGGAGAAGCTCTATAAGATGCCGGGTATCGTCAAAGTGGAATCACAGCTATTGTTGAAACGTTATAAAAGCCGGATGGGCATGAGACTCTAGGAGGAAATCAGCATGGGTTGGAAAGATTACAACGGTCTCGTCATCGGAATGGTACGAACCGGAATTCTCGGATATGGCGGTGGCCCTTCGGTTATTCCGTTGATCCGTTACGAAGCCGTTACGCGTTATAAATGGGTCAGTGATGAGGAGTTCGGCGAGATTTTGGCTATCGCCAACGCCTTGCCGGGTCCCATCGCGACCAAAATGGCCGCATATCTCGGTTATAAAACCAAAGGTGTGCTGGGCGCGATCGTGTCTGTACTCGCACATATTTTGCCGACAAGTATTGCCATTATTGCTCTGCTCGGTTCCATGTACGCGCTACGCGAGTCGAAAGTGGTAGCAGGCATGGTAGCCGCCGTAAGGCCAGTCATTTTTGTCATGCTGGGCATGATGGCTTATGAATTTGCCATGAAAGCCTGGAAGGGACTTGGTAAAGTTTTTGCCGCCCTATTCGGCGTAATTGCCTTTGTACTATTACAGCTGCTGGATATCCATCCGGGGATTGTGATCGCAGTTTTCCTGGGATATGGTGTCTTCCATCTGGATCTGGTTCAGCGCTTCAAGTCCAAAGGCGAGTCCGATAAGGGGGTGTCCTAAGGATGCTCCAGACCTGGTGGGAATTATTTTGGGGATTTTTCGTAGCAAACATCTTGGGATATGGGGGCGGTCCGGCTTCCATTCCGCTCATGCAGGAAGAGATTGTGAACCATTACCAATGGATGACCACCGAGCAATTCGGTGATGTACTGGCGATTGGTAACGCCCTTCCCGGCCCGATTGCAACCAAAATTGCTGCATTTGTCGGGTACCACGTAGCAGGCTGGTTTGGGGCATTTATCGCAAGTTTTGCCACAATCGTGCCTTCCGCAACCGCATTAATTATATTACTTCGTCTGTTGAACAAACATCGCACTTCACCAAAAGTCAAAGGTATGACTCTACTCGTACAGCCTGTTATCGCCGTACTCATGATTCTGCTCACATGGGAATTTGGGCAGCTGTCCACTGATTCCATCGGCATCTGGCAGACGTTGATCATTGCAGGCATCTCGCTCTGGGTCATGACCAAAACCAAGCTGCATCCGGCCATTCTGATCGTGATCGCTTTTGCCTATGGTGCGCTGGTACTGTCTCACACGATGTAGTTATAGAACATACAGGGAACGTCACAGAATCACTTGGTTATACATCTGTAATAGGGTGGTGTATGCAAGGGTTCTGGGCGTTGGCGAATGGCTAGATTATTTTCATTTTCTAAGGAACTCAGGACGTCTTATTTGGTCTTTAGGTCCTCTTTATAAATTGTAAGGAATCTCAGACACGTTATATACCAAAATAACCTGACAAAAGCGCTATAAAAGACTGTACTTTCCGATATAACGTGTCTCAGATTCCTTAGATTTCTGCAAACGCTCCAGACCCCTGAATAAGACGTTTCAGATTCGTTAGCGCTTGAAGACATGCCTAGTTTATAAACAAAAAACGGTGATACCAGCTATTAGCTGGCATCACCGTTTTTATTTGCGCGTTTCACGCTCACATATGGAAAAGCAATTACTTCGCTTCAACCACTACCGTCACTTTGGTTTTCACACCTGCAAATGTCACCGTAATCGTTGCTTTACCTTTGCCATTTGCCTGAATAATTCCATCTTTCACCGATGCTGTTGCAATCCGGGAAGATTTCCAGAGAGCCGGTTTGGATACATTAGCTTCACTGCCATCGGCATACGTTGCAGTTGCAGCCACGGTTACCTTTTCACCAGGTTTCATGGTCAACGTTACTTTATCCGTCTGCAAATATTTCAGTGTATCCACATCTAGAGCAATCGTTACAGACTTGCTACCGTATTTTGCAGTAATTTTGGCTTTACCGGAACCCGTAGCTTTGACTTTACCTTTGGTCACTTGAGCTACTTTGTAGCTGTTCGTTTTCCATTCAGCTTTGTCCGTAACATCACGCTCGCTACCGTCACTCAAAAAGGCAGTTACCGTCAGATCAGCTGTATCGCCTGATTTCAGGGAAAGAACCGGCTCAGAAGCTTCAATACGTGAGATGACATCCACTTCAACTTGAATGGTCACTTTTTGGGAGCCGTATTCTGCTGTAATGTTGGCTTTACCACTGCTGTTACCCGTGATCACGCCTTTTTTCACATCCGCTACACGTGCATTGCTCGATTTCCAGGTTGCTTCGGATGTTACATCCAACGTGTTGCCGTCCTCATCCGTACCTGTTAGAAGGATGTTCTGTGTTTCTTTGGCAGACAATACGACGAAGTTCACATCTGCTTCCAGTCCACTTGCCATACCTACTTCAACAGGCAGAGTCAGCGTTTTGCCTTCAATCTTCGCGGTAATGGTTACTTTACCTGTAGCAACACCTGTGATAACCCCTTTGCTATCTACCTCAGCGATTTTGTCGCTGCTGCTGCTCCAAGTTGCATCTTCAGATACATCTTTGGATGTTTCACCATACAACGCCAGTACTTTGGCAGAAGTCGTTCCACCAACGGCTACCGATGCTTTCTTCTTGTCCATCTCATACTTGTCTGCTACGTCTACATTCACTGTGAATTTAACCGTTTTACCGCCATAAGCTACAGTGATCGTAGCCGTACCGGATTTGTATGCAATCAGATCGCCGTTTGATACATATACGACATCTGGATTGCTTGAAGTCCATGTTGCTTTGGAAGTTACATTTTCTGTACTGGCATCAATATATTCGGCATTGGCTACCAATGTCTTAGACTTGTTATCACCGGTAACACTCATGGCGAGCTTGTCATTTACATCTTTGATATCCAGATATCTTGCCGTATCTACATCTACAGCAATTTCTACAGTTTTTCCACTATAGGTTGCTTTGATCGTTGTTGAACCTGCGCTAATGGCTGTGATCTGTCCCTTAAACACCGTTGCAACCTTCTCGTTGCTGGATGTCCAAGTTGCCTGATCCGTTACATTCACATCGCTGCTGTTTGGATAAGAAGCCGTTACAACGACATTAGCCGTTTTGGTTGTCTCGCTCAAACGGAAGAAAATACTTTGTTTCTCCACACTCAGCTTGCTCGTCAGATCCACATCCACGTCAACGGATACTGATTTTGTACCGTATTTGGCTGTGATCTTGGCAGAACCTGCCGAGTATCCTGTAATTTCGCCTTTAAGAACGTCTGCGACCTTCTCATTGCTTGATGTCCACTCCGCCAGATCCGTTACATCTTTGGTTGTGCCATCTGGGTAAGTAGCCGTCACTTTCACACTTTCACTTTTGTTCAACAACAGGTTAACCTGCTGTTTATCTACATCTACACGTTTAACCACTTCAACGTTAACATCCACCGTCACGCTCTGGCTGCCAACTTTCGCAGTAATAACTGCCGTACCCGCGCTTTGTCCAGTTACTTTACCATTCACAACGGTAGCAACCTTCTCGTCACTGGTAGACCATTCTGCCGTACTTGCTGCTGCATTATTTGTTTCATTGTCACTATACGTTGCTGTCAAAATAATTTCTTTTGTATCTCCCGTGCGCAAATCCAGACTTTGCACGTTTTTCGAAAGAGCTTTGACCTTCTTCGTTACTTTCACTTGAACGGTCTGACTCTGACCCTGATAAGCTGCGGTAATCGTCGCTTTACCTTCCTTTTTGGCCGTGATTGCACCATTATATACAGTTGCTATCGAAGTATCTTCGCTACTCCAGGTTGTACTAATCGTTACATTAGCCGAGGTATTATCTGAATATACCCCTGTCACCGTAACAGACCCAGAATCACCAACTTCGAGCGACATCTCATTCTTGGAAACCACAATTTTGGACAGTTCTTTATCTGCCGCAGCGGCCAAGCCTACGTTGGAAATACTCAGCATCAACACCAGCATCATCACCATGTACTTGGTCAATCTTGGCTTTAACATCATTTCCCCCCGATTATCATCATTTTTTTCCTTATGTTTTATGTCGGCAAGTCCTTTCCAGATGTTTAGACTTTCAGGAAATTTTCAGGGAATTCTATGGAAATTAATTTATCTTCTATTCCTGTTTCAACCGATCATACCTGCGAATATTGCGCATACCTATGTATATTGACTGTCTTGAACTTCTTTTAACAGGATTGGAGGAAACATAATGCGTCAGCCTTTTGATTACATCGGGTATTGGGAGGAAACATATCGTTCGGGTGAAAGTTCTGGGAGGGGGTCATACGGGGTTTTGGCTGAATTCAAGGCCGAGGTCGTGAACGGACTGATTCAACGTGAAGGGATTCATCGTGTCATTGAGTTTGGATGTGGGGATGGCAACCAGTTGCAATACATGAATTATGAGGACTACCTGGGCGTGGATGTGGCGGCTTCTTCAGTAAAGCGTTGTGCTTCCCAATTTGCCAAGGATTATTCCAAGAGCTTCATGTTGTATACACCAGGCCTATGGATTAACCGAGGTTTCCTGCAAGCCGATCTGACGGTCTGTCTGGATGTGTTATATCACATCACGGATGAAACAGATTTTCGCAATACCCTCTATGATATTCTGCACTCTTCAACAGCATGGGTGGTACTTTACACCCGTTTGAAAGAAAACGGCAACCCGGGGATTGATACAATCCAGGACCGTAATCTGTTCGATTATCTCTTCGACTACCCTGATTTCAAAGTTCATGAGATTATTCCGCAGCGATACCCGGATCAATCTTCTGCCGACTTTGTTATCCTGAGACGCATGCCCTCGAAGTGAAAATCGATTCTTTCAGTAAAGCATAGCTAAGTCTGCACCCCAACTGGAACCGTAAGAATGCGATATTGATATGCCAGGTATTCTTTTGTCTTCCTTCGATTATGTACACCATCCGCCTGTCCGCTCACCTTGTTTTGTCTATTCAAAGCTCAAACTTAGATATACTCCGTCTCCAATGGAAGGAATATCGTTCCTGATACTGGAGACAGCCTTATGCGGACAAGTGATGATGGTTTGCTAACAACTCGAAGGCTCATACCACTACGACCTTACTAATCCGTTCTCACCCTCAGTTTCTCTCATGCATAGTTCTCAATTCTTCTTTTAAAATAACCCCGCATGTCCACGCAGCTTCGCCAGCGCTTCCATATAGAAATAATCGCCGTATATAATCGGCACATTCAACCCTCGCCCTTCCGGGTAATGCACCGTTCCCTGCATGATCAGACCTTCTTCCGCTGCCGAGTCGCCGGAGCTATAGTGCTCATGCAAGCCGCGGACGATACGTTCTCCCGCGGCAGCATAGGTCTCACCGCGTGGCGACAGCTTCGCCAGCTCGAGCAACCCGCTCGCGGCAATCGCCGCAGCGGACGAGTCCCACGCCACCTGATGCTCCGCAGGTGCGCGGAAATCCCACACCGGCACGATCTCTTCGCCAAGCATGGCGAGGAAGAAATCGGCCGCACGCTCCGCTGTCTCCAGATATCGGGCTTCGCCCGTATACCGGAAAGACAGCGCAAACCCGTGCAACGCCCAGGCGGTGCCCCGCGCCCAAGCCGAACCTGGAGCATGGCCCTGTCCGCCATGCTCTCGCAACTTCTGCCCCGTGTGTGGATCAAACTCCACCACGTGGCAGATGGACCCGTCAGCGCGGATGAATTCGCGCGCCACGGTGTCCGCGTGTGCTTCCGCCAGCCAGCGGAAGCGAGGATCGCCGCTCTGCTCGGATGCCCAGTAGAGCAGCGGCAGGTTCATCATGCTGTCAATGATGGCTACGCCGCGCGTATCCATTGCTGACGAGCTGAAGTTCCATGCGCGGATGAACTCACCGCGCACGTGGAACCGGGCAGCGAGCAGGTTGGCGGCAAGCATGCCACGCCGCCGTCCATCCATGCTGCCCGTCTGGCGGTAGTTGGCTACGCCACTAAGCAGCCAGATGAACCCCAGATCGTGATCCACCGATTCGGGATCACGCAGACAACCCTCCAGTTGCCGCTCACAGCTTTCGGCAATGCGATGTAACGGAGCGACCGCTTCACTTTCCGGCGCATCCTCATAGACCAGCCATAACAATCCAGGCCAGAAACCTGCTGTCCACCATTCCGGATCATTCCGGTCATACGTCCCTTGCGGGGCAATGTGCGGGAATGTATCCTTGATCCGCTTTGCATTCCGAATCGTCTTGGCAGCCCCCTGTTGCCACGCTTCCTCGAGCCATTTTACCGACGTTGATGTGTTCATGAACATATCCCTCCTCGATTCATTTAACCTCGCCCAATCGGATCGTAAATGACAACCTACGTGCTCCGTTCGCTTCAATCCGTGCTTCCTTCAGCAACCCATTACGTGAAGCCACAGCCTGTTCCTCCAGATGAATAATGGCTTCCTGATCCAGCGCTGTAGATTCTACATACGCTCCCCGATACTCCGTTCGTACACTATGATCCGTTTGAGTAATCACCGCCTGTTCACGACCATCATGGAACATCAATGGAATGAGTGCACCTGCCGCCGTGATCTCACCTTCGAATTTATACGTTATGGTCAGCACATCCGCCTGTTGCACATAATGAGTACGCAATGTTTCAATTCCGGGTAATGGACCGACCCATGTCACGGCAAAAGCATTCTCCAAGACAGTTATGCCATCTTCTGCCGCTCTTTCCGCCAGATGCTGCTCCACTTGATTCCGGGTATCATGGTCCACCTTCTCGTACACAACGGAACCTCCTCCCTGTGCAGGGTCCAATCCAACGTCACGATCATATGCACCACCGGATGGAATCCCCTCTGCAAGACTGTGCCATACCCCATCTGGTGTCTTCCAGGCAGGACAGTAGCTGAGCGGACGAACCGCCCCTTCGGCAAATTCCGTAAATCCGGCCTGCACATGGCTGGCAGCGGACGGACCAATCAGACCAGGTAACCCCGTCTGCTGAATCCGCACCAAACCAGGGATCGTATACGGATCATTCATCGCCGTGTGTAATACCAGTTGCTGACCAGGTATGGAAGCAATCACCGTTTCGAACCACCCATCGGTCTGCAAAACTCTGCTACCCAGTTCGGAAGGAAGGTATACTTCGCCCACATCCTCTCCTGGATCACTGAGACAAGCGTGACCCAGCGCTGCTGCCGTCCACAGATTGTAACAGGTATGGTTGGTATAGATTTCGTAGCCGTGGCGATCTTCTGGCTTGTATTCATTGCGCACGATTTTCAGACGCCCATCTTCCATTTTCCAGCGCTCCACAGCAGCAAAACACCGATTAGCAGCACGTGCGAAAGCACCGGCCATCACCCGATCTCCCGCCTGCAAAGCTAGTGTTGCATGTGTAGAACATACATAAGCCGCCGCCGCTTCATTCCACTGATGCTGGGAGCTGCGACCACGCGGTGGAATCTCACCTAGCGGCGAGAGCGTCAGTAGCGAGCTGAAGGCACCATGGCGCAGCTGCTCACGTAACGTATCGGCAGTCGTTCCCTCGTAACCAGCTTGGAGCATCACCTCAAGGTGATAACGGGTGGCAATATCATAGGAAAATGGACAATTGGGTCGATCCAGCGGTCCATCCTGATACAACCCAAGGGCCGTAAATCGGGGCACATGATAGGCTTCCAGATAACGATCCATCCACGCTGTACCCTCATTCGCCAGCTGTTCATGCCACCGCAGATATTCACCAGAGATCATAATGGCGTTCCAGTTAATCATGCGATTGGGATTGTTCATCTTGCTCATCGTAAATACATAATCTTGTTCAGGGTGGATCGTCTTGAGTGCCTCAGCCCAGATCTGTGCTTGTTCAGGCAGATGTGACTTCAACAACATATAAGCTCTCATCATGAGCACCGGAAAAAAATCAGGATGATTGCCAGGTGCACTACCATTGACTACGGCATCAATGCTCTGTGATAGCGCTGCCGCTGCGGAATCAAGCAGATCTGTACGGCCCGCATCAACCAGAACTGCCGCAGCCATCGCATAGGCCGGTGTAGAATAATATCTCTCCACACCCGAGAACGGGTCGATAATTGCACCCTGGCTATCCTGATATGGTGTGTAAGCGCGAACAACACTTTCAACAAGTGGCAACTTGCGCTCCCTATTCCAGCCGTCTGCCGGAGGGGGACCCGCTTGTTCTGCCAATGTACGGTAACGTTCAAGTTCGTCTTTCCATGGATACGTGGACGCAGATGTATATTTACTCACGCATGCTCACCTCGATTTCTCCCATTTTCGGTTCAATGATGAAGCGTACCTCACATACCGTTTCAAGCGGATTAGGGCGTTCTGTCTGAACATCCGTCTCATCGATCACACCTGTCCATGATAGTGACGTCCGATAGAATGTGACCGGAACATTGTCATGATCAACTGTGTTCATAGCCTCCGTAAAGACCTGCCACTGGTTCGCATCATATGTCATATGGACCGTTCCATGTACACCTTGCCAGCGAAGATTACCGCTCTTCACCACCTCAGGCTGTACTCTACTCATCCATCGCTCCACAACGCTCGAACATCCTGCATCTGAATCATCCACCGAAGAGAATCGTTCTGCCGAAGACACCATGCTGCTTTTCCATTGAAAACGGTCAATCAAACGCAATTCTGCTCTATCTTTGCTACCGTCAGGAGACATTTCCCAATGAAATTGGCGCGTATACTGAGCCAGTGAAGCAGCCCCAGAGTATGCGGATGTTAGATCCATTGTTGCATTCAGCTCACCGCCACCCTCTGCCAGCCTTGCCTCTAACACATGGGATTGCGCTTGCCGACCGGAGCATTGCTCCTTGCCTTCAATGAGCGGAACGTTATGACCGGATGACGAGATGTGGAACAGCTGCTCTCTGCCTGGTGCAAAATACGCTTGGCTGTACAACCCTGCTCCTGGATCACACAGAATATTCTCACCACCGCAATGGATAATGAACTGCCCCAGATCATTATGGTTGTGAGGTTCATCGTTATGCCCGCCTTTAATGGAAATAGCCACATGAAGGGGTGCGCCGTTCGCTTGTTTTGTATCCCGGGAATCGAGCGATCCTTTTGCAATCATCCAGCCCAGATTTCGAAAAATAAATCCTCGTTCAGCCTGCCCAGAGGCACCTTCATCACCGTACACTGGCGGATCGCTCCACATCACGTTCCGCAACAGATGAGCCCAGCGATGACAGGGATCATCGGTAAGCAGTGGAATATGAAGCGGCAGATCCACCTGCAACCCAACCCGGGATGCAAGCAGGGAGAGTAATCCGGAAGGGATCTCTTCCTGTTCGGAACTGTCCGAATAATTCACGAATGTGCCACCTGACAGATGAACTCGCAGCGGGAATGCGGCGATGTCTGCGATTTTGGAACCCACTAGCAGATCTAGTTCGCCCTCACTATACTCACGAAGCATCTCGGCATAATAGGTGAAATATCCAAAGCCATATACCCAGTATCCAATGCCTTCGGCACAGCCGCCATCCTCGCCATATCCGCTCAAGAATGCGTTCATACAGCTGACTGTTTGGCAGATCGATTCCTTTAGTGTGGACTCATCCTCGAGCAGCAACAATGCGGCCATGCCACAGCAGCCACCACAGACCGCCGACCAGTTGTGATCCGCTGTCTGCCAGTGGAACTTCCGTTGCTCCCGGTAAAGCGGAGTGAAGATTCGCCGTTCTGCTTCAGACCTGATCCGTTCTAGGACAAGGCGATCGAGCTGCTCGGCGTGAATGGTCACAATCTCGGCCAGCATATGTACCGTCTCAGCAGCGAACAGATCGATGTTCCCCTTCACCTGGTTGACCTCTCCCGTACCCAGATGCGCGGGCAAACACCACGTATACTCACCACACACGTCCCACAACATTTCTTCCAGCGCTTGCAGTGCATCCGGCCTAGCCGTGTCCAAGGCGAGCATCGCCACAGCAGCAAGTCTGCCCCTTCGATCGAAATAAGCCTCTTCATAGGCTTTCCGCTCACCCGTATCGCTGAACTGTCGATATAGACGGAACGACAAGGGTGGCATGGGTTCTTTCAAGGCACGTTCACCGTAAGCCTTCAAGTCTGTGTATAACGTGGCCAATTCAGGCCGGGATAACTTCTCTAAGAGTCTGTCGGCACTTAAGGAACTCAATACTTTGCTCTCTTTTCCATGTTGATTTATATTTTCATTTTCGACTTCGTGAATGGAATCTTCCACTGGATTCACCACTCTTCGTTAATGGATTGTCATACCAAAATTATAATGTAATCGATTTCATTTTACTGGATATGATAGCACTTTTGAAGAATTATCCATTAGAACCCTTTCCACGACGTTACTTCCTTTTCCTTCCCAACACAAAAAAAAACGAAGAACCTTCGTCAGGTTCTCCGTTGCATTCTGCCTGTCACCACAGGCTTTTTATGGTTATCTCATATTCTTAACTATCTTATATCCTCATCCTCAATTAATCCTGTATACCTATAATGCTGCTGCCATATCGCAACTGTCCGCTGTTGTTATTACACAATCGCAAGCGGAGAATTCTGTACAACAGACAACCATTGGCGTGCAATCAGCTCATGACCTGCCGCGGTTGGATGTACGCCATCCCATAACCAGTACGCTGCATCCGCCTGCTTCAGAGCGTCATTAAACGTCTGTTGCAATGGCACCCACACAGCTCCAAATTCTTCAGCAAGACCTTGAGCAAGCTTCTGATATTGACCGATATACTCTTCCCAGGCTTCCCATTTCTCCGCGGTCGCTCCGGTTCTAAGAATAAACGGCTCCATCAAAATCAGCCCCGTATCTGGCATCACTTCTCGAGTTTCTTCGAGCAAATGGCGATACGCCCGTCCGAAACGATCCGTTACCCCGCTAGGTTCACCATTCATCGTGCGCCAGGCATCATTAACCCCAATCAGGATACTGATCAGGTCCGGTTTCAGGCTAATGGTATCCTCATTCCAGCGTGCGTACAGATCGGATGCCCGATCCCCGCTGATACCTCTGTTATAGAAGGTCTTTTGCTTACCCGCCAGTTCCATACCCAGTTTGCTGGAGATCAGATACGCATACCCGTGTCCGAGAAAATGATTCGGATCATCATTACGTGATCTTCCCCCATCTGTAATCGAGTCTCCCTGAAACAATATAACGGATGGACTTGTACTCATGATTGAAATCGTTCCTTCCTCTTGTGCAAAATGGAAACACTGAACACCTCAGTCTCCATTTTATCCCTTTCGGCCATAATAGAAAATAGCGTTTTCATCACTGAGTGTCGCCATCTTATGACTCTCCTAGCAATTATCCGATCCAGTATCGCAAGATCATCATAGCCACAATACCGACCAATACGGTTCCCAGCAGACTGCGTGTCCAGATCGCTACTGCAATCGTAGGCAGGGATGCCCACAGAGCTGCATTGTGCGTAATCGGCACGAACTGGTTGCCCGACATGAACAGTTCCTGACCAATCAGCGCTGCCATGACCGCTACGGGTACATACTCCAGCCAGCGTAACAACCACATTGGAATCTGTATCTTGCTGAACAGCATTAGCGGCAGTACACGCGGGATAAATGTTAACAGTGCCGAGCCCATAATAATCCAGAATACATCCCATCTTACTTCCATCGTTCCATGAACACTCCCATCGTTGCCGCAATGACCGCAGCCACAATGACACTCATGCTGCCAAGTGAAGCCATGCTGGCGAAGATTACACAGACAACGGCGATCATAGCCACATTAATGTGTATTTTTTTGTTTTTGCGATGCACCAACTGGAGTACGACCAGTCCAATAAACATCGCTGGCAGGGCATAATCCAGACCCAGTCGTTCCGGGTTAGTGATCCAGCGTCCAAAGTACGCTCCCGCCATATTAGCCACGAACCAGTTCAGATATGCGGTAATATTCAGACCGTGCATCCAGCGTTCACTAAGCCTTTCCCTGCCAATCGCACGTGTCATCGCCACGCCGAAAGACTCATCGGTAAGCAATGAACCAATCCACATATTTTTAAGTGGGGTCAGATGCCGAAAATACGGTTATACAGCCGCACTGAGCAGCAAATGGCGAAGATTCACAAAAAATATGGTGAACATGATGGCTACTGCTGAGCCATTCGATGCGAGCATGCCTGCTGCAATGAACTGAGCCGATCCTGCATATAAAATCAGGCTGAGCAGAGCTGTTTCCGCCAGACTCAGACCTGCGGTCATTTCAATGACACCCGCCGCAAAGCCAATACTCAAATAACCAAGCAGGGTTGGGATACAATCTTTGACCCCCTGCATGAATGTAGCCTGATCCTGGACCTCTTCCATGTTCTCCTGTCCAGATATCTGTAGTGTACTTTGGTCCAACTGCCGTACAACCCCTCTCCAATTTTTGTCCCTATAAACCGATATATATGGATGTAGATCCATCCAGGTCCATTCTTCGTGTCACATTAATTCAGAAATATACCACAAGATGTGCACTAAGGGAGAGACAGATTAATTTTTATAGAACAGATGTAATCCTAAATACCTATAAAATCGAAAAATATTTTCGTAAAACTCATAAATTGTGTTGAATAAACGCGAAATTTGTCATACGATAGCACCAGAAACTTCTGGAAAGGATGGAATGAAATATCTTTTACCAGATGGGCTTGTCCACTAGACATGGGGATGGGTTACACAGAGGGGGAATGTGTATGAAGAAAATTCGTAAACAAGGGGTCAAAAGAACGCTGCAGATGAGAGAGAAACTGATTTTGTCATTTGCCATCGTACTACTCATTCCAACAATCAGTCTGGGCATTATCTCTTTCCAAACAGCCGAAGCCAAGGTTGAAGAGAAAATGTATGAGAACGCGATCAGCAGTGTTACTGTGCTAAACCAGACCATTGACCAGATTATTGGTGCAACACGCAAAAATGTTGATTTCCTAGCAAGTCAGCTGGACGCAGGCAATGTCGGACCCAATCAGGGTGACGAAACCGATACCATCCGTACCTTGCTCGACGCGTATAAGGAAACCCATGATGACGTGGAACTTGCCTCCATCGGTACCGATCAGGGCGTGTATATTAACTCCCCTGTAACTGCGGTGAACAAAGAAGGATATGACCCGCGCGAACGCCCGTGGTATCAGGCTGCTACGCAGAACAAAGATGTCCCTACCGTAATCACCCCCTACTTATCAAGCAATACCGGCAATGTTGTTGCTTCGGTAGCTCAGACCTCAGCGGATGGCCATGGTGTCGTCTCTGTCAGCCTGTCACTTGAAGCCCTCTCGAAGACGGTTAATTCCACGAAGATTGGCGAGAAGGGTTATATCTATATCATTGATAATGCCAACAAAATCATTGTACATCCTACCGAAAAACCGGGGACCGAAGGAACCATGGCACCCTATAAAGATATTTTTGCACAGAAAAACGGAAGTCTGACCTATACACTAAATGGAAACCAGGAACATGCTTTTTTCTCCACTAATGAAACGACGGGCTGGACCGTGGTTGGTGTCATTGACAGTGGGGAAGTGACGGCTTCTGTCCGTCCGATCCTATACACCACACTTATTGTTGTAGCGATTGCAATTGCGGTAAGCTCCATCATTATTTTCTGGATTGTGCAATCAATCACCAAACCACTGAACCGCCTGGTGAAGGCATCTGACGAAATTAGTAATGGTAATCTGACCATCGAAGTTGCTGTATTGGGACAGGATGAATTCGGCAAGCTGAGCACCAGCTTCAATAAGATGAGCGAATCCCTGCGAACCGTTATTCAGGACGTGCGACACACGGCTGACGAGTTAACCGCCTCATCCACACAATTGGCAGTCAACTCATCGGAGACAACCAAAGCAACAGAGCAAGTCGCCTTGATCACGGAAGAATCCGCAGCTGGACTTGAGAAACAAACAAGCAGCCTGAAACATACGGCACTACAGATGAATGAGCTTGCTGGAGGTGTAGGACAGGTAACGAACAGCACACAGCAAGTATCCGAAGCTGCCATGCAAGCAAGTGAGCTCGCGGATAAAGGGAATGCAACCATGCAGACGGCCGTATCCGAGATGAGTTCCGTGAGTCGCTTTGTGCAAGGTATGGCAGATACTGCTGGACGACTTGAACAGCATTCCACATCCATTGGTGAGATGGTATCTGTCATTACAGATATCGCTGCACAGACCAATTTGCTTGCTCTCAATGCTTCTATAGAAGCAGCACGTGCAGGTGAGCATGGACGTGGCTTCTCCGTTGTTGCCAGCGAAGTCCGCAAGCTCGCGGAACAATCCAGCCTGTCCGGCCAGAAGATCGTAGAGATGGTCGGAGCGATTCAACAGGAGATTTCAATGGCCAATCACAATGTACAGATCGGGCAACAGGATGTAAGCAACGGCATTCGTGCCGTTCAGTTTGCAGATGAAGCTTTTGCCCAGATTAGGGAGGCTGTTGGGGTCGTCAATCATCAGCTTGAGAACATTGCAGCCGCCTCACAACAGATGTCTGCAAGCACAGCCGAAGTGGTGCAATCCATTGATCAGATCCACGCCATATCCGAAACCAATGCCGATGGAACGGAGAACATCTCTGCTGCTACGGAGGAGCAAGTGGCTTCCATGCAGGAGATATCATCCTCTGCTGATTCCCTTGCCCATCTGGCTCACAAGCTGCAGAAGCTCGTGGAACAACTCAAGCTGTAATCGTTGAACTAAAGATTAGTTACACCGACACTACGATGACAGAACAACCTTCCAATCGCTGTTATCGTGCAAAAGATTAGTTCAACTTAGATAATAAGTAGCCGGTAACATCAAAATCCCCTTTGCCATCATATTGGCAGAGGGGATTTTGGTAATGAAAGGCCATGAAATTTGGAGAGGAAAATGCCTCTCCTATTCAGCAGATTGCTTTTTATCTCCGTGGTACCCTTGGTCTCCATAGGGCTCTAACTGTTCAAACCAGCGATTCAGACATTTGGCGAGTGCATCTTTGGGATCGTAATACGGGTTATCGTCTTGCTTCAATGTCTCCAGCACCTCGATCACAAACGCATTCTCTCCATATTCATTCCATTCAGCCTGCAACCTTCGATTCAGATGGCTACCCATCTGTAACATAAACCGTTGTCCGTTAATGGTTTTCAGGTTAAGTGTGCTGTCGATATAAACTTTGCCGTTATGTTCATTCCGAATCTGGTAGACGCCCGCTTCCGTTTTAACTTCTTTGGCCTGTTCCTGCAATTCTTTGCGACGATTCATCTTCTCCTGCTCCCCCTTTTTTTTGCGCTCCTGTTTTCCAACTTTGGCACTCTGTTGATCTGCGTGGCTTCCCAGCCAATACTGACTGCCGTCTGGCTCACGTTCCAGCAAACCATAGTCGATGAGATACCTCCGTATTTCCACGTAATCATCATGAACTTCCTTCAGCAGTTCATTGACCTGTTTCTCGGAATATTTGCGCTCTGTCTCGAATCGTTTGGCAATTTCGATGAGCACGATATATTTATGCTTTTGCTGCATATGAAACGTCGTCAGTGGACCACTGGTGCCCTCTGGAAAATACTTGTTTAGCACCTTTTCCCGATCCTGTTCTGTAATATCAAATGAATCACGATGGATCGTATGTTCATGCCTTGTCACCGGCGACACCCATTCGGCTGGAGCCTGGGTATCCTTACTTTTGAGAAGTTCCATTAATGCCAGGAATATCTTGGCCTGCCGTTCCTTCTCCTTTAATACAAACCGATGATTCCGGATCGTGGAAGCACTCCCGATGCCAAGGGTCTTCTGTACTTCAGCATCCTTCTTGCCTTCATAGAATTGTGACAACAAGCCCCGCTGGACATCAGACAATCCGGTTACGCTTTTATCCAGCTCCAGCAAATACTCAAATACCGATCCATGAACCTTCTCAATATGCACTCGCATATAACGGGCTGCCTCATAGAGGACTCCTTCTTCAGGATAGATAATTCCCGCTTCCGTCCTGTATCCGCAGCATACGCATGTATAGGCAGCACCCTCCTCCATATAACCACGCTTGATCTCTTCCAATGAAGCGGTTTGCAACCAGGATTCCGATGATTTCATAGCAAAGCTCCTCTTATCATTGTTATGGTCAGTTTAATCGAATATTAATTAACATTATATATTTTTGTTTGTTTATTTATAGACATAATATAATTTTGTTTATTACATGTCAACACAACTGAAAGGATGCTGTGTGTGAAAACATAACGGACACCCCTTGTTCAACAGAAAAAAGACCGCAGGGTCGCAACCCTGCAGTCTCCTCTTATCGCAGAAAGGGCATTTCAGTTCCTTCCTTAAGTATTCATCATGACACATTGTCTCATTTCAATCCCTGTTACAACTTAAACCGTTCAATTATGCTTTGCAGATCTTCAGCCATACGTGACAATGCTGCCGAAGAAGCTGCAACCTCTTCCATTGTAGCTAACTGCTCTTGAGCCGCCGCTGATCCATCTTCCGTTCCAGAGGCAATTCTGTCCGACAGAACCATTGTATCACTTACTGCCTTGTTGACATGACTCATGCCGCCATCAATCTGACGGGAAGCCGCGGATACTTCTCCAGCTTGTGCAGCCACCAACTGAACCGCAGTACGAATGTTATGGAATGCTTCGCCCGCTTCTGTAACCATCTGCGAACTCTTCATCATACCTTCTCCCGTACGGGCAAAAGTGGATTGCACCGCATTGGTTTTCTCCTGCATCTCATGCATAAGCTCATTAATCCGCTCGGCTGAAGCGCCTGAACTGTGAGCCAGTGTCTTCACTTCGTTGGCTACGACCGCGAATCCGCGCCCTTGCTCGCCAGCTCTTGAAGCTTCAATGGATGCATTCAATGCGAGAATGTTCGTCTGCTTGGCAATGGCCGTAATCTCGGCCACAATCACAAGAATCTCTTCATTTTTTGCGCGCAGATCCTCAATGACCACAGACATGGCTTTGCTCTCATCATTCACCTGTTGAATATGGGTAACCGCTTCTTCCACTGTAACCATACCCGCTTCCGACTTGGTGGAAGCATCCAGAGCGATACGAGCGGTGTCTTCAGCACTTGATGAGATCTCTTTGACTCCAATGGACATTTCGCCCACGAGTTGACCTGTAGTAGCAAGACTATTGTTCTGCAAAGTCGTTCCCGCAGCTGCATCCTGCATCAGTTCAGCCACCTGTTCTGTGGCTTTGGATGTCTGCTCGGAACTTGCCATCAGTTCTTCAGAAGATGCTGCCAGCTGGCTGGACGTATCATGCACCTCTCCAAGCACACTACGTAGTGAAGTCGTCATCGTGTCGAAGCTTTCCCCGAGCTGTCCGAACTCATCCCGACGCTGTAAGCCTACACGAACGGTGAGATCTCCTGCGCTTACTTTGGATGCTGCCTGTGTTAATTGCAGTAATGGCCGGTGAATGCTGCGGATAATGAAAATAAGCAGAATCAAGCCAATAACCAATGCAGCACCCACAACACTTACTGCACGGATCAAAATAGGCATTACGGCTTCCGTTGCTTCGGAAGGAACCATCTCACCAACAATTTTCCAACCGGTCACCGGATTGGTGGAATACACTGCTTCCACTTCGTGACCATCATATGTATACTTCACGGTTCCACTTTCCTTCGTATACATCTCATTGATGTAAGGTTCATCCGACTGTGTACCGGATTCAATATTGTAGTGGAACAGGAATTTACCCCCGTTATCCAGCATGTACAGTTTTCCTTCTTTACCAATACGTATCTGATCTACGGATTCTTTCAGATGATTAAGACTAACATTGGCCCCGAATACTCCTTTGCCATCAGCCAGCTTCGCTGCCGCCGTTACAACCCATTCGCCCGTCACTACGGACTGGAACGTATCCGAGATTACAGGTACGTCCTGAGATATAGCCAGCTTATACCATGAACGTTCCCGCGGATCAAAGACTTGTGCTCCAGGATCAGGGGACTTCATCCAACTGCCATCTTCTGCACCTGCAGTAACTGCATCCAGTTCTTTATGGTTCTGGGACATCCGATCCATCTGCCTTCGAAGCGCCGGGGAATTATTAATAATATCGTTAGAAGTAATACCCGCCGCCATCTGTGCTACGTTATCCTTCTCCATTTCCAGCATCTCACTTATTTGCAGACTAAGCATTTCTGTTTTGGCCTGTGCGGAACGAATGATTTCCAGCTTGACCTGTTCAGCAGCTTTCTCATAAGATAACCAACCAACGGTAATGCTCGGTACTATCAGAAACAGGAGCAAAGCCGCGATCAGACGTTTTTTTACGGTTAAAGTAAACCAGTTTCGAATCCTTTTCTTCATTTAACTATCCCCCATCATAATCTTCACCCATCCTTTTATCGGACAATTGCTGTAAAAATATTATGTATAGATACTAAATTAGTACAAATTCAAATGATCTGATCAGATGATATAGATTATATCCGCTAATCGTTTTTGACCCTCTAAGCGAGATCGTTTACAATGCTCATAAGTTGTCTATTCATGAAACGATTGGAAGGGGAGGATTCAAATCTTACGTAAGTCACACGTGCAACAACCTGTTTCCACGGTATATTCATCCATGTTCCGTATCCTGTTAGCGCTCATCCTGTGCGCAGGCCCGATCCTGGGACAAGCCGGTATCACGGCATCCGCAGCGCAGGCAACGCAAGCAGTTCACATTGAAGTGAATGGTGAGCAGCAATCCTGGAAGAACGCTCCACTTATAATCAAAGGCTCAACGTTTGTTCCACTGCGGGATGTGGTCACATCCGTTAAAGGCACGTTGAAATGGGATGCTCGCACCAAGACAGCTACCGTTACCGTTGGCAGAGACAAGCTGGTCCATCAGGCTGGCAGCAATTCCATTAAGGTAAACCAGGTCGATCTGGCTACAGGTGTGAATTCACGTACCGTTAACGGTACGTTGATGGTACCTGTCCGGGCCATGGCTAATGCAATCAAGGCAGACATTAAGGTCCAACGCACAGCCACGGGTCAGATGAGTGTCAATATGGTCACTGATCAGGTCAGCCTGCTGAATAGCGAGGTTGCCAGCGTGGATACATATCTGCGCGAGATCAACTATCCAGGTATGGCGCTGATTGCCCGCGATGGTGATGTTCTGCTAAGACAAGGCTACGGACTTGCCGATGAACAGACGCTGAATCGCCCGGATCAGAAGACCCGAATCGCATCGCTGAGCAAATCCTTCACGGCCGCGTCCATTCTGAGTCTCGTGGAGGAGGGTAAGATTAATGTGCAAGATCCAATCTCCAAGTATATCTCCGGTATACCGAAGGGAGATCAGATCACGCTGCATATGCTGTTATCCCAGACTTCAGGTCTGCCATCCGCATTTGGTCGGGATGAAGGAACTTCCATGGAAGAGACTGTAGAAGAGATTCGTCACAAAACGCTGAAGTTTGAACCGGGGAGTGCCTATCTATACAGCAACAGCGGGTATGTTTTGCTTGCATACGTCGTTGAACGGGTATCCGGTATGAGTTATGCCGATTATGTGCAGCAGACGATATTGAAACCACTTGGCATGAAAAATTCGGGAGAGGCTTCCCGTAAAGTGCATACGATTAGTGGTTTTGTTCAACAAAATAACACATGGGTAACTGCGCCTTACTATGTGTCTCAATCCGGGTCAGGAACCATCTATTCCACAGTGGACGATATGCTGAAATGGGATCGTGCGTTGTATACGGACAAGATTCTAAGCCAGGATACGATTGAACAGATGTATGAGCCTTACTCCGATAAAAACTATGGCTACGCCTGGATTCTCAAAGAGAATGGCACCAACCGTACCGTCTTCCACAACGGTAGTGGTGGCGGGTTTGCTACAGCCTTTTCACGTAATCTGTCCGATGATATCACCATTATCCTGCTCGGCAACCACGCAGGTATGGACATGACTTCACTTTTGGATGAAGTTGAGGCACAGACAGCCAAAGCACTACAATTGCAATAATCCATAATTAATCGCTTATACAAAGGGGGGCTACCCCAAATCGGGTTCCCCTCTCGCTCCAATCACCAACAAACCACAGTAACGTTATTCCGTCATAACATGGTGTCGATACTTACAAATCGCCCAATTGACGGAATAACGTCTCTGTAATTCGTTAAATATTTCTCCCCGACAATTCAGTAACGTCTTTGTCTTTGTCCAAAAGAACAATGATCGCCGGAAGTACAATTAAGGTACTAAGCAAGCACAGTAAAGTATCCAGGACAGTAGTCACCCCAAATAGCTTGACCACTTCAAAGTTAGTAAACATCAGAGCGCTGAAACCCCCTACCACAGTGAGACCCGAAGCTGTAATAGCACGTCCTACTTTTGTCATCGCCGTAACAATGGCTGCCTTTTTATCCAAACCGTTTGCCTTTTCTTCCAAATAACGCTCCATAAACAATATTGTAAATTCGGTACCAATGCCTAACACAAGTGCACCAAGGACAGCCGTTAATGGGTTGATGTCAATCCCTAGTATGAAGAGTAACGCTGTCGACCAACCATTAACCAAGATAATAGGTAGGATCGGAAAGAAAGCTCGTTTAAAACTGCGGTAAATTATAAATAGTCCTAACAAAATGGCAATTAGTCCAGTAAATAACGATGTGTGCCGGCTATCCGTCAGACCATTTAGGCTTTTTACCTGTAAAACTTGAATACCAACTGGGTTAGCACTAACTCCATCAGGAAGATTGCTATATTGCTCCAAGCGACTCAGCAGTTTCTCTTGATCCTGGGTGCTAATATTATCAATAGTAAAAGAAATATGAGCCATACTCCGATCTTCTGACAAATACGGAGCAGTGATCTCTGATGGGAGTTGATCTAATATCTTCTCAATAGTGGTGGAGTCAGCTGTGACAACATCAGGCTGAATCGCAGACATGGCATTAATGATACTTGCGCTCTGCGTTATCTCTGGGTTATCCATAGCGGCATGCTTTTGAAACGAATCCATCCACTGTATAACTTCTGGTTGTGTTACATCCTGCGCTTCGATCATCCAATCCAAGGTCAATGTGTTGCCCATCACCTCGCGAATCTCATTTAATTCAACCAAAGCAGGAGCTTTTTGAGGCATGAGTTTCTCAATATTACTCTCTACATTCAGTTTGTGGTCCACACTAAACCCTGCGATGGCCACAATAAGGGGAAGGATCAGCATTGCTTTGGGATGTTTAATCACGTACTTCGCCAAGCCACCTAAAGCGCGTTCGACCACATTGCCAGCCTTTCCTTTACGCAACTTAATGCCCTTGCGATCTCTAAGTGTAAGGATGGGAAGGAGAAGAAAAAGACCTACCGTGTACATGATACATACGCCTACTGCTAACATTAGACCAAAATCTTTGATCATCGGCATCTCCGAGAACAGCAAGGTTAGGAAGCCGGCAGCCATAATGATGACCGCTATACCAACAGCAGGAGCCATATGTCTTACAGCAGCAGCCATTGCTTTGGATGAATCCTCTTTTTTTACTAATTCCTCTTCGTAACGGTTATGGAACTGTAGTGCAAAGTCAGTACCAAGCCCGATCAATATAGGTAACAACGCCATGGTTGCTATACTCAGCGGCATATCCATGTAGCCCATAAGTCCAAAAACCCACACCATACCTATCATAACAACAGGTAACGATAGTAAACGCCAACGAACTGGGAATATAAGCAGCAGCACTATTATCATTAATATAATGACTGTCAGCAACATAGTGCCAATGTCTTTTGAGATGAAGTCATCTATGGTTTTGGATATAGCGGGTATTCCGGAAAACAAAGAATGGGTTTGTTCAATCGAATGTTCATTAATGATCTGCTCTAACTGATCGGTCGCTTCCGACATTTCTTGTAAGGTCAACCCACTTTTAAGCTGTATATTGAATAAAACACTGTGACCATTTTCTGGTAGTAACTGTGCAACGGCTTTTTGAGGTGCACCCGACTCATCAAACAGGGCATAGCGCACAAAAGCCTCATTGGTCGAGGTCAATTCACCAATCTCGTTCATTTGACGAATCTGTTCTCCATATTGAGCAGCGATTGCCTGTTCTGCTTGTTGTTTCGCCGCATCAACTGCCTGTGCTTGTTGTTTCTCATCTCCCCCTTTCATCTTTACAGCAGTCGCTGCCTCAGTCATTGCTTGCTGAATTTGGTTTGTCATTTGTTCTTGCATTTGACTCGATTGCTGCTCAGCCTGCTGTGCAAAAGCATTGGCAATGGATACCGGGCTGGTCACTGAAAAGACCTTGTCACTTGCGGCAAGTTCCTGCTGAAGGCTGTTTAGCCTCGCCAGTGTTTCATTATTCAAAAGTAGATTGTCACTTCCGCGCAGTAACAATACGAGACTTTCTCCCCCAAATTGATTCTGAAAGCGTTCATTGTGAATGGACACTGGAGAATCCTTGGACAGCAGCATATCCACACTCGTTTTTACCTCAACACGAGTTAGTCCATACCCCATTCCTCCAGTAATTAATGCCATAATGATAACAAGCAAAATAGCTCGTTTGGTTATCAACATTCCTAAGTTGTTAAAAAGATTTTTTAGAAACAATTCTCTCACTCCAATTCTATTGTTTATACACAAAAGACCCAAAAACTAGGGATACACCGTATAAGAAGCCTCCAGAGTATCGTTTGTCCCCCCACTGATGGAGCAACACTGGCACCCCCGTTAGTTGTGCAAATCTTTATTTTGCTCAAGTGCAAGCACACGAAGCTTTAACTGCTCAAGCTCCTCCAAGACCACTTGGCTTTGTTCAGACCATATCGTTTGAACCCTTTCGGTAACCCTTGCTTCCATCTGGCGCTCCTCTTCTTCCTTACGGTGGACCAGCTTATCTGCTAATGAGCGGATCTCCAGACGTCCCACCTCTCCTTTTTTAACTAACTCACCCACGGTTAATGTGATTTGTTCTTTACCTGTAGCCGCCAAACCAATCCCCAGCAGCATCGCTTTTTCTAACGTTGTTTTCATTATTTCAGCTCCTTTAAGATAATGATTTACTTTTTGCCATACGAATTTGATGCTTAAGCTCTTCCATACTTCGTTCAGCAGCCTCTTCTCCCGCATTGATGCATTCCTGTGTCTTGGTAAAGTCAAAGGCTGCATAAGAGCCCACGTCGGGACGGATCACAAAATCTGCCAGTCTCAGGCTTGCATGTTTACGCTCCGCTGTCATTAGGCTGTACGAGCGATAAACCACTTCGAACATATTGCGGGGCGGCTTATTCTCATGCTCTCTCGCCACATCCACGGCAATAACAAAGGCGGTATCCTCGCTCATTGCCTCCTCCACCGGCAAATTGTTCAATACCCCGCCATCCACAAGCATTTGATCTCCATCCATCAGTGGCGCAAAAACACCTGGAAATGCAGTGGTGGCTCGGAGGGCAGTGCCTAACTCACCTTCATCCAGCACCACCTGCTTACCTTTGTTCAGATCAACCGCGATTGCTCTGAATTCGATTGGGAACTGTTCAATTCGCAAGTCATGTTTACCATGTCTTTGCAGCAATTCGTTGATCGTATTATGAACCGTATTGCCGGCAAACAAGCCTCGGTTCCGTATTCCTAAATCTAGCAAACGATACTTTGGTGTTTTAAGCAGCAACTGTTCAATATCCCAAGCAGGGATACCTGCAGCATACAAGCCCCCAATTGCCCCACCCATGCTTGTGCCCACGATACGATCTATCTGGATTTCATGTCTCTCAAAAGCCTTCAAAACCCCTAGATGCGCCAGCCCCCTGACAGCTCCACCGCCCAAAACAAGTCCTGTTTTCCCCATATTGCACTCCACTTCTATCGGGTTTTCTGTATTTCAGGATAATTTACTTCTGCTGATCCCGGTGTAATTGGACGATGTGCCACAAAATGCCTCCATTGCGCATAAAAGCTGTACAACAGAGTTCCGGTAAGCATTGCTGTGCATATGGATAAATCTTGAACCACCCACCATAGCAGGATCGTAAGAATAAGGCAGTACATCAAGCCAACTTGGTTAATAAAAAACATGTGCTGGATATCCTCCGGGAGTGGTTCATAGTCAATCTCCTTTCAAAAAACACAAAAGACCCAAAAACTCCAAAAGCAGAAGCTTTGTCAAGCTAAAGCTTCGTGCAGCATATCTGACAACAGTCGTCGGTCCTGACTCGACAGCTCGTCCATGATACGGAGAAATTCGGATACCAGTCCTGTAAATTCGTCCCCAAGTTCGTCATTGATGGCTTGGATAATCGTACCGAGAACCGTCCCAACAAACATAAGCGTTCCATTCTCACTGTTCGGTGTTTTGCTGACCACCATACGGATCAACATTTCAGTTCTGCCACCAAGCTTCTTTACATAAACAAGCAGCAGTCCGAGAATATAGCCGCAAAACTCGATGTTGGATGACTTGGAGGGAATTTCATTCATCAAATTTCGGATCAGGTCGTTAATATTGCCATTCTTTACGTTTTTCAGCAGACTGCGGATATGAGCCACGGTCTGTTCCCAGTCGGCCAGATTATAGGAATCGCTTAGGTTTTGCTTAAACAAATCGGCAGCCTTGCCTGTGGGAGCAAACACGACCTGTGAACGTCCAGTTTCCTTGGAGTTCACTTCATAGCTACGAGTCACAAACCCGAGTTTCTCGATTTCCTTCAGCATGTCATACGCAGTCCATTTGCTGACTCCCAATGAACGGGCCAATGTCTCATAATGAATAGGCAAGCTGCTGCGCTGATACAGTTCAACCAGTTTCCTCAACAATTGCAACCGTCGTTTCGTAAGTGGCATGAATGCACCTCAAGAGTTTTTGTTTTTTGGTTTTTTGTGCTTTTTAATATTATCACTCACTTCCTCTGCTCGTCAAACTGAATTAAAGTTATAACAACACCAATAAGGGGCGTCCCCTGTCATGCTCATGACGTATAGAACAGCCCCTTATTTTATTCATATGTTTATGTTGCCGATATATCGTTATTGTCTATCTATGGATACAGGAAGTTTCCCCGCAAAAGGAATACGTCCCA
Source organism: Paenibacillus sp. PAMC 26794 (assembly GCF_000316035.1). Lineage (GTDB taxonomy): Bacteria > Bacillota > Bacilli > Paenibacillales > Paenibacillaceae > Paenibacillus. The sequence continues at coordinate 49,212 of NZ_ANHX01000066.1, forward strand.
TCAGCGCCCGAGCGACGCTATCCATGGCAAATGGTCGGCTCTCGTAAGCCGCTACATAGACCTGGACATCCGGAATCGCCAGCAGATCATAGGGGCTTCGCAGTGCCACAACCGTCAATGGTTTGCCCAATTGCTGCAACCAGCCGATCAATCTGCACTGCGGATCGCCGGAGGGGCTTCCTGCATTGTACGTCCCCACCACAATCTGCCGAATGTCTTCCTCTTCCGCCGCCTGAAGCAGACGGGCGGAACAGATGGCAACCTCTTCGGTCGTGACCGTCAGATCGACAACATCCAGACCATAGTTGGATAAGGCTGATCCTAAAGTGAACGCCTGAGTCAGCTGTTCGTCGGCAATTGTCGTCACGGACGTGGCAACCGTTATGACCAGCGTGCGTTCCGGCTTCAAAGGCAGCATATTCAGCTGATCGCGCACCAGTGTGATACTATTCTCGTTAATACGGCGGGCAACCTCTTGATGTAATGAACTGTTGCGCTCCGACCCACTGGATATAGCAGGAGCGTTGGATGCCTTTGGCAATGATGCATTCGATACTACACCATACACTTCATCATCACCTGCACCGCCCATTCCACTCTCCAACAAACCACGCTTCGCCTTGTACATCAGCAAACGATTCACCGACTCATCAATACGTCTCTCGCTAATCCGCCCGCTCCTCACAGCTGCTAACAATGCTTCAAATGCCTCTGCTTGAAGCTTAGCCGTATGGCTAATTAACACCAGATCTGCCCCGGCCTCTACCGCCATTACGGCTGCATCGACAGTACCATAATTCACGGCAATGGCATCCATCTCCATGCAATCTGTCACGATCATGCCCTGATAACCCAGTTCCTGGCGAAGCAGACCGCTTAATACGGTTTGTGATAACGTTACGGGCAGACGCTCTGGCTCCAGTGCAGGGAAATAAATATGGGCCGACATCATGGCATCGACACCTTCGGCGATAGCGGCTCGGAATGGAATCAACTCCAGTCGCTCCACCCGTTCCCGATCATGAGTGATGATCGGGAGGTCCAGATGGGAATCGGTATCCGTATCCCCATGCCCCGGGAAATGCTTGGCTGTGGCTGCAATCCCAGCGTCCTGTATTCCCGCAATGGTTCTGGCTCCATATTCTGCAACGGATTGTGGAGATTCGCCGAATGATCGTACACCGATGACCGGATTGGCTGCGTTATTGTTCACATCCAATACCGGAGCAAAGTTCATGTTAATGCCCATGGACTTCAGCTCCAACCCACTGATATATGCCGCCTGATACGCATCGTCAATGGAACCGGCAGCGGCAATAGCCATTTGTCCAGGCATCAGAGCGATCCCTTCGGTAATGCGGGCAACCATCCCACCCTCCTGATCCATGGATATCCAGAGCGGCACATTACCGCTGCTTTTGGCAATCTGTTGTAACCCTAACGATAACTGCTCTACCTGCTCTGGCGACTCAACGTTGCGTGCAAAGTAGATCACGCCACCGATGGGATAATTTCGGAGAAAGGGCTCCACATCGCCAGCAGCTTCAGTACCATGAAAGCCGCAAAGCAGCATTTGCCCGACTTTCTCACGCAAGGTCATCTGTTTCAGCTTCGACTTGTATAACTCTTTTTGCCTACTCATTCCTTACCTCCTCCCAATGACAAATCTCAGTGCATTATGCGATCATCCATTCATCAACATTAATCTTTATGGGTACAGGAAAAACGGCTTCCGCCGTTCCTTCCATTCCGCTGCCTGTGCATTCCACGCTTCCATTAAACGAACGAAGCCCGCGCGGTCATGAATGCCTTCCCTGACTCCCCTGCCCCCGGTTAACAGATCAATGAAATAGCGGGAACTCGGCTGTGGTGGCTCAAGCCAGCAGAATTGCTCCGGATAGAGTGAAACCAGTTCATGCAGAAGCACCAACCCTGTCTCTACCGCCCGGAATTTCCTGCTGTCCGTTACAAAAATCCTTACACCACCACACAGCTCACCTGCATGTTTGGAGAATGTTGGGGACATGTACACTGGATGCACATGCACACCTTCCAGCTTGTATTCCCGAAATCGTTCCGCCAAACGCTCCCCCTCAACCCAGGGTGCTCCAATCCACTCGAATGGGCGGGTCGTGCCCCTGCCCTCCGATACATTAGTGCCTTCGAACAGGCACGTACCCGCATATACCCGCACACTGTCCAGCGTGGGCATATTGGGAGAGGGTAGCATCCAGGGTAGCCCACAATCCGCAAACTCCATGGAGCGCTGCCATCCTTCCATGGCAACCACGTCCAATTCGCAAGGTACATCCATCTCGCTGTTGACCATCAGGGCGAGTTCACCTACCGTCAATCCGGTACGTACAGGTACACCCCAAGCGCCAACGAGTGATTCATACCCCGCGTTCAGCACACCGCCTTCCACAACGTTTCCACCCAGCGGATTGGGACGGTCCAGAATCAGCATACGTTTGCCTGCTCCAGCACATGCATCCATCATATGGAACAAGGTTGAGGCATACGTGTAATAACGGATGCCCACATCCTGAATGTCGAACAGTACCGTATCCACTCCAGCCAGCATTGCAGGCGTAGGTTTCTTGTAATTTCCATACAGGCTGAACACCGGAATGTCCAGACGTGGATGAAGCATATCTCCGAATCTGACACCCGCCTGAAGCTCTCCATCCAGTCCGTGCTCACACGCATAGAGCGCTGTAAGCTCGGCATTAGCCAGTCCTGCGCACACATCTATTGTCGATACAAAATCCGCTGTAATACCAGTCGGGTTTGTAATTAGACCGATTCGATTACCCGTTATCCATGGATGCGATAGCCCTCTGGACAGAAGATCAACTCCCGTTTTTACAGCCGGGATCTGCTCGGTCCCCTTCAACTGCCCCATCACACATTCCCCTGGCTGATCCAGCCTGTATGCTGGTGATCATTACCGCCTGTTACGACAGGCTCTTCTTCAGGCTCCAGCACATTAAGAGCGACCTTATGCTGATAGATGGCAATCATACCTCCAAACAGCGCTCCGAAACCAACAACAGTCAGCATCAGCAAAGCAGTCAGGCACATGGCCTGAATGCAAGCGCCCATCGTGTACCCCGGGTGACGAAAGAACAGCTTTACACTTTCCCCCATTGCCTGAACGATGCCCATGTTTTTTTGTAAAACAAGCTGCCAGGTATAGAACTGTGACATCAGCGCCATGAGAACAAAGAACGTCTGGAATACGCCCACTGCTGTACCTGTAATTCCACCCTGTCCACCGTAATACCACCAGGTTGACCATAGAATGAAGCCAAGCACCGCGAAAAGCACACCCACCGAGCCTCCCGGGATTATTCCCTTCAACGTTCCGATCCAGATATCCTTAAGCCCATTGCGCCGTTCCTTACGTTCCAATCTGTGATGCACGGCATAACAGACACCGAACAGGATGGGCATATATATCAAGGCCAGAAGCAGTATAGCGATCGGCAGCGGAGCAAACATCAGAATGGGAACCAATACGATGGAACTAACGACACTGTACAAGGCCACCGGAATAATATCCCGATAGATTTCCGCGCCCGACTTGATCAATACTTCACTCAGCTTACGCATTTTTATTCTCCCTTCTATATAAGTTGGGCTAAACATTTACACGATAACGGAGAAAACAGAACAAATCTGGAGAAGCGAAGCGTTAGCCCACAAGGGCTGTCTTAAAAGGGCTCCCCATTTCGGTTGGCTTGGCCGCACCGCCGGTCAGTATGTTGTACCAAACTTGCAACGTGCTAACGAATCTACCGCACCTTAAACGACGGATTTTCGAGGCATGCCAATTGTAACGAACTTCAGTGCCGTTATTTCGGTACAAACAAGGTGTCAGAGCCTAAAAAACAACATCTTCGAGTAAATAACGTCTCTGTGATTCGTTACATTTCAAACCGGTGCAAATGAGAGCGAATAACGTGTGTAAGGTTCCTTAAAACCAAATGATAACGAGCAAAGAATAATACACATTCACGCTCATTGCTTTTAGGACAGCCGCACTTACTCCCGTCCAATCGCAAGCTCCGTCTCTGGATCGAAAAAGTGTGCCTTACGCAGGTCCAATACAAAATTTTTGTCCATGCCTACATAAGCATGTGTTTCGGGGTGAACCTTAGCCGTAACGGTACGGGCACCGGAATGGAAATACACCAAATTCTCGGATCCCAGATGTTCTACAACCTGAACTCGCGCCTGCAGCATATGGTCTGTCGGGATATTCGGAGCGACATCGTCACCAAAAATATGCTCTGGACGCAGACCCATAATCACCGGCTTGCCTTGATGACTCTGAAGACGAGCGAGTACATCTGCTGGCAAAGTGAATGATGCTCCCTCGATGACAACCTGCGTGCCTTCAATCCGGGCATCAATGAAATTCATCGCCGGGGAACCGATAAATCCGGCAACAAACATATTCCGCGGACTCGCATACAGTTCTTTCGGTGAAGCCACCTGCTGGATATCTCCATGGTTCATGACCACGATGCGTTCCCCAAGTGTCATGGCCTCAACCTGATCATGTGTCACATACACAATCGTGGCACCGAGACGTTTATGCAGCTCTCCCAACTCCACCCGCATCTGCACCCGCAACTTGGCATCCAGATTGGACAGTGGTTCGTCGAATAAAAATACCTGCGGATCACGGACGATTGCCCGTCCCACCGCAACACGCTGGCGCTGACCACCAGACAGCTCGCGTGGTTTGCGCTCCAGCATTGCTTCCAGTCCAAGAATGGAGGCCGCATTCTGCACCTGTTCATCAATATAGGACTTTGGCTTTTTCAGATTTTTCAGGCCAAAGGAAAGATTCTCACGGATGGTCATATGCGGATAGAGTGCATAATCCTGAAACACCATTGCGATATCCCGATCCTTCGGATGCAGATCGTTAACAAGCCGGTCACCGATCACAATATCACCGCTCGTTTGCTTTTCAAGTCCGGCAATCATCCGCAGTGACGTCGTCTTGCCACAGCCCGAAGGACCCACAAACACTACGAATTCCTTATCTTCTATAACAAAGTCCGAGCCGGCCACAGCCGTGAACGTTCCTTTATGATCGTCTTTGAATTCTTTGCGCACTTGGCGAAACTCCACGCGTGCCATAGGTAGATCCCCCTTTACGTTATCGCTTGTCCTGAACTAACAGTTAACCTTTTACCGCACCGATCGTAATGCCCTGTAGGAAATAACGTTGCAGTGAGAAAAACAGAATGATCATGGGCAGCGCACCTATTGTAGCCCCAGCCATCATTGCGCCGAAGTCCGTTGATTCGGCAAATACAAACGAGGCCAGCCCCACCTGAATGGTACGCATCTCGTTGGAATTGGTAATGAGGAACGGCCAGAAGAATTCATTCCACGAAGCTACAAACGTGAATATCGCCAGCACCGCGATTCCTGGCTTCGCCATCGGCAAAATGACTTTCCAGAAGATGCCGAACTCACTACATGCATCGATACGCGCCGCATGTATCAGCGATGTGGGCAGCGTAGACATGAACTGTTTCATCAAGAAAATGTTGCCTACACTAACGGCAGCAGGCAGAATAATGGCCGTATACGTGTCCCCTAGGTCAAACACGTTGACCATCAGAATGTACAAAGGAATCAGTGTAACCTGCGCCGGGATCATCATGGTCCCAAGCAAAGTCCAGAATACCGCCTGACTACCAGGAAACTTCAGTTTGGCAAACGCATATCCCGCCAGGGAGGCGAAGAATACATTCGTTACGGTCAGAATGATCGAGATAAGCAGCGAATTGTACAGCCAGCGCCAGGCATCAGTTTTGGCAAAGAAGCGCTCATATGGTGATAATGACAACTGCTCCGGAATCATCTGTGGTTTAAACGAAGCCGACATCGCACTATCCTGCACCGAACCAACGAGCATCCAATACATCGGAATGACCGTCACCAGCGCCCAGACCACCAGCAGAATGGATGCAACAACGAGCAGGATCTTTTTCTGTGTTGATTTCATGGATTTTATTCACCCCCGGATGCTTAATGCAACGTGCTCTAATAGTCCGTGTTTTGAACTACCTCTAATACTCAATATCGCTGGAGAAATATTTGAACTGTATGACGGAGATGACAATGATGATAATCGCCAGTACGAACGACTGAGCCGAAGCCAATCCGAACTCATAGAACTTGAATGCCGTCTCATAGATCAGATAAGCGATTGTAGTTGTCGCAAAGTTTGGTCCACCCTGTGTCATCAGATATACCGAGATAAACACCTGGAAGGATGTAATGACACCCGTGACGAGCAGATACAGCGTCGTTGGTTTGAGCAGCGGCCATGTAATCTTGCTGAACTGGGTCCAGCCGCTGGCATGATCAATATCCGCCGCCTCGTACAGCGATTTCGGAATACCACCCATGGCTGCCAGATACAGAATAATGCCCGCTCCGTGCGATCCAAGCCAGTTCATCAGAATGAGGGAAAAGAGTGCCGTTCCCGACTGGCCCAGCCAGATTACCGGGTCAAGGCCGAACAGACCGAGGAAACGGTTGAGCAGTCCTGAATCCGTCGGGTCAAAGATCGCCAGCCATACAATGGAGATGGTCACCCCGGAGGCTACCGCAGGCAGATACATGGTAGCTTTGAAAAATGTCTGCCATTTGCTTTTCATTTGATAGATGAAATAGGACAGTACAAATGTAATGAGAATATTGACCGGGACTGTGCCTACGGTGAAGATCACCGTATTTTTAATCGACTTCCAGAACGTCTCATCTTTCACCAGTCGCTCGTAGTTATCCAATCCAACCCACGTCGAGTTCATAATGTTGTATTTCTGGAAGCTCATCACAAGAGCCGTCAGAACGGGATACAGTGTGAAAATGAGAAACAGCAGGACAGGCGCCAAAATAAACAAATACGCCCACCCGTAGTCTCGCCAAAACCGGGCAACCCGGGAAGTCCGGGGCACAGACGGTTTTGGCGCAAGGGCGGTCTGCATGGCGAATCCTCCTCTCCTAATCAGTGTGATTATGCATGTTGCTTATGGTCCGATTAACACCCGAAAGAATGGTCCGAGTTATTGTCCGAACATCTGCTGGCCTTTGCTCTTGAAGTCTTCTGCGATCTGCTCCGGTGATTTTTCACCCGAGAACAGCGCCTGAATATTAGGCTTCACAACCTGTTCCTTGAATTGTTTTTGCTGAGATGCCTTGTCGATATCCAGTTCCAGTACAACCGGCATCGCGATATTCTCTGCCATGACTTTTGCAGCAGCCAGATTATCCGGTTGACCAAGCTCTTTTCCTTTAAACAGATCCACTTGGGACTGTCTTACGAATGGAAGCGCAAGTTCATTGGCCGAGTTCCCTGCTTTGGCACCACTAAGCGCCTCCATCACCAGGAACGTATTTTTGGCATGCTGTTCGCCCTTGTCCTTTTTCTGTTTGAAGGCTACATACCCTTCGCCGCCCATTGTCGTGGCCGCAGGTTGATCATCATTATGCGGTACAGGCAGCAGGACAAAATCAATCTTCTCTCCCTGCACCTTGCCATCATTGATGTCCTTATTGCGGTTCTGAATCATCACATCATAATAAGGAATCGCTTTGGAGATGATCGCCGTTTCTCCCGCGTAGAACATATCCGTCCGCTTTGCTGGAGCAAGAGCCGCCGTTTCCTTCGGCATATACCCTTGATCCATCAGGTTTTTGATAAAAGAGAGGGTATCCAGAATGCGCCCATCATTCCATTGGAACGTGCCGTCTTTATCAAGAACATCAATCATCCCGTTATTCCGGGACAGCATTTCAATGAAGTCAAGCGAGGTTCCGTCGGTAACCAGTGCATATTGCTTGGCCCCGCCATCCAGCGTTTTGGTCAGCTTGGCAGCAGCATCGTTGAATTCGGACCAGGTCCAGCCATTTTGTTGAATGGACTTCCAATCAATGCCCGCTTCCTCCAGAATGCGTTTGTTACCACCCCATGCCCATTGGAATTGATACAACGGTAGTCCGTACTGTTTCCCCTGAATCTGGCCTAAATCAAGCGTACCTGGCAGGTAGTCGTCCTTGATCTCAGGTGTCAGGTAGCTGTCCAGCTCAAGTGCCAATCCCGTATTCACATATGTGCCGTCTACACTATGAAAGTAAAGATCCGGCGGGTTGCCCGCGTTCAAAGCGACATCGAATTTTTTGGGCCCTTCCGCCCAGGAGAGCATTTCCGTCTTCACGGTAATGTTCGGGTGTTCTTTATTGAAATCAGAGATTAGATCCTTCAGTTCATCTTCATATGTGCCATGTACAGGATAGGTCCATACCGTTACCGTATCATCGGCATTCGGATCATCCGAAGCAGCACCTCCGCTATTCCCACAGGCAGTAACCCAGACCATCATCAACAACATTGCCCATACCAGACCCTTCTTTTTCATCCCTTCATCTCCTTCGCATGTCATCATCCGATTCTTTCATTGCCTAACCATGCTACCCCTTTTGTGATCATTCGGCCTTTAAACGGCATCCACCTATACACGCGGCAGTAAGGAAAAGCACCTCCCCTGTAGATTGGGCCTGCCAGTCGCAGGCTAAATCTCTTAAATGCAATATTAACGTCAACTTAATTGACATTAACAGTATTAATTCCTTCCAAAATTATAGATTGAATTCATTATATGAGTTGTAAAATAAAAATTCAACATTATTTTTTATTATAAAATTTAATTTTACTTTTTCTTTTCATGCAACTATACTATGTAAAAAGAAAACCCAAGCAAGCGAGGTGAGCCACTTTGCGAGTGTATGTAGGCGTGGATGGAGGCGGTACCAATACTGATGCAGCAATCATTTCTGAATCTGGTGAAATTCTCGCCCGACTCAGCGGCGGTCCTACGAATCCTCACAGCGTATCAACTGAACAGGCCATTTCCGAACTGCAACGAGTGCTGGAACAGCTATTTAATCTAATAAGTGATTTATCGACAAATTGTGAGGCTATATGCCTTGGTATGTCAGGTATAGATACGATCCAAGAACGGCAACTTATAGCCGAAGCAGTAAATAACTATATGAAGAGTCGTAATCAACAGGGAGCAGAAGGCTGTCCCGTCTGGGTTGTATCCGAAGGAGAGATTGCTCTGATGGCCTCTCTCGGACATACGCACGGTGTATTATGCATCTCTGGAACAGGGTCCATCGTGTACGGATTTACGCTGGAAGGAGAGCGATACCGTGCAGGAGGCTGGGGTCATCTGCTCGGAGATGAGGGGAGCGGATATCGTATTGGGCAGCGTGCACTCCAAGTGGTTATGCAGAGTTATGACGGTGTTCTTCCTCCAACCCGTTTAACCCCGCTTCTTCTAAAGAATCTGAACCTTCGGGATATATCGGAGCTAAAGACGCAGGTGTATCAGACGGATTGGGGCAAAACCGAGACCGCATCTATCGCCCGCTTAGCTATAGAAGCAGCTGAACTCGGAGATGAGGCCTCCCGGTCACTGATCATGGACGAAGCCTCACAATTGGCGGATACCGCCAAAGCGCTGATTGCCCGTCATCCCGAATTTGCATCTACTCCGGTTGTCCTGTCCGGATCACTGTTTCGATACGCTGCACTTTTCCGAAATACATTTATTCAGAAGTTATCCGGATATTATGGAGAGTTGGACTTTGTATATCGTGAAGATGCCCCCGCTCCAGCGGTTGGCGCAGCACAACTGGCAAGAAGACGCTGTTCCCTGAATGAATCATTTTAAAAGAGAGAAGGAGGCCATACGGATGAATCACATGCTGAATTCACTACTAACGGAACAACCCAATCCACTAACGGATCATATAGATGAATTGCCTTCGGCAGAAATTATGGAGCTCATTAATAAGGAAGATCAACGGATTGCGGAGCTCATCCAGCCCCTGATTCCGGTCATTGCTCAAGCGGCGGATCGGATCTTGAAGGCGTTTCAGTCTGGCGGCAGGCTATTTTATGTAGGCGCAGGTACCAGTGGACGATTAGGAATACTTGACGCTTCGGAATGCCCGCCTACCTACGGAACCCCGCCCTCCATGGTGCAGGGTATTATTGCAGGGGGATTCCGGGCAGTGAAGGACCCGGTTGAAGGTGCTGAAGATAGTGAGGAGTTGGGAGCTGCGGACCTTGATGAACAGGGCTTAGACAAAAACGACGTCGTGGTTGGCATTGCAGCCAGTGGACGAACGCCGTATGTGCTGGGTGCGATGAGACACGCCAAGGAGATCGGGGCTACAGTGATCAGCTTGAGCAATAATGCAGGCACGCCGATGACCCTGTTGGCTGATGTGAGCATTGAGGCTGTTGTCGGCCCAGAGGTTGTCATGGGTTCAACACGTATGAAGGCAGGCAGCGCCCAGAAAATGATTCTGAACATGCTCACCACTACCGCCATGATTCGTCTGGGCAAGGTTTACCGTAATTTCATGGTTGATCTGAACCCTTCGAACGAGAAGCTTGTCCATCGGGCCAAACGCATGATTCATCTGGCAACCGGAGCAAATGAAGCGGATATTGAAGAAGCTTTTGCAGGTGCAGACGGTCATGTAAAAACGGCAATCGTCATGCTGATGGCAGGCGTGGACGCAACGGAAGCCCAGCACAGGCTTGATCTGGCTGACGGTTTTGTCCGTAGAGCCATTGCGGGGCCTTCCTGAGCCGTACAGGGGGATATTTCTAGAGGTTGAAAGAGAGGAGCCCAACATTAGTCTGGGCTCTTTTTTTGATTTTTTTATACTAGAAGCGGATATAATCCGTCAAAAAATCCCCTCCTGTATAAACAGAAAGGGATTCATATAGTTCTACTTCACTTGTGCTCCAGAATAGCCTGCCGGCTCTTCTCCAAATACTCCACCGACTGGTTGTAATCCCGACTGGCAATCGCCAGATACAAAATGTCGATCACGTTCAGCTGGGCAATCCGTGACGAAGTTGCTCCGCTCCGAATATCACTTTCGGTGGAAGTAATCATCAGGGGCACATCCGCCATACTACTGAGTGTATTGCTGCCCCACTTGGTAATGCTGATTGTCGCTGCACCGCCATCGTGAGCATGCTTGAGACAGGAGATTACGTTCGAAGTCTCCCCTGAATACGAGATACATACAACCGTATCATCTTCACGAAGCGTCGTTGCGGACGAAATCTGCATATGCGGATCGGCGAACGAAAAGCTTGTGCGATTGATTCGCATGAACTTGTAATGTGCATCCAGCGCAATCAGGTTGGAGGCCCCTACTCCATAGAAAAAGATCCGGTTTGCCTGATGAAGCACGTCCACAGCTTTTTCCACCAGACGTGGGTCCAGAATGTGAACCGTATCCTTCACCGACTGAATATTGTTTGCGGACACATGCTGAATAATGCTCTCCATGGAGTCCTGGGGACGAATCTCCGTATATTGATATGGCTCCCTCGTCTGCAAATCTCCGGCAATCTTCAGCTTCAGCTCCTGAAAACCCGTTACACCCAGTGATTTGCAGAGACGGATAATGGCAGCTGGGCTGCCTCCACTCCGTTCAGACAACTGGGCCACCGAGGATTGAACAGTTTCTTGCGGGTGATCCAGAATATAAGCTCCGATCTTCCGTTCGGACGGGGTCAAGTCATCCATTAATGCGCGTAAACGTACAAGTCCACCTTTCATGCCTTCCATTCGCTCCTCCTTTCCGCACTGCATTCATGTACAAGCATTTTATCTTATAATTCCACTCGCGTCTAATCGAATTCCTCGCCCTTCCATAACTGAACTCCAATTAAAGTCATACCTCACTAAAGTGTGAGATTGCCTGAGATTACGGCGTGTTTCGCGCCGGTTACGGCCGGGAGTGTATTGGTTCTTCCCATGAGTGCCTCATGGCCAAGTAGAGCAAATCCAATGGCCTCCCGAGCATCATCAGGTACGCCATAATCTGCTGTTCGTTCCAAACGGATATCCTTCGGTAGTCTCTGACGGATCATCTCCATTAACGTGGCATTGGAAGTGCCTCCACCGCAGGCAAGCATAGCCGATATTTGCACCTTGGGCAGGATAAAATCCTTCACTGCACGCACGATGGTCTCCGCGGTCAGACAGGTGGCAGTAGCCAGCGTATCTTCAAGAGATAAGGAACGCTCTGCGGCCATCTCCATCAGTCTCACTGCATATGCGGCTCCATATACTTCTCGCCCGGTGCTTTTCGGTGGAAGTCTTTTGAAATACTCATCCTCCAAACACAGGTCTACCAGACCCTGATCGACCTTCCCCTGTGCAGCAATACTTCCACTCGGATCATAATGCTGCCGCCCATCCGTTGCCTGCCGCACAATGGCGTCCATCACCATATTCCCTGGTCCCGTATCAAATGCCGAAATACCTTGGGTAGATGACTCGGAGGGAAGCACCGTCACATTGCCAATGCCACCGATATTCTGCACCAGCCGCCCTTCCGTCGGGCTTCGGAACATCAGAGCATCCGCATAAGGTGTAAGCGGGGCACCTTCCCCACCAGCCGCCATATCCCTTGCTCGCAGGTTGCCAATCACTGGCAGTCCTGTCCGTTCTCGAACGACAGCACATTCACCGATCTGCAATGTCGATACCACATCAATACTTGCTCCCGTTGGCCCTGGAAATGCAGATGCTACAGGAGCATGCCATACCGTCTGTCCATGCATGCTAATCACATCCACCTGCTGCGTTGAGATACCAGCAGACTCTATCAGTTCCGTAACGCTATGCGCATACCACTCCGATACACCAAAATGCGCGGCTGTTAGCTCGTCGACACGAGCTGTTCCTGGTGAACATAACCGGATCAGTACGTCTCTCAATCCATTTGAATACGGCACACAGACGAAATCAACCAGCTCGATCTGCTGTAATGCCCCGCTCATATCAGTTTGAACACGCACCAGTGCCGCATCTGTTCCATCAAGTGACGTTCCTGACATTAGTCCGATAACCAGATGCTCCTGCTTCAAACGATACTTCTCCCACATCGGAAAGCTGCCTGTATCCATCCACTTCCAACCTCCTGCAAGACCCGATGAACACGTCATCCTGCCATAATTTCACCCAGTATATGATATTAAATTTCACAAGTCAAACATTATATGAAATTTAATTACATGATTGAAAATAAAAAGAGTATATCCATTCCATTTGCGATCACACATCACGTTTTCTTCCATGAATTTATAATTAGACATCAGAAGAGAAACATTTTTACATTTTTACCGTTTATATTATGTAGGGATATTTTGGAAGCGAGATATAGATATAATACTAGTCGAGGTGCATAATGAAGAAAACCATTTTACTACTGTTTTTGAGTCTATTCTTACTCGTTTTGCTCCCTAATCAGGGAAATGCTGCTGTAAGCACATCAAAAATCTTTATGGATGGAGAGGAATTAGTCCTCCCAAGTGATGTACAGGTGACGATTATCAATAAAAACGTGATGATCCCGATTCGTGTCGTTGCCGAAAATTTGAAATTCAAAGTCGATTGGAACCAACAAGCACGCACTGTAAAAATTCAGCAAGATCAACAGACGATTTCCCTAACCGTCGATCAAAAGCAAGCCATGGTTGCTGACAAACAAGTCACTTTGAACACAGCACCGCAGATTTTGAATAAAACGCTGGTGGTGCCCATTCGATTTGTCAGTGAACAAATGGGTCTTAAGGTAAGATGGAACAATCAAGACAAGATCGTATACTTAACAAACACCAGTAAGGGACCTGCTATCAATCCAGGTAACAGTTCTGGAAAAGGGGATTCAACGTCTACCGCTCAGGTTACCGATATCCAATTTGCCAATAATCAGCTCGTGTTATCCACGGATGGGGCCGTTCAGCCAATAGTAACGACCCTCAAGTACCCTGATCGTTTGGTTGTGGACTTGCCCGGAGCCACCTTTGGTGATATCTCCCAACCACTGGATCAAGGACTCAATGGCAAGTTGGATGTGAGCGGTTATCCCAATGTGACAGAAGTGAGATATTCACTGTTCAAACGAGAACCGGCGCAAGTCCGCATTGTCGTAGAATTGAATAATGTGAAGGATGTCCAGTACAGCCAGAATGTGATTGCCGATAAACTGATTATTGATCTGAATGTTGCGGGAGATAATGTCACACCTGCTCCAGTCACTCCAGTAGGCGATTCAGGACGCAAGGTCGTGGTCATCGACCCAGGACACGGTGGCAGTGATCCGGGGACGATCAGCATCACGAACAAACCCGAGAAGGAATACAATCTGGCATTGGCTCACAAAGTACAAGCCCTGCTGCTCAATGAACCCAATATCGAATTGGTGATGACTCGTGAGGGTGATACCTATCCCACCCGCCCTGAGCGTGTTCAACTCGCCAATCAATTAAATGCAGATGTATTCGTATCTATCCATGGCAATAGCGTGAAGTCCGCCCCCCAAGCCACAGGTACGGAGACATATTATTATCAACGCAGTAATAGTAAGGAATTAGCTAATATCATTCATCAACGTTTATTGAAAGCCATGGGTCTCAGAGATCGTGGTGTGAAAAATGGCAACTTGGAAGTAATCCGAGACACGACCATGCCTGCAGTGCTTTTGGAAGTGGGATTCCTGAGTAATGTGCTCGATGAAGAACTGATGTCGTCCGAAGTTGTTCAGATGAAAGCCGCTCAAGCGATAGCCGATGGAATCAAGGAGTATTTGAGCCTGTAAATCATCAAATATATCAGATGAAGGAAGTGATCCTTTGAATAAGAAGCTAGGTTGTGCACTTATATTAACATGCTTGATCCTTATCGGAGTTGGATGTGCCCAGAAGCCAGTGAGCCAATCCGGCTCAAATGAACCCAACCCAGCCAAAACGGAGGTGGATCTGGGCACAATGAATACACAAGTCGTCGATGTATATATGGCAGATTCTCAGGTACTGGAGCTTGAGAAAACAGAGCAGGAAATTGATTACAAGGATGATTCCGAAAAATATGAAAAAACATTTGCAGCGTTGCAAACAAACACCGATTCAGAGCTTGTTTCCCTCTGGGAGCAGGTGGAATTGCTCTCTATCCAATATGCTGAGGGTACGGTAACTCTGGATGTTCATATCCCCGCTGAAGCCAATCTTGGTACCAGTGGAGAATTGCTCGCATTGGAAGCTTTAACAACAACGATGTTTCAATTTGATGAAGTGAAGAGCCTGGATATACTGGTGGATGGTGAAGCCGTTGATAGTTTGATGGGTCATGCCGAACTGGAACACCCCATTCATCGCGAACCCTAACTGATCAGACAACAATGGAAAAAGAACGTCCCCAGGGACGTTCCAATCTGACGCATCAATTCGATTCATGCACAATTCACACATATAGCTCGTCACCAGCAGACAGTGAATGTATAACTGTTCCCGGTGACGGGCTATTTCTGAGCAAACCTTCTTTTAATCGGTCCGTCTCTGCCCGGTCAGCATGCACAAGGACCGTATGCCTTGCTGGAACCTGATGCAGCATCCGTTCAACATCCTTCCAGCCCTGATGCACTTTATAACGTATTTTCCCCACCTCACACGCGCCATACTTGTCAGGAACCCGTAGCAGCTTATCAGCAAATGTACCATGAGCAACATGCCCGGTGAGCAGAATCAGATTCTCCTCCCTGTCTGATAATTGACTATAATACCAACGGGCAAGCGAGGACTGCATCATGCCGTCTGGAATAAACCATAGCGAAGCAGCATGTAGTTCCAACAGTTGTTCCCGCTCTTGGGTGGTCGTAGGCAGATCCCATCCTCGTCCGGTAAAAAAGCAATCCATTTTGTCTTTCAACGAACTTCCGATGACATGCTCTCCCTTCTCCCTCAACCAGTATGGAACATGCATAAGCTGCTTCATGCCGTCCACCAGTCCTTGTTCCACTACAATTGGAACATCGGGAAATTGTTGCTGTGCCCACAGTATGATCTCCTGTCCACGCCCTACGACAGGCATAGGTAAGAGCACCTTTCCACCTTGAGCAATCGTCTGGCGAATGACTCGTTCAAGCTGTTCCAGTTTGTCGGCCTGTGTATCCTGGTCCGTACCATAGGCCGCATCAACGATTGCCAGATCCACCAGTCCGACGGAAGATATTGCTCTATCTGCTCCGCTTGCTATATTTGCTCTACCTACTCCATCTGCTCCGTTGGATGTGAAATTCCCCTGCTTCATGGGTATCTCCATGGATACGAGTGTTCTTGTCTGCCAGAACGCCTCCGCTGGACAATCCGCCTGTAAAAGCATCGATTCGGACGTGTAGTCCCCGGAATAAAAAATCCGCTTACCTTCCATTTCAAGCCCAAACCACACCGATCCAGCCAGATGTCCACTACGGCCCCACATCACTTTTACTTCGGGAATCGGTTCGAACCAAGTTTGGGATACAACCTCATCCTCCAGATACTGATAACGAATAGCCCGCTCATCTGCTTCATCATAAGGGAGTTTCTGTCCGACACGTTCTGCAAACCTACGCCAGTTGGCAAAATACGTACGCAGCTGCTCCCTCGTCTCCCTTGTTGTCCACACTTCACCCTGGTAGCCCATCTTATACAGCAAAGGGATGGCGACCGAATGATCTTCATGGGCGTGGGACAAAAACACCGCATCCAGTTGCGGGACAATCTCCGGGTCAATGAGCGGATACTGGCCCGTGCCTTCTTTTTTGACACCACAATCCAGCAAAAGGCGAAACCGGCTCCCGCTCAGGAGATAGGCAGAACGTCCATGTTCCCCTGCACCGCCCCATACATTCAGTTTGATCATGATGCATTCCACTTTCTCTTTGAATTCAGCAGTTCGATTCCAAGCAGCATGAGCACCGTCATACCTACAGTTACCACGGCCATCGCCATTCCCAGTGATACCTGACCTTGTTCAAATTGGGCAAAAATATACGTAGCCGACGTCTGCATCGACGGCGGAAGAATCAACAACGATCCGACCAGTTCCCTTGTTGCAATCGTAAAGGTCATCATCCAGCCGGCCAACATGCCGGGCAGGATCAACGGGATCAGGATGCGCCGCAGAATATACAGCGGCTTACCGCCAAACACTTGCCCAGCCTGGAACAATGTTCCGTCAATCTGGGTAAAGCTCGATTTTACATACTGCACGGTGTAAGGCAAGAAGAGCACAACGTACGTGAGCACAACCATGCCGTAGGTGTTATACAACGTGACTGGCATCCAGGGTGAGTTCCAGAAGAGAATCAGACCCACGACCATCACGATACCCGGCACCGTATTAGGCAACAGACTGAACAAGTCAATCACACGCTGCATGAATGAAGATGATCTGCCGATTGCGAGTGCAAACCCCGTACCGATAATAACAGCAACGGTTGAAGCCGCGAGGGATAATCCCAGACTGTTCCCGATCGCCTTCATACTCACTGATCCCCAAGATAACAGCTCCTTGTAATGATCCAAGGTAAGATTATCAAAAGCAATTCCCGATCCTCGTAACTTCATGGTCGAAGCGGCGATGATGGAGAAATACGGGATACCTATCGACAGGATCAACAGGATAGCAAGATACGCCCCGCATAACCATCCCGCTCCGCCACGAAGAGAATATCGCTTCGAACGTTGCCCTTTGCCACCAACCAGACGATACGTGAACTTCCGGCTCATGGCAGACTGCATATACCACATCACCAGACAGACGGACAACAGCACCGATGCCAGTGAAGTCGCCTTGCCGAAGTCAATCGGCCAACTGGAGATGTACTTATGGATTTCGGAGGTCATGACATAATAGCCAATCTTGCGCCCAAAGGTTGCCGGTGTTCCGAATTCCGCAATCGTTTTGACAAAGACCAGCATGATCCCCATGCCGTAAGACGACAACAACAGGGGTAAAATAATACGTCTGAAACGGTACCCTGCACGCGCACCGTGCACGGCTCCCGCTTCTTCCAGATTGCCACCGATGCGGATCAACGCATCTCGAAGCAGCAGATACAGGAACGGGAACAGGTGCAAGCCCATGATGAGCACCATGCCCCAGAAGCTGAAGAACAGCTCACTCCAGCCCGCAGATGAGGGCACCCATTGCTGGAGATATCCCCCTTTTTGCATAAACAGAATCCAGCCCATCGAGCCGATATACGGCGGGGTCATGAACGGAATCATCAGGATTACATCGACCCAGCGATGCTCGCCCATCCGAGTCTTCGCCATCATCCAGGCCAGCGGCAGCGCCAGCAGCGTGGTTACCGCTACAACGCAGATGCCAAGCCAGATGGAATTCAGCAACACACCCGATAGATGATGACCGGTAATCGTGCGAATCGGAGCCATCCAGTCCCATTGTCCGTCCGGATACACACTTTGCCAGAAGATCAGCAAGAGCGGTACACCAATGCTTATGGTCAGCAGAAAGAGGGCCAGAATCACGCCCACTCTCCGAAAAATTCGGTTGTTGTCCATTCCAACAGGTTTCACTACGTTCACCTCACATGACTTTCCACAGACAGCAGGTATTCCTTTTGCCTAATTGTCTCTATACTTGTGCTTCTTACTTAAAAGTCTCGGAAAAACGCGCCGCTGTCTCTTCGCCATGTTCGCTCATCCAGTTCCAATCCACTTTAAGTTGTGGAATATCCTTCACATTGGCACGGTTGGTCGCTTCAATGTCTTCGCGGCCCGGGATCAGATAAGCATCTGCAACGAGCTTCTGTGCTTCATCGGATAACAGGTAGTCAATGAACGCTTTGGCATTCTCTACATTTGGACTGGATTTCAGAATCGCTGCCGGTCTTGGGCTGATTACCGTGCCTTCCTCAGGATATACGATATCCAGTGGTTCACCTTTTGCCTTGGAGGAATACGCCATGTAATCCACACCTGCTGCTACGATGCTTTTAGCACCCGTAATAACAGGATCAAGTGCTTCCTGATTGGCGCCTGCCATCACTACACCATTGGCTTTATAGGCACTCAGCAGATCCCATCCTTTTTCACCATTCGCACTCAGGTACCCTGTGATGAAGTCGAGTGCTGAACCTGATAATGTAGGGTCGGGAATGTTCACTGCATCTTTCCACGCGGGCGTAGCAAGCTCTGCCCAACTTGTTGGTGGTGTAGATACTAGTTTGGTGTTATACACAATACCCAATGCGGAAGCACTGCTGCTGAAATAGTTGCCCTCTGCATCCGACCAATCCTTGTTCAGCTTGTCTGCATTGGCTGCTTCGGGGTAAGGCATGGTCAGTCCGTCTGCTTTCAAAGCCTGTGCTGAAGGCAAGGAAGCCAGAATCACAACGTCTGCAACCGGATTGGATTTCTCAGCTTCCATACGAGCCAGAATTTTGCCTGTCGTTCCCTGGAACATCTCAACTTCGATCCCTGTTTTGTCTGTAAATCCGCTCACGATGTTATCCGCCAGCTTCTGTGGGCCAGCACTGTACAACACCAGCTTGCCGCCAGCCGGTTTCGTTGTTTCCGCTGCTGCTGCTGTGTTTCCTTCACCCGCGGGTTGTGCCGCGTTGCCTGTAGTCGAGTTCCCTGTGCTACATCCGAACAAACTGATACTCATTACCGCTGTTAATAATAGCATTGCACTCTTTTTCCGTGTTTTCATACCCAACATATTCGTCCATCTCCCCTGGTTTCTTATAAAATGTGTACTCCTGCTTCCAACTGCGTGCTCGTTCAACAATTTAATATGCCACTGCGATCGCTTCGTTCTGCTTCATACTCGGGTGGTCATAACCATCCATTCGGCATATCCGCTCAGGGGTTACATAGAGCTGCACCCGCTCCCCTACGCGCACTCTTTGGTTCATATAGGCTGTCCATACGCCAAGCCCTTCCATCTGCACTCGTACTTCATAACGTTCACCTACATAGCTGACACTAAGTACCGTCCCCGGATAATACAGATCGTCATGCCCTGTTTTGTTCCAGGTGACATGCTCTGGACGAACCATCGATTGATTAGGCGTGAGCCAGTTGGACTTTCCGATAAACGAAGCGACATACGGGTCACTTGGCGCCGAGTAGATCGTTTCCGGGCTTCCTTTTTGCAATATACGCCCCTTCTGCATCACCACAATCTCATCCGACATCGACATCGCTTCAATCTGATCATGTGTGACGTACAGCGCAGTCAGTCCCATGTCCCGAACCAGCGACATCATCTCGATCCGCATCTCTTCCCGGAGTACAGCATCCAGTGCACTCAGTGGCTCATCGAACAGGATCACACCAGGTCTGACCGCTACGGCTCTGGCAAAAGCAACCCGTTGCTGCTGTCCACCAGACAGCTGATGAGGATAACGATCCTCCATGCCTTGCAGGCGGACCATGCCAAGCGCTTCGTTCACCTTTTGCCGCAGATCGGATTTCTGTTTTCCGGCCTTCAGGCCAAACGCTACATTTTCGTATACGGTCATATGCGGCCATAATGCAAAATCCTGAAACACCATGCCCAGATTACGCTTGTGTGTTGGTATATCAATCCGCTTCGCCGCAGAGTAGATACACTGACCATCTGCACGAATCTCCCCCGCGTCCGGCTGTTCCAGCCCGGCCAACATTCGGAGCAGTGTTGTTTTGCCACAGCCCGATGGGCCGAGCAGGGTCGTGAACTTTCCATGTTCAAGCGTTAGATCTGTCGGCAGCAGTGCGGGTGTTTGATTAAATGATTTTTGAATTCCCGTTATCTCTAATTTCATAAGCATCCCTGCCTGACTTTTGTTACTTGATCTCTTGCACTGTTCTCAGTCTAACGTCCGCTTTCGCGAGTTGTATGTCTTGTATGTAAAATTGGAATTAACTTTTTAGATGAATTCTGTTGATGTTCATAGATTAAATCTATAGTAGGTGATTATTAATGAAACTTTTCATTTTACGGAGAACCTAAATGGGTATGAGGAGTGTTGGGACATTGAATCTGAGCAAATTGCAAATTGTTGAGCTGATCGATAAGCATCATCACATGACAAGCGTGGCCGAGTTACTGGGGATCAAGCAACCCACCGTTACATTTCATATGAAATCATTGGAGGAAGAGATGGGTGTGCGATTATTTGAATCGCGCAGTGGAAAGACCTTTTTAACCGAAGCAGGGCAGGCTTTGCTCCATTATTCCGTCAAAATCAATGCTCTGACCCAAGAGGCACGGCGGGTAGTGAAGGAATATGACAGCCTCTATCGGGGCACCCTGCACATTGGGGCAAGCTATGTACCAGCTACATATCTGCTGCCCGCCATGCTCAATACCTTTTCTCAGGAATTCCCGGGCATTCGTATCGTCTTATCCGTCAAACCATCACCTGTCATTCGCGAGATGTTAATTCGGCATCAGATTGATCTGGGTGTGATCTCTTCCGAGCCATTTGTGGGACCTGCCCTGCAAGCCGAGACACTGTGTGAAGATGACCTTGTATTGATCTGCTCTCCGCAGCATGGGTTGGCCCAGAAGGATGCATTAAAACCTGATCATATCGCGCAGATTCCTTTTGCCTTACATGGCAATGAATCCAGTACTCGTCGGTTAACCAACCACTGGCTCGCGCAACATGATATTCGTTTGCGGAGCACGGTGGAGATGGATTCCCTGGAAGCGATCAAACAGCTCGTGTTAATCGGAGGGCATGTCTCATTCATGTCTCGGATGGCGGTACAGTGGGAGGAACAGCAGGGGCTCATTCAGGTTCTTCCCATTCCCGGAGAGCAAGCACCACGGCATATCTATACGGTACATAACAAGGACCGCCACCCTTCCGTTCAGGTAAACCGCTTCAAAGAAGTGCTGCGAGAGGTGAGTCAAGACTAAGACTCCCCCTTTCTATGGTTGATTGCCATGATCCTCTATAAACTATCGTTTGCCATTCATCAAATCTATGCAGGGTTAACGCAATGTGCGCTCCCCGTTAATCGCTTTCATATATTCGAGCGATAAAGTAAGTCTGTACGTTAATCCAGATTAGGAGAGTGATTGGTTTTGAAAAAGTGGAAAAAGGTAACCGCCTCATTCATGCTGAGCATCGTAACATTGGGAAGTGGACTGACGTTTCTGGGAGCACCCCAGGCTTCAGCTGCTGCCAATGCCGTTCCTGCTTATGAAGTGAAGTTTCTGGCCAAGCCGGAGCTTGTATTAAATACAGATGGGACACCACGCAGTGAAGTGATTCAGACACTCGGCCTGAATTCCACGCCAAGAAATATTAACGTAGAGTACTTCGACACCAATGCTCTCGGATTGGATCAACAAGGATGGAACGTTCGTTTTCGCAAAAAGGATGACAAAAATAACTACGAATTGACTTATAAAAAACGCTATCCTGTGATCAATGGCGATATCAATGCAGCGCTGACTCTGGCTAATCAAGAAGGATTCGACAAATCAGATGATAACTACGAGGCTGAAATTGATTGGGGATACGGAAAACAGACGCTGAGCTTCTCCAATACCAAAAAAGTCGATACCAAAGCGACAGGTGTTCAACTTCCTTCCCAGCAAGATGCCCTGAACATGTTACTGGACAAGCTTCCGGGCAAATTGAAAAACTGGTCTGCCTCCAACTGGGGCAAGCAGCAATTGACTCAATCCCGTGCTTATGGTCCAATAACGTTTCAACGATATGAAGGTACATGGAATGGTCAAGAGCTCACACTCGAAGTATGGCCGATCCGTAATGCAGAAGGTACAGGTATTGAGAATATCGTAGAGGTTTCTTTCAAAACCGATGATGCTGTAGCCGTATCTGGACTGCGTACCCAACTACTGCAATTGCTGAAGAACAATAACTGGCTGATTCCTGCCGATGGCTTGAAGACTCAGACGATTCTAGAAAGATACTAATCGCTAGCTCTAACTAAAAAGACAAGTTCCTCTTCCTGCGGACATCGTAGGAGAAGGCTTGTCTTTTTTTTGCGTAGTGAATTAAATGATCTGTTATTTAAGTAATCTACAATTAACATCGGTTGAGATTTTACTGGTTATTCGCTCAACGGTTTGGATGATGGGCACTATGTATTGGCTATTTTCCAACACGGTAACCTATTTCAATTCAAGTTATAGTGGAGAGTCACGCGGTACAGTGATCAGAATTCGCTATATCATTTCATATTATCATATGGACTTCTTATTTGTATGACAATATGCGATAATTGATAATGATTCTCAAATACATCATATGTAATGTTACTATTGCAAGTTAAGGAGGGATTCTGGTGACTTTGCAAGTCTTTCCACTGATATCTAACGGTGACCATACCCGTGACCTATATGCAAGATTCAAGACATCCGAAGTTCTCGATCAAGCGTCTTTTCTTGCCCCATTCGTATTAGCGGACTCACATCTTCTGCTCATCTGTACTGGTGGTGAAGCCGATATTCGTATTGGGCACAGGCTGAATCATGCCACACTCGGCAAGATGTATCTGATCCTGCCAGGAACAGCGATAGAATATACAACGGATGAGGTTCATCCTTTACAGGGCATCGCGATATATTTTGATCTGTTAAAGCCCATTTCAGATATCAACAAAACTACTTCCGGCTCTACTGTAATGGAGATTTACCAAAAAGGGGTACTTCGTTCGTCTTACGCCGATGAATTACCGCATGAACTTTTTCAGGAATGTACCAGAATTGCTTCACAGCTCCATGAATGCATCTCTGTACCTCAAGAAAATCGTCCATTTCGTATTCAGACTTTGATGCATGAATTGTTGACCCATGTGTATGCTCCTCCCAAAGAAAGTGCAATAGGAGATTCCGAACACACCTCTGCTTTGGATCAAACGCTTGAACTTATTGAGCTTGGATATGCTGAGCATCTTTCTCGTGAAGTTCTTGCCGGAGTGGCAGGCATGAGTGTATGGCACTATTCGCGGGTATTCAAAAGCCGGACTGGCATCAGTCCCATGGAATATGTGAACAGTATCCGCATGGACAGGGCCAAAGAGATGCTGCTCGTTCCCGGCCAAACCATTAAACATATCGCCTCACAGGTTGGTTTTCAGGACGAGTTTTACTTTAGTCGTAAATTCAAAAAATATGTTGGTATGTCTCCCTCTACCTATCAACGGCAGAAACGCAGTAAAATTGCTGCTCTCTCCTTCGGAACCACTGGCCATCTGCTGGCATTACAGATCATCCCCCATGCGGCATTGATCGATAACCGACGGGATCAACATAGGAATCTGTTTTTCTCGAATATCCCTTATCATCTGGGACGTAGCAAACGCATGAATCCTCGTATCTGGCAAACCAACGTTGAGTTGTTGATGCAAGCGAGCCCGGACCTCATACTCTGTAATGAGTACGAAGCCCATACGTTAAAAAGAACGCTGCAGCGAATTGCACCTACCATCGTTATCCCATGGAAAGGATTGAGCTGGCGGGAACACTTCGTACAAGTTGCCTCCATTGTGGGACAGCAACAAGATGCTCAGCAATGGTTGGAGCAGTATGATGACAAGGTAATACATGCCACAGAGCAGCTTACTCATTTAATCGGTAAGGATACGGTCTCCATCATTCATATCATGATGGGTCACCTGTTAATCTACGGGCGACGCAATGGGGGTGCTGTTCTATATGACGACCTGGGGGTTTCCCCTTCACACGATCTGCTTCCAGGGCAAGTCTATCGTGCATTGGATGAACAGGAGTTGCCTCAAATGGTTGGAGATCGCATGTTACTGATTGTGGACCAGGACTCGGAATCCCAGCAACGTTGGCATAAACTACAACAGACTCAGCTATGGCAACATTTGATGCCCGTGCAGAACCAGCATGTATATCTGCTAGATGAAATGCCTTGGTTGGATTATTCACCATATGCCCATGATCAGATCATCGATGAAACCCTGAAACTTTTTGGTGGAACTCAGCACATTAATCCATGACTGGATAGCACAGAAGACTATGTCTCCCCCAACATGAGACCGCTACAATATAAAGTATACTGAGAATCAATATCATTAGAAACACAGGGGGATTATGATGTACAAACAGCATTATGTCAAAATACCGGGGATCCTGTTTATACTCGCCATGTTACTTGTTGCGTGTGGACAGACACCTGCAAGCACTTCGCAGCCATCTGCAGATGGCGTAAAATCAGCTGCGGGGACAGATGGTGACTCATCCACTGAATCAGCTACTAAGACCGTGGAGAGCGCCAATGGCAGCAAAGAAATCCCGGCACATCCCGAACGGATTGTGTCCATTAATATGGAGGACATTCTCCTCTCCTTGGAGGTACCACTGGTACTTGCTACACCTATTGGCCGGCAAGATTACCTGAATGAGCAACTTGAAGCCCAAGGCGTGGCTGTCGAACCCATTAATGAAAGTGTCAATTTTGAAGCTGTAGTCAGCGCCAATCCGGACCTTATTATTGCCAATGCCAGTTTGGATGCCAAGATTCTCGAACAACTCGAGAAGATCGCGCCTACGATCACTTATGATCGCCGTAATTGGCAGGAATCTATCGTGCAGGTAGCTACTGCACTGGATATTGAGAAGCGGGCTGAACAGCTTTTACAACAAAATAATGACCAAATAACAGAAGCTCAGAAGCTGGCAGCCGATATCACCAAAACTAAACCTACTGCTGCATTCCTGCGCTTGGAAGAGAAGGATATTCGTTTGTTCTTCTCTTCCATTCCGTCTACACCCTTCTCGGGTTCCAGCTATGTGGGAGCGGGTTATGATATTGGATTCACTCCCGATGCTCTCGTTACCAAACTTGAAGCGGAGAATCCGGAACGGATGAATGCCAATATCTCGGTTGAGCTTTTGCCTGAAATCAAAGCAGACTATCTGTTTATCGTGTCCATTAGCTCAGATGGATCACCTGAAGCGTTGCAAAAAACAAAAGATGAACTCAACGAAATCCAGCAACTCCAAGTGTGGAAAAGTCTGCCCGCTGTCCAAAATGGTCATGTGTATGTCCTCAATGCTAAGAAGTGGCTCATTGATGGCCCCATTGCCGAATCGCTCAAACGTAATGAAATGCTCGAAGTTCTTGGACTACCTGCTTCATAATAGTAAACATACCTCTGTTTCATCCACAGCAAACAAAAGGAGATTCACCGGATTTTCGGTGGATCTCCTTTATATTCAATATTCCAAATGGCCTCATTCAGCAGTTCTTTATTTCAGTAATTCTTCATTCACATCAGGTTTTTAATATATTTTAAAGTTTTGGGCTGTTTCGATACCAAGTGCACTCTGGATAAACGTATTAGCCACTTTCTCCACAGGCACCGGATTAAATCCAATAAAGAAATCCTTATATTTCTCCGCCGACTCTTCAAACAGATTAGGACTAACTGAGTTCAAACGAATACCTCTTGGCAACTCAAACGCTGCCGCTTTGGCAAACGAATCAATAGCCCCATTGACCATAGCACTTGATGCGCCTTTCTCAATAGGGTGGTCTTGTATAATGCCACTGACCAGTGTGAAACTCCCCTTGTCGTTAATATAGTGCTGACCAATCAATACGATATTGACCTGTCCTAGCAGTTTGCCCTGCACACTAATCATATTGTTCTCTGGTGTCAGTTCTTCGAGTTTCGCATAATGGGTCTGGCCTGCCGCAACAATGACGTAATCAATATTACTCACCGTTTCAAAGAGGGTAGTAATACTCTCTGTCGACGTCATATCCACCTGAACATCCCCGGATTGTCTACCTGCTGTAATAACCTCAACCGAATAATCTCTCAGTTTCGCAACAACAGCTTTACCTAGCGTTCCGTTTCCACCAATGACCAGAGCTCTTTTCATTACTGTTTGTCCTCCTTTATAAATAAATACGTTTAATCAGATACAAATTGTTCTATTTATTTAAACAAAGATTTCATCCTTAATCAAATGACAATTGCCCCTATTTTAAATAGATTACACTTATCCTTTTTAACACAAAAAAAGCCCTTGCTATAAGCAAAGGCCCTTCTATATGTTACTCGGAAGCGGGTGATGGGAATCGAACCCACGCTATTAGCTTGGAAGGCTAAAGTTCTACCATTGAACTACACCCGCAAATAAAAAAAATCGGGATGACACGATTTGAACATGCGACCCCCTGGTCCCAAACCAGGTGCTCTACCAAGCTGAGCTACATCCCGATACTTATGAGAATAATGGCGCGCCCTGAGAGATTCGAACTCCCGGCCTTTTGATTCGTAGTCAAACGCTCTATCCAGCTGAGCTAAGGGCGCAAATATTGGAGCGGAAGACGGGAATCGAACCCGCGACCCTCGCCTTGGCAAGGCGATGCTCTACCGCTGAGCCACTTCCGCAAAACATATGGTGCGGTCGAGAGGACTCGAACCTCCACGGGGGTTAGCCCACACGGACCTGAACCGTGCGCGTCTGCCAATTCCGCCACGACCGCAAAATATAATGGTGAGTCATGAAGGGCTCGAACCTTCGACACCCTGATTAAAAGTCAGGTGCTCTACCAACTGAGCTAATGACTCGTAATGAAATGGCTGGGGATATAGGATTTGAACCTATGCATGACGGAGTCAAAGTCCGTTGCCTTACCGCTTGGCTAATCCCCATTAAAAAATCATGGGGCGATCGAGGGGAATTGAACCCCCGAATGCCGGATCCACAAACCGGTGCGTTAACCACTTCGCCACGACCGCCATAGAGTAAGCCATTCATCCACTAAGAGAATCTTAGTATTAACAATTTTACTTGTAATATACATTCTATCACAAATTCAGATGTAAATACTAAAAATGGTGCCGGCGAGAGGACTTGAACCCCCAACCTACTGATTACAAGTCAGTTGCTCTACCAGTTGAGCTACACCGGCACGGTGTATATTTAATTAAAAAATGGCGGAACCGACGGGATTCGAACCCGCGATCTCCTGCGTGACAGGCAGGCATGTTAGGCCAACTACACCACGGTTCCATAGT
>NZ_ANHX01000067.1 GCF_000316035.1 Paenibacillus sp. PAMC 26794
TTACAACTTGCTATTGGATAAGCCCTCGACCGATTAGTACTGGTCAGCTCCATGCATTGCTGCACTTCCACCCCCAGCCTATCTACCTCGTCGTCTTCAAGGGGTCTTACATACTGGGAAATCTCATCTTGAGGGGGGCTTCACGCTTAGATGCTTTCAGCGTTTATCCCTTCCGTACATAGCTACCCAGCGGTGCTCCTGGCGGAACAACTGGTACACCAGCGGTACGTCCATCCCGGTCCTCTCGTACTAAGGACAGCTCCTCTCAAATTTCCTACGCCCACGACAGATAGGGACCGAACTGTCTCACGACGTTCTGAACCCAGCTCGCGTACCGCTTTAATGGGCGAACAGCCCAACCCTTGGGACCTACTTCAGCCCCAGGATGCGATGAGCCGACATCGAGGTGCCAAACCTCCCCGTCGATGTGGACTCTTGGGGGAGATAAGCCTGTTATCCCCAGGGTAGCTTTTATCCGTTGAGCGATGGCCCTTCCATGCGGTACCACCGGATCACTAAGCCCGACTTTCGTCCCTGCTCGACTTGTAGGTCTCGCAGTCAAGCTCCCTTATGCCTTTGCACTCTTCGAATGATTTCCAACCATTCTGAGGGAACCTTTGGGCGCCTCCGTTACTCTTTAGGAGGCGACCGCCCCAGTCAAACTGCCCACCTGACACTGTCCCCGCACCGGATTACGGTACCAGGTTAGAACCTAGATACGATCAGGGTGGTATCCCAACGTTGCCTCCACACAAGCTGGCGCTCATGTCTCTTCAAAGGCTCCCACCTATCCTGTACAGATCGTACCCAAATTCAATATCAAGCTGCAGTAAAGCTCCATGGGGTCTTTCCGTCTTGTCGCGGGTAACCTGCATCTTCACAGGTATTAAAATTTCACCGGATCTCTCGTTGAGACAGCGCCCAAGTCGTTACGCCATTCGTGCGGGTCAGAATTTACCTGACAAGGAATTTCGCTACCTTAGGACCGTTATAGTTACGGCCGCCGACTGGGGCTTCGGTTCACAGCTTCGGATTGCTCCTAACCACTCCCCTTAACCTTCCAGCACCGGGCAGGCGTCAGCCCGTATACTTCGCCTTACGGCTTCGCACAGACCTGTGTTTTTGCTAAACAGTCGCTTGGGCCTTTTCACTGCGGCCCCCTCGTGCTATTCACACTACCGGGGCACCCCTTCTCCCGAAGTTACGGGGTCATTTTGCCGAGTTCCTTAACGAGAGTTCTTCCGCGCGCCTTAGAATACTCTTCTCGCCTACCTGTGTCGGTTTGCGGTACGGGCACCTTCACCTGGCTAGAGGCTTTTCTTGGCAGTGTGAGATCATGACCTTCGCTACTACAATTTTCGCTCCCCATCACAGCTCAGCCTTACAATGTGCGGATTTGCCTACACATCAGCCTTACTGCTTAGACGGACATCCATCAGTCCGCGTCACTACCCTACTGCGTCCCCCCATTGCTCATAACGGCTTACGGTGGTACAGGAATTTCGACCTGTTGTCCTTCGACTACGCCTTTCGGCCTCGCCTTAGGTCCCGACTTACCCTGAGCGGACGAGCCTTCCTCAGGAACCCTTAGGCTTTCGGCGGATCAAGATTCTCACTTGATCTTTTCGTTACTCATACCGGCATTCTCACTTGTATAATGTCCAGCGCTCCTTACGGTACACCTTCAACCCTTATACAACGCTCCCCTACCCCTG
>NZ_ANHX01000068.1 GCF_000316035.1 Paenibacillus sp. PAMC 26794
CCAAGTTTCTTTCGAAGCTTATTTCATACGCTTGCCGCACCGTGTAAACCGTGTTTTCTTGGCCGGAATTAGAATATACCATGTACAGATTTCAATTGCAAGCCTTTTTTCAATAATGATAATCAACCCATATCATCAGCACAATATGTAATCTGACGCTCCTGTACATACAAATAACTCTCAGCATCCTTATTACGGTGCTTCTAATATACATATCCATTAAACATAACCAGGGAAGTCACTTCCACTGCGATTGCAGTGAATAATTTCTTGTGACTAGCCCTAGTTTTCGAAGATCTCACTTTTCTTTCCTTCTATATAAAGGAGACATTCATTCCTTAGGCACAGCTTACACACTCCGCTTCACTTCTTAGTGCTTACAATATGCGCTTACCAAGTAACGAAGCAATCAGTTCCACACCAAGTCGTGCCGTATGTCTATTGTGATCAAACAACGGATTCACCTCAACCAGTTCCATGGACGTAACTTGATTTGTGGAAGCAAGTATCTCCAATGCATAATGCGCCTCTCGGTAATTCAAACCACCCGGTACTGGGGTGCCTACACCCGGAGCTTCCCGCGGATCCAGACAATCCATGTCAAAGCTGACATGAATACCATCTGTCCCTTTTCCCGCTGTAGCTATTGCTTGCTCAATAACTTGCTTTATTCCCATACGGTCAATATCATGCATCGTAAATGCTCGGATTCCCAGTCTCTTAATCTGCTCTTTCTCATACTCATCCAGATCACGCAGACCAATATAGACCAAGTTGGACGGATCAATAAACGCGCCTGCCCCAGCAATGTGCGACAGATTGTATGCAGTATGCCCCAAGGATGCAGCCACACTCATCCCATGCATATTACCGGACAAGCTGCGTTCTTCCGTATTCAAGTCTGCATGCGCATCAAACCAGATCACTCCCAAATTCGAATAGTGCGCTGTTAGCCCGGCAAAAGTACCAATCGCTACACTATGATCTCCCCCAAGCACAAGTGGGAAAGCCCCCTCCTCTACTGCACCTGATACCTCACTACACACCTTCTCACTGACCTGACGTACCTCATTTAAGTGTTTCACACGATTTCGCTCAATAGGCGCAGCAGGTTCGGAAGGACAATCTACCCGCACTTCTTTGGAAAGCACTAGCCCAAGACTCGCAATCTCCCGCTTCAGTCCAGCTGTAATCAATTCATCAGGCCCCAACTCTGCTCCACCTCTTGCTCCACCGAGTCCAAAAGGAACCTTAATGATAGCAATATTACGCCGCACAGAGGTTTGACTTGTATTAATAGAAGTATCTTTTATTCCACCATGGACATCATCATCATTTTTCATGTAGGTCAGCTCCCTCATTGTTGATCAATACCTGCTCAATTCTCTCCAGTGCCCAGTCAATCTCAGACTCTTTAATCGTCAGTGGTGGGGCAAATCGAATGGTTGTCTCATGTGTTTCTTTACACAGCAGTCCAGTAGACATCAACCGCTCACAATAAGGACGGGCCGGTTCATGCAGTTCAACACCTATAAATAAGCCTTTCCCCCGAATATCCCGTATGGCTGAACTGCGAATATCTCGAAGTCTTTTCATAAAATAGTTCCCCAGACGTTCCGATCGCTCGGCAAGCTTCTCATCTTCAAGAACTTTCAGAGCTGCTATAGCCACGGCGCAGGCGAGTGGGTTACCCCCAAACGTAGAACCATGAGACCCCGGCTCAAACAAATCAAGTATCTCCGCATCAGCAGCGATAGCCGAGATTGGCATGACTCCTCCCCCCAGCGCTTTGCCCATAATCCAGATGTCTGGTTCAACCCCTTCCCAGTCGGAGGCAAAACGGCGACCTGTTCTTCCAAATCCGGTCTGGATCTCATCAGATACTGTCAACACCTGCTGACTCTTACACAGAGCAAAAGCTTCAGCCAAATATCCATCAGGCGGGATAACGATTCCAGCTTCACCCTGAATAGGCTCTACAAGAAAACCAGCCGTATTTGGCGTAATGGCCTTTTTCAGCGCTTCAATATCTCCATAGGGAATAATCCGGAATCCAGGTGTGAACGGTCCAAAATCTTTTTTATACTCCGCTGAAGAAGAAAAGGACGTAACCGTCAGAGTTCTTCCATGAAAGTTACCAGAGCATACGATAATTTCGGCTTGATTCTCCGGTACACCTTTGCAACGATAAGCCCATCTACGTACCGCCTTCACCGCAGTCTCCACCGCTTCCGCTCCTGTATTCATGGCGAGAATCTTCGATTTCCCCGTGAATTGTGAGAGTTTTTGATAAAAAAGAGAAGCTGAGCTGCTGTGGAATGCCCGTGATGTCAGCGTAACCTGATCTGCCTGATCCTTGAGCGCCTGTATGATCACAGGATGTCTATGACCATGATTCAATGCAGAGTATGCACTTAACATATCCATATAACGGCGGCCTTCAGGGTCTTCCACCCATACCCCTTCCGCCTGCTCAATAACAATAGGGAGCGGATGATAATTAGGTGCAGCATAACGCTCCGACCAATCAATTAACATTTTGGAATCTGACATACACACCCAACACCTTTCCGAAATATTGTATACAAAATACAATAACAATGTATGCGATGCCATCGCCATTTACGACTACATCTCTCTTTTTCCACTCCAGCCTACTCCAAGCCTTTCTCGAATCAAATCCTTTATCAATAGTTAGCGAGAGGTAGAAAGTCTACGTTCCAACCAAGAGAGTAAATTAGCCAGTGTAAATGTGATTATAAAGTAGAGGCCGGCGGCAACAAGCAGCGGAGCAAGCGGCTGGAACGTAACACCCTGAATTGTTCTGGCCGTGTATATAATCTCGGCTATGCCGATCATGGAGACAAGCGAAGAATCTTTAATGATAATAATGAATTCATTGCCGATAGCTGGAAGCATGTTACGAAAAGCCTGCGGCAGTATAATATAGCGAAGTGTCATACCATGTGTCATACCAAGGGAGCGCGAAGCCTCGGTCTGTCCTTTGTCAATCGCTTGAATCCCGGCCCTGAACACCTCCGCCATATAAGCCGAGCTATTCATCGTCAGAGCTACCACCCCCGACATAAATGCCAGCAAGTTCACACCCACAACCGTCAGACCATAATGAATAATAAGAATCTGTACTAGCATTGGCGTTCCTCGAATGAGTTCAATATACGCCGATGCCACAAATTTAATTGGCCATATTCGGGATATTCGCATCAATGCCATGATTACACCAAGTAACGTACCAAACAATACACCGAAGAAGGAAAGTTCAAGCGTGACCCACGCACTTCGTGCATAATCCTGCCAATGTTCTACTAGAAAGGAAAAATCTAAATTCACGACATATCCCTCACTCGTCCGGTTTATTCACCGAGCATCTCATTCGCTTCAACGACGAACCGTTCAATATCTCCGTTCGTTTTGAGCTTTTTCAATGTAGTGTTGATCTGATCCAGCAGCTTCTGATTACCCTTCTTCACCGCGATGGCCGAACCACCCTCGTCTTCAGCCTGTTCAATCTCTACACCCGCAACAACAAGCCCCTCTTGGTTCTTCACATACTGTTCAGCCACTGGCTTCTCCAGGATGAGTGCGTCTACGCGCCCCGTCTGCAACTCCAAAATCAGCTCAGGTATTTTAGCCAGAGAAGTCAGCTTTGCTCCCTCTATTTCCTGAGCGATCCCCTCCTGAATAGAACTCTTTTGCACACCAACCTGCTTGCCTGATAGATCATTCACAGACTTTAATGCCGTACCTTCCCCATCTCTAACAAGTACAGCCTGCTCCGCATAATAGTAGATATCCGTAAAATCAACATTCTTCTTTCGTTCTTCGGTAGGGGTTAAGCCTGATATTACAAAATCAACCTTATCTGTACCGAGAGCCATAAGAAGGCCATCAAAGTCCATGTCCTCGATCTTCAGCTCGGCTCCCAGATCAGCCGCAATTGCTTTGGCAATCTCGATGTCAAAACCTACGATAGTATCTTTACCATCGATTTTCTTATGAAATTCATAGGGTGCATAGTCCGCACTGGTTCCAAGTACAATTACTTCCTTTTCCGCAGGACTACTTCCCGAAGACGAAGTAGCGTCTGATCCGGTCCCAGTTGTTTTTTCCTGACCACATGCGGACATGAATACAACGACTAACAACAGCATCATTGGCAAAAGCACTTTTTTCACACAGCATACCCCTATTCTTTTTTTGAATGAGTAGCATAATAATTTGTATACAATATACATAAGACAATATATGGACTTATATGTAAGTAATACTAACAAATAATCCGGTATATCACAATCATTATTTAAACATTTATACGCTTTAATTCCATAAAATGTGCTATATATAACACAGCATTTACATCGGCTGAAACATGAAGTTTGCTTGCCCAACTTCCCCCTCGGTGTTAAGATGATAAAAACTTGAAACTCCTGAACGGCACGCACAGTACGGCCTCACACCCATCTAATCATTCACTATAAATAGAAAGGAGGATTCGGTATGGAGGTACCCAAATACCGGTCCTTGAAAGATCACGTATACGATTACATTGCCCAGAAGATTCAGGACGGAACGTTACTTCCCAATCAGAAGATCAACGAGGCCGAAATATGCAAAAAGCTGGACATCAGTCGCACGCCTACTCGAGAGGCCCTTTTCCAGCTGGCTTCGGACAATCTGCTGCAATACATCCCACGCAGGGGATTTATTGTCACTCCTTTTGATGCAGGCAAAAAACTGGAGTTCTCCCAAGCGATCGGTGTACTAGAGGCACTGGCTGCCACACTTGCTGCAGACCATCTCAGACCATCTGAACTTTTGAAGATGGAAACTCTGGTTGTCCGAATGGACGAAGATATCAGCCAGCTTGATCTTGCTGCCTACAACAAGAACCAATATCAGTTCCATAATCTGTACATTCAGCGATGTGGTAACGCCACAGTGATTGAGATGTTAAACACATTGAAGAACAGCTTCATCCGGCAGTCGTATGTTAGTGATAATAAGCCAAAGCTATCTGAGGTACTGCTCGAAGTTAATGAAGAGCACCGACAAATTTTAAGTGCTTTTCGAGCCAAGGATAAGAACCAACTGGAAGCCCTGCTCAAACACCACTGGCGGATTATCGACAACGATATGCTGTAGTACGTTCTGTCAGAACAAACCAAAGGCAACCCACACGATTGTGTGAGTTGTCTTTTTCCTATTTTTCCTTTTTGACCTCCAACGGTGTCCTAGCCGCAAAAACAGCATATCCCAACTTTTTGCCGTATTTCGCGAGCAAACGATCATTGGTAAGACTCATACGCTGCATACGTTCATCCTCAAACCAATTCATATCGATCTCGCGATGTGGATCATGATCAACGCCCCATTTTCCCATAGATCGCGAATGTTCTTTGACCTCCACCTTGGTGAAACCACACTGTTTGAGGCGTTTTTTCCATGCTGTGGCCGTTGCCAGGGTTCGTATACCGTAAAATTGCTTTAATCTGCGGCTCATTAATTCGGTCTTACTGCCTGATAGAACCATCTCCCGATCCACCAAAAGTCCAGCGGTCTTCAATACTCTTCTATATTCAGCAAGTGCACTCCGCCATGGGGTGAAGATCGTAACCGACTCCACGAACACCACATCAAAATGATTTTCCGGAAAAGGCAACGCTGCTACATCGGCCTGAACAAATCGAACATCCACCCGTTCTTGTCTCGCTCGCCGAACTGCCTTATCCAGCATATTACGATGAAGATCAATCGCTGTTACCTGATATCCACTTTTAGCCAAGTAACACGCAGTCCTCCCAGTGCCACACCCTATCTCAAGGATATGACTACCCACAGGCAGAGATAAGCTATCCAGCAACTTCAGCGTTGCCAAAAATCCTCCAGGATGGGCACTTCCCTCCCCTAACCGAGCCAGCATGTCATGATAATCCACGCGACACCCCCTCCTCACTCCTCCCAGTGTATGGAGCAGACTCAAAAACGGCTCCTCCCCATTCGATTTTCCGGGTACTCGTCCATACCAATTGGTCTTCTTTTTACTATGATATACAAACCGTTGAATTCAAGCGGCAACCGCATCTAATGAGGAGGATTTGCATGTACAGAATTAATCGGGTATGTGAAGAAACGGTTTCTCCGCACGTTGGACGTTCTGTTTGTCTCGTTATGAACGACGGTAAGCATATGTATGGTACGCTTAGTCAATGTCGTGATGGCAAAATTTATTTGAACGGGTGTTTCGAGGGACCACGGCTGTGTTCAGTCAAATCCAAACAGCAGCTGGTAAAAAGCAGCAAGAAAAACGCTGTTGCAACAAAAAAAGTTAAATCTTCGGCCTACGGTCGATATGGATACGGTCGGGGTTACGGCTATGGAGCAGGGATCGAACTGGCTCTGGTAGCAACACTGTTCCTGCTGCCATTCCTATTCATCTAAACTCAAATCTGATCGTGTAAAATTGTAGTCACAACAAAGACCCTTTTTGCTTATAGCGAAAAGGGTCTTTGTCTTTTTCATACGATGCATGTCAATTATAATATATTTTCTGTAAAGAATGATACAAAAAAAGGCATTCGCCAAAACGAATGCCGGGAACTTCATATTTAATACCCTTACCATCGCACAGGGTGTCTGTTTGATCTTAAAAAAAAACACCTCGTTAGAGGCGGGTAAGCTATGTTAAATCCGATTTCCTTTAGGCATCGTTTTCAGATTACTATTCGAATTCTCAAGCAATGGTAGCATCCTAGTCGTGCTGACCATCTCAGAAGCACATATCGGACAAGTAGGTACGTTATCAAACGCAAAATTGTCCCGCATCCATCCTTTGCACGTATCACTCGTACATTCCCAGATTGCCGCATCAGCTTGTGGAATCTCTTCCAACGGTTTTTTGCGATTATACATGACTTCTACCCCCTTTGTTATGGAAAAACATCTAACCGACGTTATTTCACAGAAGCCTACACTTAGCGGAAGTTTTACATCCCACCGAACTCCTGCCTCGACAACTAATGGGTCGATTTTTATATAACTGATCAAAAAAAAGAAGCTGCCTTTACCATTTTAACATGTTAAAGGCAGCTATGCTTTAATTACAGTTTTACAACTTCTTCTGCTTGAGGACCACGGTTTCCTTGTACAATTTTAAATTGCACGCGTTGACCTTCGTCCAGAGTTTTGAAGCCGTCGCCTGTAATAGCGCTGAAGTGTACGAATACATCTTCTCCGCCTTCAACTTCGATGAAACCGAAGCCTTTATCAGCATTGAACCATTTTACTGTTCCGTTTTGCATGTGAATTACACCTCCAAATAAAAATTAACATGTTCCTTTGTTCTTTGCAGCAAGCAAATAAAAATTCACACATTGAAAAAGGTACCAGTCATAAACTATAAGTGATCGCCCTTTACAATATATGAATTAGGTTTTCCACTCTCTACAACTTGTTTTTATTATAACTCCAATTCAGCCAAAAAGCAAATCTTTGTATTTTCTTTTCAAACAGCTTTGGAAATACATGTTATTAACTGGCACGGGGACAGGGTTTATCACACTTAAGTGGCCGGTCTCTCGTGTGCAGTCTTATGAAAGGATATGCAAATCTGATCCAACTTATACATATTTATATAAAATTTCGTCATGCATATCCAACACAACTAAAGAATCATCTTACTACACTTTACCCACTATGTCCATGCCCACATAAATGCATCCCGATCCCAGGCGATCTGTCCACGATGAAGCTTCCGGAAAGCCTTCTTCACTTCTTTGGACAATGACGAATTGCCGTTCTCATTCATAAAAACAAACTCTTCACCAAAATGGGTCTTCACATATTCTATGGCAGCTTCCTGATGAAGAGTTCCTGTGAATTTAATCTCCTGAACCATCCATTCTGCTACTCCCTGTGCTGTCTTCTCCACAATATCACCTACTGTCTGAACATCATGTACGGATAGGCAGACTTCGTATCCTGAACATACCTGTCTTCCCGCCAGACTGAAGTATACCATGATCCAACCACTGACGGGAAACCGTATGATAAGTTCCGGGCGAGAACGTTAACGAACAACCCTATGGGCCTGCTCACTCCCTTTGGAAGGAATAGATAAATTCGTTCGATGACTCCACACTAACCATGCACAGTATGCAATCAGTACTGCCAGTATAAACAGATCGTAGGGAAGTGTGCCTGTGTCCTGCAGATCATTCCCTAGAAATTGAATCAGATTATGTATGAAATGAAACAAAATAAGCGGTACGATATTTCCGTTCTTCAGCATCAATAACGCCAGTGCAGCTCCCAGAAGCAGCGCATATATCAATTGCATGATCGTATCTGTCATATGCTGACCAGACAATGCGTTCAACAGATGTGTAATTGAAAACAAGATGCTGGAGGTCACAACTGCGGCCACTGCACTTTTTCGAAGCAATATTTTGAAAATAAGCCCTCGATAGATCGTTTCCTCAACAAAAGCCACGAGCAAGGTGAAGAAAACAAAAAAGGCTACACGTGACAAGCTCAGCTCCCCAAATCCTTTCAGGGCAAGTGTACCCAGTACAAGGAGTAGTGGAATATAATACTTTGCGTGGCCAGCTGGGATACTTCGCAAAGATCGGAAGCCAGTCTCTCCCCACTTGCGCCTTAACGTCAGATAGATCATCAGAACAATTGCGATGGGTGTAAAGGAAATGAGTACAGGGGAAGTGTAGTCAAGTTGCTTTATCGTCGCAATGGCTCCTGCTGCCAATACGGCTAACAGGAGAAGTAGCTCAATAATTACAACGGCGAGTACAGGTCTACGCTCAGAAAAGGAATGTTTTGGCTTGGATTGCGGATTAATCATACATTTGCCTACCTCGTTTCATTTATGTTTTCCGTTGTCATATGAACTTATATGCCAATATAGTTGTATCACATCATTAGTATATTGAATATTCCTATTATGGATAGAACTACAAAAGTAACAAAAAAGAGACTTATCCTGACTGCTTTTCCCCTAAAATCAGGTATGGCTTATACCTTGATCTGTCCATTATAGTATTACAAGAGTTCAATGCTGCAGGGGTGCAGCGACTCTTCGACGTCATATATCTATGAAGTACCCATTAACGATAGTTTCACAATGCATAATGAAATCAGGGGGATACTATGAAAGCATTCTTTCAGCGCTGGGGGCATTTACTGGCTATTCTGTGCATACCGCTCCAAGGCTCCATTTACGTATTTCTAGGCAGCAACACCGGAAGTGATGTATTCTACAATTATGCTTGGATTGACACACAGATTCCTTTTCTCAAAGAATTTATTTATCCGTACATTAGCTGGATGCCCATTCTGTATCTTGGATTTCTCTATTTGGGTCTGACGAACAAGTCGCTATTCTGGCGTACGTTGATTACCTATAATGTTGGTGTCATGGCTGCCAATGTCTGTTTTGCGGTGTTCCCTACCCATGTCCCGCGCCCGGAGATCGGCGGAACTGATCTGAGCAGCGTGTTAGTGCAGTTTATCTATACCAATGATGCGCCCTTCAACTGTTTCCCAAGTGTTCACGTTCTGACCAGCTACTTGCTGTTTATTGTGATCAACAGACACTTGAACTTTAAGCCTTTGGCACGGATTTCTTGGTCGGTATGGCTGTGGTTGATCATTGCTTCAACGGTGTTTGTAAAACAGCATTCCTTGCTGGACATCGCTGGAGGCATTTTGTTTGCTGAGGCCGCGTATTGGACTGTACATGTCTTTGCTCTTCGTCTGGGGCAGGCACGAAAAAAAGGCAAGCAACCACTCACAGCTTCTAATACAAGCAGTCATGTATAACGACATTTATATATGTAACAGGTGGGATGATGATCCTGCTATACAGCAAAAGAGGGCCTAGGCCCTCTTTTTTTGTACTCATTTAATTAAACCTACTTATATAGAAGAACTTTATTTGGGTTGGACTACGCGTTTCATGCTATAGGTGGCCGTTCATGAAGAAGGTCAGACGGTGGACTTCCGGTTATACGTTTGAATATGCGGTAAAAATAAGACAGATCCCGGTAGCCGAGAAATTCGGCAATTTCCTGGATGGAGAGTTGTGACTCAGTGAGCAGATATATGGCTCGTTTCATCCGTTGATCATGGACATATTGACTGATGGTCTGATTTGTCATGCTTTTGAATAATGCGGCAGCATAATTGGGAGTCTTATTGATCTCGTCCCCGAGTTCTTCCTTCGTCACTTTCTCCCGATAATGCCGCTCAATATATCGCTTCATCCGTTCAACATGAATATGCCTCTCCGGTGGAATAACTCCACGATCAAGCTCCCTGTTCATATAAATCAACACTTCCATCAATAAGGCTTGGCTCATCATGACATAATAAGACGGACGCTCCTGCCATTGTTGATAAATAGCGCTCATGCGTTGATGGATCAGTTCGTAACATCCAGGTTTATGCCGCAAAGCCTCATACCGTTCCAGTGCAGGCAGAGTTTCCGTATGGTCGCGTTGCAGTTGAATTACAATCTGTGTGTGCGTTACTGTAGGAATGCTCTTCCCGTAATATGGGACACCACCCGGAATGAGGAGCAATTCACCCCTTTCCATGATCTGTTTATCACCGTTCACCCAATATACACATTTTCCATAAGTAACCAAGCTAAGCCGCCAAGTCTCATGGGATTGCACAGCTTCTTCGTACCAACCGACACCATTAATATGTCGTACTTCAAGTGGAGTGACCATAACACACCTCATTATCGGACTATACTCTAATCATTGTACTATAGTTCATACCCTGATTCGACAGAAAACGCTACAATACACATATAAGCTTAAATATGAGGAGGAAATTAGCATGTTAAAAACAAAAATTATTTGCACCATGGGACCTGCTTGTGACTCAATCGAATTGTTGAAAGTAATGATTCAGGAAGGTATGACCGTTGCCCGTCTGAACATGGCTCATGGTGAACTGGAAGATCACGTAACACGGATTAACAATATCCGTAAAGCGGCTTCCGAACTGAACACGTATATACCTATCATGATGGACATCAAAGGGCCGGAAGTACGTATCGGCAAACTGAAAGAGGCATCCTGCCACCTGCAAGCTGGTAAAGAACTGATCCTGACTACTGAAGAAATTCTTGGTGACGCTGAGCGTATTTCGGTAAACTATCCAGAACTGAACCTCGTTGTGAAACCTGGCGATCGTATCCTTATCGATGATGGCCTTGTGGATCTGACTGTACTGTCTGTGGAAGGATCCGATATCCATTGTAAAATCATCAGTGGCGGCATTCTGAAACCACGCAAAGGGGTTAACTTGCCAGGAATTAAAACGACATTGCCAGGTGTAACCGAGCGTGACGTTATGCACATCGGATTCGGGATCGAAAACGATATCGAAATTATTGCAGCATCCTTTGTTCGTAAAGGCGACGACATCCGTGAAATCCGCAGCATCCTGAAAGAACGCGGTGTAGAGCACGTACAGATTATCTCGAAAATCGAGAATCAAGAAGGTATGACTAATCTGGACGACATCATCTTGGCTTCTGACGGTATCATGGTAGCTCGTGGAGATCTCGGGGTTGAAGTACCAATCGAAGACGTGCCAATGATGCAAAAAGAAATGATCGATAAATGTAACCGTGCTGGTAAACCGGTTATCGTAGCTACACACATGCTGGAGTCCATGCAAGTGAACCCACGCCCCACTCGTTCCGAAGTTAGTGACGTGGCCAACGCTGTACTTCAAGGTGCTGACGTTGTGATGTTGTCCGGTGAATCGGCTGCTGGTAAATATCCGGTACAATCCGTGCGCACGATGGCTGCTGTTGCTCGCCGTGCTGAAACAATGATTGATTACAAAGAGCAATTCGCACAAAAATCGGCTCAACAGATCGCTGATATCACTGAAGTTATCAGTCAGGGCGCTGTAAGCTCTTCCCTCGTACTGAATGCAAAAGCAATCATTACTTCGACTGAGAGTGGATTCACAGCACGCATGATCTCCAAATATCGTCCAAAAGCGCCAATCATCGCAGTTACACAACATGAAGAAGTATTGGCGAAAATCTGCCTGCTCTCCGGTGTTATTCCGGTTATGGGCGACAAAGTAACCACTACGGATGAAATGTTCGAGTCTGCTACGCGTAACGCAATCAAAACAGGTTACATTGAAAAAGGTGACATCATTGTATTGTCCGCTGGTGTTCCAATCGGTCGATCCGGTAATACAAACCTGATCAAAGTTCAACAAGTATAATTCAATAGCTGAAACTGTAGCTATACATCTTAGCTATAAAATAGAAATAGAAATACAAAAAACCACCGGGAGCAGAAATGCTTCCCGGTGGTTTTTTGTTGATATTGTTGCCAATGATCGTGATGCTATAACAAACGAAATCGAGATTATAGATTTCGCGAGTAATTAACCAGATCCTGTGACATGGTGTTGATCTCATCCATTGAAGCATTCACCTGTTGTGTCAGGGCAGCTTGATTTTGCGTTAACGTAGACATATTACCGATATGCTCAAGAATCTGATCAATCAGTGTTTTCATCTTCTGCATACTATCTTCGATATTTACTGTGGCCTCCGAACTGTGATCAGCCAGTTTCCGCACTTCACCTGCAACGACGCCGAACCCCAGTCCCAGTTCTCCCGCTCGCGCGGCTTCAATGGCTGCATTCAACCCCAGCAGATTGGTCTGACTGGCAATCTCTCGAATAAACACAGTGATATTCTTCGTATCATCTGCACTGCTTTTCACTTGAATAGCTGCATCGGCAGATAACTCCTGTGCAGTAACCAGATCTTGTGCCTGATCGGTGATCGAGTTGATTCCACGTACCATCTCGCCAATGGACTCCGACAATTGTTTGGTTTTTAGATTCATGGCTTCCACGATCTGTTCCTTATTCTTCTCATGGGTGACATCTCGAATGGTTCCAGCTACACGGAGCGGTACTCCATCCTGATCCCTAATGGTCTCCCCTCCCGCGTGATACCACCGATACTCCCCGTCTTTGCGTTGCAGACGATAATCCAGATCGTACGGTGTACGACCACTGTAATCGTTCATATGTCTGGCAAATTCGTTGATCGTCCGATCATGGTCTTCCGGATGAAGTCGGCCGCTCCAGCTGCTGAACACATTCGGGAAATCCTGCTCGTCTTTAAACCCTAATTCTTTACGGAACTGGGGTGACCACCAAAATTCGTTATTTGGATTAACCACATCTCCAGCCACAACGGTCATATCCCACGGTGCCTCCACCAAGGCGCGGTTAACCAGATCATATCGGGTGACGAGTGCTTCCAGCTCATCAGACTTGCTCTTCTCCTCATGAATATCAAACATGATGCCCAGAAGTTTGACCGGAACTCCAGCCTGATTTCGGATGACTTGTCCAAGGCATCGGAACCAGCGAGTCTCTCCACTTTTGGTAATCATACGGCTGATGACGTTATAGGCAGTTGTTGCTCTTGTGTCATTCACATGTTTCATAATCTCCTGCACCAGTTGGGGTCTGTCATCCGGATATATCGATTTGGCCCAGCTTGCAAATGAATTGGGATAATCCTTGGCATTATGGAATCCTAACATTTGGCGGAATTCCTTCGAAAATGTGACGATATTATTGTTATCCAGTGGATCACCAGCAACAATTTCAGATTCCCATAATCCCACATTCATCGCCTGATTCAGCATTCTAAGACGCATTTCCACGCCTTCGTTTTGTGCTTTCATCATATGTACTGCTTTTTTGATGTTACTAACTATTTCATCGGTATCCTGAAATTCAATGCCCTCTTCAATCCATGTGCCATAGTCGCCCTTTTCTGCGTTTGCTACCAGTTTACGACTATACTCCAGTAATTTCTGATGTGCATCTATACGAAGGTGTTTGGTAGATTCAGTACGTTTACGAAACATGCTCATTTCTCCTCTTAGGTCATATGATATATATTTCGACATTATAAGACATTAAATGTAGAGCAATGGTCTTAATTATGTATAAAAACAAGAACCAGCGCTGAAACAGCACTGGTTCTTATATTAATTGCCTTTATTTTTTATGAAAATAAATCTTAAATGACTGCCTCTTACCAGCTA
Organism: Paenibacillus sp. PAMC 26794; assembly: GCF_000316035.1. Classification (GTDB taxonomy): domain Bacteria; phylum Bacillota; class Bacilli; order Paenibacillales; family Paenibacillaceae; genus Paenibacillus. Next base: position 14,151 of record NZ_ANHX01000068.1, read on the forward strand.
CCAGCCAAAATTCAGTGTTTTCCCCGTCTCCACCCAAGTTTTGATGCTGCTTAGAATCATCCACCAGCTACTCTGTGCATTCGCAATGGAAGGATGGTTATCTGTAAATTGATCATTGATCAGCGTCAGCTTCGTACACTCGCCTACAGTTTCCAACTGGAAGACCACTCTGGATTGAAGCTCGGCATGATTCGCATGGTACGACGGTCCGGGATGCTCCTGATAACTAAGTCTGGACAACGGTTCAAATTCCAATATATCTCCGTACACATGTACAGTCTCCGCACCATCATTACCTGGCCCTACATAAGCAAATGGCTGACCTGGTTGGAAATTGGTGCGAAGTTCACTTCCGAAAAAGCTGTTCCGTGTGCCGTCTGGTGATATTAGAGCATTCCACACCTCTTCCAGTCCTGCATTGATATAGAATTCATATTTCAGTTCCATGGACTCACTCCCTTTATGTATTGGACACGCGATCTACCAAGCTCGCACTCCTATCCTATCGTTATACCCCAAAGGCCGTATTGTAAAAACGCGACAACAGGTAATATAGTCCTTTTCCAGAAGATCAGATATACTAAACTGGAATGAAACAACAGGAGTTGTTCAAGGTGATGAGACAGAATCAGAAAGGGAATGAGATATGAGCCAATCAACCAATATCATGGGCATCCCTTTTCCTAATGTAACGATGAATCAAACTGTTGCAATCCTTGGTGAAGTTGTAGATGAGGAAAGTAATAAACTATTCCATGTCATCACAGGCAATCCCGAGATTGTTATGTCCTGTCAAAAGAATGCCTCTCTTCGCAAAGTCGTCGATCAAGCCGGGTTGGTCACAGCTGACGGTGCTGGCATTGTAATGGTATCTCGTCTTCGAGGCGGACAATTGACTGAACGGGTAACCGGTTGTGATCTGTTGTTTCGTTTATTAGAGGAAGGCGATCAAAAACACTGGTCATTCTACATGCTGGGAGCAGAGGAAAGCGTCAGTGAACAGGCAGTAAAGGTCATTGCGCAACACTACCCCGGAGTTATCGTAAAAGGTAGACACCATGGTTATTTCCGAGCAGATGAGGAACAGCAGATTGTGGAAGAGATTCGTACTGCTCAACCAGACTTTCTTATCGTGGCTCTTGGCGCCCCCCATGCGGAACACTGGATTAACAAGTATCGCCACCAGTTGAACGCTCGTGTAGCCATAGGTGTTGGAGGCAGTCTCGATATCGTGGCTGGCAAAACCAAACGTGCCCCTGCGATATGGCAGAAGCTTAACCTGGAATGGCTCTATCGCCTCTTCAGTCAACCTTCGAGATGGCGCAGGCAACTCATTTTACCCCGTTTTGCTGTGCGGGCATTGTTGTTCAGAGAACCTAAATAATGTGAAATCAGCAGTAACCAGAGAAGTATTTACACTCCAAACAACCGAATGGCGAGCGCCATGGGCTGATGAATTAAAAACCTGTCCTGAAAATCAGGACAGGTGAATGACTTCTATGGTATCCCCCGTATGGATTACACCCTCCCGTTCAACCGAGCACACAATCCCACGTTTTTTGCGAGCCGCAGGCACGAATTTTTTGCGCAAACCGTCCTGTTCGTAGAATTGTTCAATCATTTTCCCCGGATGCACACAGGGAAGGTTCTCCCCTTCGCATATTAACCCTGTCCCGTTCGGAAATAAGAGCCGCGTTCCAGCAGGTAGTTCCGTCAATCGATCAATGCCACGGACCAGTATATTGGCACCAAGCCACTCTGGACGCACTTCAGGAATGTTCATTTTCTCAGCAATAAGAGCACATTCTTCCTCAGACACAATACTGATCTGGCGGCGATTCGCAATCGGTGTGCCACGCTTGTAGATTTTCTGACGTGAGTCCGCCGGACGAAGCAGACCATAATGACGGTCACCCGGAATTCCTGCAAGCTCAATGTCGATAAAAGGTACAACTCGGGTCACAAATGTGGATGGATCATCAGCCAACATGACGAATTGAACCGTTCCCATAGTAATCTCCTCCCTTTCCTGAGCAATCACTTCTTTATTGTTCATTATTACCCAATGAATGGATTGTCGACAATCGGCGTATGCTTACCTTTGTATCCATTTTATAATTTCAACATCATAACTCAACTGGAAAATGATAAGAATTTTAAATAATACACAATTAAATTGTTACAAATTAAATTTACTCTTTCCGTTCTCGTTGCAAACATTTATGCTAGGATGGACAAGTAAATAAATTACATATCAGAAGAAAGCAAGGTGTTTCCATTGATTAGTATCATTTTTGTAGCTCTTGTAGCTGTCGAACACTTCTATATCATGGTGATGGAGATGTTTATGTGGACTCGTCCACGCACAATGAAAACCTTCAATCTCACGCCGGAATTCGCCAAATCCACCAAATCTCTCGCGGCCAATCAAGGTCTTTACAATGGATTTCTTGCGGCAGGTCTGATCTGGGGACTCATATATCCGGATGCTGCCGTTGGACAGCATATTCAGATTTTCTTCTTAGCGTGTGTGATTATCGCGGCTCTTTATGGAGGAGCAACTTCTTCACGTTCCATCATTATCAAACAAGGATTGCCTGCGATCATTGCATTGTTGCTGGTGCTGTTCCTGTAATTTCCTGTCGATAGGTGCATTGCTGCGATTCATCTTAACTCCTTTATGGTAAGGTAGTGAATAGATGGCAGTGTACAATGACCAGAATCAATCTGGGATCGGAAGGAGAACATGTCATGGGATTGTTTGACAAGCTTCGGCGGCGCAAAAAGGAGAAGGTACCTGCAGGTGGTGCTGTCGAATCGACGAATTACAGTGAAACCATCGTGGGTTTTGTCCTGCTGGAGCGTGACGATTGTGATTTTGACCTCTTCATCAGAAATATGAGGAACGAATGGAATATTGAGATTGAGGAACGCCCGGAGGAGGGCAATCTCTTTTTCGAAGTGAATGGAATGCAGGTGGTATGTGCTCATATTGCCGCGCCTGTACCTGACCGTGAAGTTGAGGAGAATGCCAGGCTAAACATCCTTTGGAGAGAAGCGGAGCAAGTTACCTCACGGCACCAGTCTCAGATTATTGTCTCTGTTCTGAACGCAACAAATGCAATTGAGGGACATGTTCTGTTCACTCAAACAGCGAGTGCCTTATTACAGTTGGATCACGCGCTGGCAATATATATGGCCCCACTTGTCGTTGAAGCCAGTCAGTATGTCGAAACCAGCCGTGGAATCAAGCATGATGAGTTGCCCGTCTCGCTCTGGATTTTCATTGGACTATATCAGAATGCCGAAGGCGCTTCAGCTTACACTTACGGACTACGTAACTTTGACAAAGAAGAGATGGAGATTATGCAATCGTCGGAGTCCTTAAGCGACGTATTTGAGATGATGTTCATGACCACAACGTATGTGGTTGAAAACGACGTCACACTGCATGATGGGGAAACACTAGGCTTCTCGGTAGAACAAAAGCTGAGCATTTCCCTTTCCAAAGGTGTAGCAACGGAAGGTAACAGTTTGAAGATTGGCTTCTGACTTACGTAGGATTTTTACTTTATCGTGTCACAGTTGTAGAAGCCGTCTGGAGTTCATGCTCCGGATGGCTTTTAGCTATTCAACCTTCCTCCCAATGACGATATGATAACAATCCCTGAATTTAACTTCCCTAGGAATAAGTAGTCCATAAGAACCACTATATTATGAATTCAGTTTTCATTCTCGTTATTAAAAGGTATAATTAATAGGCTTATAGTCTCACATATTACATATTATTTATTATCGAGGAGTTGCCTACATGTCTGTTAGACGTTTGGATTCAACTAAACCTATTATTGAAATTATCTGGGAAGGTATTGTTTCTCCTGAACATGTCGAACAAGCAAATACAGAAATTCAGAGAATAGCTGAACAATTGGGAAGTTCGTTTGATGTGCTAGTAGATATGCGGAACATGAAGGCTTTCCCTCAGGATACCAAAGAAAAAATTGTGGAGCATCAGAAATTACTGACACAGTGGGGTATGCAGCGAGCCAGTGTAGCCGTGGGTGGTGCGATCGCCAAAATGCAACTGAATCGGATTTCCAAAGAATCAGCTCACCAGACTGAATTCCAATGGGAAACGTATGACGAGGCTTTGGCATTTTTGTTGAAATAATATTGAAGTGATACGGAGTAAGTATAAAGAGAGCTACCGATGCTGTACGTGGCACAAAGAAAGAGGCGTTCCCATGAGGAAGCGCCTTTTTTTTTTGCAGTTCTACGTGGCTTACTCAGTTTTGCCAGTGATCCGACCGCTTATCATTTAAGATCCAAGTTTACTTACACGCACCATCGTTACCGATGTACCATTTAGGGACTCCTCCACGAATCCTAACCGCTTATATAAGCGAATCGCTTGGTTATCCGGGTCAACACTGAGCGAGACTGCTTCAATTCCCCGCCGTTCAACCTCATCTAATGCGGTCTGAAGCAGTAAGGTACCTATTCCTTTTCCACGTGCATCTTCCGTTACAGCCATCCCCATCTCTGGCGTAGCTGCATTCACATAACCGTATCCCGCATTCTGACCCGTATAGAATCTTAATGTTATTGAACCTAATCTCTTGCCTTGCTGGTCAACTACAACATACCCGAAGTCCCCTTCTCTGCCCCAGTCTTCAACGTATTTGGACAGTCCGGGAGTATGAATACTTTCGATTGGAAGAGGTTCATCATCTTCTCTTCTATGCAGGGATGCGTATAACATCTCCCACAGGAAAGGGATATCCTGTTCCTCAATCGCACGTATATAATAGTTGGTCTTGGTCATGTTTGCTCCTCCTTCAACTTCTCAAATAGGCGGTCCATCTCATTCAGATTAAACTCATTGGTAATCTCGTAGTCCTCAAGTTGGTCTCTCGTTTTCGCCTCATTGTAGATGGAGATGGACTTTTCATTATAAAACGTCAGTCCGAATCCATCGGTAAAGCGGCCTTCTTTATTAATTTTAATTCGCCACTCATAGTAATACGGATTCCTTTCGGAAACGTCGAATGCCCGTACTCTTTTAAGATCAACATCCTTTAATAGCTTCAGCATGTCTCTAATCTCTTTGGGGTCTTTAATCGTCACTTCATCATCTTCGTTATACGGATCTGCACTTGAAATTTTCCTAATCTTCAGTCGATCCAATGTATCCAGCATCGTCATATGATCCGTGACCTCAGCCCGAAATGTGGTATGTTTGCTGGGGATATACATAGTATATTGACCAGAGGTATACATACGCACTGCAATAGCTAAAAAAACAATAATCATGGCGATACCCATAATGATTTTAATTCTTTTAACCATAGCGCTCCCCTCCATACACCACAAAACATATATAAAATGGTAATTAATTATATTTTCCAGTATAACATCTTACTTCTTCTCTTCCATAGTTATTTCTTATTTACTGCTGTCCATTTCGATAACGTTTTTGTCTAAACTATAATTATGGATAATGCTTGATCGGTAGCGAAATGAGCATTCAATCGGCATATTTAGACCTCCATACTATGATTACGTTCTCAGATTTAGTAGCTAAAATAAAAGTTGAATATTTAAACAAACAAGCCGCGTTCTCCCATAGGGTGAACACGGCTTGTTTGTTACTTTGTTATATTACCTATTCAGAACGAGGCAAGACGACACCCCTTATCCCTAGCCATGAATATGACACACGTAGGCTTGGACTCACGACAGGTCAGGTTACATCAGAAACCTAATTGTTTTCAGCGCAGTACACGGCCTGCAGATTCTCGGATAACCAGTTCGGGCTTCAGCACAATCTTCTGTGGCTCTTTTTGTTCATCCTTTAACTCTTCAATCAACAGATCTACAGCGCGATGTCCCAGTTCTTCAATTGGCTGGGCAACGGTCGTAAGTGGTGGACTGGTTACCGAAGCCAGAATCGTATTATCAAACCCGATAATCGACACATCCTCTGGCACGCGTAGCCCCAGCTCTTTGGCTGCCTGAAGTGCACCGATGGCTTGAATGTCATTACAACAGAACAAGCCTGTTGGGTGATCGTTCTCACCGAGCAGCAGTAGCGCCTCTTTTTTGGCAGAGCTCAGGTCAGCTGCGGATTCTCTGATCTGATTCGGTTCCAGCGTATGACCTGCCTTGATCAGTGTTTCACGGAATCCACGTACACGTTCCTGACTGCTGCTGACTTTGGACGGTTCCGACAATACCGCTACACGGGTGTGCCCAAGTTCAAGCAGATGCTCCGCTGCGAGTGCTCCGCCGAGTATGTCGTCAATGGTGACCGTATGTACCGACAGGGATGGCATATGACGGGCAATCAAAGCGACAGGGATAGACTGCTGCAAGAGAGGTGATAAAATTTCGGCATTATCGATCCCGGTTCCGATCATCATGCCATCGACCCTTTTTTGCTGAAGCAGATTCAGATAACGCTCTACCCGCTCGTCCTTATTATCTGTACTGCAGATGACCACGCTGTAGCCCAATTGACGGCTTCGATCCTCGACCGCTCTGGCCAGTTCTGCGAAATACGGGTTTGAGATGTCCGGTACGAGCAGCCCCAATGTATATGTCTGCTTACCTGTAAGTGCAGCTGCAATCGCGCTGGGTTGATAGTGAAGGCGTTCCATGATCTCCATAATCTCGGCGCGCCGCTTCTCACTGATCTTGCCTTTGCCATTAATGACCTGCGAGACGGTTGCAATAGATACACCCGCCTCGCGTGCTATATCGTATATGGTTGCTTTCATTGTTTTTCCCCATTTGTGCTATATATAATATACATAGATAATTGTTCTCTTCTTCTCATTATGCAGGGGGAAGTCTGCATACGCAACTTGAAACCAGCACAATGTGTAGAGCATGAACTGTTTTACTTTTTCATCAACCACTCATGGTCAGGGTCATTATGGAATTTCCAGGTCCGAGTTGGGCCAGCCATCACGTTCAGATAGTAGACCTCATACCCCGGAGGAGCACCTACCGGATGATATCCGTCCGGAACAAGCACCACTTCGCCATTCTTCACTGCAAGCGTCTCATCCACAGAGCGATCGTCCGTGTATATGCGCTGAATGGCAAACCCCTGTTCAGGCTGCACACGGAAATAATACGTTTCTTCCAGTAAAGATTCATCCGGGAGTGCGTCCCGATCATGCTTATGTGGCGGGTAACTAGACCAATGACCATCTGGCGTGAATACCTCAACAACGAGTAAACTGTCCGCTTCCTTTTGTTCCGGCAAAATGTTGTGAATCTGGCGTTCCAGATTACCATATCCTCGCGCCTCTACCCCTACATCTTCGGGTGCAATGAGACGAGCCTGGTATGTGCCTTTACCGGGTGCAACACATATAGCGATTTCCAGCTCGGTACGTGCTGTGATCTGCACTTGATCGGAAGTTGAGACGTAAACTGAATACGGCGGGATTTTCTCGAAAACACTCATTCTTTTTCCGATATTATCCCATGTGTGCTCCCGGGTACTTACATTGGCGAAACCGCTGAGGAGCACCACACAGAGTTCCTGATCACCGCTCTCACGGGTTAGTGTCTCCCCCTCCGCCAGCTTCGCTACCTGAAAGCCAACATATTCCCACCCCGCCGACTCCGGTGTTACGTTTATAAGTGTACCGTCTCCCTCCGGGTTGACCACGGGTTTCACAATACGTTCTGACATCTTGCCATCCACTCCTTTCTGTAGTCGTCCACAACAACCTGATACTTATAAAAAAACAAAAACTTGGACTATTCATGCCCTCTATTCAAAAAAGTGACTTTAATCATCCACCTATGGCGTTGCCGTTTGCGATTCCAGTGACACCCCAGGGACTTCACTCAGCTTCACAGGTCTTCCCCGCTCCATGGACATTTTTGCTGCCAGCGCAATTCGTTCTGCCTGTACTGCATCGTGACCATCTACGATAACTGGTGTATCATGAATGATTGCATCGATAAAGAGGGCTGTCTCCTGTACATACGCTTCATTGTAGCGTTCCAGGAAAAAGTGTAACGGTTTGTCGCGCATGAGCCCGGTCGCTGTACTGATCTCAGCTGTATTCGGATGATCATTCGCCGCTGCGGCGCTGCCCATCGAGCCAAATACTTCAACACGCTGATCGTATCCGTATACAGCCTGACGACTGTTATCAATAACACCAATCGCTCCATTAGCAAAAGTCATCGTAACAATTGCGGTATCCACATCGCCATGTTCTGCAAAGACCGGATTGATCAGCACGTTGCCCTGAGCGTACACTTCTTCCACTTCACTCCCGGACAGATACCGGGCCATGTCAAAATCGTGGATCATCATGTCCATGAAGATTCCGCCAGATACCCGGATATACTCGGCAGGCGGTGGACTCGGGTCGCGAGACGTAATTTTGATAATATGCGGATCACCAATCGTACCATCCTGCACATGCGCACGTATCCGTCTGAAGTTGTGATCGAAGCGGCGGTTAAAACCAATTTGCAGCTTCACACCAGCCTTCTGAACTGCTGCTACCGCCGCTTGGGTCTGTGCCAGATCCATGCTGACCGGCTTCTCGCAGAAGATATGTTTGCCCGCCTGGGCGGCCTGTTCGATCAGCGGCACATGTGTATCGGTTGAAGAACAGATCAGCACCGCGTCTACATTAGGCATCGAGATCAACTGGCTGCTATCCGTTGTTACAACAGGGATGCCGCGGTCGGAGGCCCAAGCCTCCAATTCAGGACCTGCAAACAAGTCACTGATTCCCACAATCTCAGCATGCGGGTTGCGCAGGAGATTGTCTGCATGAATTTTGCCGATCCGTCCAGCACCGATGATGCCAATTCTCACTTTGTCCTTGCCCATTCCGTTATCCTCCCTATGTGCGTCCATATGGGCTAGGCGTTCCCTTAGCCCGAGTGATGCTCTGGTGTTACCAGCGCGCCGTTACCATCTTTTTGCGAGTGTAGAATTCAACACCATCCGTGCCATTGGCGTGAAGATCACCGTAGAATGACTTCTTCCAGCCCGAAAACGGGAAAAATGCCATTGGCGCAGGTACGCCCAGGTTAATACCCAACATGCCCGCATCAATCGTTTCACGGAATTGACGCATACTCGCTCCGCTGCGGGTGAACAGACACGCCCCGTTGGCAAAATCAGAACGGTTCGCAAGCTCAACGGCTTCCTCCAGCGTAGACACTCTTGCCACCGAAAGTACTGGAGCAAATATCTCATCCTGCCAGATTTTCATATTGCTATCAACTTGGTCGAATACCGTTGGCCCTACAAAATAACCAGATTCACCTGTCGCCTGATCCTTACGTCCATCCCGGATCAATGCCGCGCCTTCCTGCTCTCCGGCTTCAATGTAACTGAGTGTACGCTCTTTATGTGGTCCACGGATGACAGGACCGAGGAACACGCCCTCATCCATACCGTTACCAATGGTAATGCGATCTGCTGCTTCCACCAGCTTTTGTACCAGTTCGTCAGCCACATCACCCACAGCCACAACAACCGCACATGCCATGCAACGCTCCCCTGCTGAACCAAAAGCTGCACTGGTAATCTCTTTCACGGTTAGATCGAGATCGGCGTCCGGCATAACGATGGAGTGGTTTTTGGCACCAGCCAGTGCCTGTACCCGTTTGCCATGTTTGGATGCAGTGGTGTAGACGTATTCAGCTACAGGTTGTGATCCGACAAAGGAGATCGCTTGAACATCCTTATGTTCAAGCAGACCGTTCACGACATCATGCGCACCGTGAACAATGTTGAGCACGCCGTCCGGAAGCCCTGCTTCCTTAAACAGCTCTGCCAGGCGGCCTGCCAGTAGCGGTGTGCGCTCGGACGGCTTCAGGACAAAGGTGTTACCACACGCAATAGCCAGCGGGAACATCCAGCACGGTACCATCATCGGGAAATTGAATGGGGTAATTCCCCCAATAACACCGATCGGGTAGCGGTACATGCCCGACTCCAGTCCTGTCGCGATGTCAGGCAGTTGTTTGCCCATCATCAGATTCGGGGCACCTGCCGCGAACTCGACGCATTCAATGCCACGCAATACCTCGCCGTACGCTTCGGCATAACTTTTACCGTTCTCCAGCGTCACCAGGCGAGCGAGTTCTTCCCAATGCTCTACCAGCAGCTGCTGGTAGCGGAACAGAATACGTGCACGGCGCGGAACCGGTGTGCTGCTCCAGGATTTGAACGCTTCTCGTGCTGTCTGAACCGCAAGATCCACGTCCGCTTGTTCGGACAGTGGCACATGTGCAATAACTTCTTCCGTGGCCGGATTCACAACCGGCTCCGTACGAGTTGCCACTGGGGTTACCCAGGCACCTCCGATCCAGTTTTGTACCATTGTCGCTGTTGCAGACGCTTCAGAAATTCCTTTTCCCATAGCCCTGTCTCCCTTCGCTTATGTGTGATCCCTTATGTTGAACTTATATCATTGATGTTGATCTGTATGAGTGTGTTATTCAAAGTATTGCAACGAGCTTCAGAGCGCGGTAATCTCGCCCCGATTGCAACGTTCGATGTAGTCATTTACCTGTTCGACCGTTGGCATGGCATCCGAACAGCTGTGGCTTGAAATGACGATACTTGCTGCGCCACTGCCATAAGCCATACTGCGCTCAATCGTCCAACCCTGCATCAATCCATACAGGAACCCGGCTGCGTAGGAGTCGCCTGCACCGAACGTTTTGACCACTTTTGCCGGATAGCTGTCAGCGCGGTGGGAAAGCCCTTCACGCGTATAAGCAATGGACCCTTCCTTGCCGTGTTTGATTACTACAATATTCGCTGAGAAATCAAACCATTTCTGTGCAGTCACCTGATCACTATGATCCGGATTGTGATCGAATGTCTCCATCATGTCGAACTCTTCACGTGTACCGAGGATGATATCGCATTTCTCGGCTGCAAGGTTGTAATAGACCGCTGTCTCTTCGTCCGATGTCCATGTGTATGGGCGATAGTCCAGATCAAACACAATAACTGTGCCATGTTTTTTCGCATACGTTAGTGCCTGTAATACAGCTTCACGAGATGGGCTCTGCGCCAGGGCTGTGCCTGAGATTAGCAGTACTTTGGAGTCAGCAATCAACTGCTCCTGCACCTCTTGCGCCTGTAATAACAGATCAGCTACATTGTCCCGGTACATCAGGATACTGCAATCGGTTGGGCTCTTAATTTCGGTAAAAGCAAGCCCCGTCACCGCTCCGGTGTCATCTGTAACTACATTCGATGTGTCGATGCCGTTCTTCTCCAAATAACTCTGGATGAATCTGCCCATCTGGTCACCTGCGATCTTACCGATAAAAGCCGTCTCCATACCCAGTCTGGACATGCCAATCGTAATATTGGCCGGAGAGCCGCCAACATACTTCGTGAACGTCATCGTCTCTTCCATCGGGCGATTGATCTCATTGGCGTTCAAGTCGATGCACAAGCGGCCAATCGCGGTGAAATCCTTCTTCCTGGATACCGGAAAGGATACGTAAGTCATTGCATGTGGGCCCCTTTCTGTAGTGGGATTTTACATGTTGTATATCGATATCTAGACTAGTTACTCATTCCATCGTGAGGACTCGTAAACGGCTAGAGTAAGTCAGTTTTATTTTCCAATCGTAACGTTATACTCTTGCTGGCCTTCTTCCTTTTTCACTTCATAGCTGTGGCCTCTGACCGCTGCAATGCTAAACGAATCAGCTGTGTTGGTATAACGACTCCATATAGTTCAAAGATCGCTTCGCATACTCATATGGGTTATGAATCGCAGGGTCCTGCTCTCCTTCAAGCATCGCCCAGCCATCGTACCCTCGTGTGATCAGTTCTTGCAGAATTGGTGCAAAATCAATGCATCCATCCCCTGGTACGGTGAACACGCCTTTACGAATGCAACCGACAAAGTCAGATTGCTCCGCTCGTGCTTCATCCAGCACATGAGGGCGGATATCTTTCAGATGGATATAGGCGATCCGATCATAATGTTTGCGTAGCAGTTCAAGTGGATCGGCTCCGCCATAATAGGCATGACCAGTATCATAGAGCAGATACACGAGAGAAGGGTCTGTCAGCTCCATCAGTCGATCAATCTCATCCGGTTGCTCTACCACTGTGCCTCCATGATGATGGTACGTAAGCTTCAACCCATGTTCGCGGGCAATAGCTCCTGCTTCGTTCAACCCTTCAGCGAGGATATGCCATTCAGATTCGTTGAGTCTGAGTACTTCTTTTTCATTCGGAGTTCGTCTTGGATCAAAATGAAGTGACCCGCCTACCTCCGCCGTACTGATCACCTTACTGCCCATGGATTGCAGAAATTCCGCATGTCTGCGATAACTGTCCAGCTCGGACTGACGATACGCCGGGTCGGAGAAAAGTACCGATTTCCACTGGGAGACCAGCTTGATATTTCTTTTACTCAATTCCTCACGCAATATAGCAGGATCGGTTGGATACTTACGTCCCATCTCTGTACCTGTCAGCCCGAGACGCTGAATGTCATCCAGAATCTGTGCACACGTTGTCGCATCACCATGCTCCTTCACATCTTCACCGACCCAATTGATCGGATGAATCCCAAGCTGGAATGGCAGCTTGCTCATTGCTCCACGTCTCCTTTGTCGTTCAACATTGTGGTTCAGTATATTAAACCGGATTAAATCGGTCTTGCTTTGGCACGGTTGGCTTGCATAGTGTGATGAGCATGAACTACCTTTTCTTCGGCAGATACCTCAGGTACACCCACATTCCACCATGACTCGTATCCACCTGCGTTGGTTCCAGGCACGACCGGAATCTCAATCAACGTACTCACCGTTTCATTCTTCGCATCTCGGAGTGCTTGTTCCAGCTGTTCTGCTGTCTCCGCTCTATAGGATTTGGCTCCCATGCTTCGGGCATGTGCAGCAAAGTCCATTGGCATGTAATCCCCGGTCAGTCGTCCACTCTCGGATTCCCGATAACGGAACTCATTGCCGAACCCGTCACTACCATGTTCCCGCTGTAAATTATGAATACATTGGAATCCATTGTTGTTGAATAATAAAATAGTCATCTTCTTCTGTTCCTGCAAACTGGTCACAAACTCCGAATGCAGCATCAGATAACTGCCATCACCGACCATCGCGTACACTTCACGATCCGGCTCGGCAAGTGCTGCTCCAAACGCTCCACTTACCTCGTACCCCATACAGGAGAACCCATACTCCATGTGGTATGTCTTTGGTTCAGCCGCACGCCACAGACGATGTAGGTCACCCGGCAGACTGCCTGCCGCACACACTATGACGGAGGATGGATCAATGGTCCGGTTAACGATGCCAACTGCTGTAGTCTGTGCCAGCCCTGCTTCATGTTGAGCTGCATACAGCCGATCCACTTCTGCATTCCACTCAGCGCGGAGATCAGCAACTTCGGATGCGCCATATGCACTTCGGTATTGTGTTTGCTGCAATTCCTTCTGCAGAGCCTGCAATCCTTCGCGTGCATCTGCCAAAATGGCTTCCCCGCCTAACTTGGCAGCATCCATGCCATTCAGGTTAATGTTAATGAATGAAGCTTCCGGATGTTGAAAAGCAGAGCGGGACGCCGTCGTAAAATCGGAGAAACGAGTACCGACGCCGATCACAACGTCTGCTTCTCTCGCCAGCCTATTGGCTGCCAGAGAGCCGGTAACCCCGATGGCCCCCACATTCAGTGGGTGGTCCCAAGAGATTGCGCTCTTGCCCGCCTGCGTTTCGGCGATCGGAATACCAAATGCTTCGGCGAATTCCACGAGCTGGGCGGATGCCTCAGAGTACAACACACCGCCGCCTGCAACGAGCAGCGGCTTTCTGCCCCGGGCAATCTGCTCCGTTGCCCGTTCAATGGCTGCCTGTACCGGGGGGCGACGATCCAGATAATGTACTTTGCGGGCAAAGAACGATTCTGGATAATCGTACGCCTCTGCCTGCACATCCTGCGGCAGTGCGAGCGTTACTGCTCCCGTCTCTGCTGGATCGGTTAGCACACGCATGGCCTGTGTAACAGCAATCATCAACTGTTCGGGACGAACAATACGATCCCAGTACTTGCTGACGGCTTTGAATGGATCAGTGGCTGAGATTGTATAATCACTGCTCACTTCCAACTGTTGCAGTACCGGGTCCGGTTCCCGTGTAGCAAAGTTATCTCCAGGGAGCAATAAAACCGGAATCCGGTTCACCGTTGCGGTAGCCGCTGCTGTAATCATATTCAAAGCACCAGGTCCAATGGATGTTGTACACGCATAGATCTGTCTACGGTTCTTCTGCTTGGCATAGGCAGCTGCCGTATGCACCATACCTTGTTCGTTCTTGCCTTGCATATACGTCAGGCTTCCCGGACTGCGCTCCAGCGCTTCTCCAATGCCTGTTACGTTGCCATGTCCAAAAATGCCAATGATTCCCTTCACAAACTTGGTTTCCACCCCGTCAACCGAGATATATTGCTGATCCAGGTATCGAAGCAGTGCCTGAGCCATCGTCAGTCGTATTGTTTTCATGAATTGATCGCCGTCCTTTCCTTTACGGGTTAAGCGCTTAATCTACGTTAAGTTTAAGCGCCTTACCCCTAAAGGTTAAGCGCTTAATTGATATGGTATTACAGGTTAATGATTTACGCAAGTTATTTTTGTAAGCGTTTTTATAAAATGTGGTAAAGAAAAGATATTCTTGTGTTCGAACATGTGTTAGACCTTCTCTATTTGAACACTTCCACACTTACTAAGAACAGACTTAAAAAAGGGGGAAATATATCGTGAGGATGGAATACATGTTGGTACATGCTAATCAGCCATATAATCCGTTGATCTTCGTATACAATCATAATCAATATGCCTGAGAATGCAAAAAAAAGAAAGAGACGGTGAATACCATCTCTTTCTTATCAATATTTAAGCGGGTGATGGGAATCGAACCCACGCTATTAGCTTGGAAGGCTAAAGTTCTACCATTGAACTACACCCGCATAACAACAATCGGGATGACACGATTTGAACATGCGACCCCCTGGTCCCAAACCAGGTGCTCTACCAAGCTGAGCTACATCCCGTTATCTATACCGGCGAGAGGACTCGAACCTCCACGGTTTCCCACTCGATTTTGAGTCGAGCGCGTCTGCCATTCCGCCACGCCGGCAAAATATGAAGTTATAATGGCGCGCCCTGAGAGATTCGAACTCCCGGCCTTTTGATTCGTAGTCAAACGCTCTATCCAGCTGAGCTAAGGGCGCAAATATTGGAGCGGAAGACGGGAATCGAACCCGCGACCCTCGCCTTGGCAAGGCGATGCTCTACCGCTGAGCCACTTCCGCAAATAAGGGATGCGCGTGGAGGGACTTGAACCCCCACGTCAAAGACGCTAGATCCTAAGTCTAGTGCGTCTGCCAATTCCGCCACACGCGCATATAATGGTGAGTCATGAAGGGCTCGAACCTTCGACACCCTGAT
>NZ_ANHX01000069.1 GCF_000316035.1 Paenibacillus sp. PAMC 26794
GTCAAACGCTCTATCCAGCTGAGCTAAGGGCGCAAATATTGGAGCGGAAGACGGGAATCGAACCCGCGACCCTCGCCTTGGCAAGGCGATGCTCTACCGCTGAGCCACTTCCGCAAATAAGGGATGCGCGTGGAGGGACTTGAACCCCCACGTCAAAGACGCTAGATCCTAAGTCTAGTGCGTCTGCCAATTCCGCCACACGCGCATATAATGGTGAGTCATGAAGGGCTCGAACCTTCGACACCCTGATTAAAAGTCAGGTGCTCTACCAACTGAGCTAATGACTCATAGAAAACTGGTGGAGGATGATGGATTCGAACCACCGAACCCGTACGGGAGCAGATTTACAGTCTGATGCGTTTGGCCGCTTCGCTAATCCTCCAGGATTACATGGTGCCGGCGAGAGGACTTGAACCCCCAACCTACTGATTACAAGTCAGTTGCTCTACCAGTTGAGCTACACCGGCGTATTACATGGTGGCTCGGGACGGAATCGAACCGCCGACACGAGGATTTTCAGTCCTCTGCTCTACCGACTGAGCTACCGAGCCTTACTAGAATAAAAAATGGCGGAACCGACGGGATTCGAACCCGCGATCTCCTGCGTGACAGGCAGGCATGTTAGGCCAACTACACCACGGTTCCAGATC
>NZ_ANHX01000071.1 GCF_000316035.1 Paenibacillus sp. PAMC 26794
CTCATTTGTGCTCCAGTCGACCCAAACCAAGGCTTGTCTCAAACTTTCGCGTTCATTCTGCAAGCAGAATGTTTACTCACTCGTTGTTCAGTTTTCAAAGATCAAACTTGTTTCGTTACCAAGCATTATTCTCCTCAGCAACTTTTATATCATAACACTTCCGAACCAACTTAGCAAGCTCTTTTTTTAAGTTTCTTTCGAAGCTTATTTGTTTTTCCTGCGGCACTTTGTTTCTCGTGTTTTTTTGGCCGGAAATAGAATATATCATATACACAACATAATTACTACTTGTAAAATATCCCATTAGAAAACTAACTATATATTTGATTCAATCTCTTCATAATCTCTTTTTCCAATGGCAATATCCTCTTACTATATCCTATATACACTCACCGGTCTAATCTATCTCAATATCTCAATATAGGTTGTGAACAGACTCATTCAACATCATTACATTCGTTCTATAAGATAAGAAACATAATACATCTACTCAATAACACTGCTACCTATTATGTCGGTATCAAATCTAATAATTAAACTCCATAAGCTGTGGGCTTATATCGATTGTACTCACTTTTTATGCTATTAGTCTCTGAACCTGCCCATCACTATCGTGTCGTGATACTGTCCATCCGCGTGTCGACGATCCTTTTTCAAAATCCCTTCGATCCCAAAGCCACTCTTTTCGTATAACTCGATTGCCTTTTCATTGGATGCCAGCACGTTCAACGTCATCTTCTCTACACCAGTCTGGTCTGCCCATTCTATCGACTTCTCCAGCAAGCTCTTGCCAATCCCATATCCCCAGAACTCTCGGGCTACACACACGCCGAACTCAACTTTATGGCAAAAGCGCTTCAGCTCTTTACCTTCACATCGGGAGTATCCCACAATCTCGTCCGCCACTACAGCAACAAGGAATAGATTCCGTGACTTCTCAGTGTCCAAATGGATGATCCGCCTAAACCCTGCTGCGTCGATATACGCCTCGCCCTCTTCACGATCCATGTTCTCGGTTTCCCCATCGATTTGTACACGTAGTGAAGACAAGGTCTCAGCATCCTTTTCCTCTGCCGATCTAATGGAGTAAGATAAGCCTTTAATGTAATATTCCTGCTGATCAATCATCATAAGAACCATACCTCCTCTTCCGCTTTGTATAATTACTGTACCTGTATCGCTCTACCCCACCTCAGACGGGCTCTTGCCCGTAAGCATTTTGAACACTTGGCTGAAATACGTCGCATTACGGAACCCCGTCATCTCGCTCACCTCATATACCATGTAATGTCCCGACTGCAACAGTTCCAACGCTCTCTGAATCCGGTACCCGTTCAAATAACTCACGAAATTCTCACCGGTCACCCTTTTGAACAGTTGACTCAGATACTTCGGATGTACGAACAGCCCCTTGGCTATAGCTTCAAAACTAATCTCTTCGGCGTAATGAAGCTCTACATACTGTTTCACCTGCTCGATAAGTTTATTGCTTTTCTTCTCGCCCATCTCCTTACGTATCTGTTCCAGCCAGTCGCAGATAATACGATCCATCCAGCTTACCAGATCATGCAAAGCATATTTCGATTGAATTTCACGCAGAAAATCACTCATCGCCAGCGGTGGCGCTAACATAGGGTGAAGTCGGTTCCAGCTATGCATCAATGTGTCAAACAGACTGACGGCCACAACCTGTACATCCTGTATCCCAACACATTTCCCCTCTTTCAGCAAAAGGCAAATATGATGCCATACCTCTTCCGCCAGGTCAGGTCGAATATCCGCCCAAGCCTCATTCCATTGACGAAGCAATAATGAATAATCGGTCACACTTGGTTCTGTATCCTCTGATGCTTCATAGTGGTAGATACGACTTCCACCTTGAAACTCTGCTGTTTCCACCGCTTCCCTGCTCTCGAGATAGGAATCTATCACCTCACATGGGTGACTTTTGGATCTTCCGATTCCAGCACTCACTTCAATTTTCAAATACGTAAAGATCTGATCGATCATTCGCTCCACAAGTGGCAGGCATTCCTCCAGATGATCTTTATCTCCTAATAGAAGCAACACAAATACCTGATCCGAATAATCAACAATCTCTACCTGACCATTCATTCGCGCTGCATGCTCCTTCACCGTCTCCTGAATAATATCGGCCGCCCCATAGCGGAGAAGCTGCCAATCCCGTTCTTTCATCCGTGTCAAAAATACGGGGCGATTCAGTTGCAGACTAATGGCGCGTGTCTGTGAGGACATATGAATGCCTATATAGTCCATGCGTTCTTTAGGCAGCTCGTCTGCCCGATATCGCGTAGTCAGCAGTTCGTGAAGAAATTGTTTGCGCAAATACGGAAGTACCCGTCCAACCTCCTGCTTGTACGTCTGCTCCAGCCGCTCATGCCGCTCTCGCACATCTTGTTCCAGTAACACCTCCCGCAGCACAGACTCAATCTCCTCAACCTCTGCCGGCTTCAGCAAAAAGTGATTCACACCCCAGCGCATGGCTGCCCGGGCGTTCTCGAATTCGTCATATCCACTAAGAATGATGATCGGCAGGTGGGGATGATCACGTCGTAACGTCTGTGTGATCTCAAGCCCGGTCATCCCCGGTAGATAGACGTCAGTCATAACAACATCTGGATGCATGCGGTGAAACAGGTCCAGCGCATCCAAGCCATTGGAAGCAGTGCCTGCAATGCTGAGGCCCAGAGAAGGCCAATCGATATGATCTGTTAATGCCTTTACAATATGAGGATCGTCATCAACAAGCATAATGGTCTTCATCATTTTTCACCGTCCAGCCATAGATTTAATTGCTCGTCGGTCTCAATACGCGGCAGCGTAATGGTCACTTCCACGCCACCTGACTCTCTATCGCTCAGTTGAACGCCATACCTCTTCCCACAATAAAGCTGGATGCGCTGATGTACATTCCGTACACCGATGCCACACGTCTCTTCGAGTTTCCACCCCTCCGGCAACCCCCGCCCATTATCCGTGATACGAATGACGATGTTCTCATGCGGGCCAATCTCTTCGTGCATAAGCACCTGAATTCGAAGTGTACCTTCTTCAGGGTGTCCGTGC
Organism: Paenibacillus sp. PAMC 26794; assembly: GCF_000316035.1. GTDB lineage: Bacteria > Bacillota > Bacilli > Paenibacillales > Paenibacillaceae > Paenibacillus. Next base: position 3,088 of record NZ_ANHX01000071.1, read on the forward strand.
ATAACGGCATTTTCGATAAAGGGCTGCAAAATGATTTTGGGAATGTAACAACCGCGAATACGTGGATCGATCTGCTCCTGATATTGAATGGAGAACGGTAGCCGCTCTGACTGTATGTTGACGTAGCAACGGGCATGTTCCAACTCATCACGAACCCGTATAAACAATCTCCCTCCACTCAGTCCGATCCGTAACAGCTTACTGAGTTGTACAATCATGCGACTGATATCCTTGGCTTCGTAATCAAGTGCGCGCCAGTGGATCATGTCGAGGGTGTTGTATAGAAAATGGGGTTTGATCTGGGCCTCAAGCAAGCCCGTCTGGGCTTCACGCTTAGCCCGGCTCTCATCCTTCACCTGTTCCATCAGCGTCGTGAGCTGTGAAGCCATGTGATTAAAGCCATAAGCCAAATGGGCATATTCCTCCGTAAACGAAAGTTGCACCCGGGTATCAAAGTCACCTTTCTCCAGTTGTCTCATTCGCTTGATCAATTGTCGCAGAGGGCGGATGATCTGCCTTACAAACAGGTACGCAAGCACAGCCGAGCATAATAGTCCCAGCACCGCGATGCCGAGGATCTGCCAGCCCGCTTGTCTGAGCGGAGATAACAGTGTATATACCGGAATAGTCTGAACGAGGCGCCACTGAAGCATTGCTGGCCTGGAGTACAGCACCAACTGAGCACCTCCGGGTTGGCCGGAAACCACTTCGTATCCGTCTGCACCTGGTTGGACATGTTCCTGAATCCATGCACTATCTACAATAGAAGAAGATGGGTTTACAGCCTCACCCGTTTCTTGAATTTTACTCGCTTCATTTTTATCGCGCTGTACATTCTCCTCTACTGGATCAACTCTCCCCATCTGCATTACGACATTACCAGCCGTATCTACCAACAGGACTTTTCCATCAAGCACCATGGGTACATCGGCAAACCTGCGTACGATGTCCGCTCTGCTCAGTCGAATGAGCACATAGGCAACCGTTCCACCTCGACTATCGAAAATCCGTTGGGCGTATCCGACCAGGGATTGGCCTGATTCGTTCTCACGCAGCGGAACCCAAGCCGCATCAGCCTTTTCCAGCGTAGCAAACCAAGAGTCGTGTGCGATGGTGTCCAACGGAAATATGCGATCAGCCATAGTGACTGTCACTTCATTAAAGACATCCGTATACAGTTCTATGGAAGTGATGCCTTCACTCACGACCATGGTATGATCCAGGATTCGAGAGACCTCTCTCCGCTGGTGAATCTGTGCAAGTCTGCCTGTATCGGCCTTTTCGAGCAGATTGGACAGTTCCCGATTGCTTGCCAAACCATAGGCGGTTCCTGTTACTCCTGTGATGAAATCAAATCCCCGACGTGTACTTTCGTTCAGAAGAGCCAGACGTGCTTTGCTAATCTCGGCAAACGTGACCGCAGAGAAAGACTGATATGCCAACCAGACGACAACCGAGACGAGCAACAGATTAAACGCAATAAAGCAAGTCACCATCAACGTGGAGAGCTTGCTTTGTTGCAGCTTTTGATTAATAAATGAAGACCATCTTCCTTTCCCCATGGAAAAATCAACTCGTTTCGTCTTGGAATTACCCTTTGAGCCCAGAGGTCGCGATTCCTTCCACGAAGTACTTTTGACACACGATAAATACAATGAAACATGGCACCAACGACAACACCGACATGGCAAACATCGGACCCCAATCGGATTGAGAGCTGGAATCAAGGAACAAGCGCAGACCTAACGGCACTGTATATTTGCTCACGTCACTCAAGTAGATCAACTGACTGAAGAAGTCGTCCCATGTCCACAAGAATGTAAAGATCATCGTAGTGACCAATGCTGGGAAAGCCAGTGGTATGATGATTTTGGTGTATATTTTCACAGGACCGCATCCATCGATGGTAGCCGCCTCATCCAGCTCTTTGGGCAATCCCCGGAAGAACTGTACCATGAGGAAAATGAAGAAGGCATCGGTTGCCAGCCATTTTGGCACCACAAGCGGCAGATACGTATTCACCCACTCCAGGTGGTTGAAGAGAATATACTGCGGGATCAGCGTCACATGATGGGGCAGCATGATCGTCATGAGCATCAGGCCGAAGCAGATGGCTTTGAAACGAAAATTCAGTCGGGCGAAGGCATATGCCGCCATAGAGCAGGAGATGACATTGCCCAGCACGGCGCCAAGCGACAGGATGACAGAATTAGTCAGGAAGCGGGAGAACGGATTGCCCTGAATACCCGACCAGCCATTCATATAATTTTGCCAATTCCATTCTTGTGGCCAAAACCAGGTCTCTGTAAAGATCATATGTCCCGGTTTGAATGAGCTGCCCAGCATCCAGAGGATCGGGTAGAGCATGACAAAGGCGATACCTGAGATCAACACATGTTTGCCGACGACCCATGCTGTAGAGTTCCGTTGTCCAATCATGATTTCCCACCATCCTCATAGTGCACCCACAGCTTGCTGCTGCGGAATACGAGCAATGTAAATACGCCAATCAGGATGACCAGCACCCAGGCCATCGCGGAAGCATAGCCCATCTGAAAGAATGAGAATCCTTTTTTGTACAGATACAGAGAGTACATTAAGGTTGAGTTCACTGGTCCTCCGCTACCATTACTGATAACAAAAGCCTGTGTGAACGATTGAAAGGACGTAATCAGCTGCATCACGAGATTGAAAAAGATGACGGGTGACAGAATCGGCAACGTTATATAGAAGAATCTCCGCAGAGGCCCCGCACCATCTACCGCTGAGGCTTCATCATATTCAGGTGGAATCTGCTTCAAACCTGCCAGGAAAATAATCATGGATGATCCAAACTGCCATACGGATAACAGCACGATGGAATACAGGGCATACTTCGGATTAGCAACCCAATCGGGCGCCTTAATGCCCACCATGGCAAGCACACTATTGAGTAGCCCGTCCCCACCCAGCATTTTACGCCACAACATTGCAATCGCAACGCTACCTCCAAGCAATGTGGGGATGTAATACACCGTCCGGTAAATACCGAGCCCTCGAATCCCTTTGTTGAGCAACATCGCTACAAGCAACGCGAAAATCAATTTGACCGGTACGGATACAGCGACATACGTGAAGGTGACTTTGAGCGACTGGGTGAACAGTTTATCCGATGTAAACATCGTGGTGTAGTTATCCAGACCGACCCAGGAAGGGGCGGCCAAGATACTGTAATCGGTGAACGAAATGTACAAGGATACCAACATGGGACCCAGGGTTAGAAATAACAATCCGACAAGCCATGGGGCGAGAAATAGAAGTGCGGCTCCATTATGCGCATATCTCCGTTTGACTCGCCGGGTAGTTACACGCTTGATTCGGGCTTGACTGACCTGTGATGTCGTCATCTTCACAACCTCCCCGCAGAATTAGAAGTCTGAGACAGTTTCAATTATTATTGACTCGATCCAAGCGTAGCCTTGGCTCCTTCAATAAACTGGGCAATGACATCTGGAGTATTGCCTTGACCGAAGGCGATCTGCTCGCTTGCGCTCTTGAAACTTGTGTCCACTTCAGCAAATCCTTGCGGGTATGGCGGGTCAATCTCGCTGGAGTTCTTCGATACAATATCGATAAATTGGAAAATGGTTTGCTCCGCTTCCGGCAGCGTAGGCTGCATCTGTTCACGAATGCTGGAATTGACCGGCACCCCACGTTCAGAACCAAGAATAGCGGTTGCTTCTGGATCATTGACCATAAAATTAATGAACATGGCAACTTCCTTCGGATGTTTGGTTTTGCCATAACCGGATAGGAACTGGCCTGGCTTCAGATATTCACCGATTTGCTTTTCACCTACACCATGCGGAAGCACTTGGATGCCAAGTTTATGATCCTGATTTTTGTTCACCTGCTGGAATGTCAGCAATTGATTGGACCATGCAAAGTCCATGGCGGCTGTGCCCAGTGAGATCGGACGTGTCTCCAGCGCATTGGTTGTGGATGCTGTTATCTCTGCTGTGGTCACTCCACCGTTCTCGCGCAGTGCGCTCCACATATCGAACCATTGCTGAAGCTCCTCACTGGTAGCGGTCATTGTGCCACCGTCGAACAATCCTTTTCCGGATTGCCGGATAAACACTTCAAACATGTTGGTTGTACCTGAAATGTCTGCAGATCCATAGAACCCCTCACCTTTGGCTGCGGCAATCTTGGTTGCAATATCCCCAAAATCCTTCCATGTCCAGCTCTCTTGTGGTTCTTCGATACCTAATTCCTGAAATACGGTGGCATCATAGATGACACCCGGTGCGTTAACTCCGAGGGTAATCGCATATAATTTATCGTCAATCGATCCGGCTGTAATCATGCTCTGATCATGGTCCTCTGTCCGCAGCTCTTTGCTCTCTGCAAACGGGGTCAGGTCAAGCAAGGCACCACGCCGGGCAAAGTCAGTCAGAAATGCGTAATCCATCTGGATGATATCTGGTGCATTCGAGCCAGCTACCTGTGTAGTCAACTTGTCAAAATAACCGTCCCAACCGGAGTATTCAGGTTTAATAGTGATTCCCGGATGTTTCTCTTCAAACAATTGGATGACTTTGGTCGTCAGATCATGTCTGGTCTGTGATCCCCACCAAGTCATGCGCAGTTCAATCTTGCCTGATGAATCTCCTTCACTTCCACTTGCTTCTCCAGAAGAAGATGGTGTATCGGTGGCCCCTCCAGAACAGGCTGTAGCGAACAATAACAGGGACAGGCAGAACAGGGTTACCCACTTTTTGGTGATCATCATAAATGAATTTCCTCCCCTTTTCACTTCTGTGGAATCGCTTACAAAACCTATTGTATCGGTCCATTGCTGTACATTACATAAACAAAAGTAAGCTTTCCTGTCAAAAAAGTAAGGAGTTGAAGGAATCAAAAACCACCGGGAATAACATTCCCGGCGGTGATGTTCCCGTCTCAGATATAATTACGGGTATACAACCGTATTACGTGGAGTAGAAGACAACTTGTTGTATAGGAACGATAGTACGAAAATCAGACCTCGGTGGTCTGTCGGGAATGTGAGACTGCAGGTGAAGACACCCTGTGCTCAGCCAGATGTTTCTTCATTTTTGCCACTTCGGTCCCTGCCAGCATCATAATGCCTATTCCGTGATTGTCATTAGTGACGGTACGCAAGTCCTGATCATAATACTCTGCCGTAAACGCATATCGTGATCCGCTGCACACGCCATGGACATTCCCTTGACGATCAATCGCTTTGCAGATGAGTCCCTTCCAAGCCCGCTCGGCAGCCGTGACGTAAACTTCAGGGTCTTTGAACCAGCCAAAGCGTACACCTCTCGCAAAACCATAGGCAAACATCGCCGTGCAGGAGGCTTCTTCATACGTCTGTGGAACATTCAGCACCTGATGCCACAAGCCACTTTCCCCTTGAAGCGCTGCGTACCCCTCACACAGCTCATTGAAGAAATTAATTAAGGCTGGGCGCTCAGGATGCTCTGCTGGCAAAGCTTCCAATACCTCCGTCAAGGAAAACAGTGTCCAGCCATTTCCCCGTCCCCATGGGATCTGCGTTGCCTGTCCGTATTTGAAATCATACACATGGGACATGATCTTAAACTCAGGCATAAACAGATACTTCCGATACAGTGAAAATTGTCTGGCGGCTTCATCCAATGCGGCTGAGTTGCCTGTCACCCGTGCATAACGAACGAGAAACGGCGTGCTCATATAGAGGTCATCTGCCCACATGGTATTCTCGGCATACTCCCCTACACATGTGCGATAAAATGCCCCATCCTCCTGCCGTTCCAGGCGGGAAAGCATGAAATCTGCAATCCGTTCAGCAATCGGAAGAAACGTTGGTTCATGACACTCTGAATACGCTTCCAGCATGGCTGAACCAAAAGAACCGCAGTTATCCAGCATTTTCAGCATGACCAATTGTTGATTGACTGCCGGAAAACCATACTGCTCCCGATCCCATAATGAGTACTCATACATCTGGGTACAAGCCTGCACATGCTCAGCCGCATAACGTGTAATGTCCGGTCTCTGCAAATAACGCCCTGTCCGTAATAGACCATATACAGTGACACCCAATGGATAATCCCAGCGACCATAATTGGTCACACTGCCCACTGTCCATTTGTTGCTTAACATGGCATTTTCATAATAAGGTCTGATCCAAGCATCTGGTCGATCTAAGCGCCAATACGTCTGTTCTAGCCCCGTTTGGTACACTCGGTCTGTTCGGGTAAGATCCTGCAAATCCGGTTCAACCTCCGACTCAAAAGGTCCGACATATAACCAAGACTCTCCAGTAGCACCGTGCACACGCTGAGGAAGTTCCAGTGAAAGTGGCTTACCCGAAACGGTTGCGTTCAGATTAAAATGCCAAGGTCCCGCCGTAGCGTCGCATTCACTTCGGACAAGCAGGTCACTCCGTCCAAAAGAGGCTGGTACATTCACCTCGAACGGCCCCGCATCCTTCACTTGCGCCACAGGCTTGCCGCTAATCCATATACTTAGAGAACCGGAGGATTGACCTGACAACCGAACCTGACTTCCGGTTGAATCGTTATTGTTCAGATGGGTCCAAGCATATGCATGCTTTCCAGGAAGATTTCCGAATATTCGTTCGAAGGCTGGCTTGGTTTTATCTTCATCAGACCAGCCTGTCTCAGGCAGCCAGTTCAAGCTGTAGTCTGATTCTTTTCCAAGCAGGTCTGGTTGCTTACTCGCGGCCGGGTTCGGTTGGGAGAATATCCACCCCGCTTGCCCCTGTCTCTCCTGGAATGGAGCAAATATATTCAAAATGCGCACTTTACCTTCATCTGACCCAAATTGGCAGCCGAAGCCGGCAGGCGTGTTTTTCATTTCCAGCCAAATGGTGTTCCAACCAGGCTTGATGTCGATGCTGAGCTTCACCGTTGCATCAGGACTAATCTCATCCATTACGGTAGAGCGATAGACCATCTGCTCATTGAAATAGAAACGAACAGGCCCATAACAGCGGACCAGTACATCCAGATTCCGGTCCTCATCCCCCCAGACCAGCGCAGCTGCGTAAGACATATGGTCTTTAGGTGCATCAGGAAAGCGTTTACCTAAATTCAGATCATAAAGCCCTTTTTCATTTTGCAAAATACCAGACTTCTGGAATACCCGATATACAAAATCAGCCTGCGCATTGGCTCCAATATACCTCTCGGCCAGTACCTTCAACACCTGATCCTGATCTTCTCCAAATCGGTAATACATGCTCTGCGGTTCACTGAAATAGGTCGTCATCGATGGCACACATCCTTCTTCTGTTGAAATAAAGTCTTATATCATAGCATTCATACCGTCCACACTAGAGCACCAAACTAATATGCAGTAATAAAGTATAGCGCTTAACCTAGGTGGGTAATCCCCTTACCGGGAAATAGGTATGTCCCTTGGTTATCTTCTGAATAGCCGAATAATAATCCCAGTATAACTGACATGTTCGGTGGTGGCTACAGATTTTTGATTACGCTTACAATTATATCGGATTTAGTCGCCTTTTCTCTCTAGGTTAACTTAAATTTAAACAATGGTTTAAAAACGAGAAAACGTTACCGATATAAATACTAGATTGAAAAATTCCACTTTTTGTATCGGGAAGGAAAGATGCACATTGAATACTCTTGAATCTCTGGTAAATGCTATGCCTTTTGTTAGCCAAATGTTCCGTGACGACATATCCATATCCATTAATGATCATGAGAAAGTATTGTATTTTTCCGAAGCAAAAAGTCTGGAGATTGGCGTGAAGGTTGGGGATGAGCTGCATGATGATTATAAACATTTCAAAATGCTGACTAACAGAGATTCCCGTACCGTGGCACGCATGCCTGGTGATCTGCAGGGCAGACCTTTTGATGCCATTCTAATCCCTATTAAAGAGAACGATCAGGTCGTGGGTATATTGGGTGTGAACTACGCACTGGATAGTCACATGACACTGGAGACGCTGATCCGTGAAAATGAAACAACCATTAATGCGCTCGTCGGCGGCATTCAGCAGATTGCGGCACATTCCGAAGAACTCTCCGCGACATCGGAAGAGATTCTGCGCAACTCCAAAAAAGCTTCAGAGAACTCGGTCAGTGTAAGTAAAGTAACAAACGTCATTCGTGAAGTATCGGAACAAACCAATCTGCTTGGACTAAACGCCATGATAGAGGCAGCCCGTGTGGGCGATCAGGGAGCCGGCTTCGGTGTGGTTGCCAGTGAAGTACGAAAGCTGTCAGATCATACGAAGCAAGCAGCAGCTGATATCGAATCATCCCTAGGCAGCGTGCAAGATTCCATGAAACATATGGAGCAGGAGATCGGTCAGATTACAACCGCAACAGTGGATCAGGCCAAGCTTGTTACCGAGTTCATGGAAAGTATCGAACAGCTTAGTGAGACAAGCGCGAATCTGAAAAAGTTTGTACATCAGATGCTGGCGCTCGAATAACAATACAGTTCCACAACAGAAAGAACAAACGATATGAAATGTACATAACAAATGATTTAGAATGTGAAAAGCCTCCGGCCACTTCCCTTTACAGGAAGTCAGCGGAGGCTTTGTTTCGTATTTGCGGTGATATCACCTTTATGGTCGAATGGCGGTTATATCTCCACAACGACGCCAAAATGGTCGGACACGACCGGCCCGTTTTTACCGTTCAAGACCACGGTGGAAGATTTAGCCTGAATCGGACGATTGGAGAAAATATAGTCGATCCGAAGATCGCGTTTGTTATCTGCCCAGCCGGCAATGGCCTTCACTACGGTTGCTCCTTCATCCTTTTGCAATGCTGTGGTGTACAGGTCATTCCAGCCTTTGCTCATCATATAATCATAGCCTTCCCCACGTACTTCCGCGACATTATTGAAATCACCCATTATATATAACGGCTGGTCCATGTAGGGGGCAAGCTTGCTCTCCGTCAACTCCCACTGTCCCTTGAAAGGTTCCTGCGCATCATCCCACCAGTTGTAGTGTCCATTCACAAACCAGGTTGCTTCACCTTGGACGACCATCTGGATTCCCACAATTTTGCGTGTACGATAGTTGTTATAATCCCGCATGTGGGACACGTAATCCCCAAAAGCCTGCTTAATCGGCGTCCGGCTAAGGATCGCCAGTCCTTCATCGTATTTTTGAAACCCGACATGCGCGGGAATCCACGTCCAGTAATATTGCTCTGTCAGCTGCTGAAGCAGGACGTAGGCATAGTTGTCTTTTTTAATCACAGCGTCGGATTCAGTAACAAAATAAGTATCCAGTTCTTCTTCAGAAAGCGCCGCTTCCTGCATGGATTGGTTGACCTCCTGCATGGAGATCACATCGAATTGATGTGTATTAATAAAATCAGCCAGCTGACTGATCTTGTTCAGTTGATCCTCTTCCGCCCAAGCATGTGTGTTTAACGTAAGTATTTTCATATGCTCTCTCCTGTTGTTTGTAATATGACCGTTTCCCCGGCCTGCATCGTTCCTGAAAGGAATACATACGATAAGCATACACAATATGGGGCAATCATGCATACCGCTCGCTCACAACACCTGAGTGTTCATCTTGCTTCATGTTTGTACAAAATGACTTGAGATTCTTATAACCCATGCACGGATGGGCTCATAACTGATATGATGGATACAACAAATTCGCAACATTACATTACGTCATAGACATGGTGACTATTGAACCTATGTTTTCCCCAGGAGATGGAATGATGAATATACCAAATAACATGAGAATGGATGATGCGCAGTGGCAACAGTTGATCAGGCAGGTTGCGGAGCATTTTAATAACCTGACGATCATGCGCGGATTCCAATATTATAAACAGAAACGTGTTGGACCATTAACCTATTCAGAACAACAAGGGATCTCGGCCGTTGTACAAGGATCGGAAGAATATGAGGTCACCCTGAGCATGCAATCCCTGTCTACAAGTCATTGTACCTGCCCGGTGAGTTCCGTATGCAAACATATGACGGCTGTCTTGATGAGTTATGCCGAGCAACTGGAGCGACCTGTGCATGCGATTGTGAATGCACACTCCAGTACTGCACTCAAACAAACGACCAAATCCGTCGGGGCCATGTCCGCAGGACTATCCAGCTACGCAGATGCCGATGAACAGCAGGATATGGACATTCGGGACAACCAATACAGCCAGATCAAGGAGCGTGCAACAGAGCTTGCCGATCTCGAAATCTCGGAATGGCATGAGTTATTCCACTCCTGTCTGAGACGGCTGGGTACCGGCACAGCAAGCACATCCTACGTGCAAGAAGCAACGGACGAGCTGTATGCCATTAAGCCAAGGCTGAACGCTGCGATGGACCAACTTTTTGAACTACATGTGCAGCTGCACCTCATCCGATTCTGCGTACCTCCGGCTCGTAACTCAATTACGCATACCCCCGTGTACTTGAGCTACCCTGCCCAGCTCGCGGTCGATGCACTTCTGAAAGACATTGAGCGGATCTTTAACCATCCACTAGACCTTTCGGGTCTAAAGGGAAACAAGCTTGAACAACTTTGGAACAGACTGGCCGAAACCTCGGCTTATTTACGCAAACAGATGATGCCTGAAACAGCCAGCATGATGTTCTTCACTCCGATCTATCGGCAACTATGGTTGAACTGGATCGTGCCTAGGCTTCAAGGGTCGCGGGACATGTTAGCGTCGGAACAGGCTATCTTAAATGATATAGAGCGCAGTATAATCGCCGCTTCGACACCTTCCCAGTCAGGTGAAAGTGTCTTGGATCGCGCTCAAAGTAATGGACGTAGTCGTGAGAGACCGAGCAAAGCCGTAACACTGCCCTTGCCGCTGGTACTCGCGGAGAGCTGGATGCACTTCCATCTGGGGCAGGATGATCAGGCATGGCAGCGACTAATCCATGGAAGCTCGGCCTACGGCTTCCCGCCAGAACAACTGTTGCATTTTCTCCATGTACTCGCAGATTCGGCTGAATGGAAACGACTTGGGGATTGGTTGGTACAACTTGGCCCCCTTCTGGCGAATCGGCGTAATACACCTTTGAATGATTACATGCATCTATGGGATACGGCCATTCAACATCTGCCCGATGCAGAGAACCGTATGTGGGACACGCTTGTCAGTATGCTCCCCCACTCCCGCCCCGCCTACGAGGATGCTATGCATTCGCGGGGACAGTGGCGCAGATGGATTGATTTTCAGCTGAGTACGGGAACGGAACCTCTCGAATTCCGCGTAGCGATGCTGCAACCAATCGAAAAAGATGCACCTGAGCTGCTGCTTCCCTTCTATCATCAGGCAGTGGAGCGTTATATCGGACACAAAAACAGGGACGGATACAAAGCCGCGGTGAAACTGCTGAAACGTCTGTCCAAAATCTATAAAAAAATGAAGCAAGAAGCGCACTGGGAGCAATTCATCACCACACTCGCCGTTCGTAACAGTCGGCTGCGCGCCCTGCAGGAAGAGCTTCGGAAAGGTAAACTGATCTCATGAGCTTATTTCATCCTTACACTGAAACGATTGAGGTTCGCGTCGCTTTAACCGGATATGGCGATGCTTTGTTTTACGGAGCACTCAACACACACCACTTTGTACCAGGACAGTCGCTTAAGCAGCGATTGTTCGCTTGGCATGCACCTTCCTTCTACGGTACCGAACTGGAAGTTCGGCAGATCGAAGAGATTGAGCTGGTTGTTCTGCCTGCGGAAGAAGTGATTCCCTTCTTTGCCGAGATGCATACCCTGCTTCATATTGAATGGAAGTGGGACGAACAAGCGGAACATCTGATTCGACTGGCTCCCGCGCTCGCAGTATCTATCGAAAAACGCAAATACGTACCCAGCTTCGAGGCCTATCGTGCAGGACAGCTCCAGTGGACCTGGGACCCGGATAGCTTGAAAAAGCAGGATCGGGCATCGCTTACCAAGGCGATTCAACAGACCGACGAGAGTTATGCCGAGGGACTTGGGGCGGCCTATTCCGCCTTCGTATTCCAGCGCTGGTACAGTTCGGAGGAAGCTGCGACCGATCTGCGGCGTGAATTCCCGCAGTTGTTCCCAGAGCGTGGCACTCTCCCTAAGACAGCCGGAATGGACGCCCAGTCCTGGCTCGTATCTATTGGCTGGAAAGCGGATGCCGCACCATTCAGGCCCATGCTGCAATTGCAGGAGCCTGATGAGGATGAGCCATCATGGCGACTGCGACTGGTATTACAGAATAAGCTGGATGCCGCTGTATTGGTACCCGTCATGCTGGATTCACGGGGTAGGCTTGAAGGGGAATGGCCAGAGGTATGGACACCGTTCATTCTGGATCGTTCCGCCGGGTGGCTGGATCAACTGCGTGCACATCTGCCGCGTCTGGGAAGCTCCATTAGCGGCAGACGTGATGTGCTGAGTGACCCTTTGGAAGATCAGGAAGCCTGGCAGTTCCTGACGCAGGATAGCGGACGGTTGCTCGCAGCGGGCTGGCAAGTTCTGCTGCCTGGTTGGTGGGAAGCAGCACGTAAGAAGAAACCAAAGCTTCGCGCTAAGGTACAACCGGAGGAAGGCAGTGAGCGTGGCCAGTCGTTCTTCGGACTGGACTCGATTATTCATTTTGACTGGCGAATTGCAATTGGTGATACGGATCTCAGCGAAGATGAATTCGCCGACCTTGTTGCCCGTAATGAACGACTGGTTCGCTTCCGCGGAGAATGGGTCCCGCTCGACCCCGACCTGCTGGAACAGATACGCCGTGCCATGGGCGGTGTAGATCGGGAACAGGGACTCTCATTCCAGGATATTCTGCACCTGCATCTGCTGCACAATGAGCAACGAGAATATCGCAACCAGAAATGGAAGGAAGGACAACAGGCCGAGGAGGAAGAGCAACCGCAGGCTAATGAGAACATTCGGCTGGAGGTTGAACTTAACGAACACCTGAATCGGGTTATCGCACAACTGGGGGGCGGACAAGGTGGCGCGCCTTCCCTGCCCATTCCGACAGGGCTTCATGCCGAACTGCGATCGTATCAGAAGGAAGGTTTTGCATGGCTTGGTTTCCTGCGCAGATTCGGCCTTGGGGCATGTCTCGCCGATGATATGGGTCTCGGGAAAACCATTCAATTCATCACCTATCTGTTACACATCAAGGATCATGAACCACGTAAGCCAGGACAGGCTCCGGCACTTCTGATCTGTCCGACTTCCGTATTGGGCAACTGGCAAAAGGAGATTAGCCGCTTCGCACCCTCCATTAATGTCAGCCTACATTACGGGGCCCGCCGATTAAGCGGGGAAGAATTCCGGGAGCAGACGGAACAGGTGGACATTATCATCACGTCCTTTGCTACGGCTACACTGGATCAGGAAATGTTGCAGACTTACACGTGGGCGTGCATCTGTCTTGATGAAGCACAGAATATCAAAAACGCACAGACCAAACAATCCCTGGCCGTCCGCAGCTTCCCGGCGAAACACCGCATTGCTATGACAGGTACGCCGATTGAGAATCGGTTGTCCGAGCTGTGGTCGATCTATGATTTTATCAATCCAGGATATCTAGGCAGTGCACGGGCATTCCAGACTCGCTTTATCAGTGCCATAGAAAAAGATAAGGATGAGCAGCGTATGCAGGATCTACAGCAATTAGTGAAACCGTTCATGCTACGCCGTAAGAAAAAAGATCCAAATATCCAGCTTGATCTGCCGGACAAAAACGAGATGAAGACCTACATTCACCTCACGGGCGAACAAAGTGCATTGTATGACCAGTCCGTACAGGCTCTGATGGATAAAATGAAAGAACTGGAAGGCATTAAGCGCAAAGGTGCGATCCTCTCAGCCCTAACTCAGCTTAAGCAATTGTGTGACCACCCGCTGTTGCTAACGAAAGAAGCTTTGCCGGAGGAACTGCCCGAAGACGGTGCACTGACATCTGCTTATGACGTGTACAGCCCACAGGATATGGCGATGCTGATCAGCCGCTCCGCGAAGCTGGAACGACTGATGGAACTTGTCCGTGAATTGCGGGACGAAGGCGAGCGATGCCTGATTTTCACCCAATATATCGGTATGGGACAGATGCTGCAACAGGTACTGCGTCAGGAGTTGCAGGAGCCTGTGCTGTATCTGCACGGGGGTACGTCCAAGACGGGACGGGATCGCATGATTGAGGAATTCCAATCCCGTACACTGCCTGATGACAAGCAACCATCCGTCTTCATTCTGTCCATCAAGGCTGGCGGTGTGGGATTGAATCTGACCGCAGCCAATCACGTCTTCCATTTTGACCGCTGGTGGAACCCCGCTGTTGAGAATCAAGCTACCGACCGGGCTTACCGGATGGGTCAGACCAAGGATGTTCAGGTGCATAAGTTCATCTCTCTTGGCACACTGGAGGAGCGGATCGACGAGATGTTGGAGAGCAAACAGCAACTCAGCGATAACATCATCACAAGCTCCGAGAACTGGATTACCGAATTGTCGACGGATGAGTTGCAGGATCTGTTCACTCGGCGTCGCGACTGGTCGGGCTAAGTTGAATTGAAATGAGAAATACAAAAAGAGCGAAGTTTCGGAAAGTAAATTCCGGCTTCGCTCTTTTTGTGTTGTTGCAGTTAATCATCCGTTCTTAACGCATGTTACCGATGATGGATGTTCTTGAATCCTGCATTTTTTTGATAAAGTTCGTCATGACATCAAACGCTTCATTGCGCTTGTTGGACATGGACTGCAGACGAAGCATGTCCATCTGTTGGGAATTGCTCAACGAATCAATTTGGCCTTTCAGCTTTTGAACAGCTGCTTCATCCCCGTTTTGCTGGGCTATCTGCAATTGAGAGTTCAACTCCGCGATCTGTTGATTACGGTTCTGAACTTCCTGAATTTGCATTTGCAGTTGGACATCCAATAATTTGGTACGTTCGCTCTGAACCATCATCAAAGCTGTTTCGATATCCATACTGCTGCTGATGTTGATCGGTGTTACGCTAGAGATGTTGGAGACTGAAACTGTGCTCGCTGAAGCTGAAGAGACGATGGATACTGCAGCAACAGCTGCAACTACGGTTGAAGCGAAAAATTTACCTGAACGTTTCATGACTGTTCCTCCGAGTCCATATGTAATATGTACCAGTTTTTTGTTGGCATCTTCCGCCATTCTAAATCAAAAGAACTAGTTGTTCAATCAAATTAACATCAAATTTGAATTAATTTCGATAACCTTTACACATGCCAACCTCCGCTTACAGTTTGAGTAAATTAAGTTGGGCACAATAAGTAAAAATGTATTCTTAAGGGCATATTTACTACGACTAGATTGTTCTTTACTCCTAAGCTTGAAAGTCACATTGGCGATCGAAGATACGTTCATGATTTTACTTTAGAACATGGTTATGTTATATTTATTAATATATTTTACACAATTTAATTTTGTGATATTTAATATAAATTAATGTTATATACTTTACGGGAGGTTTTTATATGAAAAAGATACTGGTTGTTCTAACAAATGTAGATAAGTATGCAACAAAGGACGAGCCTACCGGCTTGTGGCTGAGCGAAGCAACTCACTTTATTGAAGAATTTGATCAGAATGACAAGGTTCAGATCGATCTGGTCAGCCCCCAAGGTGGAAATGTACCTCTTGATCCGAAAAGTCTGGGCGACTCCCTCGATGAGAGCACAAAAGCCTATTTTGAGAATGAAACGTTCATGAACCAATTGAAAAATACGTTGAAACCTGGTGAAGTGAATGCAAGTGACTACGATGCGATCTACTTCACAGGCGGTCACGGTACGATGTGGGATTTCCCGGACAATGCTGAACTTCAAGAGCTTTCTCGTGATATCTATGAAAAAGGTGGCGTTGTATCCGGTGTGTGCCACGGGGTTACAGCCTTGCTGAACGTGAAGCTGTCCAACGGTCTGCTTTTGATCAACGACAAAACGGTTTCCGGCTTCACGAATGAGGAAGAAGCATTGGCTCAACAAACCGAGTATGTTCCTTTCCTGCTGGAAGATGCTTTGAGAGAACGCGCTGCACAATACGATAAGGCTGCTGCCTTCAGCTCCTATGTCACAACAGATGGCCGCGTGGTCACAGGACAGAATCCGCAATCCAGCAAAGCTGTAGCTGAAAGTGTTAAACAATTGCTGGGTCTGTAAAATAAACCGATCGATCCCCCTCCTCCCCCAGGAGATCATATAGATGTACAAAGCAAAACAGCATGTGATCCGTCATGACCTGACAGAACACATGCTGTTTTTTTTCTAGTGATTTGTCGAAGCAGAAGCTTCCGTCGCTGTTCCTCCAGCCAAACGCTTCACGATATAAGGCACGGTCACCGATGTCAGGATGACGGCAAACGCAATCTGAGCGATAGCTGTGTCCACATAAGGCGCATACGCCGGATTAAACCCGGCAGCCATCGAAGGCACCACCATGGACAATCCAGCAACCGAACATGTCGCAGCTGCTGCGTAACCGGGCCGTCTTAGTATCGCGCGATCGATTCCAATCAGCGGCAACATGCAGATCAGCAAAAATAATACCGTGACCAGCAAGCCGGACAGACTGGACTGAAATGCAATACGCAGATCAATATTGGACCCGAAGCTGGTACCTAGAAAAGGTAGCAGAATCAGTGTTCCTGGAGCGAACATCTTCTGTATATTTCTGTCCAGGTTACCAAGCAGTATCCCGATCAAGAAAGGCACTAGCGTAGCAAGTACACTGAGATAATCGATACCGACGCCACTCGCCGAATTCAATATCATGACCGGAATAACCGGTACGGCGATCAGATTCAGAATGCCAAACGCAGCACGATCAACATCATCTCCATACGTGTTCATCAAGGCCAGATATAATCCCGGATTACAACTGGTCAGAACGGCAATGAAGGCTACCGCAGAAACTCCCCCGACCCCACTCATGCCAAAAAAGTGTACAAACGCCCATCCGAATAAGCAGCTGATGAGGATGCGTGAAATACAGAGCACCCCTGCTCTCTTCAAAGTCACCAGAAGCTGTGACAAGTTAAGCTGTGTTCCTGATATCAGTAAAATCATACCGATCAGCACCATGGTACCTTTCGATGTGAACAGCGCTGTTGTTGGATCTCCGATCTGAAAAAACGATGGAAACACCGTGTTGATGACCGCGGCGGCCAGCATAGGAACAATCAGCAAGCCGCCGGGTATTTTTTTGATACGACCCAGAATGTTCATGGTCTGTTACAGTTCTGCTCCGTTGGTACGGATCACATTCTGATACCAGAAGAAGGAATCCTTCCGATATCTTTTCAGCGTACCATTGCCATAGTCATCCTGATCCACATAGATAAATCCGTAACGTTTGCTCATCTCGGAAGTCCCTGAACTGATCATGTCGATTGGCCCCCACATCGTGTATCCCAACACTTCGACCCCATCAGCAATGGCGAGTCCCATCTGTTCGATATGTTTACTCAGGAAATCAATCCGGTATGGATCGTTGATCGTTCCGTCTTCATCCAGCTTATCGTAGAAGCCCGAGCTGTTCTCCAGAATGAATACAGGCTTTTGATACCGATCATAGACGAGATTAAGCGTATATCGCAGGCCAATCGGATCAATCTGCCAACCCCACTCGTTAGCGGGCAGATGCGGATTTTTATATACACTGTGTACATTGCCTGCCGTTAATTCGAGCTGCTCTGTATCACTGCTGGAAATCATCGAGTTGTAATACGACATCCCCACGAAATCAGCCGTGTGTGCGCGAATGCTATCCAGATCGCCGTCCTCGATATTCAGCTGGATCTCCTTGTTTTTGAAATACGTTTTACTATAGTAAGGGTACTCGCCTTTATTGAGCACATCGAGATAGAACTGATTTTTCATCTGATCATCCTGTTGCATCTGGAGTGCGTCCTCCGGCTTGCAAGTGTAAGGATACGTCGTAAAATATGCCACCATACTTCCGATCTGATTGTTTGGATCAATCTCATGGGCCATCTTGGTTGCTCTGGACGCAGCTACAAATTGGTGATGCAACCCCTGGAACAGCATTTCCTCATAATTCGGAGCATCATAATCAATGATTCCCAGCGTTTTGGCCGATGCTTTCACGCTCATGTTGATCTCATTGAACGTCACCCAATATTTCACTTTGCCCTTGTAGCGATTTAACAGCACATCACAATAGTTCACATACAGATCAATTAGCTTGCGGTTATACCATCCTCCGAACTTGTCCATCAGTACAATCGGTGTATCAAAGTGGCTGATGGTGATCAGGGGCTCCATACCCTGTTTTAGACATTCATCAATCACCTGATCATAGAACTCTAATGCCTTTTCATTCGGAGCAGCATCGTCGCCACCTGGAAATACTCTGGCCCAGGAGATGGAATAACGGAATACTTTGAAGCCCATCTCGGCAAATAAAGCGATATCCTCACGGAAAGTATGGTAGAAATCTATTCCTCGGCGCTTCGGATATTTTACGGTATCGGGGTCATTCTTCGCTTCTTCAATCATCTCCCGATTGATCCTGATTTGCTTGGTCACCTTACGATCATTCTTCTCGTTAAACTTCATCACTTCGGGAATGGTCAGGGTCTTGCCATCCACATTATATGCTCCCTCTGCTTGGCAAGAAGAAAGTGCTCCGCCCCATAAAAAATCTTTTGGAAAATTGGAATTTGTCATTTTAGTTTCCTCCTGTTATTACGTGTTATTTTTATTAAGACCATCTAGCTTGTAACTCGTAGCGTGACCAGTGAAAAGATGGACAGTTATTACGAAATCAGCTTGATCAAAGGTTCACTCTCCCGGATCGGGCCGCTGGTCGCTGTGGTCAGTACGTCTCCATACTGTTGCATGTTGGTTACCACAATCGATGTAATGGTGTTATAGCCTGCTGACGTAATGCCTTCTGGATCAAACTCCACCAATAAATCTCCGGCTTTGATTGTCTGTCCTTGTTCGATATGGGCGTTAAAATATTTGCCTTTCAGACTGACGGTATCCACCCCGATATGAATCAGGATCTCAACACCATTCGCAGCTTTCAATCCGATGGCGTGTTTGGTGCGATAAAGTGCTTCGACTACTCCGTCAAATGGAGCATATACCTTGCCATCTGTCGGAACGATTGCAATGCCTTTACCCATTAACTCTTGGGCAAATGCCTGATCTTCTACCTCAGAGATCGGTTTGATCTCTCCAGTCATTGGACTGACAATCAGCATGTCCAAAGAAGATGCTGCGTTAGTTTCCATTGTAACAGCGGATTGATTGCTAGCCACTGCGTCTGTAGCCTGTGCCTTCGATTTCGATCCATCCGTATCTTCCTTGATTCCTGCTATAAGTGTAAACACAAATCCGAGCACAATCGCAGCAACACACCCAATAACAATGTAGACATAACGATCCGCTGTGTAGGTCCCCAGTGAGAGCAGACCAGGTAATGAAATGGCCGTAGCCTTTGCATCAACCAGACTGAAATAACCACCAACCAGACCTGCAGCCACACATCCCGCGAAGAACGGACGTTTATATTTAAGCGTGATTCCGTAGATTGCGGGCTCCGTAATGCCAAACAATGCCGTCACTCCACTTGAACCTGCGGCGGATTTCATCGTTTTGCTCTTGGTGAGGAAAAATACACCGAAAGCTGCGCCGGCCTGTGCCAAGTTGGCAGCCAATGAAGCTGGCAGGAGCATTGTAGAACCCACACTCGCAATCTGCTGAATCTGAATAGGCATAATCGCATAGTGCATACCAAACATAACCATGATCGGCTTGAAAAACCCAAGAATTGCGCCTGCCAGAACGCCAACCGTACCATACAAATAATTGATGCCACCTGTAAGCCAATCACCAATATAAGATCCGATAGGTCCAAGCAGGATGAGTTCCAGTGGGACCATGATAAATAGCACAATCATCGGTGTAATCAGTACTTGCAAAAACCGGGGAATAACTCGGTTAACTACCGGATACACGTAGCTCATGATCCATACCGCCAGAATGATGGGAATGACCGAGGATGAATATTTCATTAATAATATAGGCATCCCCAGAAAGTCTATGCTATCCACGCCTGTTTCTTTAATTTTGGATGCTGCTTCAAGGATGACTGGATGCATCAGTCCTGCTGCCAGTGCAACCGCAAGGTAGGGATTTGTCTTAAATCGATTGGCAGCACTTACTGCCAGGAAGAATGGCATGAAATAGAAAATGCAATCCCCAATCATATTTATAATCGTCAGGAAGCCGGAACCTTCCATCCATCCGAGTGCGGCCATTACTGTAGCCACACACTTAATCATCCCGCAGCCAATGAGGGCTGGAAGTACCGGGGTGAAAATGCCGGCAATCGTTTCAAGTACGATGTTAACCGGGTTTCGTTTTTTCTTCGGCCCGCTGTTATCTGCGGATTCGCCCTGTCCACCAAATTCTCCTGAAGTCAGGCTCTTCACTTCATCGTATACCGCATCTACCTTAGCTCCGATAACCACCTGGACCTGCCCCCCGGAGTTCTGTGCCTTGAGCACTCCCTCCAGTTGATCCAATGCCTTCAGGTCTGCACGGCTATCATTCTTCAATACAAATCTTAAACGGGTTGCGCAGTGCGTAAGACCCGAAATATTTTGCTCGCCGCCAACATGCTCAAGTATATTTTTAGCCAAGTCTTTGTTGTTCATGACTTTTCTCCTTTATACCAAAAGATTAAATGATTTTATTTTTATATAAAAAATGACCAAGCCGGGGAATCGTCATTCCCTACGCTTGGTCATGCCTGATCGAATCAGTAACAGTCCAATATGGATTATTCGGTTAGTTCCTTCACTAGTTCATTCCGTTGGTTCATTCGAAATTAATCGTTGGATATGCAGGATTAGATATAATTTTTCATCATCGGAACAGGTCCAGCCATAATTATGTTTCAGAAAATCCGCGATCTTCTCCACACAAGCAAGTTCCTTCGGAAACTTCTCTTTAACCATCAGGAAAAGCGATTCATTCTCATCCTTGAGCGACTTACCGCTCATCTGCCTCAGAATGAAATACCGGATATGTGTGGCAAAGCGCATGAAATGGATGGAATCCTCCTGAAAGTCAATTTTCAGAGCATATTTGATCACGGACAGGATCTCGCCCGTAACTGTAGTTACCTTGGTGGTATCCGTCATCTCTCCCGATCCAACCTGTGCATTAACAAAATGTAATGCAATCAATGTTGTTTCGGCTGTCGGCAGAGCGATATCCGTTTTTTCCTGAATCAGCTTCAGCGCAGCCTCTCCCACCCGGGTCTCGTCCGGATAGAGTGTCCGTACTTCCCATTCCAGCGGATTTTTGATACGGATGCCTTCTTTGGTTCGGGTTAAAGCAAAACTGATATGGTCGGACAGGGTGAGAAGCAGATTCGGGTTAAATGTTTTATTCAGGATCTGACTGCCCAGCTTGATGACTTCCTCTGCGAGATAAATATCCTCAATCGGAATGCTGTTCAGCAGGTCATACATACGAATATTCTTCGGTGCTACGAAAATTTTCTCCACCAAATCCGTCTCCGTAAGCTCGTAAGGCGTTTTCAGGAATCCGACCCCTTTACCTACGACAAAAACCTCTTCGTTATGTTCATTAATAGCGATGGCTACGTTATTGTTTACTTTCTTGATAACCTTCAATGTTCTCACCCCCCAACAAAAATAAAAAAAGACCGAAAGCGATTACAGTAAAGCAATCGAATTCGGTCATGCCTGGTTTCCCCAGTAACAGTCCGTGTTATGAATATAAGTTTATTATAGTGCTGTTTTAAAAAAAGTCAATCATCCAATATTAGGGAAAACATGCCTCTGCAAAGCAGATGAAAAAAGCAAAGCGCTGTGGTACAATGAAGGAATTGTGTATTCACAGACAGACATGTGGGTAAAGGTGCTGAATCGATTGTGGAACAGTGCTCTTTATCCATGATTATGCTGCCATTCTAGGGAGGCTTATGGAACAACCATGCTCATCATTGGTATCGCCGGAGGAACCGGCTCCGGTAAAACGACGGTAGCTCGCTCCGTCATAGACCGTCTGGGATCAGGTAAGGTTACTTTTATATCCCAAGACAATTATTACAAAGACCAGTCGCAGCTCACACCTGAGCAACGCCGACTCACCAATTACGATCACCCGTTTGCATTCGATAATGATCTGTTGATTGAGCATCTCACCCTGTTGAAAAAAGGCCAAGCGGCGTATGCTCCCGTATATGACTTCACCATAGATAACCGTGCTGCCAATGAGACAGTTGAACTGGCACCGAACCATATTGTCATTGTAGAAGGATTGCATGTGCTGATTGACGAACATCTTCGCAGTCTGATGGACATCAAAGTATTTGTTGATACCGATTCCGATGTGCGGATTCTACGTAGAGTGCTACGGGACATTGAAGAACGCGGACGCACGATCCAATCCGTGTACAAACAATATCTCGAAACGGTAAAACCAATGCACGATGCTTTTATCGAGCCATCCAAAAAGTATGCGGATATCATTATTCCAGAAGGCGGACATAATGAAGTAGGCATTCAGATGTTATCCATCCTCACCGAGAAATACCTCACCGGGGAAAATTGGAACGGCGCTTAATTTGCTGCAAGCAACACAACAGAAATCCAGATTACGATACAGCGTAATCTGGATTTTTTGTTGATTTTTCATTTATAATAGTTCCCAATAGTTGAAAGGAGATCTTCCCCTATGGCTACTTTTGAAGAGTTCATGCAACATGACATCCGGGTTGGTACAGTGGTGGAAGCCGAACCATTTCCAAAAGCTCGCATTCCCGCTATTAAAATGACGATCGACTTCGGACCACTTGGCCTGAAACGTTCCAGTGCTCAGATCACCCAACGCTACACGCCTGACATGATGATCGGCAAACAGGTCATTGCTGTAGTTAATTTCCCACCCCGGCGTATTGCCGGTTTTGTCTCTGAAGTACTTGTGCTAGGCGGCGTGCCTGGTGAAGGCGATGTTGTCTTGCTCACACCGGATAGTCCATTACCTAATGGAACACCGATATCCTGATTTTATTTTGAGCAAGAATAATATAGGCTTTTCAAATGTTTGGAAATCGAGTATTCTTGATGTATTGATTATTGAATTGACTATTGATGGAACTACATATGTTGGAGACCTTAAAGCATAAGGCTATGAATCTGCGGATTCGTGGCCTTTTTTTGTGTTTTTTGGAGGAAATATAGGTCTGGAGAAGTAGTAAGAGTTCTATGCAGAGGAGGAATATATTGATAAATCATACCAACAGCCTAGTTATACATGGTAGAATATTGATTATTATTACAAATTTAGTATCTAGTAGCCTGAAAAGTACATATCAAGGAGAAAAATTCACAATTGAGAGGAGTAAGTTTCATGAAAAAAATGATGATTTCCGGCGTAACGGCATTAGCTTTATTAACAGGGGGTATCGTAGGTTTTGGAGGCGTTGGGAGTTCTGTAGAAGCCGCACAAGGCACAACTAAATTCAAGGACGTTCCGGCTACACACTGGGCATCCGCAGCAATTAATTCAGCCGTGGAACAAGGTTATTTCAAGGGGTATGCCGACGGGACATTTAAACCAAGCTCGCCTGTCACCAAAGCTGAAATGGCAAGTATCTTGGGACGTCTATCCGACCAGCCTAATGCAACGACACAAGAAAAAAACAATTTCACGGACATACCCGAGTGGGCAAAAAGTGGTGTCTCTACTGCTATTGCAAAAGGTTTTATCAACCCTTCTAATTACAAGGGCAAATTGGATGCACAAGGCGCTCTTCAACGAGGCGAAATGGCTACATGGCTGACGCAAGGACTAACCGTGGTTGATCCTGAGTACAAACAAGCACTCTCTGATGTGACGAACACCGTTGTACCTGCAAAGGAATATTTCACAGGTACACTCGCAAACGCTCAAAAAAATGCAGTAGCCGTTGCCCTTGGGACGGGACTGATGAGTGTGGCAAACGATAAAACATTTGGCGTTGATCGTACTACAACACGAGCTGAAGTAGCTGTATTGATCGCCCGTTATGCAGCAGTTTCCAAGACAAAACCTGCCAATTTTCAGGGGCTGAATGAGCTGCGAGCAGTGGGTTTGACGGGGACGAATTTGAATATTATTGCGCCTAAGTATCAGGTGATTTCAGAGAGCAACTATCCTTACGACTACAGCAAGGTGACTGGGGACTTTTCCAAAATTCGTAATCAAGAAATAGTTACCAAAACTAATTACGCTGATCTCAAGGTGAGAAATTGGATTGTTGTTAACCCTTATGTTACAGATGCCGATAGAAGCATTTACTACCCTGTCTTTGTAGATGAGAAAGACAGACTGGTAAGAGGAGCATATTATTCATTTGTTGAATTCGATCTTGAAATAAAGAACACTATGAATCAATTACAAGGTGGAAGTCTAATTAACTCTCCTACTATTAACCCTCTTAAATCACCTAATAGCGAAGCGATTTTTAGTTACAGCGCACCTCGTATCAGTAATTTACTTGGTGCAAAAGGAGTATTTAATGTTAAGAATCCAATTTATTGGGCAGAAGGTTTGTTACATTTCGACAAAGAACTCAATCCAGAAGTTTTACTCACTCTAAAAAATGGGACGGTTTTCAGAGTAAGACCTAATTAATAATTAATGATAAGGGTGAAGTAATGTGTATTTGCTTAAACTATTGAAAAAAACGCTTCTCGCCATTCTCGCATTAAGTTTAGTCTTCATTTCACCTCCTGCTGTTTTTGCAGGAGGTGGTCCTGGGGACAAGCCCATTTTGCAATCTTCCAGAATAGAGCCTTCTACTCCCTCAAAATCCCAGAAAAAAATAATCCCTCTTCAAGGTAAGGGAACTACTAATATCGGGATTTATATTTTTCAACTAGATAATATGAAATGGAAAGTAGTTGGAGAATGTAACGGACAAGAGTTAGGTAATAATCCTGCTACCAATAAGCCAAATTCTTCGATAATATGTGTAAATTTATCTTTAGAAGCCCCTAGCTATGAGCCTACAGAGTATTTAGATAAACAAGGTAATCCGCATCCAAGAACCGAAATTACTTCTACTTCCATATCTCCTATCTATATGGATAACACAGCATACTATCGGCCTGGACTACCTATCCTGTTAAATGTAGAATCATTTACTGAGAAAAAGACAAAATTTTCTGTGCAAATTGGTGCAGCTATTGAGCCTACTGAATACAGACCCTATGAGTTACCCAAATATTCTGCAGATTATCTTTTTAACACAGATCTATACTGGGAAGGCCAAGCCGAAATCACTAAAGAGATCAACCTCACAGCTGGTGGGCAGCTTAGCTTGAACCAGTCCAAACAATTGAATGCAACGGTCAAGACGAAAACTGGAGATGGAAACTTTGGAGCGGAGACCAATGTAAACACTGGCAGCGGTGGTACAACTACATGGGAATCATCCAATCCTAGTGTCGCTACCGTTAGTAACTCCGGATTAGTTCAAGCTGTCAGTAGGGGAACCACAACCATCACCGTACTGTGGAAGAAAGATGGATTTCAGTTAACTACCACTACAAACATTGGTGTTGAAGAGAACCCAGGTACTGGCGAGGGCGACGGTAACGGAGGCGGTGGTGGAGGTTGCACGCCAACGATTGGACCACCTTCTGCTGGAACCATCATGAGCATGAATGATCTTGATCCAAATACCAATGGTGTTATTAAGTCAGATAACAGAGATAATGAAACATTCAATGTGTTAAAAGGAATCCCTACTTCCGAGTCACTCTACACAAATGCCTTTGCTGACAATTACCTGTTTAAACAAGCTTGGGCGAAAATGAGCGGTAAAGTTACATACAACTGTAATGTCACAATCTCGTACGACAGAGAATGGACAGTACCTGGACCAGAAATATGTGATGATGATGGTTGTACACCAGGGCCACCTGTACCCGCGAACGACACGGTACCCAAGCCATACAACTTCCAGATCACAAGAGACTACTCCTACTGGAAAATTAACAATCTGGAAGTATACAAGATCGCTAAAGCAACCATGAATAATTACGCTTTGCCCGGTGAGACCGTTACGATGAATCCAACAGGATACACACCACCAACACTGGAGTCTACAAATGATGAATCCGTAGAAAGCCATGTACGGCCAGGACAAACCACATCAATCTCATATACTCCACCCAAATTAACAGGTGGTTTGAACCAACCTCCCAGTGTGCCTGATGATACATCACGGTTAAAAGGGATGGCTGAATCCAACACACCTCAAAGTAAAGTGAAGAATGATTTAGTTAAATTCAACAGCACAACCATTATGAATAATGTGGAAGCAACCAAAGATGGCCCAACACCATCCAACATTCCTAATCCAACAACCATTGGACGAGACGTTCTGTACAAGCCGGGCAACATGATTAGCAACACACTTCGGAATAAAGCAAACACCACAAGCTCTGGTGAGATCTATTATGATTTGCTACCGGGTAACGTAAATGGCGGTGCCAATAAAACATTACCGATTAACGGCATCAACACGGTCACGGTACACACCCCTGTCGTCAACTACGCCTGGGTATCGGATGATCAGCCGCATAATCAGAAAACCGTACCGGACCCAACCAGCGCTGCACTCATTCTGGAACGTCCGTTCATTGTGCGAATTCCCACATCGGGACAGCACTTGGACGTAGCGAGTTATCCCGGTTATGGAAATCGGGACTATGCCAAATATTTCCGAATCAAACAGGTGCAATTCCCGTTCGATGTCTACAACGCAGATCGAAGCCAGTTTATCCCCGCCAAGACATGGGTTGATATTCCGGTCAATCAACTGGACACCACATTCTATCTCCCTGTATGGGTAGACGAAGGCAAATACCATATTGTATTCCGCAATATTGCAGAGAATGCACCTGCAAACTTTACCGAGCAACAGGATGCCAATACCAATCTGGCACATCATGTTGCAGCAGACACCGTGCCGGTAGATGTTATCGGAAGGTTATATGATTTTCACGTCACTGATATCTCCGATTACAACTGGGAAAGTGTATTTCGCAAGCGGTTGGGTAGTCCCGAACCAACGGGCTATAGCTACTGGACCGGGATGAATAGCATTGATGGTGATCCGCGAGGTAACCTGGCTCCATTTGTATTGCCTATTCGACCAGGAAGCCATCCGGTGCAGGGATTCGCTAACGCGACTGTGAAGACAGGGTACCATTTCAAGTTCGATCTGAAGACCAAGGGCAATATGTTTGGCAAACAGGATGGTATTCGAATTACACCCACTTTTGCTTTTGTGAGTAAAGACGGGTCCTCCCGGCAAGAAGTGGATCTGTACTACCATCGAGGCCAGGAACGCCTGATCCGTATCGGATCGGCACAGGATATGGAGAAACGCTTTGTTGTGCTGAACTCACGGCTTCGAAATGTACCCGGCACAGAGTTAGGCGATACAGCGCGTTATCAGTATACTTATGAACTGACAGCGGAAGAACGCAGCCAGCGTACGTTGGCAGAACATATGGTTCGCCTGGTCGATCAGACATCTCATCAAAAAACATGGGTAGGTCGTTATGACTGGATGATCCTGTCTGCTCCAATTCGGACACTCATCGGACCCAAAACGGGCATTCCTTCCGGGGTCAACGTGGACCGGGCCAATGCAGCAATCCAGCGTTGGTACGGGGAGTACAGCTTGCCAGCCGATGTATATGCTGTACCAAAAGGGACGGATCTCGAACCCCTTGCCCGACAAAATCAGCTAGATGAGAAATCGAAGATTTTTCTAAAGAATGGTTATATCGTAGTCAACTTCAACATGGAAAGCCTGCGGAATGGAAATACAGAGGCGCCCCATCTGCAATACATTCATGCACCACTGATGAATCAATGGCAGATGGAAGGTTTCAACAAAACGCCAACAGACAGTCAAGGCAGAACCTGGCCGTTGAAGGATGGCGACATTGTCTTTCACCATGCTGATCAGTCCAGCCGGAATGACTTCCAATCCCAAGTACCGCACTAGTTTGAATCTCTCATGTCAGCACGACTGGCTAAGCATATGTAGCCAACTACATGTGGACAGAAGAGTCTATATGCGGAGTACCTCTCCAAAAGAAGACTGAATATCTGTATACCGATAATCACCCAATGAAGCAATTAATAAATATATGATGAAATAGCCATGAAGTGCCAGACTGAGTACTATACCGCCTGCGCAAAACTATGGTGTGCTTAATGACATAGGTGCACTGAACCACATACGATAAAGCATTCACAAGTGATTCCAGTGTCACATCCCAGCTACACACAATATGCCTGTTATACAACAAAAGGGTTATCCTGAAAGTCATCTATGGACTTCTGGGGTAACCCTTCTTGCATCATTCTCTTTTTATAACCTTACTTAGACTATAAAGAAAACCCGCACATCCGTATTATCCTGACAGACTTTCTCCAGGAGAGAGGTAGTTTAGCAAGAACGTCAGGAACGTGATACCGAACAATACGGCTACCAGTTGTACCAATCGTTTAACGATATATCTGCTTAAGTGCTCAAACGTCCTTCCCCACAACTTTAAGTATGTGTCATGATGTTCTTCGTCCATAACAAAAAAAGCGGCCCTCTCCGTGTTACTGGATGAGGACGCCTTAAATAAACAGATTTCCAGAAAAAATCATGCTCTCTAAACACCTTCCTATCTCCCGTAGGGTACTACTGTGTTTGTTAAACCTGGCAGGTCTCCTGGCTCCAGAATCATCGACACTTGCAGCTCCTTCACAGCTTACACCAGTGGATAATCGCTACCTGACTCCTCTGTTACAGTGGCGGGACCGCGCCGGTATTACACCGGACTTCCCTATTAAGCTTTCACCCTGACGGGCAAAGCACCAAGTTCCACATATTCAATTACACTTCTGTATCAGTGTAGCGGGACGACGAATAATGATCAAAACTTTTCTTTTAAATTTGAAACACTAGATATGTCTAATCTCGATTTCTCGAACCCTTTGGAGACACACCCGTCACTCGCTTGAACATCTTGGAAAAAAGTAATGGGTCTGTATAGCCGACAGAATGGGCCACTTCACTGACCGACAGCCCTGGATTCTGAAGAAGTTCGGCAGCCCGATTCATACGGTACTCCAGAAAAAAGGACTGTAGCGACATGCCATATCGCTCTTTGAACAATCCTGATAGATACGTGCGATCCAGCCCCACAGCTTGGGCAATATCCAGAATGGAAGTTCGCTGGCTGTACCTGTTCTCCATAAACTGCACCGCCTGCCGGATGTACGTCTCTTTGTTCGAAAGGAGCTGCCCTATCTCTTCCTCTACAGGAGAAGAAGAGATTAATTCTGCCATCAAGCGGTACAAGAGACTCTGATTCATTACATCGCCTCCCGGACGCGTAGAAGCCTGGACCAACTCCGTATACAACTGTTCCATCGTATTTGTATCATGGGCATCATAAACCGGCCGCTCCGGGCTCAATTGAGCACGTTGCATGAATGCTTTGGCTTGTATGCCTTTAAAACCAAACCACGAATACGTCCAGGGCTCCTTCGGATCTGCCTCATAATGAATAAGTGTGTCCGGGAGAATGACAAAACCCTGTCCCTCGCTAAGCTTGTACTCCTGATCCCCCATGTACACGGTGCCCCGTCCTTCATGGATGTAGTGCACAATGTAAGAATCACGTACACCCGGTCCCCAATAATGCGCAGGGTCACATGCCTCCCACCCAAAAAACAACAACATCAGCTCCATCTGTGTCCAGCCTGCGGGAACCACATTCATCTCAATACGACTCATTTTCCGCCCTCCATCCTGACTTCGTTCCGCTTACCTCTTCATTTCGTCTATTTATATTATAACAGCTAAAGTGCTTCCATATTAGTTGAAAGCGGGAACAAAAATGGGATTATGACATGTTTGAGAGGGGTTGAACCATAGTTATATGTGCCGAATCGGCCTATAGTTGGGGTACAACATTTTTCAGGGAGGCTGAACTTAAATGAATAAAATTACATTTCTCGGTGCGGGAAGCACCGTCTTTGTCAAAAACGTATTGGGTGATGTCATGATGACCGAAGCACTGCAGGATTTTGAGCTGGCATTGTTTGATATCGATGCTGAACGTTTGAGCGATTCAGAGCGTTTGCTGACCAGTCTGGCCCGCTCACTCGGAAGTCGTTGCGTCGTGAACGTATATCATGACCGCAAAGAAGCGCTGCGCGGGGCCAAATATGTCATCAACGCTATCCAGGTCGGTGGATATGATCCATGTACCATTACAGACTTTGAGATTCCGAAGAAATACGGACTGCGTCAAACAATTGCAGATACACTCGGTATCGGCGGAATTTTCCGTAATTTGCGGACGATTCCGGTCATGTTGGATTTCGCCCGGGATATGCAGGAAGTATGTCCGGATGCATGGTTCCTGAACTATACCAACCCGATGGCCGTGCTTACCAACGTCATGAACGTACATGGCGGGATCAAAACTGTAGGATTGTGTCATAGTGTGCAGGTGTGTGTGCCGCATATGTTTGATGCATTGGGGATCGATCAGACAGGTGTTGTGGCTAAGATTGCAGGGATCAACCACATGGCGTGGCTGCTCGAAGTTACCAAAGACGGGCAGGATCTGTACCCCGAGATTAAACGTCTGGCGAAGGAAAAACAGAAAGAACAGCATGACGACATGGTTCGTTTTGAGCTGATGCAGCGATTTGGCTATTATGTAACGGAATCCTCCGAACACAATGCCGAGTACCACCCTTACTTCATCAAGCGGAATTACCCGGAGTTGATTGAACGCTTCAACATTCCGCTTGATGAGTATCCACGTCGCTGTGTGAACCAGATTGAAGGCTGGAAAGAAATGCGTACCAAGCTGTTTGCCAGCGAAAATATTGAACATACCCGCAGCCGTGAATACGCATCACATATTATCGAAGCGATGGAGACGAATAACCCGTACAAGATTGGCGGCAACGTCATGAACAACGGACTGATTACGAACCTGCCGCGCGAGGCATGTGTCGAGGTACCTTGTCTGGTCGATGGATCAGGAATCAGCCCTACGTACATTGGGGATCTGCCTCCACAACTCGCGGCATTGAACCGGACAAACATTAACACGCAACTGCTGACAATTGAAGCGGCAATCACTGGCAAAAAAGAACATATCTATCACGCCGCCATGCTTGATCCACATACGGCTGCCGAGCTGTCTATCGATGATATCGTAGCGATGTGTGATGAGTTGATTGAGGCTCACGGCGACTGGTTGCCAAAATACACGTCATAATATACAGCACCGTTCCTTTGCAGCTAAAAGGGACGGTGTTTTGTTCGGTCCATAGCGCTCACCCGCTGAAGCGTGCATCGCATCATTTATCAGAAACGCTCCGCTCCCTTGAACCTATTCGGCGGGGAGCAAAAAGCGATAACCAATGCCAGGCTCCGTTTGAATATATCGGGGATTCGTCGGATCTTCATTTAATTTTTTACGCAGATGTCCCACATATACCCGAAGATAATGGCTGTCGGACTCATGATGATGCCCTCCCCATACTTGCTGCAAAAGCTGACGCTGGGTGATGATCTTCCCTGCATTGGAGGCAAGCACCTTCAGCATCTCATATTCCGTTGGGGTTAATTTGACCAAAGTCCCCTCCAGTTCGACCTGCCTTTGGGCCAGATCAACCGTCAGTGATCCGAAGCGCAGTATCGGCTCATCCGTCGTTTTGGCTACATGACGAAGCGCCACCCGAATACGGGCGACCAACTCACCCATTCCAAATGGTTTGGTCACATAATCATCTGCACCACCATCCAACGCGGCAATTTTGTCTCCCTCCTGATCCTTCGCTGTCAGCACAATAATCGGCACTTGTGACCATTCGCGAATCCGGCGAAGGACCTCCATGCCAGACATGCCTGGCAAACCAAGATCAAGGATGATCAGATCCGGATGTACAATACTGGCCTGAATAACGCCCTCTTCGCCATCCCCACACTCGTGGAGTTCGAATTGGTGTGCCTGAAGGGTGACCTTGAGCAATTTGCGAATCTGCGGCTCATCATCGATGACCAGTATGCGAGCCCCTAGTGGTGCGTTCATGTTATTCTTCAACCTCTCCTTGTTATGAATAGGGAAACCGCGGTCCGCGAGCCTCCATGGGGACATCTATGCGCATTCTCGTTCCCCCGCCCGGATTTGGCTCTGCCACAATGGTACCTCCGTGGACTTCCACAATGCCTTTGCAGATCGCCAGACCAAGCCCCGTTCCTGTGACATGCTGAGTCGACTCTGAGCGATAGAACTTATCAAATATACGTATTCTTTCCGCTTCCGGTATACCGATGCCTTGATCAGCTACCCAGATCGTCAATTGACTTGAACTCTTATCGCTTGCCACAGTAATGACAATTCGGCTCTCACCGGGCGAATATTTGATGGCGTTGCTGACGATATTCACCAGAACCTGCTCCAGCAATACTTCATCTCCGTAGATAAATGCCGGGTCATCAGGCAGTTCAACCTGAATGTTGCGATGCGGACTGAATTCCCGAACCTGTGTCAGTACAACGCTGATTATGTCTCCCACGTCACACCATTTCCGGTTCAGTTGCAACATGCCGCTCTCCAGCCGAACCATACCTAACAAATTCGTGACGAGACGATTCATACGCAAGGCTCCATCCCGAATGTTGCCTGTTAATTCTCTCCGATCCTCGGGTGTAAAAAGAGTATCATTCTCCAACAATCCCGTAGCCGAGCCGATAATGGCGGTTAGGGGCGTACGCAATTCATGGGAGACAGAATCCAGCAGTGCTGTGCGTATGCGCTCCGATTCAGCAGTGATCTGCGCCAATCTGGCCTCTTCCGCCAGCTTCACTCGGGCAATGGCACCTGCGGCCAATCCACCGCATGCCTCCAACAGACGAAGCTGTTCTTGCTGCTCATGAACCTCACCAGCGTCCATGCTCACGGCGAGCACGCCATGAATCTGCTCCTCTGTGCGTAGCGGCACATATAGTCCGAGAGATTCCCGCAAAGTGGATGATCCTTTACCGGCGACCTGTCCGTGATTATACACCCATTTGGCAATGGCAATCTCCGACTCTCCATCTCCCCAGCCATCCTTTTCCCCTACTGATGCGGGTGCAGAAGAGCTTGTAACCAGCAGATCCCCCTGCCCATCCGGAAGATACACAGCTGCTGGCTTGCCCAAGGTGAGCGAAACCTGGGTTGCAATGTTAACCAGCAACGTATTCAGATCCGTAATGACTGTCATCTGACGGCTCAATGCGTACAGGGAGTTAGTCGTGGCTTCACGTGCTTTTACCATCTCCAGTTGTTGTCGCAATCGACCTGCAAGACTTGCTGTCAGGATCGCCACCGCAAGATATACAACAAAGGAGAAGAGATATCTCAAATCTTCAACCGTAAAGCTCAGATATGGTGGTACAAAAAAGAAGTCAAACATAATGACGCTAAAACTCGCGGCATATATAGATGGCCCCATTCCCCAATACACGGCACTCACCAGTACGGGAAACAAGTATATAAGCGCTACATTAACCAAATCACCACTCAGGCCGATGGCATGAAGCAGCAAGGTTAGCAGCGTCACCCCGAGGGTCACCCATACATATGCAGGAACCCATTTCCCATGGGATGCCTGCGTTTCTTTTTTTATTCGTTCAGACAACATCCATTCACATCCCGCTCAGTTCATAATCATAATCTGCAACGATCAATACATCCAGATGCCGCGACAAGCGTACAAGTCGGTTGACCACCGAACCTGAGCCGCGGTAGCCATTCAGCCACCACACCCGTCTTGCCTGCCCGACCACCAGCTGGGTTGCTCTCGCCTCCGATGCCTTTCTTGCCAAAATCTCAGGTACATCGCGCAGTCTTGGACTGTGATGAATATGAAATTGACCACCAAGCCGAATTGTCAGCTGCTCCAACGCTTCCAGATGGCACTTCACTTCGTCACTCATGGACTCACCGATGTGGATATGATGTACATGCCAGATGGCTTTTAGACGATAAGCCATACGGAATCCGCGCCGGATCAGCCGCTCGGCATGACGATCACTGCTTACACATACCAAGACCGCTTCCTGTCTGCGCCAAGGTCCTCGAAGTGCGATTTTGGCCTGCTGTGTTTCAAGCCGTTCATCCACATCGTCCGCCAGCTCGCGCAGAGCAAGTTCTCGCAAGGCAATCAGATTTCCAATTTTGAAGAAATTGGCAAGGGCTTGCTCGACCTTGGCAGTTGCATAGATTTTACCCTCCCTCATGCGCTGCCGCAAGGCCTGGGGCGCCACATCAATCAACTGCACCTCATCCGCCATCTGAATGATCCGATCGGGTACGGTCTCGCGGACACGAACACCGGTAATATGTTCAACGGCATCATTCAGACTTTCGAGATGCTGTACATTCATTGTGGTAATCACCGAGATGCCTGCATTCAGCAGGAGCAGGACATCTTCATAACGCTTTTGCCGGACACTCCCGGGTACATTCGTATGCGCCAGTTCATCCACAAGCACCACTTCTGGGCAAAGACGCAGAATTCCCTCCGTGTCCATTTCTTCCAGACGAGCCTCTTGATACACTCGCTGTGCGCGAGGAATCACAGATAGATGACCCATCTGCTCCACGGTATCCGCCCGCCCATGTGTCTCAAGCAAGCCGATCTGTACATCGATGCCCTTACGGAGCAAATCATTGCCTTCCCGAAGCATCATGTAGGTTTTGCCTACACCTGGTGCAGCTCCGATATATATTTTGAATGTGCCGCGCTGAATCTGGCCAATCTGTTCCTTCATTTCCTGCTCGCTTAGTCTGCGGTATGTCAGCGACTCCACATCGTTAACTTTAGCCGGAACCACACGTTCACCCTCCCTGGCCGCTCGATCAGCAACCAGAAACAGATCGACACCACGTAATCTGCGTAACAGCGAGTTAACAACGGACCCCTGCCACAATTCCTGCCAGCGCGTACGCCGGGAGTGTCCCATCACAATCCGGGTGATCTGATGCTCCATGGCGTAACGTGCCAGCGTAGACGGGATGTTGCGACGGTGTAATATAGGCAGCTCCTCCATATGGCCGCCAAACTTCTCCACCAACTTGATCATATTGCGCCGAAATACGGTTGCCTCTTTGGTTAATGGCTGCTTCATATTCCGAAAAACAACAGCGCACAGATCACCATTCAGCCGTTTGGCAATCTGTTGACCACGCCGGATATAGATGGAGCCGTTCCAATGATATTGTGTGGACACCAGAATCCGTTCCATGATGCCTGTTGTGACGGTAATTCCCATCTCCTCCCGATGCTCGCGCAGGGATTCATTGACCCCTTCTGCAACCAATCTCAGGGCCAGTTCGCGCAGAATACCCAGATTGCCTTGACGAAATACAGCTTCTCCCTCATGCCCCTTCAGATGACCTTCTGCCAGACGGCTCAGTATGGTTTCCGGCGTGACGTCAATCAGCTTGACTTCATCCGCTAGTTCCAGTGTATCCGCAGGTACCGTATGTTCTGCTGCGATCCCTGTAAGTTGTCGTGCCAGCTCGGTATACCCTTCCAGCTCATACACATTCACCGTTGTCATGACACTGATGTTGTTTCGGAGCAAAAACTGAATATCCTCCAGCCGGGTAGCATACCGGGCGCCTTCTCTGTTACGATGTGCCAAACCATCCACCAGCACAACCTCCGGATTACGCGCCAACAGTTCATCCAAGTTCAGATCCTTCATCTCTACATCATCACTCTGGCGTAACCAGTGAATGCTTGGAATCCGTTCGAGTGCGCCAAGCTGCTCCACCGTTTCCGGTCTGCGCATTGTGGAGACGGCACAGATGACCACATCAATGCCCTGCTCGCGCAACGTATTCCCTTCTCGTAACATGTGATACGTTTTGCCCGATCCGCTGACTGGTCCGATGTAGATTTTGAGCGTACCCTGCTGCAGCTTCGTAATCATCTTCAGCATCTCTTCCGGTGACTTGCGCTTGAAGCTGTCTTCCATCCGTCTTCTCCCCCTTCCTTTAAAAATATGATAAAAAAAATGGAGAAAGCCCCTCCCGATATATCGTGAGCAGGCTAATATGTTCGTTCGTTAGTTCAGTTCTGCTGTCAGCGCCAGATTCAGAGCCGTTACATTTACACGCGGTTCCCCGAATATACCCATCTGACGGCCTTCCGTATGCTCATTTACAAGTTGCACAAGCTGCTGTTCACTAAGCCCGGTAGCTTCGCTAATACGTGGGATCTGTGCCTCAGCGGCTTCGGGAGAGAGATCCGGGTCAAGTCCAGAGCCTGAACCCGTCACGAGATCAGCAGGGATCTGCTTCAATCCCGGGTTTTCCTGCTGGAGCTGAGCCATCTTTTCCTTCATCTCGCTGATATACTCCTCCGAAGCTACGGCGCGATTTGAACCGGCTGAAGCCGTTGGATCATAATCGGCATTTGATGCCCGGGGCTGAAACAGCCCCGGCGATTGGATTTCCTGCGCCAGCAGGGACGAGCCGATGATTTTCTCATCTTGTGTAATCAGACTGCCGTTCGCCTGCGCAGGAAAGAGAAGTTGGGCTACACCAGTCGTTACAAGCGGGTAGATTAGGCCGCATATCAGCATAAGCACAACGGATAACCGTACAGCGGGCAAGAACATGTTCATACAGATCACTTCCTGAATTCATTAGGATAGAAGGACAATTTTGATAAGCGTTGTTATCTCGTTAAAGAATCCCCGACAGAACCATATCAATCAGCTTAATGCCGATAAAAGGTACAATCACACCACCTACGCCATAGATGAACACATTGCGCCCAAGTAACCGTTCGGCTGACATCGCCCGATACTTGACTCCTTTCATCGCGATGGGAATAAGCAGCGGAATAATAATGGCGTTGAAGATCAGCGCCGACAGGATCGCAGATTGTGGTGAAGCCAGATTCATAATATTCAGCGCCTGAAGCTGCGGCATGGCGAGAATGAACATAGCTGGAATGATGGCAAAATATTTCGCGATATCATTGGATATCGAAAAGGTTGTGAGTGCGCCGCGTGTAATCAGCAGCTGCTTGCCAATGGAGACGACCGACAATAACTTGGTCGGGTCTGAATCCAAGTCAATCATGTTGGCCGCTTCTTTGGCCGCCATGGTGCCCGAATTCATCGCCAGGCCCACATCGGCCTGCGCCAGAGCAGGAGCATCGTTGGTACCGTCGCCCGTCATAGCGACGAGCTTACCCTCCTGCTGCTCTTTTTTGATCGCCGCAATCTTGTCTTCGGGCTTCGCTTCGGCAATAAAATCATCCACGCCCGCTTCCAGTGCTATGGTCGCTGCGGTTAGCGGATTATCACCTGTACACATAATGGTCTTGATGCCCATGGCGCGCATCTCAGCGAACTTCTCTTTTAGCCCTGGCTTCACAGTGTCTTTCAGATAGATCACACCATAGATTCGTTCATCGATGGCTACAGCAAGCGGCGTACCCCCAGCCTTTGCAATTCGATTTGCAATCTCATCCAGATCACCAGGTATACGGCCTCCTTCGGAAGCAATATAACGTTTGATCGCATCCACGGCACCTTTACGAATCTTCATACCGCTACTCAGATTGAGACCGGACATCCGAGTCTCTGCTGTGAATTCCACATTTTCCGCATTCGCATACTCCGTCTCAGACCAGCTCTGACCTTGTTTGCCTGCCAGTTCCACCACAGAACGCCCTTCCGGGGTCTCATCTCGCACAGAAGCCTGTAAAGCAGCTTGCGTCATCTCTGACGCAGTAATGCCCTGAACGGGAATAAACTCAGATGCCATGCGGTTTCCGTATGTGATCGTTCCTGTTTTGTCCAAAATCAACGTATCGATATCCCCGGCCGCTTCCACCGCTTTACCTGACATGGCGAGCACATTGAACTGCGTAACACGGTCCATCCCGGCAATACCAATGGCGGACAGTAGCCCACCAATTGTTGTTGGAATCAGGCAGACGAGCAGTGCGATCAATGTCGCCAGATCCAGTCGAATACCCAGGTAATTTGCCATAGGAACCATCGTCAGAATGACGATTAGGAAGATCAGGGTTAATACGGCGAGCAGGGTGGTCAGCGCGATTTCATTAGGTGTTTTCTGGCGCTGTGCACCCTCAACCAGAGAGATCATCCGGTCAAGGAATGACTCCCCAGGATCGGTCTGAACACGCATGACGATGTAATCGGACACGACGCGGGTCCCTCCGGTAACGGAGGAGAAATCTCCCCCTGCTTCCTTGATGACCGGGGCGGATTCTCCCGTAATGGCCGATTCATCAATGGAGGCCAATCCTTCCATAATCTCACCGTCCGTCGGGATCAGTTCACCGACTTCCACACGGACCATATCGCCTTTTTTCAACTGGGTCGAAGATACTTGCCGGATTGTTCCATCCTTCTGCACCAGATTGGCCATGGTGTCCGACTTCGTCTTGCGTAACGTATCCGCCTGCGCCTTACCTCTACCTTCTGCAAGTGCTTCGGCGAAGTTGGCGAACAGCAGCGTGAACAGCAAAATGAAAAACACGGCAATGTTGTACCCGCGCCCAGCCTCGGATGCGGTGAAGAGATCTGGATTGATGCATAATAAGAGCGTAATGAATGTACCAATCTCAACAATAAACATGACCGGATTTTTGATCATGACCACCGGATTCAGCTTTTTGAACGCATCGAGTGAAGCCTGAAGTATCATATCCTTGCTTAACGACCGTTTCGATCCGGGATCACGTTGAATATTACCTCGGTTGTTATCTGGCTCATTGCCCTTCGTTCTAACCATTTCTGTATCCATCTGTTGCATCGTCTGCTCCTTCTTTCGTTCGACTGCATTCATCGTGCACTGCCACCTCCATACGTTACGTCCTTACACCAATTCCTCTGTAGTACCCCTGTCATTTCCCTCATTGAATCATGGCCAGATGCTCTGCAATCGGTCCAAGGGCAAGCGACGGGAAGAATGTGAGTGCGCCGACAACAACGATCATCATGACCAAAATGCCAGCAAAGAGAGGTGTGTGCGTACGCAACGTACCTGTAGTTACCGGTACAACCCGTTTCGTAGCGAGTGAACCTGCAATAGCCAACATGGCAATCATCGAAACATATCTTCCCAGCAGCATAACGATACCAATCGCGATGTTGTAAAAGTCTGTATTGGCATTTAGTCCGGCAAAGGCCGATCCATTATTGGCTGCACCCGAGGCAAAAGCATAGAGAACTTCAGTCAGGCCATGCATGCCCCCGTTCGAGATGGACGCAATGGCTTCGGGCCGCATAAGCGCGAGTGCCGTTGGCGCCAGAATAATCAAAGGATGAATGAGCAAGGCAATGGATGCGAGCTTCACCTCTTTGCCCTCGATTTTTTTGCCCAGGAACTCAGGTGTTCGTCCCACCATCAATCCACAGATAAACACAGCCAGAATCACATACAACAGTCCGTTGATCAGCCCTACCCCTTTGCCCCCAAACACGTTATTGAGCATCATCTGAGCCAGTGATACCATACCTCCAAGTGGAGTGAGCGACTCGTGCATATTGTTGACCGAACCTGTAGTAGCCGCTGTTGTGACTGCGGTGAATAAAGCCGATTCGGGTATGCCAAACCTGACCTCTTTCCCCTCCATATTGCCTTGCAGGCCTGCTGCATCCAACGCGGGTACACCGCGATATTCGGAGACAAATACGGTGGTCAACATCACAAGGAAAAGAAAACTCATCGCCGCGAACAATGCCCAACCCTGCTTCCGGTTATTGACCATCAAGCCGAAGGCGTATACCAGTGCAGTGGGTAACAGCATCATACAGACGATATGCACCAGATTGCTCAGGGCCGTCGGGTTCTCGAATGGATGTGCAGCATTGGTTCCAAACCAGCCGCCACCATTCGTTCCGATGTGTTTGATCGATTCCAGTGAGGCGACCAGTCCACGTGAGATGGTCTGCTGCGCGCCTTCCAGCGTGGTTGCGTTCACCGCTCCCGCGAGTGTCTGAGGCACACCCTGGAACACGAGGAATAAGGCTACGATGAAGCTCAGCGGCAAAAAAATCCTCGTAATCGACCGTACAAGGTCGACATAAAAGTTCCCCAGTTCATCCCGGCGGCCTACCAGCCCGCGAATAAAAGCAATGGCCACCGCAAATCCCGTCGCTGCGGACGTAAACATCGGGAACGTCACGGCCAACATCTGTGACAGGTACGACAAGGCGTTCTCGCCCGTATACGACTGCCAGTTCGTGTTGGTCATGAAGGATACGGCTGTATTAAATGCCTGCGCCGCTGGCATATTGCCGATCCCATCCGGATTGAGCGGTAAATATTTTTGAAGCCGCAGCACTAGAAACATCAACACCAACATTACAAAGTTGGAGAGGAGAACGGCCGTGAGGTACTTTTTCCACCCCATGGATTCGTTCTCGCGTACCCCCATGACTCGATAGAGCAGTCGCTCCGGCCCGCCAAAAACCCGATCCAGCCCCGTTCGCTGTCCATCAAACACGTTCACTATATATTTTCCCACCGGTTTCACCAGCAGCAGGATGATCAGCAGCGTCACCGCTACTTGCACTAGACCGATACCCATATCCACATTTCCTCCCTATTCGACGTTCCCTTGTTCCTGCATTACGCACATCGTCAGCATCAGAATTTCTCTGGCTTCACCAGCACATAACCGAGATATATCACCAGTGCGAGCACAATCATGCCGATGACAATCATTCCGCTCCCCCTCTCTACTCTCAAGCCTTTTCGCAGAATTTCACAAATCCCCAAAATACCGTAAACAGCAGCACAACCAATCCAATCATCGTGGCATCATTCACCATGCGCCCTTCCTCCCTCTCTCTACCGTTCTCTGCACCTGCTACATGTAAAATCGTAATATGAAACGCTGTAAAAAAGGGGTAAAGAAATGCCCCCACAGGTGTAAAAAAAGCGTAAAAAAGACCCGATCTCCTCAGCTCTGGGCTGAGAAGAACGGGTCTATCATCATTTTTATACGGAGCAATCCATTACGTAACAGTTTATTACCTACCAGTCATTTCAAGAGCTACGTGTAGGCATTTCCCTAACATTTTTAATACTAGTTTGTGGCTTGTTCGTCATGTACTTGTTAAAAAAGTCGGTGTTTATTCCTGTCATATGATGAAAGAAGGAAGTTTCCACTTTCCAATCCTCCTCAATCATATAACGGATATCCACAAGACCTTTATTGGAAAGCAGGTCAATAATGGTTTTAATTCGCATCGGCTTTTGAAGTGGAATCTCTCTGTCGAAAGGCTCCTTTTCCAGATATCCTCTTCGGTGCATCGCCGCATAGAAATTACGATGATCCTTAGCTTCCATCATTCCTAGATGTGCTGCTCTGTATCCCAGCACTTGTAGGGAAGTCTTCCATTTATTTTTCAAATCAAGATATTGATCGGGATTCGTCTTATAAGTGATTTCATTCATGTCCGATGAAAACTCTTCTTCGGGCAATAAAAATGCACCCGCAAACAGATTAGCTTCATTTTCAATCAATTTGTGTTCTTTTCGGTCCAGATTGACAAATTCAAGACGATAATGAAGCAACAAATGACCAAGCTCATGTGCAATATCGAAATTCCTACGAACCGCAGAACGTTTGATGTTGCCCAGTATGATAAACGGACGATCATTTCGTGTCCAAAGGCTGTACGCATCAATTTCTTCACCAATCGCTTTTTCAAAAACATATACACCACTTTTTTCGATCCGGAACATCAGGTTCTCATTCGTGGATGGCTCCATATTCAGCCGTTGTCTCGCAAGATGGGCAACATAATGGATCTGAGTCGTACGATCATCGTCTGTATGGTTCATATACTCAATTGCCTCTTCCCGCAATTGGATAATATTCAGTGTGGGAAGGCTGATCTGAGCGGTAATATAATTAATGAACGTGTCCAGATATTCTACATGCTTTGCTTCTGTCTGTGTCTTGGATATCACATTCATCACTTTCGAACGATAGGCAATGTTCATAACATCAATGTTGGCTGCGTTATTACGCTGTGTAAGCATATCTTTCGTATAAAAATACTTGCTTTTCACACTGAAAATGCGTTTCAACTCATTCACAATTGGCACCTTCGGAGAGGTATACGCATTTTCATATTGCCAGACTGCTTGTTCTGTCACACCTAATTGTTCGGAGAGCTGTTTTCTCGAATACCCATGCATGATCCGCAAATTGGTCAAATTTTCACCAACGAACATGCTGCTCCCTCCTTACTGAACGACACAGGGAATCACCCCCGCTGTTCTCCTTCCAAAATTTCAATATCATAAGCTGCCGGATCAACGATATCTTCCACATCAGGCGTAAGCGCCTCCCGTTCACTATCATCCAGTTCAGCACCAGAGATGAGGTC
Organism: Paenibacillus sp. PAMC 26794; assembly: GCF_000316035.1. Lineage (GTDB taxonomy): Bacteria > Bacillota > Bacilli > Paenibacillales > Paenibacillaceae > Paenibacillus. The sequence continues at coordinate 45,645 of NZ_ANHX01000071.1, forward strand.
CGATAAATCTTCTATAAAATAAGCGATATTATCATGCGGATTAGGCAGATAATGCTGAACCTTCGAAATTTGGTATGCATCATCAATAGCATAAGTGAGTATATGAAACTCATTATATGTAGATGCAAGATGTTCAAGTTCTTCTTTCACACGGCTGACCTGACTCTCTGAGATTGGAAAAGAAAGTTGCTCAACCCTCTCCAACTCACCATGTTCATTACGGCGTGGTTGAATCAAAGAAAATTCCAGATCGTTATTAATCTTGGAGAGATCGTGTAAATAGGTACGGAAAGCACCTTTGTTGTCAACGCCCGTAGGTAGCTTGGCACTGGAAAAACTATTCTCATTAAAGTAGGCTGCGTTCTTTATCAGAAACAGAACTTTTGATTCTTCATGTGTGAACTGGAGATAATCCCATGTTAAACCTGCTTTGGATTTCTTGTGAGTGAATCCTTGTTCACCGCAATAATCTGCGATTTTGCTCTCAATAAAATTTCCCTTTGTCCAGGCAAAGGCTGAACTAATCTTCATGTTTCTCTTCCGATCTTTACGGTGATCAATATATTCGCGGTATCCTTCAACAATAGCATCAACAAGCATCTGACTATGTTCCGACTTGAACTTATATTGTTCCATATAGATCACTCCGATTCATAAATATGAAGACAAGTTATATTTTAATCGAAGTTCGTGTGCAAAGATATGATTTTTTTTGATTTTTTTAAAGTAAACCTATCTCATACCCTTCATCCAAATGGATTCTGTGCCCACTGCAATAATCTCTTTTTTGTGATTTTGCCATGGGAGGTATGATTGACGACTTTTCCCTGATCGAGAAGAAGTACCTGTGGTGACTCATGATGAACCTCTGTCTCTTCCGCAATATGGCGGGACAATGAACGATTTTCAATCACTTTGACGATGCGGTAGTCCATGGGTTGTTTGGGATCTGATGCATGGGTGCCTACAAACGCCATAAACTCTCTGTACGCTCTCGCACTGGTCGGACAAGTCGTGCTATGTTTCAGGATAAGCACCAGATGATCCTGCGAGCGATGCAGCGCGTCTTCCCAGTCATCTGGTTTGTGCAATTCACGGACATGTTCGCTGAGCATATGTTCCGAGTCTGACCCCGCACGTTTGCTAACCACCGAACCAATCACAATGCCAAGCGCCACGCCAAAAGCAATCCCGAGTCCGATCTGCTGTGTAGCCGTACCAATACTGACTCCCATGGCAACACCTATAGCAAGCCATACAGCTTGATGATTCACCTTTTTATCCATACAGATCATCCCTTCTTAAACTATGTATATCCATGCTATATAACTTCTACCCTATATATTCTGATCAAATTATAGCATATGCCTCTGTGAGCAGGCGTTGATAATCTTCATCTCCGAGTACAGATTTCAGCGTTTCGATTTATGCAAAATGCTCATTTGTGATACACTGGTTGTAATTTGGAAACGATGAACATGAAGAATGGATTGGAAGGGCGGAAATTCCATATGACATACGCGTTTATGATTGAACCGCAGGATTTTATTGCGCTGGATAACGAAGATGAGCTGATTGAGAAATGTCAGGAGTGGGGCCTGCTTTCAGGTAAAGCAACCAAACTCAAAACGTTCTATTATAAAGGAAACGGATTAAACATGCCGTGCACCATCATTGGATATGTGGATCACATGGCAGCTGTTATTCAACTGGATAATGGTCAAAAGCATTGCATTCACCCGTCGTATCTGAAGGAAATGCAAGCGTCCAGTTACAGCGCCAAAAGCATAAGTAATGCCGGGTCAGATCGAAGCACAGAATCGACAACTTCGGAAACAGTCATACCAGTTACCCTTGCTGAACTTACGCAAACTCCAGATGCCTTGGTTAACCTGGATGAAATTCCGCCGGATTTGGATGATTCGGACGACACGGACACAGATGAATTCTCCTCGGGGCTGAAGGGTGATCCGGATGGGTTAGTAGAAGAGTATGTTGGACCTCAGTCTGGGGCAGCCAGTGAAGCCAAACCTAAAGCCAAAACAGCGAGCAAAGCTAAGAGCGTCAAGATTGATCTGCCAGAAGGTAAAGTGAAGATGAGTGCCGTTGTCAAAGAGTTCACCACCGTACCGAATCACTTCTCGGACAATGACGATGAAATCATAATCTATGAAGCAGTCACCATTACGGAGCCAGACGTCATCGATGTTGGGGAAGCCTGGTCAAGCCACAGTGCCACCGTTAAGAAACAGGAACTGGAAGTGGGAGATGTCATTACGTTTGAAGCAAAAATTATCAAGAAGAAGCTGACACGTAACCCGGTTCCTTATAAAATCAACAATCCTTCCAAGATTCAGAAGGAAGGCTAATCAAGGAAGATTAATCAAGAATCATTACAAAAAATAGCACAAAAAAACCTCCACAACTGCTCAAAGCAGATTGCGGAGGTTTTTGCCATTTGAAGTTTATATTAGTGAAGAGTACGCTCTTAAGCTTGTCCTGGCGTAGCGCTAATTTGAAATTGTACGCCGAACTTGTCAACAACCGAACCGTAGGCTGGACTCCAGAACGTTTCTTGTATCGGCATTTTCACTTCGCCACCGTCTTGCAACTGGTTGAAAATCGCTTTGGCTTCTTCCGCTGTATCCGTATTCACGGTAACCGTAACATGATTACCTACAGTGTACGGCATGCCTGGAAATGTATCGGACAACATTAATACCGAGCTGCCAATCTGCAAAGAAGCATGCATAATACGGTCTTTCGCTTCTGGCGGGATGGGATGATTAGGGTCAGACGGACCGTCGCCAAATGTTTGAAGCGCGAGCACTTCGGCTCCAAATGCCTTTTGATAAAATTCTACCGCTTCACGTCCATTACCGTCTGTTACCAGATACACATTCAAGCTGATCGGCATGCGTTCTTCATCTCCTTGGGCTCTTGTAATTATATGATTAGGGTTACCAACATATTCTTAATCCATCCCTCTCTCCACTACTTCTTGCGCCTACGTATATAGTAGAGGACAGTGATCACAACACCCGGAACCAGTGCTGCAAAACTGGCATAGATCAGACACCATTTCAACAGGGTACATATCGGAGTGAGTTCAGCAAGCACAGGCGCACGTTCTGGATAACGATACATGATCAGGGACGCACCTATATTTTCGAGCATATCCATAGCCCAACCTAAGATCGGAACCAGATTCACCCAGCGCCAGCGACTCTTTACCGGAAGCACGCGATAGAGTATCGATAACAGAACGACCAAAAGGAACAGATAGGCCAACGGCCATATGAGATCAAATGTGAACCGTGCCTGAATATAGGCGCTTCGGCCTGCTTCCCCATACTGCTCAGCCATCTGATAAAGATCATTTGCAGTGTAAAAAAAAGACCACTCTCCCGAATCCTGTCGGTAAAATGGTTGTGTTCAATCCTATGAAGTTATCGAGCTTGAACGATGTTATCTATTTCACTTTTCAATAAGAGGTATCGGTGAACACTTCTCATGATCGGGACCTTCGTTAGTTTGTTCTTGTCCACGTACAGTTTCATCTGGTCTTTGGTCAAACCAAGCAAACTTCCAGCTTCCGATACCGTCAACACTACCTCTGGGTTCGTAGCATTAAACGTCCTCTTTACTTTCTGATTCCAGTCCTCGAATACCTGCATAGATCAGTGACATCTCCTATCCATAGCCAGTTATTATCAGGCTGAATATATCCAGTATACCACACTTGTGCTGCTCGTAACTTAATCCTGGCGCAGAACCATATTCTGATAGGCATATTTCCTGCTTGACCCTGACGTTAACTCGAGGGTTTATACTGGCTTCAGGAGGGGATTAGCATGAGTATGTCACCTGAATATGTAACTAAGAAACGACGCAGCAGTGGAATAGCCATTATTGGAATGAGTTGGTTGACGATGACATTGGGTCTGTTTTTTGCTACACTCGCAGGGGAGTTTGTCAGCACTATTGGTGCTGCTGAGTGGATGGTTCATCTCACCCAAGCTGTTGTCATTATTAGTATCGTCTTACCCGTACTATTCATCATTCGAAGACACTTCCATATGAAGTCCGTTCTTCTTCCTCTGACAGGAAAAAGCATAATTCACTTGCTCTCTGGCGCATTATTTGCCACTTCTCTAGCCTTCATCGGGTTGGCGATAGCCAGTATGAACAACTGGATTACGATTACGGAGTGGCACTTTTCAGCCGAGTTCTTGCTTGCTGTCGCACTTAATAGTTGCATTGCTTTCTTGTACGAAGCTTTGCCAGAGGAACTATCTATGCGAGGCATGGTCTATGATGGATTACGCTCCAGACTGCGACTTCCTGTGTTTTTCGCTTATGTAACTCAAATCATACTCTTTCTGCTGGTTCCGATGAGTGTCAGCCTATTGCAAGAGCTCGTTGGTATGGATGCCGGAAACCGGATAACCTTGGATTATATGATCCTACTCTTGACCTATGGTATTACGTTACAGCTTCTGCGCAGTTTGACCGGATCTTTATGGGCCTCCATCGGATTTCATATCGCTTACCTGGAGGTAGCCAGATTCGTTGTTATGCCAGGTGATAGACCGGCATTGTTAAACTATACCGCGCAAGATAACGGGTTGGCTGAAATATTTATTTTGTATATGATGATAATCTTCGTCGGTGGGATCATTCTGGCGGTGCTCAATGCATGGCGCCGGTGGAGAATACATAAATCATGAGGGAGGGATCTGCCTGGTGTATACCGTTGGACAACTATCCAAACATACCGGAGTATCCATCCGAACACTGCATTATTATGAGAAGCTGGGTTTACTGCGACCGGCCCGTAATGAGAACAATCAGTATCGCTTATATGGTGAAAAGGATATTTTACGGCTTCAGCAGATTACCATTCTGAAGAAAATGCATTTTAAATTGAATGAGATTGGAGAATTCCTCGATCAGGATGCTGCTCGCTCTGAACCAGAGAGTACCCTCACTTTATGGAATAATACGTTGGAACAACAACTGGTCGTCGTCAAGGAACAGCAGGAGAGATTAAGCAAGGTCGAGCATCTTCTTTTTTCAACCATATATGCCATCAGAGCATCCGGTACAATCAGCCTGGATGAGATGTTGGGTTTCATCCGTGAACTGGATCAACCTCCGGGCAAGTTCCGTCAAGATGTTTTTACACCTGAAGAAATGGAATCGCTACCCCTGAATAATCAGAACAATTCATTATCCATGGAATGGGCCGATATTCTTAAAGATATTCATACATGCAAGATGGAACCTCCGGAATCCGAAGCCTCAAGGTTACTGGCTATCCGAATCTCTGATTATGCTGAAAGGACTTTTCAAGGGAATGCAGAATTGGCAGAAAAATATTGGAATTATATCACCCCAGAGGATGATCAGTCAGCTCGTGTATATGGTATGACAAACGAAACCATGCGTTACATTGAAATGATCCTGGATCGATGGGCAGTTCAGAATCCTGATGATCAACAATAAGAGCCACTTCGAAAAGTGGCCCTTGATCCATTCCCTTATTATGCTTCGTTACGCCTCTTCCCAGAAGCGACGCAGGTTGCCCATGGCGATTTTGGATGCGGATTTGCATTCCTCCATGCCTTCGAACTCCACCGTAATGTTGCCATCATAGCCAGAGTCTTTGATCAGCTTTACAATTTTGCGGATCGGAATATCCCCTTGCCCAACGATGGCCCCACGCAGGAAGTTACCGTAGGCCGTTGTAAACCATTCACCCTCACCCGGATGCTCATCATAAGGACGGAAGTAAAAATCTTTGAAGTGGACCAGAGAAGCGTACGGCAGATTTTTCATGACACCGATGATCGGATTCTCATCCACGCACATGAAGTTGCCAATATCGAGTGTTGTTCTGAAGTTCGGACGATCCACAGCATGCAGCACACGCTGCACCCGGTCACTCGCCTGCACACTGAAGCCGTGATTCTCAATGGTTGTGGTAATGCCAAACTGCGCAGCATAGTCCGCAATGATCTGGCTTCCCCGCACCATCAGAGGCAGATGTTCCTCGAACCAGGCGATGGTCATCTTCTCCTTTGGCAGGGTAAACGCCGTGACGTCATGACGCATATGTTTTACACCCATTCGGTGTACGACATCCACATGCCTTTTAACCCGAGCCATCTCTTCTGCAAACGCCTCTTCCGTCTCCTGCACGAAATTCGCTGGCATCGAGTAGTTGGACAGTTCAATACCCGTAGACGCTGCCCGTTCCCGAATCGCATCCGCCAGATCGTGATTATCCTCCACGGTATAACCGTAAGGCACCATCTCCATATGCTCGCCGCCGTTCGCCGCAATCCAGTCGATCACATCCAGCACCGTCATCTCACCCGAATTCAAATCGTTCAACAAACTATACGTGCTCAGGCCCACTTTCATCTGCTCAGCTCCCTATCGATATTGTTGGATAAATTGAACCGCCTTGCGAATGTCCTGCTCCGGCTGAAGCCCAACCTCGCGTTCAATCGTCAGATAACCTGTGTAACCTATCTCTTGAAGCGCTGCAAAGTATCCGTCAAAATCAACGCCACCCTCACCCAGCGGCACCTCGCGGAAGAATGTTCCGGAAGAGACCATCTCGGCAATCTTATCGTGATCCATAGGGGCATAACCGACCGCTCCGTATACGTCTCGCGGGTCAACTTCCTTCAGCCGCACACCATCCTTCACATGGGTATGTACGATGTAATCCTTAAGCAGATGAACGCCCCGCGCCGGATCATCTCCGGTCACCATCACCATATTCGCCGGGTCAAAATTCACCGATACTCCGTTAGTCGACAACGTATCCAGGAATCCTTTCAAATCAGCAGCCGTTTCCGGTCCTGTCTCAATGGCAAAGTATGCGCCAACACTTTTGGCGTATTGGCCCAACTCCTCACAAGCAGCATGCAGCGTAGCGTAGACTTCCGAGGAAGGGTCATGTGGAACAATGCCGATATGTGTTGTGACGATGTTGGTGCCCAGATCGAGGGCCAGATCCACGATCCGCTTCGACTTCTCCACTTTCCACGGATTATCTTCCTTGACCTGAAACCCATGTCCACCCAGATCGCCAACCAGTGCTGAAATTTCGAGACCCAGCGAATCGATATAACTCTTCAACTCTTTGCGCGCCGCAGGCGACAAATTCTCCGGGTCCATCTCTCCCTTGACGGCATAGATCTGCACACCTTCTGCACCTACATCTTTGGCTTTGTTCAACCCTTCCCGTACACCTACGCCAAAGCTGTCCACGATGACACCGATCTTATTCGTTAATTTCATGTCATACCTCCTGAAGATTACGTATTTGGAATCATTGGAACAAGCTTCACTGACTTAATCTCATATGGTTTGAATGTCAGTTCGAATGCTCCGTTCGGACAAACCAACGGATGGATCTCATCCTCCAGCAGATTAATGATGGATGCTTTAATTTCCTTTTCAGCCCACTGAACCTGCACCGTTTCCCGACCTCCTGATGATTCGTAGAAACGCAACACCGTTCCCGAGCCGTCTTCTGCAGGCTTGATTGCATCCAGAATGACATACTCACTGTGGAACTGAACCCAAGCGTGTTCAGCTGGCAAGTGACCCGAAGACGGGTTCGCTGTCACAACCTCCACCGGATGATTAAGCTCCATCGCCCGGCGAACGACGGCAGCTTCTCGCCAATCGCCCTGGTGGGGCAGGATCGAATACGTGAATTCATGATCGCCCTGATCGGCATGTTCATCCGGCCATTTCGGGGCACGAAGCAGGGACAGGCGGATTGTGCGATCCTTGATGTCATACCCGTACTTGCAATCATTCAGCAAACTGACACCACTATTGCCCTCCGAGATATCCGCCCAGCGATGCCCGCAGACCTCGAACTGCGCCTGCTCCCAACTGGTGTTGTTATGGGTTGGACGCTCTAACGCTCCAAACGGGATTTCATAGGCTGCTTTGGCTGCCACCAGATCCACCGGAAATGCCACCTTGAGCAGCTTATGGCTCTCATTCCAGTTCACTTTCGTATGGAAGTCAACACGCCGCTGGTGACGATGCAAAATGATATCCTGGCTGATCTCCGATTGATTCAGCTTCCAGACCAAACGCAGTACATCTCGCGTAGCCCCGCGCTGTACAACCGCTCTGGAGATCAACTGCACCGCACCTGCCCGCTGGGATTCAAACCGTGGATCGATATCCCAGGCGTCCCAGTATGTCGGTTTGTCATGAAAAAACTGCCACTCATTCGCCCGGTCACCGGGCTTCAGCCAGTCACGTCCTACCGTTTTGTCATACCATCGAGTGATCTCTCCCAAGTCATTGAACTCAAGCGTGTAAAATTCGGTTTCCCATGTGGAAGGGAAAGATTCTTCTTCCCTTACTGGAAGGATAACATCCGGTGCCTCGCGCAGCCATATGGTTGTATACCCAAAAGCAGGAATCGATGGAACATACACGAGCAGCGTATACTTGTCTTCCTTTTGCTCCAGATCAATAGCCAGACGGTTTCCTTGACGATCGAATGCAGCCACCCCGGTGAGGTGGGCATCCCCTGTAATGGCGATATTTTCTCCGCGTTCCCAGCCGAGGCTGTTAAATACAATATAGGGCAGACCATCGACTTCATCTGTTGCAATGTTCTCTGCAAGGGTATCGAGCGTTTCCCGCAGTGCGGATGTACCCAGTGCAAATACCTTCGTGTACTCCTCGGTGGACGTTACGTATACTTCAGGAATCGACGTTCCCGGAATAATGTCATGGAATTGGTTGAGCATGATCAGCTTCCAGCCTTCATCCAGATCATTCTTCGTGTGTGCAACGCAAGCTCCGGCAAATTGCCCCCAGATCTCCGCTTCCCGGTACAATACCTCTGCCTTTCGGTTGCTACGTTTGTTCCTCGCATGGGTCGTATAGGTTCCGCGGTGTAGCTCCAGGTACAAGTCCCCGTGCCATTTCGGCAACGTCGGATGATTTAACGATATGTCTTCAAAAAAAGCGCCTGCCGTGCTGAATTTGCTGATTGGCTGCCCCACCATCAAATGGGATCGCTCCGCAAACTCCACCATCTCATTCGTCACGCCGCCACCACCATCGCCATGTCCGTAAAGCAACATTTGCTCAGGGTGCACATCCTTTTGTTTAAATGATTGCCAATGTTCATTCACATCTTTGGGCCGCGTATGCTCATTCACTCCATGGTTCAGATACGCCAGCACGGAAGTGCCATCTATGCCTACCCAGTCGAACAGGTCATAAGGAAACGCATTGGTGTCATTCCAATTCAGCTTGGTAGTCATAAAATAAGGAATATCCGCGAGCTTCAGCATCTGCGGTAAGGAAGCACAGTAGCCAAAGGTATCCGGCAGCCACTCGATGTTGGAGCGTTTGCCAAACTCCGACTGATAGAAGTTCTGTCCATACAGAATCTGCCGAACTAACGACTCGCCACTCGGAATATTCAGATCCGGCTCGACCCACATGCCTCCAACCAATTCCCAGCGTCCTTCAGCAATGCGGGCTTTAACTCGCTCGTATAACTCCGGGTAATACTCCTTCACGAAGGCATACAACTGCGGTTGGCTCTGGGAATATACAAAATCCGGGTACGTATCCATCAAGGTGCACATGGTCGAGAACGTGCGACTGGACTTGCGAACCGTCTCACGTACAGGCCACAGCCAGGCAATATCAATGTGGGATTGTCCAACCAGATGCATGAAGCCACTTCGATATTCCTCCGGGTCTTCCTGCTGTACCGACTGTACTAATCCATGTTCGAAGTTCTGTATCCATGCTGCATCACTCCAGCGGTCCGGTTCATTGTACATCTCATCCATCACCTGGTGAATGACCTGAACAAGTGCCATCCGCTTGGGCTCCTTCTCGTTATATGCCCGGAGCGACTCAGCGAGTACCGTCACGCTGTACATCAGGCTCTGCAGTGGCTGATTAACATGAACCAACGCTGCCCGAATGCCCTGAATAGGCGGCTGAATAACAGCTTGTCGGTTGAGTGGATCATGCGGCTCTGGAATCGGATCGTAGAGTTCAATCTCCAACTGCGGCGTATTGCCTACCCGACTTCGCGGAAGGGGTACGAATCCGTGATTTCGATCCAGCCCGTGATAAGGTATGCCATTCACCTTCAGCAGCCCTTCCCCTCCGGCCTCGAAGATCAGCCCAACGGCCTGATCTTGCCATTCCGCAGGAATCTCCACACATTTGCTCAGAAAATACGTCGTGCCATGTACGCTGTTCAGCGGATTCAAGCTTTGCATGGCCTTGTCTGCCTGCTCATCTTCATTTACTTCTGCCTGTTCGTACTCGTATTCCCCTGGCCGAATGTATCTGGTCCTCTGCATCTCCCACGCCGGAAGCTCGATCGTATCCAGCCATTGCCACTGCTTCAGATCTTCAATGAATCGCTGAATTCGAATCATACCTCCACCCCCACCTTCTGAATGTGCAGACTGCAGGCGGTCCAATCCATAGAATTGCGGCCAACCATGAGCCTGAATTCACCCGGTTCTACGACAGACTGGAGACGGGAGTCGATCAGTGCGAGATGTTCTTTTTGCACAGGGAATGTAACGGTCTGGGTCTGTCCTGGCTCCAGATAGATTTTACGAAAACCCTTCAGTGACATTTCAGCCCGAGTGACCGAAGCCGATAGATCCGTGATATACAACTGCACAACCTCACTTCCCGATACCGCTCCGGTATTCGTGACTTCAACCATCACCTGTGCTTCATCATCCGGCCCAATTACGTCTGGTATCACTCTTACATTCTCGTATTTGAATTTGGTATAGCTCAGTCCATATCCAAACGGATACTGCGGCGCAAGATCCATCTCCAGATACCGCTTGCCACGAGTGCGTTTGGCATGATAATAGACCGGAAGTTGCCCAACATGCTTGGGAATGGAGACGGTAAGGCGGCCAGATGGATTCACAACGCCAAACAAAATATCCGCAATCGCGTTACCACCTTCCTGCCCGGGGTACCACGCTTCCACAATGGCATGGACATGCTCATCAATCCAAGGTTCCGCAATGGGGCGACCGTTAATATACACCACGATAACGGGTTTTCCCAGCTTATGTACCTCCTGCACCAACTCCAATTGAACACCCATGAGATTCAGGGACGCCCGGTCAATGCCCTCACCACACTCCATATCATTCCATGGATCATCGGTTACCACGGACGCACCTGTCCGCAAATCGATCGTACCTTCACCAAAATCGCGGGCGCTGGAACCACCCATCACCATCACGATGACATCGGCCTGTTCCGCACAGGCGAGCGCTTGTGCAAAGCCCTCTCTGGAATCGCCTTTAATCCGACAACCAGGTGCGTACAGCACCTGACCCGAATCCGCACCAAGCTTGCGCGTTATACCATCCATTACCGTGACGATCTGTTCTCTCGGCTGTGGCGAGGTATAGTCCCCGAGCTGGTTATAGATATGGTTCGCGTTCGGACCAATGACGGCCAGCTTCGTACCTGTTTTGCTGAGTGGGAGGGTAGCCCCTTTATTTTTCAGTAAAACAATTCCCTCTTGCGCAACTTCCCTCGCCAGTTGGATATGGTCGTCACATCCGATGACCTGTTCTGCAAAGTCAGGATCTACGAAAGGCTGTTCAAATAGCCCAAGTCTGAATTTCATCTCCAGCACCCGCCACACAGCCAAGTCCAGATCCTTCTCTTCGATCAATCCCTGCTCCAACGCTTGACCGAGATGTTTGCGGTACATGTACCCGGACATTTCCATGTCTACCCCTGCCTGAAGGGACTGTGCCACGGCCTGCTCCCCGCTCTCAGCGGTGTTATGTCCATGGACCAACATCTGAATGGCGCCAAAATCAGTAATCACAAACCCATCAAAACCCCACTGCTCACGCAGAAGGTCATTCAGCAGATACGTACTGGACGTGCACGGTACACCATCAATCTCGTTATAAGCGGTCATCACGGAGCAAGCCCCGGCTTCCACTGCTTTTTTGAACGGCAACAGATCTATTTCATGCAATTCACGTAATCCCATATGCACAGGTGCTGCATTACGCCCACCCTCTGAACTGCCATAAGCCGCAAAATGCTTGAGTGTCGCCACAATCGTCTGGTTGGAATCAAGGCGGTCACCCTGTAGTCCCTTCATGGCTTCTACTGCGAATTCACCGATTAAGTAGGGATCTTCGGCAAAACATTCCTCCGTCCGTCCCCACCTCGGGTCACGTACGACATCAAGCACCGGGGAATACGTTGCCGCTCCCCCCTGACTCCGGGTCTCTACAGCGATGGCTTCACACATCTTGCGGTATAACTCCATATTCCACGTGCTGCCCACCGTTAATGGTACCGGAAATACTGTGGCCCCAATCGCCATATGCCCGTGAGAACACTCTTCTCCGAACAAAATGGGTATGCCCAGTCGGGAATGCTCCATGGCATACTGCTGAATGACATTCGTGGCAACGGCTCCCTGGCGTGGAGTAAGCCCCGTTTCCAACGTCACTTCAGTCCATGGATCAGCCCGAAGCACTCCATATAGAGAACCAACACCGCCCTGTTCCATGTCCGCTTTGAACTCTTCCGTCACCCGTACTGTACCATCAGCTGCTTTATCATACGTCTTCCATCCCATCGGCTGAATGAGTTGTCCAATCTTCTCTGCCGTTGTCATCCGTCCGATCAGATCCTGAACCCGCTCCTGAATGGGAAGCGAAGCATCTTTATAGTCCATATGCACATTCTCCTTATGCGTTCGGAATTAGTTAGGCGCGTGCACTCAGATGGCTTTGCGGTAGTCACTTGGTGCCACACCCACCACGTTCTTGAAAGCCCGGTTGAAGGAATTATAGTTCGTGTATCCCACTTCCTCACTGATCTCCTGAATGGCCTTATCGGTATCCTGCATGAGCAGCTTGGCTTTTTCGATGCGATGACTAATGAGCAGATCCACAAACTTCTCCCCAATCTCATCCTTGAAAAGCTTGCTCAGATACTTCGGATTAATATCGAATAGATCACTAAGGTAGTTCAGCGACAGATCAGGATTGTTGTAATGCTCTTCGATGTATTTGCGAATCTCCAAAATATGTGATCTGTGTTTTCGGGAACAATGCAGCGTCTGCATCTGCAGCGCCAGTTCTCTGAACCCTTCCCAGCACAGCTCACGCAGGTCATCTAACGTCTCCCAGCCCTCAAGCCTTGGAAGAAGTGGGGTGAATATAGCTGCCCACGAATCCTGATACTCCCGTGGAAGTTCGGCGAATTCCCGATTGTAATGTTGAAATAACAATTGGATTGTATTCATAATCTCCTGACGGGACAGAACGGACTCACTGATTTGTTCAAACAGTCTTTCAAAATGCTTTTCCCACACATCGTCCGATAAACGCATCGCCTGCACCAGTAGTGAGATGGTTTTCAGGAACTCATACACATCATTGGTCGAATTCGGCACATCACTACACGGGATGATGCGATTTATGCCCAGTACAGCCTTGTACTCCAGCGCGTGCACAGCTTCTTTCAATGAAGCTCTCAGTCCCCGAATATCGACAGCAACCCGACCAACACCGATGGTCACGGTGAAGTTCAGATACTGATCGATTCTGTCCAGATAACCAGCAAGCAATCGATGCTCAGTCTCCTCGACCTGTTCCATTTCCGGAATCCAGAGGATGGCGTACAGACGCTGATCGGAGATCCATTCAGCCCATACTTCCGTTCCTTCATGACGCGCACTCTCCTGCAGAATACTGGATAACACAAATTTCAAGAGGGATTGGTCCTGATCATGATACTCCGTTACAAATGCATCATACCTATCCATCTCAACCACCATGACGGCCCAATGATGCTCCAGCTCAGGCAGTTTGAACTTCTTCATCTCCGCTGTCAGCTCCGTGCTCGTAAAGTCTCGTGTGCCCTCCAGCAACTCCTGAAAGAACATTTTTTTCTGCAAAATCAGATTCTCTTCGTGCTCCTCCTGATATTGCCTCGTCTGATCAATCATGCGTTCCAGCGTTGTATGGATGAATCGAAACTCATTCTCCTTGCCATAGCCCAGCCCCGATTGCTTCTGCGAAGAGACGGTCTGAATTAACGTGACAATCTGCTGAATTGGCTTGTAGTTCCTGCGAGTCACATAGATCACCCACACCACACCAATCAACACAACCACTACAGCAAAGGCAAACCAGATATTATAAAATTGCAGCGTCCATTTGACGATTTTTCCATTATTGAGACCTGTCTGCACCTTCCAACCGCTATAACTCGACGTGAATTCGGAGAAGACTTCTCCCGACGTGGTTTTAGTAGAAGCTGCAACCCCTCCTGGCATGCTGCTATCCCACAGATTGCCGCCCGAACGGTTGAAGATGTTCACAAACGTAAATTCCGGATCATACATCTGCATAATGGATTTCCTCAGGGTACTCAGGTCCACATTTGTCACCACAAGTCCTTTGCCGTTTCCTACAGTTCGCACAATCGTAATCACCTGCTCCGTCGCTTGTGAAGGAAAAGCTTGGAACGCTCGTGCCCCTGCCCATTTCTGTTCATCCCTTGACCGGCTATCTGCAATAAAGTCTGCATCCGGGAACTCTTCAATCGGAACAGCCTTCCCGTTACTGAAGACCGTGCCATCCCCGTATCGAACGAGATAAATTGAATCAATCAGCGGATACTCTATTTTCAATTCATCAACCACCTGGACCGCCTGAATGCCAGCATACACATCATCGCTGCCAGATACCGAGAAATAATTCTTCAAGTTAGGGTTGGTCAAAATCTCACGCAGTACCTTGAAGTCGATGGAACGCAGGGAGTTGTCCAGATATTGCGTGACCTGAGAGGCCAGAAATTCATTGGCCTTGAGCGCTTCTCTACGGTTCTGTTCATTGAATACTTGAAAGAAAATAAAGAATAGAATGGTCGTCACAATAAAGAAAACAGGCAGATACGATAACAGCAAACGTCTAAACCAATTGTTGTTCATCTCCGAGATCCCCCCACCATTACTGTTCATGCTGAATGACGACAAACACCTGTGCTGATCGCTAATTTTCCATAAATATTCAGTACATTATATCGGATGACGTGGGGTTGTCATAGGAGAAGACCGTCCCGGTCACGGGTGACAGACGGGACAGCCTCTATATTGAATCCTTCAATTATTGATTCTTCTCAATGGCACGCTGGTAGATCTCAAGGTAATTACTCAGTCCGAGACCATCAAAGCCTTTGACATACGAATCCCATTCCTTTTCAATGCTCTTGCTGCCAATAATGAACTGTGCCATATTCGTCTGCACATAATCCTTGATGGCCGTAGTCAGTTGTGCAGCTGATTCCGTATCCTCTGGACGAATAAATACGTTCGCAGGGTATACTTCTTTGGGTGCATAAGGTTCATACACATTGGTAGCTTGAGCCAGACGTGTACCATAACCCTCTGCTTCTAAAGGATTCTGTCCTTCCGCAAACAGATTACGGAACGTGTTGGACAAGTCATGTGCTCCGATCTGTGACCAACTCTCGTTCACAACAACGTTTGGATCACGCTCAGGCAGGTTGTAGTAACTGTATTTGGCTGGCTCGCCATTGATGTTTTTCTCATCGGCATCTGCCTTCTTCCAGCCCTTGCCTTCAGTTGGTCCATACTCCGCGTACAGAGCACCTTCTTCACTGAACATGTAGTCTACGATTTTGATGGCGGCAATCTGCTGTGCTTCTGTCGCTTTGTTCGTGATGGCAAACTCAAACTCACCTACGCTCTGCGTGGCGCCTGTCGTCTGCACTCCATCTGGTCCTTTCAATGGAGGAACGATCTCCCAGTGCTGGTGACGGGTGATATCTTTGTCATAAGTATTCACGAGATAACTGACCAGCGCCGTTGTAATGGAGCCGACCACTTCATCGCCTTCCTTGTTCCCCAGCTGTCCAATCGCCTGATCATTCTGTGTAAAGGAAGCCGGATCAATCAGGCCATCTGCATAGAGCTTGTTCATGTACTCCAGCCCTTTCTTCCAGCCTTCCTGATTGGCGGCAAAACTCACCTTGCCATCGTTCACGATCAGATATTTGTCGTTGTCATTGTATATAAAGCTATTCATCAGGTAGGCATCAATGTTGCCATTCCATACATACTTGTTCGGTGCGCCTGTAAGTGGAATCTCGTCCGCTTTCCCGTTACCGTTTGGATCTTGTGTCTTAAACGCCTTCAGAACGGTATACAGTTCATCAGTTGTGGTTGGCATTTTCAGGCCCAAATTATCAAGCCACTCCGTGTTGATCCAGTATTTCTGTGCATACGTACAGTGGTAACATTCATTGAAGATCGGCAGCGCATAGATGTTGCCATCCGGTGCCGTAATAGCTTCTTTGAAGTATGGCTTCTCTTCCATAATCTTGGTCAGATTCGGACCATACTTCTGAATCAGATCTTGTAGCGGAAGGAACACGCCCTGTTTTCCATAGGTTTGAAGGTCTGAGGTGGTGAACTTGCCGTGAAGAAATACTTCCGGATAATCACCACTGGCCAGTAGCAATTGTCTGCGATCCTGCAAGGCGTCCGTTGGGGCCAGATCCCATTTCAGAGTAACGTCGAACTTGTCTTCGATAAATTGGGTGAATTCATTCTCTTCCATGGACGCTTTGCCTTGCGGAGCAAAGAGGGTCATGGTTACAGGACCGCCGCTCTCCCCGCTACCGTCGCTACTTCCACCCGACTCCTCGGATGAACTGCATGCGGACAACAAAGCCATCGAAGCAAAGACCAGAAACAACATCGAAATCCAAGATTTTCTCAATCTGACTCCTCCTTTTTGTTCATAACGGCAAATTATTGACTTGTACTGCACGTGTATAAAATCGACCCCGGAAGCCGGCGTGTTCCTTCCACCTCCTTTCAAGAGGCAACCAGGCTTAACTCACAAGGATTAACCTTTCAGGGAACCAACCATGACCCCTTTAACAAAATGCTTCTGTACAAATGGATACATGATCAGAATTGGAATACTCGCCACAACGATCAGTGCATATTTCAACACCTGCTCGAACCCTTGATCCCGCATCTGTTGGCTGGTATTGGCGAGCATCGCTGGATCAGCCGCGTTCAGGATGAGCAGATTGCGAAGCACGTATTGTAGAGGGAACAATTTCTCGGAGCGCAGGTAGATCAGTGCATCAAAGTATGCATTCCAGTGACCTACGGCATACATGAGTGTCATGACCGCCAGAATGGGCTTTGATAAGGGAAGAACTACGCTGATCAGATACCGGATATCCCGGCAACCGTCCATTTCGGCGGCCTCCCCGAGTTCTTCCGGGATGGAAGATTGGAAGAAAGTCCTTGCCACGATGACCTGGAATACTGCGAGCGCCCCGGGCAGCCACATCGCCCAACGTGTATCGAGCAGGTGCAAATCCTTCATCAGGAGGTAGGTGGGGATCAGACCGCCATCAAAGAACATTGTGATCATCATGAAAATAATGATGGCCCCTCGTCCATAGAACGATTTTCGTGACAAAGGATACGCCAGCATGACGGTCAGCACCACGTTAATGAACGTGCCCACCACGGTGTAGATGATCGTGTTATAGAAACCGAGCATAAGCTGTTGGCTTTTGAAAATGGAGATGTACGCCTTGATGTTAAAGTCTACCGGGAACAGCCACACCTGGCCGGATGTCACGGCTCGTGAAGAGCTAAACGAAGAACTGATGATATACAAGAGCGGGTAAAACACCGTTAGCAGTATGGCGAACAGAAAAATATAGTTGAATGTCATGAAAATGCGGTCACCAAGCGGGTCCTTGATCCGGTTACGATTAATCAGGTTGAACATGGATAAGCTCCTCCTTTACCACAAGCTGTTCTGGGATACTTTGCGCGATATGCCGTTGACGATAACCAGCAGGATCAGGTTGATAATGGAGTTGAAGAACCCTACTGCCGAGGAGAAGCTGAAATTCGCCCCGATCAGACCCACCTTGTACACATACGTGGAGATGACCTCCGAAGCGCTTGTGTTGAGTGGATTCTGCATCAGGTATATTTTCTCGAAGCCCACGCCCATAATGCTGCCCAGACTCAGAATCAGCATGATAACGGTGACTGGAATGAGCGATGGGAGGTCGATGTGCCATATTTTCCGAAGCCTTGATGCGCCGTCCATCTTCGCTGCTTCATAGAGAGATGGATCAACACCAGCAAGAGCTGCGATATATATAATTGATGAATACCCCATGCCCTGCCACACACCTGACCAGACATAGATCGATTTGAAGTATTCCGGAATGCCCATGAAGTTCGTCATCGGGAAGCCGAGCAGTGTGAACAGCTTGTCTACCACGCCCACATGCGGGGAGAGCATCAGAATGATAATGGATACCATAACAACCGTGGAGATAAAATGCGGAGCGTAAGTGACCATCTGCACGGTCTTCTTGAAGTAACCCGTTCGAATCTCATTCAGCGCCAGCGCCAGAAGGATCGGAATGGGGAAACCGGCAATTAAGGAATAAAAGCTGATGCCTATCGTGTTTTTGATTAACAGCCAGAAGTTTGGAGATTGGAAGAATGCCTCAAAATGTTTGAATCCGACCCACGGGCTTCCCCAGATTCCTTTGACCACACTGAAGTCCTTGAAGGCGATCTGGACACCCACCATAGGAATGTACTTGAAGATCAACAGATACAACACCGGGGGCAGCACGAGCAGGTAGAGCTCCCAGTGTTTCTTGAGGCTTTTGATGAATGGATGCTGCCGCTTGGGCTCCACATGTTTCCTCTGTTGGAGTTCCATCTTGGCGGGTATGCTTTCCGTAGCTCGACTCATTTGCGTCACTCCTTCTACACCTCAAGTGTAATAATACATTACATTCATATCCCTTAAACATCCTTTTTTCTGTTCTTTTTTCCTTGTTAAACACAATCGATGTAAACATTCATATCAGGTAGCGCTTTCTTGATTTGATAGTACATCGCACAGTAAACTTTTATCAATTTGCAATTTTCTCCGACTTCTCTTTATTCCACAAATCCTTGTGTGACAAGGGGTTGCGAGCCGTTTCTATTGGGAATTGTGTTCCTTATGTATGAATAAAAAAATCCCGGAGGCTGTGATATCTCCCCCGGAATTGACATGGCGTTCTTTACATGCAAGTTCAAAAAGTTAACGATTCAGCACCGAGAAGGTTGCGAAAACCTGAAGGAGGAGGAGCGGAGTGTAGGCAAACCTACATGAGCACCGGACTCCGAAGGTGAACGCAAGATTCGATGTCGAGTTCGCTTCGTGGTCTACTTCGTGATCAATTGGGGACTTTTTGAACAACCTCTATGCGCTTGTGATCAATCTGAACGTATGTGTGATGGGCGCTGCACTGGTTGCAGCGGATTGTGGCAGATCCACAAGAAGTCCGTCTTCTGTCTGCTGATACGAAAGTACGTCATCGCTACCGATGAGTTCGATCCGCTCTACCTTTTCCAGATAAGGAATGACCAACTGTGGTTGTACGGTCTCATTTTCGTTTCGGTACAAACGGAAGGCATATACGGTGTTGATCTCTTCCTTCTGGGTGAAGGCCCAATCTTTCGTAAAATATGGCCCGCAGATCCTGGTTCCATAGACGCCTTCTCCATGAGTACACAACCATTCACCGAGGCCCTTGATGCCTCGAATTGCCCCTTTTGGCAGACGCCCATCGGGTTGTGGTCCTACATTCAGCGCCAAGTTACCACCCTTGGACACGACTTCGAGCAGAATATGTGCCAGCTGTCTTCCCGTTTTATACTGATCATCGAATCCGAAGGCAAAGGAGTTACCCACGGTAATACAGCTCTCCCATGGAATGTTCATCGGATGTTCCGGTATGATCTGCTCGGGGGTAACGATATTCTCATACGGTCCACCGACGGTGCGATCTGCAGACAGGAGCCAGGGTTGTGTAGTCTGACGCGCCCGTTCCACGACTTCTCCCAGCCTGATATCCTGACCATGGCGACCTTCGCGCACCCAACCGGCATCCAGCCACAGACATTCGATCCGACCGTAATTCGTCAGCAGCTCCATGATCTGCTCATGTGTAAACTCTACGAATTTCTCCCACAGCCACGGATACTTATGGGGATCATACGAAGGGCCGCGCCACATATGACGTCCACGCTCCATGCCCGGCGCCCAGTAATACGGGGTATGCCAGTCCGCTTTGGAGAAATATGCTGAGATGCCGAGTCCTTTGGCCCGGAAAGCGTCAAATAGCGCTCGACAGATGTCCGCATACTTATGGGTATGAAAAGGCGTGTCCTTGCCCGTGATCCGGTAATCCGTCGTCTTGGTATCCCACATGCAGAAACCGTCATGGTGCTTGGTGGTAAACAGGAAGTATTTGAACCCGTTATCTGCCGCCATCTGTGCCCACTCCTCGGGCTGGAAGCGAATCGGGTTGAAGGTTTTGTTCAGATCGAAATATTCCCGCTTGAAGTCTTCCATGTCATCCGTCCAGTCGATGTCATCGCGTGACCAATCGCCGTCCTCATCGCTCAGCGCCCAGGATTCGACGAGGCCAAGCTGGGAATACGGCCCCCAGTGCATCATCAGCCCCAGCTTCTGGTCCTTGAACCACTCCAACCGCTCATTCAGCAACGGATCTTCCGGTTTGATCCACTCTTCCTCTTTGCTAAAATTGTGCACGCCGGCTTCGACAATCTGCTCTTCCTGCTCCAGTACGGTTTCTTTGGTTTCGCTCATTCTGTTTCATCTCCTCTGGATTGGATGTCATACGCTGCACATATAGATTTACACTCGGCCACTGCGCGGTCAGACTAATCTTCCGATCGCTGTTATCCCCAGATTTTATGATTATTTCCCTAGAGGGAAAATCCGGGGATAAAGGCGAGCGCTTCGCTTCTTCAGATTTCTCTGCCCTCTCCGTTATCGTGTAAACGTTTAGTTCAACTAAGAAGGACATTGTAAATCCTGTCATTTTTAGTGTGACTATTAAGGGGCTTAGTAACTCTGTTATTTTGAGTGCGGTGCCCTCTCCAATCACTATGGACCCCTTATTTCCCTCTTTCCTCTAGAAGATCGAGGGAGAAAAACGAGTGCTTCGCTGCTTCGGATTAGTTCTGCATTCTCCGTTTTGGCGTAAACGCTTAGTTTAACTGTAAGGGGCTCAGTAATTCTGTTATTTCGAGTGCGGTGCCCTCTCCCAGTCACTATGGAGCCCCATATTCCATCGTTTCTATAGGGAAATTCCAAGGGTAGTGAGAGTGCGATTCGTTGTTTTGGATTGGTTCTGCACTCTCTGTTATAGCGTAAACGGTAAGTCTTCTATAGGGTGTGTCTTCAACTTCAGTTCAGGGAAGATATACGATGATCGATGTCCGCGCGTTTATAACGTCTCGAAATCCAAGCGGCTGATCCTGGCGAATGGGTAGAGAATTTTCTAAGGAACACAGGGCGTCTTATTTAGCCTTTTGGTCCTCTTTTTAAATTGTAAGGAACATCAGACACGTTATTTCCCGAAATTAGCTGATAAAAACGCTGTAAACTGCTGTTTATTCTGATATAGCGTGTGTCAGGTTCCTTAGATTTCTGCTAGCGCTCCAAATCCTTAAATAGGACGCCTCAGATTCGTTAGCGCTCGTTCCATGCTCTGCTCCAACCGTGAGCGGAGAGGACGAATCCACGCCCGCCCGAAGCGGAGCTTTGCATTGAAAAGGAGCGAAGTGCTCATAACTTTTAATGCCACGGGAGTAGTAAAGTATAAAAGTAGAGCATCCCCTTAATGCAATGCCCCTTTTACAGTGTGATTTCGCGACCTTGGCGTGCTGATTCGTAGATGGCGCAGAGCATTTTCATGACCTCGACGCCGTCCTCGACGGGACTAAGTGTTTCTTTGCGACCCTGCGTGCTGTCGATAAAATGATTGATTTCGTTGCGGAACGAGCCCATAAAATCAAATGATTTGAAATCGACCTGTGGGGTCATGTTCAAAATAGTATTGAATTTCTCGCCTATGATCGAAATTTCCGGCTCTAACTCGGCACCGCCTTTGTCGCCATATAGCTTGACCGAAGTCTCATCCGCTTTGGCATGGAGCGTGAAGCTGACGTCCACAAGCAGGCTCGCACCATTCTCGAAACGAATCAGGGCATTCGCCATATCCTCAACGGTATTTTGCTCCGCGTCATAATCGGCTGCTTTGTAGAACGATAGATTGTTAATGTTCGAGCGGTTCCCTAATCGGTTGGACACGTTAGCGGAGACGGATTTCACCTTCGGTCTGCCCATCAGATACCAGCAAATGTCGATTACATGCACCCCGATATCGATCAGCGGGCCGCCACCGGAGCGGTTGATATCCGAGAACCAGCCACCCGGATTGCCCAGACGACGCAGACTGGAGGCTTTGGCATAATAGATCTCGCCCAGTTCACCCTCGTCGATAAACTTCTTCAGAATCTGTGCATTGTCGCTATAGCGGCGAACAAAACCAACTTGCAGCAGCTTTCCGCTGCAGTGAACCGCCTTCTCTACTTCGAGCGCATCCTCCACCGTTTGGCAGAGCGGTTTCTCACATAACACGTTTTTGCCCGCGTCCAGAGCAGCAATGCTAATCTCCGCATGGGAGTCGTTCCATGTACAGATGCTGACGGAATGAATCTCGGGCAGTGCGAGCAATTCTTTGTAATCGGTAAACACATGAGCTGCATTATATTGCTTTGCCACTTCTGTGGCACGTGCTTCATTCAGGTCACAGATGGCGTATATTTCAACGTCCGGGTTACTGGCGTAGGCTTGCAAATGGCAATCGGATATAGATCCGGCACCGATAACGGCGACTTTCAATTTGGACATAGTGCTGATTCCTCCATCGTTTTCATATGAATTGACTCAAAAAATTATAATATGCGGCTTAACGTAACGACGGTGAATGCTTGGACTTTCGGCCGCTGTTGTCTGCAAATTTCTTTTATTGACCGCTCTAGCGGTTGAAATTCGCAGACAAAGGCGGTCGCTGGCGCTCCTACAGTTCCAAGCCTCCCCTCTGTTACTCACGCCTTCTTTAGAATTTGATTCAATTTCATTCATTTAAAACAAGTACTCGGCCCTATGCCTCTTCCCATAGGCGGCGGACGTTATCCATGGCAATGCGTGAGGCGGTTTTGCAATCCTCCATGCCTTCAAATTCAATCGAGATATATCCGTCATACCCGGATTGTTTCAACACACGGAATACCTCAGGCATGTCGATATCGCCATGGCCCACAATGGCACCGCGCAGGTAATTGCCATGCGAGGTTTGGAACCAGCCTTCACCGGGATTTCGGTACGAAGGTCTCCAGTAGAAGTCTTTGGCGTGCACGATCGACGCGTACGAAATGTTATTTTTTACGGCACTCACCGGATCTTCATCCACACAGAGGAAATTGCCGACATCCAGCGTGGTTTTGAAGTTACTCCGCGCCGTTTCGTGTAGCACACGCTGAATTCGCTCACTCGACTGCACATAGTACCCATGGTTCTCCACGCTTGTTGTGATTCCAAAATCCGCTGCATAATCGGCTATCCGCTGACAGGCTTTCACCATTACCGGCAGGTCGATCTCGAACTGTGCTACGGTTCCCTCTGGTGCGGGGCGGAAAGCCACGTCATGACGCATCAGCTTCACGCCAAGCGCTGCAGCCACATCCACATGTCGAATCACATTCTGGATCTCTTGCTCCAACGCTTCGGCGTCCTCCTGCACAGCAAAGTTAGCGCCGATGGCATAATTGGAAATATCGATTCCGACCTCTTTTGCCACAGCTTTAATCTCATCAATCAACTCCGGATTATCGATCAGACTGAATCCCATCGGCACAATCTCCACATGTTCCCCACCCTGATCGGCAATCCAACGAATGGCATCCGGCACGGTTAATTCTTTACGATCCAATGCTTGTTGCAGACTGTAGGTGCTGAGTCCAACTTTCATTTTTCCTCATCCTCTCCTGTAGGACCTGTCTCAAAACTCACTGAAGTGCATCTTTTACCGCCTTTTCGCCCCCTGCTGCGTCACTTTCCCTTGACGTGCCCCGGCACGCCTGCGGAAAATCTCCTTGCTTGGAACGAAAATTCGGCAAAATCTGCTTCCTTCGAGTTTTCAGACACGCCCTAGTCAATGTCCATACCCAACGTATACCTTTTTCCGGCGGACACGACAATTCTCAATAATCGTTTGGCTCACCTATTTTCCTTTTCCTAGCTCAAATCCGGTGTATCCACGAACGTTACGGCCAGTTCAGACGTCTGATGAAGCTCGAATACGATGATTTCATTCTCACCTTCATGGAGGAGCGGGGCAGGTACATACAATGTTTTTTGCGGTCCTTTATTCCAGTAGCGCCCCAGATTGAATCCGTTTACAAATGTAACTCCCTTGGTCCATTTATCCAGACGTAGAAAAGTATCTCTTACATCCGTGATATTAAACTCTCCTCGATAAAATGCTGGTCCCTGTACTTCATTAACTGTTTCGTTAATTGCTTCGCTAATCACATCACTAAATTGTAAGCTCGACAGATCAGTTAATGGCAGACAATGAATCGTCCAATCATATAAAAATTGAAAGCCATGTCGCACCCCCTCCGTAATGCCCTTCGGATCTCTCAGGTACGGGCCATAGTTGATTCGCCCCATATTTTCGACAAGGATCAATAGATCTGCGCCCTCTGGCGGCACTGCAAAGGAAACCAATAATGCCGTATTTCCCCGTTCGAGCACACCCTGAAATTGCCCATCCACAAACACAAGCGCACGGTCACGGACCTCCTGAACCACCAGTTCCTGTCGCTCCCTGGGCCCGGATATCCGGGTTTGATAACAAATAAAGCCATAATCCTGACCCAGCTTCTCCATCCGTTCCGGATTCGTACGTTGCACCGGGACTGATATCCGATCCATCTGCGCCAGTAATGACGCCTGCTGGTTCAACTCTACTCGCCCATAAGCGATGGTCCCCTTCGGTTCTGGCAACACCAGCTCACCCAGATCTTCGTTGCTATACCGAGCAATAAGATCACGTACGGCATGAAATTTCGCTGTCGGCTCCCCGGATTCACTAAGCAGTGAATCGTAGTCGTAACTTGTAATCGTTGGTTCGTATTGATCCTTCTGCTGACAGTTCGCCCCGTTATAAAATCCAAAGTTCGTTCCACCGTGGAACATATAAAAGTTGACTGAAGCTCCTGCTCGAAGCATCTCCTCAAACACACTAGCCACATCTGCGGCTTCTCGGGTATGATGCGACTCACCCCAGTGATCGAACCAGCCGTTCCAATACTCCATGCACATTAAAGGTTCGTCCGCCTGATATTCACGCAGCTTGGCGAACGCTCCCTCCGTTCCTGATCCAAAATTGACTGTAGCCAGATGCCCCGGCACTGATCCCGCTTGCAGCATGTGGTCTGTCGGTCCGTCCGAGGTAAATAACAACACATCCATACCGCGCTCCACCATGCCATCACGTAAATATCGCAGGTAACTCGCGTCATTCCCGAAACTACCGTACTCATTTTCAATCTGCATTGCGATGATCGGCCCGCCATGGGTGCTCAGAAGGGGTTTCAATTTGGGCAAAAGCACATCATAATAACGATCCACATTCGCCAGAAATTTTGCATCATTACACCGAAGACGGATATCATCATCAGCAAGCAGCCAGGCAGGTAATCCGCCAAACTCCCACTCGGCACATATATAGGGACTTGGGCGAACAATCACATGCACACCCACATCTCCCGCAATGCGAATAAAACGTTCCAGATCAGCCATGCCTTCAAAACAATACTGCCCCGGCTGCGGCTCATGGACATTCCACGGCACATACGTTTCCACCGTATTGAAACCGCAGGCTTTCAACTTGAGTAACCGATCCTCCCAATAGTCGGGGACCACTCTGAAATAATGGATGGCACCCGACAAAATCCGAATGGGCTCGCCATCATACATAAATTGTGAACCTTTATACGTCAGCACCTCCATTTTACACCCCTCCCCGCTCGCTCAGATATATGCCTAACCCGGACAACGTAGGGCACCATCTGGATTCATGAATGGTTAATCGCATCTTTCTCGATGTGACCTGTGGGAAACAGCAAATTCGCTTGTAACCCACCACCGTTCCCGTGTAGAACGCTTCCCAACCACCATCTGCCCTCTGTGACTCCAGTGTAAAACGCTCAATCCGTTGGCCTGTCTGGATATGTTCCTTCAGTACCACCCGGTCAAACGATCGTTCCTCCTGAAAACCAGCTCGATCCAAGCCTGCTCCGTTCCTTCGTGAGGACACCAATACGTATCCCGGCGTTCCGTCAGCACTTCCGATACAGCATGTTGTTCATCCATCGTCTCCGATGCTTTTACCAGCGCCTGCAAGGCGAAATTTTCCTGAAAAATGGTACGCAGCGAATCTCCCAATTCCTGTAGTCGCCTGACATCCGTTTCGTGAATGAGACCACGCGTATCCGGTGGAAGATTGAGTAAAAAGGTGGCGTTGCCCCCAACTGTGCCGTAATAGACAGCGAGCAGTTCTTCCAATGTTTTGACCTGATCATCCTCACTGGCATGATAAAACCATCCTGGGCGAATCGAAGTATTCACCTCGGCAGGGTACCAGATCAGTGGGTCACCTTGGGAACGAATGACCTCTCGGCTTCCCAAGTCACTGTCCTGCGTATTGATCCTTGTGGCAAACTCACCATCATCCACCTGCTGCGATTGCTCCTGAATCTTCTCATTATCCTGCATATGCGCTGGCACAACGCTCCATTCCGAATCGCGCGTATGCCCCGCCTCATTGCCGCACCAGCGAACATCCGGGCCGCATACCGAGATGACAGCTTCGGGCTGAAGTTCACGAATAAGCGCATAATAGGCGTCCCAGTCATAGACCTGCCTTTTGCCATTCGGTCCCTCACCACATGCACCATCGAACCATACACAGAAGATGTCACCATAATTCGTGAGCAGCTCGCGCAACTGATGGAGGAAAAACTCGTTATACCTCTCGGAATCCCCATAAGTGGCTTCATTCCGATCCCAAGGAGACAGGTACACACCAAACTTCAATCCACCCTCACGGCAGGCATCGGCGACTTCCTGAACCAAATCCCCCGCACCATTCCTCCACGGACTAGCCGCGACCGTATGCGCTGTAAACTGACTGGGCCACAAACAAAATCCATCATGATGCTTACATGTCAGAATCAGCCCCTTCATCCCCGCAGCCTTCCACGCCTGCACCCATTGCGTTGCGTTCAGTTCAGAAGGATTGAAGATAGCCGGGTCTTCCTCCCCAGTGCCCCATTCCTGATCCGTAAATGTATTTACCGTAAAATGAATAAACGCGTAGAACTCCATCTCCTGCCATCTCAGCTGGCGTTCGGATGGGCTGACCTGTGCTGCGGACTTAATCCATTCGGCTGGTTGCAGTTCATAATTCATGGCGTATCACTCCTTTTATTTAGCGCATCCCTATATTATTGGACCACCCTTGCTTGGACCGCTACTCAGTGCACTACTGTCCATGAATGGCCGTAATGCAAGCAATAACTGCTGCTTGGCTTCTTCAACCAAATGTGGATCAATGGGATAATTAAAGCTGCCTTCGTATCTCACACCTGATCCCATATGTATCTCTGTGATACCTGTTTGTTGGACGAGGGTCTGAATCCCATCTACGGTTATCCCCGATCCTGCCATGACAGCGATGTTCAAGGTTTGCCCCAATTGCTGAAGCTGTATCAGTTCCAGTATGGCTTCAGGCGCTGTCTGTTTCCCTCCCGATGTAAGCACACGCTCCACGTTCCCCAATGTGTTAATGGCCTTGAGCGCCTCAGTCAGGCTTGTGCTTACATCAATTGCACGATGAAACGTAACGCCCAAACCCTGAGCTTCGGCCATACATGATTGCAAGGATAGGAGGTCCACTTCACCATCTCCCGTGAGAGCGCCGATCACAATGCCAGTGGCTCCAAGTTCCCTCGCCACGCGTACATCCCGGGTCATGGCGTGGATGTCATCTGTGCTATAGCGAAACGAGCGGCTATGCGGACGGATCATGACATACACCGGGATAGATACTTGGGATATCACTTGCTCGATGACACCATAACTGGGGGTAAGCCCTCCTTCGGACATCGCAGACACCAGTTCAATCCGATCGGCCCCTCCCTCCTCAGCTGCCTTGGCATCTTCCACATTCACAGCAATGACTTCCAATACAGGCTGTCTTTCCATAAGGTCGCTCCCTTCACTTCATCGTAGATTATCCCAGAACCGTTAACCCGTATCGATACACATCTCTCGAACTGCACACAGCCTGATCCATGACATAAAGGACCGACTGAACGCTTCATCAGCGCTCCTGCGGTCCTTCTTCATCATTATGGGCGACGGTCAGCTTCCAGATTGCAATCTGCAAAGGCTGGCCGTCCTGAACGATATATGGTTTGTCGGTAATGATCTTCATGATTGGATTCTCCTTTGGGGACCGGAATGGGCTAGCAAATAGAGAGCGCAACGGATATCATATACTTTGTTTGATGAGTTTT
Organism: Paenibacillus sp. PAMC 26794; assembly: GCF_000316035.1. Classification (GTDB taxonomy): domain Bacteria; phylum Bacillota; class Bacilli; order Paenibacillales; family Paenibacillaceae; genus Paenibacillus. Next base: position 74,290 of record NZ_ANHX01000071.1, read on the forward strand.
GTTATTTTTGTTATTTATAATGTTATTATCAATTAGCAATAGTCTAAAACGTTAGGATCAGAACGTCAATACAAAAAAAGACACCCAGAGGGTGTCTTCATGTCTTGGATAACCTTCTGGTTATCCGAGCTTTTTCTATTTTCTACGCCGAGCCTTCGTCATTCGATTAAACATAATCAGTGCAGCAATAATCATGGCTATCATGGCAATATTACTCGCCACTTCTTGTGATAATCCGAAAAGAACTCCCAGGTTAGTCACCAGGCCTCTTACAATCAGCGCCACCACAACCAGCAGGATTGGACTCAAAAAATTATAATTTCTCATTCTTCGCAACACCCCTGACCCCATTGTTCAGAACTACGAATCATCTCATAACACTATCATAACAGTAGCTATTCTGTGTTACAACAAAGGACACCCGCGTACAGTGTCCTTTGTCATATACCAACGTATTCTGCTTTGGATGACAGAACAACCTTTCGATTGCTCTTATCACCTGATATTTCCGATTATCTTCTATACCTGCTTGAATTCGATCCAATCAATCTGGAGGCCTGGTTTCGTGAAGTCCAGTTTCAATTCATACAGTCCTGCTTCAAGGTCTACTTTGACAAGCTTCTGTCTGATCCATTTGCCTTCCGTACCATTCGTTTGAATGGTGGTCACCAACTGATCATTCAGGAGCAGGTTACATGCACTTTGAGCAAGTTCCGGCTCAGGGGACATGATCTGTACGATAATCCGATAATGACCGGCTTCGTCCACTTTCATGTAGACAGGTTCAGCTACCGCAGGTTTCACCTGTGCGTTTTCAACCAGCGCCTGAGCTTGTGCAGCAGATATAGATGCATTCGCTGGGAAAGAAGCGACGTTCTCCACGATCTCGTGTTTTCTACCGGACACCGGTGCATTCATGATGAACTTGCAGATATTAATCGCTGAGCGTTGCAGCTCTCCGCGAGTCAATGTTCCATTTTCCAAGGATTCAATCGTGTTGTCGTCCCAGCCATTGATCTCTGCGCCGTAGTTCGGTACAACCATGTAGAGATCATTTTGCGCACGAATCATCCAGTTGGTGTATTTACGATCAGCCTCTCCACCTTCGGTCACATCATTCATAATCGCCCACCAGTCGGTCATGACGATTCCCTCGAAATTCCATTCGCCACGCAAAATCGTGGTGTTCAGGTCGTAGTTGGATGCCGCCCAGTGTCCGTTAACCGGATTGTAGGAGGTCATGATGGAGTTCGCTCCGCCTTCTTTTACAGCGATCTCGAACCCTTTCAGGTAAATTTCACGCAGTGCACGTTCGGAAACAACAGCATCTACTTTACTACGGTGTTTCTCCTGGTTGTTGCAGGCAAAGTGTTTCAGTGTGGCATTGGAACCACCCTTCATAATACCTTTTGTACATGCTGCCGCAAATACACCCGAGATCAGTGGATCTTCGGAGAAGTACTCAAAGTTCCGGCCATTGAGCGGGCTCCGGCGAATATTAAGTCCAGGTCCGAGCAGGGTATCCACCTGATTTCTCAGCAATTCCTGTCCTTCCATCACATACAACTCTTCAACAAGATCCTTGTTCCATGTCGCGGCAAGCAACGTACCAATGGATACCTGTGTTGACTTCTCGCCACTATCCATACGAATACCGGACGGGCCATCTGCCGTACATGCTACCGGAATACCGTAGTTAAACAGGCTGTCGCTAACACCACCAAATGCAGATGCTGTTCCCGAAGTAACGAGCGGACTGCTCATGCCTTCGCCACGGACAATTGCCGCCAGATCCTGATCACTCAGTTGAGCGATGAAGGTTTCCAGACTCACTTTGTCAGCCTTAACGTCACTCAGCTTGTGGCCCTGGTTGCCCGTCTGCTCCAGCGTTTGCGGGAGATTCTGCTCAATCCGTTTTGCCATGGATACTTTACGCTTCGGCACTTCCGCATAAGTCAGTTCATAAGATCCATCTTCCTTGCGCGAACCTGGTTTCATCCGTGTAAAATCTTCAGTTGGGGCCATCGCTTCTTGCAGTTGCTCCACCAATTGAAGAGATTCAATACTATAGCCATCCTGGCCATCAATGCTGATATGCTGCACTTGTTTCACACTGGTTCCTACGTGCAGTTGGTATGTGCCTTCTTCCAGAACGTATGCGGAAGCATGGCCCGTAACACCCGCATCATCGTAAGATGCCATGGCATGGATCGGGAAGCTAATCGTCAGAAGTTCTGACTCACCCGGCTGCAACAATCCTGTTTTGCCAAAAGCCACCAAAGCCTTCACCGGTTGTCCCAGTTTGCCTTGTGGTGCTTCATAATAGACTTGCACAACCTCTTTGCCCGCATATGTTGTACCTGAGTTGGTCACATTTACACGAACTTCAATGTAGGTTTCGCCGTCTTTGGATACTGATTTTGCTTCTTCGTGTTGGGCCAAAAACGTCGTATAAGACAGGCCGTAACCGAATTCAAACTGAACGCGTTCAGGTCGAAACGTTTCGAAATAACGATAACCTACATAGATATCTTCCTGATACAAGTTCTTGAATTCATTGCCGTAGTTGCTGGTCGAAGGGTAATCTTCAATGGAATATGCAATCGTATCTGTCAGTTTACCGCTTGGTGTAACGTCGCCAGCCAGCACATCAGCAATCGCGTTACCACCCTCCATACCGCCATGCCAGGAGTAAATTACGCCTTGGATCGGATGTAGATACGTTTCGTTTAACCAGCTCATATCGATGATATTTGAGACATTCAACACAACGATTGTGTGTTCAAACTGCGAAGTAACTTGCTTCAACATTGCTTTCTCATCTTCTGTCAGTTGGTAACTTCCTGGCGCATCCGCATTATCCTGGTCTTCTCCTGCTGTACGTCCAATCACGATAATGGCTTTGCTGGATTTGCTTCTAGCCTGTGCAACAAGTTCATCCGTCAAAGGCATTTCTTTCTGATTCCATGGCTCGGCCGCCCATACTTTTCCGCCATCATCAAATGGATTTTCCTCAATCCACTTCTCATAGACAGCTGCCAGCTCTTCATTGACCGTTATATTCTTTTTGCTACGCAAACCATCTAGCAGATTCGTTGTATAAGCCACATGAACACTACCGCCTGAACCCGTGCCGCTGCGATAATAATTGACTTGAATTCGACCAAAAACTGAAACGTTTTCGTTTTCACGAAGTGGAAGCACTTGGCCTTCATTTCTGAGTAAAACGGCTCCTTCTGCGGCAACCGTACGACTAAACTCTGCAAACCCTTCCAATGGAACTCCGATTTGATGTGTGCTCAATGATTTCCCTCCTGATTGTCATCCCCATATCTACGAATCGCTATATATAAAATGAACTAACACAACGTACGCTCATTTTATATAAAAGATATTCTATGATCTGGTAGATTCACTTGTACATAGTCTCATATTAACAGATTCTATCGAAGAAATTAAATTAGATTTGTGCTTTTGAGAAGAAATTACCCTAACGTCAAAAGTTGCGGACACAATTACGCGGTTCCACGAAGTAAGAACGCGCTCATTCAATCAATTATTCGTTAAGAATACAGTGACTCAAGGATAATATTAGGGAATTATTTCCGATAAACGTATGGATAATGTCTCCTATTTCGTTGAACTGCAAGGCTTTTGTGGTATACTAGTGATATCAACATATTAGGAGCGTACTGTGCTCACCAGGGTTGCAACCCTTGGTTCCACTCCGCAGTGGACTTTAAATAAGATGCGGAACAGAGTAATTAGTTGCATAACACACGGTAATACGGAATATACTGTATTTGGACCCCTAGGGTCACTGGGGAAGGCGACCCCTAGTTCCACTCCGCGGTGGACTTTAAATAAGACGCGGAACAGAGCTTTTAGTCGCCACCATATTGTAATTGTGAAGGCGCTGGTTCTATCTACCTAGCGTCTTTTTTAGTTTGTAAATAGAAACTGTGAGGGAACCTATATGCTCGAAAGGATATCACATATCCAGGACTTACACTCACTAAATGTAAAACCAAGAATAGATCAGATTAACCTAAAATTGCTCCTCGACTACTACATCAGCTATCTATTACCATATCGATTTACATACCACTTGGAAGACGGCTTCATACTTCACTTAGATTTTAACAAAGAAAACTTTTGTCATCTTGTAGGCTTACAAAGTATTGTCAATAAAACTTTGAAGGAACGCGCAGCTTCAAAATATAGGGGCATGCCAGGTTTCAATGGTGTTATGAACGGTATAATTACGTTTGACGATTTAAAAAAGAAAAACAAGGGTGGATTCAATAGTGTAAAAAGTAAATTAGTTAATTTCCATCTCATTCCCAAGCTACTTATGTCTTCAACACAAGTCGTTTACTACACTCAACCTGTTAATAGTATTAATTGTGCCCTATTGATATTTGATGTGTATCACAATGCTTACATCCATCTTGGAATTGATAAAATAGTGGAAGGAACATATGTAGCAAGAACGTTTCTTATCGAACCGATAACACAAAAAAATTCAGGCACTACTTTCATTGATGGTCAAAAAGGGCCGATACCCATTGTTAAGACCTTAAAAAGGTTAAGACCCGATACACAAGTAGCATCCTCTACTGCTATCAACATCTCTGAATCATCAAATAACTATTAATAGTGGCTCATCTGGAATCGATTTCAGGTACAAACTAAATAACCGTTCTCCGGTATACTACTGGAAAACGGTTATTTAGTTTGTTTTGCTACCTAGAAGGTTATAGAATTCCTTTGATATATTAAGTCGTAAGTTTTGCATACACCAGGAAGAATAACATGTCTTCGCCCATGATGACATAACCCGGAACCCGGTAGACCAGATCAACAAGGACAAATGCCACCAGTAACCCCACCATGACTGCCAGATGACGTGGCCGGAGTCGTAGATGTGCGTGTCTGTAACGATGGAACACAAGTGAGGTCGACAAGAAATACAGTAGTGCTGATCCAAATACAAATCCTATCATGAACACATAGTTTAACTGATTCTGATATAACAGCTGAATTGAAGCAGCAATCATACTCATGGAGATGTAGATGAACAGATGGCCGTATATGATCGCTTGCCCGGCAGTCTGGATCTCTTTGCTGACCTTTTTCTCCACGTTATCGAAGTATTGCCACCATATCGCAATGACAAAGATGGACGTAAAGGCGGCAAACAGAATGGATTTCATATCCCAATGATCGGCTTGCAGCACAGCGATAATACTCACTACAGATTCACCCAGCAGGATAAGTGTAAAGAGCGCGAAACGTTCCAACAAGTGATGGGTCTGAACCGGTACCTTCACCAGATTTTTGCGTCCGATCAACGGAAGTACGATGTCCACAGCAATCCCCGCATACAAAATCACGTAGCGCAACCAGGAATCAAAGAACAATGAACCTGATGAGATCAATATCCCAATAAGGAAACAGATACCCAAGTAACGAGCCGCTTGCTGCTGATGCTCGCCTTTTGACTTGTGAGCCGTCAGATACTGAATCGCCGTAAATGCCCGTGAACCGATATACCCCACGAAGAAGGACAGGTAGTATTGGTCAAAATGGGTAGAAAGGCTCGCCGTCATGACCATAACGGACAGAAGCTGAAGGATGAGGAAGATTCGATGGATCAGGATATCTTGACCATAGCGGTTAATAAACAAGGTCTGACCGACCCATGCCCACCAAACAGGGATAAAAATAAGCACAAACTTCATTAAATATTCAAACGTAATTACTCCATGTTCGGCATGTAACAAGACATGACCCGCTTTGGAGACCGCTGCTACGAAGAGCAGATCGTAGAACAGCTCCAGCCAGGTAACCTTTTTCTCCATCATCCTTCAATGCTCCTTTAGGTTTTTCTCATACTACGAAGCCTGTTGCTCACTCAGTTACCTAAATCGCTGAGATCTGGTGACGCGCCCAGAGGAAAAGCTCTGAGCGCCATCTACCTTACTTCATTGGACTGTAGCAGGTACGAGTGTTCTTACCTCGATCGGTTGCAGATTGTCCTCAATTTGAGGGCGGTATTTCTCAAACCACTCAGGCAGCATCAATTTTTGTCCAAGCGAATCAGCAGGTTCATCTTTGGCAAAGCCCGGAGGATCGGTAGCAATCTCGAACAGAATGCCGCCAGCTTCTCTGAAGTAGATTGCGTTAAAGTACTGACGATCCCGAACTGGAGTAGGTTGGTACCCGTAATCACGTACACCTTCACTCCACTGTGCATGCTCCTCATCATCTTTGGCACGCCATGCAATATGGTGCACGGTTCCTGCGCCGCCCATACCCAGAGCCATACGGGTCACTGGAACATCTACGACATTACCAATATCCCCGCTGGACCGGAAACGGGCATACTCTTCATTTTCACTCACTCTGACAAATCCCAAAATTTTCTCAAGAGCATCCATCGTTCTTTGCGGGTTAACACTGAATAGGACAGCACCACCGAAGCCTTTGATTGCTTTATCTGTTGGAATTCCTTCGTGCGCCCAAGTGCTGGTTGCTCCCTCTTCCCGTTCAACAAGCTCAAGCCGCAGGCCTTCGCCATCTTCGAATTGAAGCAGGTCTTCATTGAAGCGACTTGTTTTGGTTACCTCAATGTTATACTGTTCCAGCCGGTTCTGCCAGAAGCCAATCGACCCAGGAGGAATGACATAGGAAGTGATGCCGACCTGACCTCCACCAATTTTGCCCCGTGGTGATCCAGCCGATGGGAAGAAGGTAATGATGGTACCCGGGCTTCCGTGTTCGTCTCCAAAGTACAGATGATACACATCAGGTGCATCGAAGTTGATTGTTTTTTTCACCAGATGAAGTCCCAGAACTCCTGCATAAAAATCAACGTTGGCCTGTGGATCTCCTGCGAAAGCTGTAATATGGTGAATACCTGCTGTTTGAATCGTCATGATTAATTCCTCCTTGGTTTGGAAGTGATTTATAGTAAGTTTGTATTATCTTTAAATTAAGATATATAATCTGGCGAATTATATTCTAGTTGTTATTTTGATTAGCCTGTTCTTGTTTCAATTTGTCTGGAGTAACGTCATCGCCGTTTGGATCATAGATGGTTGCATTCAGCAGAATGTCGTTGACCGAACCGCGAAAAGTTTGCAGATATTCCTGGCGAAGACGAACCTGTTCCTCTTTCTCCAACTCCGTCAATCCGCCCTCTTTAGCTTTTCTTGAAAGTTCATTTATTCTGGTCAATGTTGGGATCATCATCTTGATCTCTCCTCGTGAAATGGATTAAAGATATTTGTTCTTGGTTGTTATTTATATTCAAATTAAATATCTTAAATTAAAGATAAATCATTTATGATCGCTTGTCAACTCTTTTATCTAAACTAAAATAAATGAACTTGCTTCCCCACCTTACGTCATGTTGCTTTAACTATGAATTCAGACAAAAAAAGGGATAGCCCCGCAGTATTTAGTGCACTGCTAGACTATCCCTACATGTATTTATTTCATTAGCCCAGCTTCTGACCACAATTCGGACAGAAGTTGGCTCCTTCATTTTTGGCTCCACAGTTCGGGCAGAAGTTTGGCTTCTTGTTGCCTTCTGTAGATGAAGAATTACCTGAATCACCGTTGCTATTTTCCGCTGGCTTCTGGTCAGCATTCTGATTCTGAGACGAATTGGAATTATTGTTCTGGTTCTGGTTTTGGCCTTGATTCTGGTTCATGTTCTTCATCATTTCATTGGCCATGTTCATACCCATCATCATACCAGCCATATCCGAAGCTGCGCCGCCGCCCTGTACTTTACCGGATGAGATGCCGTCTGTCATGCTGACCTGCTGATACTTTTGCAGATTACCAATCATCTCATGCGAAGCAGTCTTTGTAATCATATCCTGAATCTCTTTTGGATAATTGAAGCTCATCACCTGAAAACCGGTAATCCCAATGCCGATGTCCATCATCTGCATATCCAGATCTTCCTGAATCCCTTTGGCAATATCCGATGCATTGGCCTGCAGGTTGAACATATCCTTCCCTTCACGGCTAATCCACTTCATTAGAAGCTGATCCAGCACAGAAGTGATTCGGATTTTGACATCCTCCACCAGATAACTCTGCTTAATGCCTGCAATCTTATCAATCAGGGTCACATAGTCACTTACTTTAAAATTAAATGTGCCGTTGGCCCGAATCGGCATCCCGCCCGGGAGTTGTGGTGTTGGAATCAACACCGGACTTTGTGTGCCCCAGCGCACGGTGAACTCTTTGGTATTTACAAACAAGACTTCGACCCGCATGCCACTGTTGAATCCGAATTTGAACCCTTTTAAGGTAGAAAGAAACGGAATGATCTCGGAATCGATATTAAATGATCCTTCGTCCTCGAATATCCCTTCCACCTTACCGTTATTCAGGAAAATGGCGTCCTGACCCGAACGGATGATGAGTTTACTCCCCTTCTTGATCTCCCGGTTGCTCCACTTCCAAAATATCATGTCATCTCTAAACTCTTCCCATTCCACCACATTCGAAAACTGATTTCTGAAAAATCCCATATTCGTTTCCATCCTTTCTATTTAACATAATTCGCAGACTCCGTTACTAAAACGACCCTCTACTTCCACTGTGTGAGTGACCACCTCGGGAGGTTCCTCCACCGCCGCCTCCGCCACCGTTGTTATTGTTCTTCTCAATTTTGCGCTTGGTTACGGTTGTGCGGATATATCGATCCTGACGATCAATGACACTGGAATTGCTTGAATCCTCATAAGTTGCACGATTGACTGTGACACGTCCCCCGGAACGATAGGTCATCATACCAACAACAATACCGCCAAGAACTACAGATACTCCCAACTGAAACCAACCGTTGAACAAAATATTGTTTGGATTCACACCAGGTTCATACCCCATATATTTGTAAGAGAGCTCAATATATTTCTCAAATGCGAGTTTATAATCCCCACTGGACAATTCAGAGGTAACTCGGGTACGGATAGCATCAAGCCGCTGATCGCTCAGATATTCTTTTGCCTTATAAAACCCAGCCAAATATACTTCACGATTATTCATGTCCATCGTCAATATGACAGCATTACCATGTTCTTTATCGTATCCTAGCCTCTGCTTATCATAAAAATCTTCAGTTAAGAGTATAACATCCTGATTTTCAACATTATTTGTTGTCAAAATAACAAAGTCCGTCTGCCGTTCCGCGCCATACTGACTCGCAAGTACATTCAGTTCACTTATCTCCTGCTCACTCAGCAGGTTGGCCTCATCGTAGATGAGATTTTTGCTCTCCGCTGCGGATGCCAATGACATGGGAATCAACGGAGCGACAAGGGTTATCATAAGTAAAATGAGCGTAGCCATCACGGCCAGAGGGGTTCTTTTTCTCATAAGAATCCACCTCCCATCATCCAGGAAACCAGCTTCAGTGACAACAACGAGACCGTAGAGACTCCTGCGAACCATCCAGCTACTTTGGCTTTGCTGATCGGTGGTTTACCGACCACTTTACCTGTCTGACCATTCATGGCAAAGGTATACTGTGCCCGATTGTAGTCATAGTTGACCATCCACACCGGGAGCAGCACATAGTCTGCATTTTTGAGCGTAGTATCAATCTGTTTGTCCGTGTAGCTCACGCTGGTATATCCGGATACAGTTGAGGCAATATAAGAATCAATGTACGATCTCGTTTTATCCTTGGCCCGTGGAAAAAGTTCCTCGTCCGTATAACTGTATTTTTCCGCAATATATCCCGCCAGATACGGGGTCTTGAACAATTTCAGCTGATTATATGGGAAAGGCTCAAGCTTATCCATCAGTTCATCCTTCATTTTCTCCGATGCATCGATGGGCAGGTTCACGTAATTCAGCCGAATTCGGCGGTATACATCGAAATGCTGTGTTTCCGTGTAATGGTAGTCGCCCTGGGTGTAGGATCTGACCTTGGTGCCACGACCATGCACTTCGATTTTGTTATGTAACTCGTACAACCAGAACGGCACGTACATGCCGGTAATGCTCTGAATCCGATCGGCGGACATGAAGCCACTTGGCGTTAACAGGCCGTTTCTGCACCACTTTTTGAAAGCCTGCTTGGCTTGATCCTTGTTGATCGAAAAGGGAATCACCATCGCGGGGGCCAGATTGCCCGTCAGCCGATCACTGAGTACAACCGCTGCACCGCAGAAACTGCATGTCGTCGCACTGGTCTCCGGCTCCGTCACAATGTCAGCTCCGCAGCTGTTACAGTGGTATTCCTTGACCTCATTCTCCGTGAACACTTGTCTCTTCAAGGGATCGGGGATCTGCTCTATGTTGTCCTGGCGGCCGCAGCTGGGACAGGATAATGCACCTGACACACTGTCAAAGATCATACCACTGCCGCAGTTTGGACATTTATATTCAATAACCGGCATCTGCTCACCTCAATGTTAACGAAATGGTGTAACGTATTACTTATTCTTCAGCTTTTCCTGAATCGCTGCGAGTTCTTCCTCCGCACTTGGCGACGCATTCTCATTATTACCCGCATCTGAGTTCATGTCCCTCTCCAACTGGGCGATTAATTCGTCCAAATCATCTTCCTGTGTCCCAGCACGAAGTTCTGCCAAAGCCTCTGCTTCGTTCAGCGCCTGATTCGCCTTGTCTTCCATGGCCTTCAATGCGGCATCAGACCTGCCCGCAGATGCATTCCGTTCATTGGCCTGTTGCTGCGCCTTTGCATCTGTCATGCGACTTTTCAGTTCTGCATGCCGCGCTTCCAGTTGCCCCAGATCTGCAACCAGTTTATCATTCATATGCTTCATCATCTTGGCTTTGGCGGAAGCACGTTCATAGGCAGCTTGTAATTCGTTCAATTTGTCAGCCAGCTTCACTTTCTTCTCCAGAAAACCACGTGCCTTGTCTTCGTATCCCGACTCCGCCGATTTTTCCGCATACCGCTGTAATTTCTTGACCTCGGCGCTGCACTCATCCAATGCTCGCTTCGCCCGGCTCTCATCTGACAGCACCGCTGCCGTTTCAGCCTTCACCTGACCCAGATCACTGCTCAGGCTGCGCATATATTCATTCACACTCTTCTCCGGGTCTTCCGCCCGCGACAACATGTGGTTCACATTGGCCTTCATCACGTCTCTAAACCTCGATAAGATTCCCATGACTTGTTCCTCCTCCGAAAAGTTCATATGTATACTATAATACATGAATACGCCCACATACGTTTCACATTTCACGTTGGCAAGTAGAGTCTCTCCTTCCCAAAGTCGGTTAATGATGGAGTAATAAAAGAATAGACGAACACCTATAGTGTCGCCTTATGACCTTGTATAAACACACACAAACTTAAGTACTAACCCTTTGCCCGAAATCTACAAATCCCTACCTGATCTATGTCTCAACAACCGGAAGGCTCTCCACCGCTGTGAAAAACACATCCAATAGTTCAACTTTGTACGTAATGCGGACGTATTCGGTTATTAAACCCACATCCTCTTCCCTCTGATACTCCAGACATGGACGGCCTTCACTCCACAGCACCCTGCAAGAAAACTTTCCGACAACATCCTTAATGATGTGATCCGGCTCAGCTACTTTATGAATGTCTCCCATATGAAATCTCCTCACTTCTCTATACTTATCGTGTGCAAATTATGCATTAATTTTGAAATACATAACGGTTCGGTTCAGTGCACTTCATCACATGCCACTCAGGGAGTTATGGCGACATACCACACAAACATTTTCACACATAACAGTGACCTGTCCACCCAGGGTGCCATTCCTCCGTAAGTTGGCTATAATAAGGGGATCAAAGTTTTCTATAAAGGCAGGAAAAATATGCGTACACGAGTTCACTTTATTGCTCCCTACGAATCGATGATTCCTATCATACAAGAGTGCATTCCTCGCTTTCCCCAGTTAACCATTCAGACGGACGTGGGCGACTTGGCGAACGGTGTGGAATTAGCAACTCAAGCTGAGAAAAACGGTGCAGAGATTATCATCAGCCGCGGCGGAACCGCCCAATTGATTAAAAAAGCAGTGACCATTCCTGTCATTGATGTGCAGTTATCAGGCTATGATATGATTCGTTCACTTACGCTGGCAAGCCAGTTTAACGGCCAAACAGCCATTGTTGGCTTCTCCAACATCACCTCTGGTGCACAATCAATTATTGATCTGATGGATCTGCCCCTCAAGGTCTATACCATACATAGCTCGGAGGATGTGGCACGATTGCTCCTGGAGTTGAAAGCTTCCGGGTACCGACAGATTGTCGGAGATGTGATCACCGTCAACACCGCGAAGACCTATGGTCTGGAGGGATTGTTAATCCAATCTGGCCAGGAATCCATCCTTAGAGCGATGGAGGATGCACAGCTGGTCTACCGTTATTTGAGCAAAAATCATGCGATATCGATCATACTGAATGACCTGGTTACACGGGAACATCCCAATTTACTTATTTTAAATGAACGGAATGAAGTTGTATTCGAGAACCTGACCGATTTTGAACAAAATCCGCTGACCGATAATCACATATATCTGACCAACACCAGCCTGGAGTTCCATCAATCCCAGATCCAAAATGTGTTCATGGTGGACGATTATCAACTTACGGTTAACGCCTATGAAACGACCTTAGACAACAAGAACTACAAGGTATATATGTTGGAAAAAGGGCAACCCTATGCCTTTGCACAATTCGGCATAACAACGTTCACCGACGCATCGATGGAGCCTATTGTTGCTGAATCCCCTGCCATGCAGGCGGTATTACAGAACATTCGGGCACTTTACGAGAATCATGAACCGATCTATCTGCGGGGTGAAGCGGATTCCGGTAAATCTTTTCTGGTCAAACATATTCATCAGATGTACTCCGGTGGCGGACTCTTATTACAGATGGATCTCTCGCAAGTTCCGCCCGGTCATTTGCACAACATACCACTCGCCAAGGTTAGAAATGTAGAGATTAACCACATGGAAACACGTATGGAAGATCCGGAGTTGCTCGCCTTTATCCAGAGCTGCCTTCAAAACCAGATTGGGGTGTTTATACTCGGGGAACAGATATTAAACCCGCAGTGGTCACTCGATCTGGAGCTTAATACAATCATGATGCCAAATCTTGCGGATAGACCAGAGGATCTGGCTCCACTGATGCAGCATTTCCTGACTGATTACTACCACAAATACGGAACTACCGCGGTGAGGATAAAAGAAGATGCACTACAGCTGATCCAAGATCAGATCACACATATGAATGTCAACCAGCTGAAACATCTGATCAAGCAGGCTGCACTCAACGAACAAGATTATGTAATCACCACGGCTACCTTGTCCCGCTTGCTGGATCAGCAACCTTCTTCAAGCCCAATGAAGTTGAACGGTACGCTGAAGGAGATTGAGAAGGAAGTTATTCAGTTTGTGCTTCAGGAGGAGAATAACAATCAATCGAAGGCCGCAGAGCGACTGGGGATTAACCGGGCCACATTATGGCGTAAACTTAAAGATTAACTTTAAGTTTACGTCTTTTTTATTGCTTTTATGTGTTGCATTTTTAAACAGTTAACCAAGTATTTAAAATTTACAATAATTTATTGTTGCTATATTAAACGATATGGGATAATATAATCCCTGCAAGCGCTTCATAAAAACGATTACTTCATAAGGAGCTACTACTATGAACATTAAAGCAACTTTAGATCGCATCCCTGGCGGTATGATGGTCGTTCCCCTGTTACTTGGTGCAACTATCAATACATTCTTCCCGAATGCCCTGCGCATTGGCGGATTCACGGAAGCACTTTTTGTCAACAGTGCCAGTACGTTAATTGCCCTGTTCCTGTTCATTGCGGGTACACAGATTACGTTTAAAACAGCAGGTTCCTCTGTCGGCAAAGGATTGACCTTGCTTACGTTCAAATGGGTGATTGGTGCAGCCCTTGGTTTTATCGCTATTTTGTTCGCGGATTCAAACGGGTTATTTCTCGGCCTTGCCCCGCTTGCCATTATTGCTGCGATGACTAACTCCAATGGCGGTTTGTACATTGCTCTGGCCGGCCAATACGGGAAAGAAGATGACAAAGCAGCCTACCCTTTCCTGGCACTCAGTGATGGTCCGTTCCTGACCATGGTAGCGCTCTCCATCTTTGGGGCGATGGGTTTTGCTAACGGCATGTTCTCCCCTATGGCCTTTGTTGCGGTATTGCTTCCGCTCATCGTTGGTGTCATTATTGGTAATCTGGATCGCAATCTGGCGGAATGGCTGCATAAAGGCAGTGACAAACTTGTTCCGTTCTTCGCATTTGCTCTGGGTATGAACATTAGCTTCTCCTCCATCATTCAAGGTGGTCTTAGCGGAATTTTACTGGGTGTGTTAACCGTGCTATTAACGGGCGGAATCGGTTTCCTGCTCTTTAAAGCCATCGGCTGGAACCCTATCGTTGGTGCCTCTGAAGGTTCAACAGCCGGAAATGCGGTAGGTACACCTGCTGCCATCGTGGCTGCTAATGCTTCATTTGGCCCGATTGCCGAGATTGCTACGGTGCAGATTGCGGCGAGTGTTGTAACAACAGCCATCCTGTTGCCGATCTTCATCGGGTTCCTCTCCAAACGACTGGAGAAATCAGGTGGAGTCGCCAAATATAATGAACGACCAACCACATAAATGGTTTTCACCTGATTTAATGTGCTCAATCTATGCTTAACTGATGATCTGAACGGACTTTTTATTCAATTGTGCTTACAAGGAGGGATGACTGCATGAAATTAGCCATTATTGCAGATGATTTGACCGGTGCCAATGACAGCGGGGTGCAGCTTGCCCGTCATGGCTTGAAGACCAGTGTTCTTTTTAATATGGATGAAGGCCCTCTTACACGTTACGATGCCGTCGTCTTTGATACAGATAGTCGTTCCATATCCTCACAGGAAGCGTATGACCGTGTATTCCGGGCTGCCGAATTGCTGACGAACAATGGATTTGAGACGATTTTCAAAAAAATGGACTCCACCATGCGCGGTAATATCGGCATCGAGATTGATGCTGTATATGATGTCGTAAAGCCGGACTTTATGATGATTGCCCCGGGTTATCCAAAAAATAACCGGACGATATTGGAAGGAATTCATTACCTGAACGGCGTTCCGCTGGCAGATACTGAAATTGCCCATGATCCGAAGACACCTGTAACGATTTCCTACCTTCCGGACTTGTTGAAACAACAGACCAAGTATGAAGTTGGCGAGATCACCGTCGCCGATCTGGAAGCCGGGCAGAATCATATTCGCACCAAGCTAGAGCAGTTGAAAACAAATAACATCCCGTATGTAATGGTGGACTCCACCGAAGAAAGACATCTGGAACTGATTCTGCAGATGACTTCCGAGTTGGATTATACCTTTACTTGGGCAGGTTCAGCAGGTATTGCCAATTACCTCCCCGCACATTACGAGTTGGAATCCAGGGCTGTGTCACTTGATATCCCGGAGAATTCCGGTCCAATCCTAACGGTGGTTGGCAGCGTGAACAAAAACTCCCGCGAGCAGCTGCATCGATTGATGCGCAACTCCCGCGTAGCTTCAGTCTCCTTCCATTCGTTCAAAGCGGTATCCGCAATCGCAGACCGCGCGGAAGAGATGGAACGTGTCTATAACGAGGTCCGAGACAAAGCGCTGGAAGGACAAGATGTTGTCCTCTACTCCACCGCAGAACAAGTGGATATCGAACTGGCACGAGCAACGGGCGAAATTCGCGGTCTCAATCACACGGAAGTCAGCAACCAAATTGTACTCGCGATGGGTGAGATCTGTGCCAGACTGCTGGAAGAGGGACTTTTCAAAGGGGTCTCCATGACCGGCGGTGATACAGCAAAACAAATCTGTCTGAAATGGAATATTAGCGGCTTCGAGCTGCTGGATGAGCTTGAAATCGGTGTGCCGATCTCCAAGTTTATAGGGATTGATGATCTGCATGTGATTACCAAAGCAGGCGGATTCGGTAAACCGGATGTCTTTATCCATGCGATTCAAAAATTAAAAGGGGGTATTCTCGTATGAAACCTACAATTGGAATTACAATGGGCGACGCAGCAGGTATTGGACCGGAGATTATTATGAAAGCACTGGGTCATCAAGAAATGTACGATCAGTGCAATCCACTCGTTATCGGTGATGCGAAGATTCTGGAGCGTGTGTTGCCAGTCATCGGCTCAAGTCTGAACGTTAACGCGATTCAAGAGCCTTCTGAAGCCAAGTATGAATTCGGTACTGTGGATGTGATTGATCTGAATCTCGTTCCTGCGGATCTGGAATACGGTAAAGTATCTGCCGTGGCTGGGGATGCAGCATTCCAGTTTCTCGCCAAAGCCATTGATCTTGCCAAAAAACAGCAGATTCACTCCATCTGCACCGCGCCTTTGAACAAAGAAGCTCTGCATCAGGGCGGGCACCTGTATCCGGGGCACACCGAGATTCTGGCGGACCTGACGGATACGCAGGACTTCTCGATGATGCTGACCACGCCGAATCTGCGCGTTATTCACCTGACGACACACATGGGTCTGATCGATGCCATTGCAAGTATTAACCCGGAAAGAACCTACACCGTTGTGAAGCTTGCTCATGATACGTTGAAAAAAGCAGGCTTTGAGAATCCGCGCGTTGCCGTATGCGGAATCAATCCTCATGCCGGGGAGAACGGCTTGTTCGGTAATGGAGAAGAAGAAGAGAAGCTTCAGCCCGGTATCGAACGTGCACAGCAGGAAGGCATTAACGTCGTTGGTCCACTCCCGGCGGACACACTCTTCTTCCGCGCTGGTCGCGGTGACTTCGATATCGTCGTTGCCTGTTACCATGACCAAGGCCATGCGCCGATAAAAGTAATGGGCATCGAGGAAGGCGTGAACATCACCGTTGGTCTGAAAGGCGGCATCATCCGTACATCCGTCGACCACGGTACAGCCTTCGATATCGCTGGCAAAAATATCGCCGATGATAAAAGCATGCTGGCTGCCATTCGCTCTGCTATTGAGCTGGCGCCGAAGGATCAGGGATAACATCAAGATTCATCCGGTACATGCGTGAGTCTGATCGTAAGATCAATTGTATTCGTATCGGTATATATTCGGTATTCAATAAATAGAAGGAAAAAGGCAAACCCTCTGTAAGTTCAAGGGTTTGCCTTTTTGTATATCGTCCACCCATTTATTCAGATCAATAGTCTTGGTTGGTATTATGGCCATCAAACATATGCTAAACTGATCATAATAAGCAAGTAAAGTGAAGAACTCCTGCAGACCTGCAGTACACATCGATTACGTGAAGTTCACACCGACTTTAAATGATAAAAAGGAAGAGATTTAATGGGACGAAAACAATCTTTTACTGAAACAGAGCTACTGGACACAACTAAAAAATTAGTACTTGAGCATGGCTATGACGGTTTTCATCTCAAGCTGCTCTCACAGCATCTGTCTGGAGCACGGAGCACGATATATCAATATTACTCTAATAAAGAAGAGATTGTTGCTGCTTGCATGAAGCGCTCCATATCAACCGTATTAGAGAATTCATTAGCCATTGATGAGACTGATCCAATGGATGCTCTCGAGCAATTGCTCCTCATCTACGCAGAAGAATCTACGCTCCATCAACTTCTGGGAGATGCCAGTAAAATTAATACGACTAATTCTTCCGCAGCAGCGAGAGATCTTGAATTTATTGAGAAAGCACATATGACCCTTAAAATTCAATTATCACGCTTATTTGAACGCGCACAGCAGGATCAAGCTCTGCGACAAGATATTCCTCTACCTGTACTTATTGGTGTTTTTTTTAACTTAATTAATACGCCTAACATGATGAATATCCCTTCGCCTGATTGGGGAAAGTTGCTGTTCCAAATGTGGATCGGAGGAGCCAAGAGCTAACTTTGTTCTTGGATTCAATTTGACACAAGTGTCATTTATATCGTTTAATAATGAAGACCGCGTGGCCACGCATCTAAATTGACACATGTGTCAAAAAAGAGAGAAGGAGTTGAATAGATCATGTTTTTAGCGATGAAGGAGTTAATGCATAGTAAAATGAAGTTTTTGATGATTATCATTATCTTCGTACTAATGGCTTGGTTGGTATTTATTTTATCCGGTCTGGGAAATGGATTGTCTACGCTAGCCGCATCAACATTCAAGACCATGAAGGCTGATTATGTCATCTTTGAAGAAGGAGCTCAGTCTTCCATGAGCAAGTCACTGCTGTCAGATCAACTGGTGGCGAAGGCGGAACAACTTCCTAATGTGGATGCTGCATCACCCATGGGAAGTACGATGGCGACGGCTCTGAAGGAGAAAAGTACGAAGAATGAAGATAAGGTGGACATAGCGATTATAGGAATTAACCCTGGAAGCTTCTTGGAACCACCTATTGTAGAAGGTGAAAGTCTATCTTCCGAGAATCCTACAGGTGTCGTGGTGAATTCGACCATGAAGGATGAGGGCTATAACCTTGGTGATACTTTTCAATTAGATGGCACGACGGAATCATTGACGATTATCGGATATGTGGAGAATCAGACGTATAACCACGTTGCCTCCGTATTTACCCCAATGACTGAATGGCGGAAGATAGCTTTCGCGGCTCCGGGTTCAGATAAAGGAGTTGCAGGTCCCGTTAATGCGATCATGTTACAAGGCAAGGATATCGATCCAACCGTAATTAACAGCAAGCTATCAAATACGGATACGGTTACCCGGTCGGAAGCTGTGCAAGGCATGCCCGGGTACAAAGAGGAGAACGGAACTATTCTGATGATGCTTGCATTTCTACTCGCGATCTCTGCATTTGTACTCGGGGTATTCTTCTATGTCATTACGATGCAAAAGACCAATCAGTTCGGCATTATGAAAGCGATAGGTGCTAGTAACCGTTTCTTGGGAAAAGCCATTATCTCGCAAGTGTTTGTACTTTCGCTGACTAGTATTGTTGTTGGAATCTTGCTGACTTATGGAACAGCAGCAATTATGCCAAAAGGAATGCCATTTAAGCTGGAAACCAGTCTTGTCTTCAATTATTCTATTATCTTGCTGGTTATTGCTATGTTAAGTTCACTGGTATCTGTTCGCAAAATTACTAAGATTGATCCGCTTAAGGCGCTCGGGAGGGTTGAATAATGGTTAAGGGATTGCACATGCGGGAAGTCACCATGTATTATGCCGAAGGAAGCAATCGCATCACGGCACTCGATCATGTATCCATATCAGTAGAACCGGGGGAGTTTGTTGCTGTAGTTGGACCGTCTGGTTCGGGTAAAAGTACGTTCTTATCCATTGCTGGAGCGCTGCTGAAAGCCTCCGAAGGAGATGTTAGGCTGAATGGAAATAATATCTCCACGCAAACTGAGAAAGAGCTGTCTAATATAAGGCTGCAAGAAATTGGATTTATTATGCAATCCTCGAATTTAGTTCCCTATTTAAATGTTCTTGATCAATTGCTAATCGTAAAGAGGATGTCGGGAAAGATTAAAAGGGAGGATAGGGAGTTTGCCACTAAGCTGCTGAACGAGCTGGGTCTGGGCTCGAAATTAAAAAGCTTTCCGGATGAGCTTTCAGGTGGTGAGAAGCAACGGACAGCAATAGCTCGAGCTTTAATGAATAACCCCAACATCATTTTGGCGGATGAGCCGACCGCAAGCTTGGATACCAAACGAGCCCATGAAGTGGTTAGTCTAATCGCGCAAGAAGTGAAATCACGCCAAAAAGCGGCCATTATGGTTACCCATGATGAGCGTATGCTTGAATATTGTGACAGAGTATATCGGATGTATGATGGCGGTTTGTCCCTAGCTGAATCGTGAATGTACTGACACAACAACGTACCCATCATGTTCTACTCTATTCATGTTATGCAAGGCTTCTGTCCAGAAAAATAACCAGTTAAGTAGTATTTTAGGTCTGTCCATCACTCTCCTCGCCCCTCTCACTCTAGACACCCAAGTGGCTCGGGTCTCTCACCCACAAGCATCACGTCACGCTCGCTCTGTGAATGTCTGCTTCGGCGATATGCACTTGGTGACATTCCGTTCTGTTTGTTGAAGATACGATTGAACTGGGAGAAGCTTGTGAATCCACACTGTGCAGCAATATCTGTAATTTTTTCACTCGAATTCAGCAGCATTTGCTGGGCATTGCGAATACGGGTCATCTGCACATACTCCGTGAAGGTGAAGCCGGTAACCTTATTGAATTGGCGAGACAAGTGATGGGCACTTACATAAAAGCGCCTGGATACTTCATCCAAAGATAAATCTTGTTGATAATGACTATGAATATAAGAGGCAATGGCATACATGCGTCGGGACATTGATGATCCTGTCTCTTCACGCACATATCCATTCTCTGCCGAGTACCGATGAAGGGCACAGAGAAACTCCACGAACTTGCTATGAATCATAACCGATTGAAGTGCAGAAGGCTGCTGCGATATAGCAAAAATATCATTGATCGGCGCGAGGACTTCCTTGCGCCGTTCTTCTGTAAATCGGAATATCGGGATCGGTTTATCAAAGACCGAGAACAGTTCTGTGTAACCGCTCTCAAGACCAGGTGTATTACGTGGCATGGCAAAGGTGATCATCAATCGTTTCGGCGGAGCACCCTTCGGATATTGCGTTTTATGCAGCAAAGAAGGCCGCAGAAGAACGATATCCAGAGGCTGGATCTCATATAAACTACCTTCAATGATGTGCGCAGCTGTGCGATCCAGAAGAATACAGATTTCATAGAAATCATGGAAATGCTGAAACTCCATATTCAGTTCATGGGAGCGTTCGTCATAATCCAGATGATAAAAAAGCGAATCTCCAGGCTGGTTCACATGGATCGCATATCCCTGCTCGTATGCCAAAACCGATGGTGTCATGGACATGCCCCCTATCCTGATTCTAATGAGTTTATTTTAGCATGAAATGCAATAAAAAGACGTTATTTTCAGCATACAATACGTAGTTTCGCCTATTTCTCTTTTGTTATGATAGAGTTGATATGTTAGCGCTTGCAGTATTATCGCTCCAACAACGACTACAGCCTGTACTTACTACAAACCAAGGTGGGAAACCAACATGAAAATGAATTCCTTATATACTCGAATCCATACCATTGTGAAACACTTGGAACGTGCACGACTAACCTCAAAGACATATATACCGGAGCTTTATCATAAAGAAAGTGGTTATCACTCCTGGGAACTGGTGCATGAGGACCCTTCCTCCTGGAACGTATTCCGTAAGGGTGATGGCTGGGGCGGCAAAGACGTACACAGCTGCTTCAAAACCCGCATTCAAATCCCGGATCATATGGAAGGAAAAAAGGTCGTTTGTGCCATCGTCACTGGTGCTGATGATATCTGGAATTACGATAATCCGCAATTCTTAGCATTCCTGAATGGGGAATTGGTCTGCGGTCTAGACGTGAACCATACGGAGATTGACCTGACACCCGCTGCGGCAAAAGGTGATGAATTCGATCTGGCATTATATGCGTATTGCAGTACGTCTGCCGCGGATGTTTTTCTAAATGTATATATCGCCGAGCATCATCAGCAAGTCTCCGATTTGTATTACGATCTCAAGGCTGCGCTGGATGCTGCGGATCTGCTGCGTGAGGATGATTTGGAGCGGCTGAAGTTGGTCGAACATCTGAATAAAGCCGTGAATCTGCTGGATTTGCGCCAGGAAAACAGTGCAGAGTTCCATGCTTCGGTGCTGGAAGCGCGCCACTATCTGCAAGACCATGTCTATGGTAATATCCGCCCTGCCGGTGATCACATCCCTACCGTGCACTGTATCGGACACACACATATCGATGTGGCATGGCTGTGGACGCTGGATCAGACTCGGGAGAAGGTCATTCGCAGCTTTGCGAGTGTACTCTACTTGATGGACAAGTTCCCGGAGTATACCTTCATGTCCTCTCAGCCCCAGCTGTATGCATACCTGAAAGCAGACTACCCATCCCTATATGAGAAAATTAAGGAAAAGGTGGCCGAAGGCCGCTGGGAAGCGGAAGGTTCGATGTGGCTGGAGGCCGATTGTAACCTGATTTCGGGTGAATCCATGATCCGTCAGATTATCTACGGGAAGCGTTTCTTCAAGGAAGAATTCGGCGTGGAGAACCGTGTACTCTGGTTGCCGGATGTATTTGGTTATAGTGCAGCGATGCCGCAAATTATGCGCAAGAGCGGTATTGATTATTTTATGACAACCAAAATTGCCTGGAATGATACAAACCAGATTCCAAACGACACGATGTACTGGAGAGGAATCGACGGATCAGAGGTCCTGACCCATTTCATCACAGCAACAGACTATGATAAACATCCTGATTTCAGGCAGCGCCGATTCGAAACGACCTATAATGGACGGTTTAATGCTTCGCAAGTGAAAGGCACGTGGCAGCGATACCAGAACAAAAACATCAATGCAGATGTCCTGCAATGTTTCGGATTCGGAGATGGCGGCGGTGGACCAACCGAAGAGATGCTGGAGCATGGCAGACGACTTGATGTCGGATTGCCGGGTGTACCCGCGGTGAAACGTACCTTTGTACGCGAGTTTTTCGAGAAGCTGGAGCAAAATCTGGCGGATGTTCCTTCCGTTCCTCGCTGGTCGGGTGAGCTGTATCTGGAGTATCATCGGGGTACCTACACGTCCATGGCGCGTAACAAACGGTACAACCGTCATAGCGAATTTGCGCTGGCTGATGCCGAGCTGTATGCCATGATTCATCGTCAGGCGAATGCACAGGCGGCCTATCCAACCGATGCACTGGAGCATGCATGGAAGCTGACGATGCTGAACCAGTTCCATGATATTCTCCCGGGAAGCTCCATTGAGCAGGTATATGTGGATTCCAAGGAGCAATATGAAGAAGTCCTGCGTGTCACGGATGAGCTGAAAGACAGCGCGCTGAAGGGCATTGCAAGCCGAATTACATCTGATGGCGAAGCCATTGTAGTATTCAACACGACCGGATTTGTACGGACGGATGTGGTTGAACTGCCTGCTTTTGCGAGAAAAGTAACCATCTATGATGGAGATCGCCCTGTACCAAGCCAGCAGACTCCCGAAGGCGGACTTGTATTCCTTGCAGAGAACGTGCCTACATTTGGGTATAAATCCTTCCGGATCACACCAGATCTCACAGACGAGCTTGTCGCGGGCGTATCGGTTGCTCAGTGGGAAGCAGATCGGTGCCACATCCATACACCTTGGTACGATATTCACCTGAATGAAAGTGCCGAATTCACATCCGTATGGGACAAGCTGGAGGGTCGTGAGCTGCTTCAGTCTGGCAAACGTGGTAACGTGCTGCAAGTGTTCGAGGATCGACCTGCGGAATACGAGGCATGGAACATTGACGATTATTATGAACAGCATATGTGGGAGATTAATGACCTGCAGTCGCTGGAGTGGGTTGAAAGCGGGCCCGTGCGTTCCGTGCTTCAAGTGAAGCGACAGTTCCTGGACTCGATCATTGAGCAGACAATCATCTTCTACGCGCATACACGCCGGATTGATTTCCGTACGTTTGTGGATTGGAAGCAAGAGCATTTGCTGCTGAAAGCCGCCTTCCCGCTTGATATCTGGAGTGAAAAGGCCGTCTACGAAATCCAGTACGGCAACGTTGAGCGTGCTACCCACCGTAATACGAGCTGGGATCAAGCCCGGTTTGAAGTATGCGGGCAGAAGTGGGCCGATCTGGCGGAGAACGGGTACGGTGCTGCTCTGCTGAACGACTGCAAATACGGATATGACATTCATAACTCGGTGATGCGACTGTCACTGATCAAGAGCGCTACGTACCCGAATGAAAATGCCGACAAAGAGCAGCACGTATTCACCTACGCGCTCTATCCGCATCAGGGCGACTTCCGTGAAGGACGTGTCATCCAAGCCGCTTATGATCTCAACCGTCCGCTGGTTGCCCGTGAAGTAAGTCCGCAAACCGGTACGTTGCCGGGAACATGGTCTCTCGCCTCAGTCGATCAGGATAATGTCGTGCTGGAGGTTATCAAAAAAGCCGAGAACAACGATGATATGATCATCCGTCTCTATGAAGCACACGGCCGCCGCAGTCGGGCTTCCCTGCAATTGCCTGAGGGAGCTGGTGCTACGGCATACGCTTGTGATTTGCTCGAGAACAACGAAGCAGAATGTGCCGTGGAAAATGGTCGGATTTCTTTTGATATCAAACCGTACGAGATTCTGACCTTCCGGATTCCTGCTGGACACTAAACAGAAATTACGCAACATGGAAAACTGCAACAATGCTTAATATGCTTCAATAATGAAGGGCTGCTTCCTGTCATATCTGACATGGGAGCAGCCCTTCATTTGTCGTTCTTTAAAATTCTTCATACTCGCTTGGGTCCTGATCCCACAAACGTCCATCCGGACGATTAAATGCAGAGATGAGCTGCATCTCTTCTGTGCTCAACTCGAAATCGAATATATCGATATTTTCCTGCTGATGCTGCAAGGAGCCGGCTTTCGGAATTGGAATGGAGCCCAGCTGAACATGCCAGCGTAGAATGATCTGAGTTGGCGTTTTGCCATGCGTTTCCGCGATCCGAAGAATATTCCCATCCTTCAGAATATCCTGTACGGCATCATTGCCACGTCCAATCGGACTCCAGGATTCGTTCACGATGCCATGCTTCGTATCCTGTTCCCGCTGATCGGCTTGGTCGAAGAATGGATGCAGCTCAATCTGATTCAGACTCGGCGCTATCCCCGTTTCCTTAATCAGCCGTTCATTGTGCTCAGGCAGGAAGTTACTGACTCCAATGGATCGGATATATCCACGTTTTTTGGCTTCGATCAGCGCTTGCCATGCTTCGACATACATGTCCTTCTTCGGATTGGGCCAGTGAATCAGATACAGGTCGTAATAATCCAGATCCGCTCTGTACAGGGATTCCTGGATCGCCACAAGTGCTTTATCATGAGCGTGATAACGCCCCGGCAGCTTCGAGGAAATGAGCAGTTCTTCTCTGGCGATGGAGCTTTGCTTGATTGCTCTACCCACGGTTGCCTCATTCTCATAGTTATACGCTGTATCAATTAATCGATAACCCGCATCCATTGCGGACGCAATCGATTTAACGCCTTCTTCACCTTTTAAACTATAGGTACCAAATCCAATTGCAGGCACTTTCAAGCCATCGTTCAATGTATATTCCGGAATTCGATGATTCATCTGAAGACTCTCCTTTGCAAAAGATATACGAACAATATGGTAAAAATAATGCCCCTCTCCGTTTATCTACCCCTCCATACGCGCTTGAATCAATTGGAAGTCACCACTCCGTTCTAGTCGGGGTGACGGCTTTCTCTTCTAGCTCTCATGAAGAGCGGTCTCCTTTTCATTCAAACGAAGAGATGGGCGTGACCAATAACGGTTGATTGCCTATAAAGTTCTTAATGGCCATAGCAGCCTGCTTATACCCGCCAGCATCGCGTAACGTTTTCCCAATAACCTCAGCATGCTCCTTGTAGGAGGCATTACCGAGCACTTCTAATACTGCGTTTTTAAGCACATCGGGTGTAAGGTTATTTTTGTCCACGATGACCCCTGCTCCCAACTCCTGTACCCGGCCTGCTACACGCGGCTGATCCGATGTTAACGGAAGCATGATTAACGGTACATTGTAATACAAAGCTTCGCTGGTACTGTTCATGCCTGCATGTGTCAGAAAAGCATCTACACACTGCAACACTTCCAGTTGAGGGACATAAGGTTTTATGATGAAATTGTCAGGAATGAGATCAGCAATGGGCTCTATATCGGTATCCTTCCCAGAAGACAATATAAACTGCACAGGCAAATCACGAAAGGCCGTAAAGCAAAGCTTATAAAACTCAAGATCCTTATTTAAAATGGTTCCCATCGAAATATAAACTGCCTGTTTATAAAGAGCATGCAAAGACTCGTTTGCAAAGCCTGGCGCATCCTTGCGAGATATAATAGATGGGCCAGTGAATACAAAGCTGTCATCCAGCTTCTCCCCCATGGGTTGAAAATAACGACTTGTATACACAATCTTCAGTTGTCCTGAATGCCCTGAAAGTTCCGTTAGGGAAGGTACAGCCACATCGAACTGGGAAGCTATTTGCTGGGACACTTCCACGATGCTGTTATATAGCTCCTTGACCTCCTCCGCATCATCCTTCAGTTGATTGTCTGATCCAAGAGGCTCCACAAAAACAAAGGTGCTGGTTGAACATACCGTTGGTATACCTAGCTTCTCACCTAGAATTTGTCCTCCCCAGCCTATTATGGAGTCAAAAATGATATAATCGTAGGTTTCATGTTCGATCAGATTCAGAACATCTGGAATAAACCGTTGAATAACTTTCTCCAATATCATATATAAAAACTGGTAAGGATGTTTGAGTTCGAATGGCTTCATACCAGGGTTGTTGAGCAGGGTTGCCTCGTTGAAGGAGTAGGCTTTAAATTGTGCGCCTAACGCTTCAATCTTCGTCCGGTATTTTTCGGTACAACAGTAGACCACTTCATCACCGTTCTCTACCAGTTCCTTGATTAATCCAAGCGACGGATTGATATGGCCTTCTGCAGGGATCATCACAACTAATACACGTGCCACGGCACTCACCTCCATTAAATTTTCCAATGAACTCAAGTGGGGGATATGGTAACCCATTCTTCCAGACCATTGGCTTGAATAAATAAAACTCTACTACCTCATTGAGGCGGTAGAGTTCCTATTCATGAGACGGAAGCATTAAAGTCTACGATACCTAACGTTATTTTACTCTCACGATCTGGTCACGGCACCCAGACATCCCTTTTATAAAAGGTTACGCTGTAAGCATCGGTATCGCTGTATCGTCCATCTTTGCTTACCACTTTAAAATATACATTATTGTAGTCGACAAGAACCGTATCCGCTCCTGACGTATTCGTAGAAGAAGCAACCAAATTTCCAGCGCTGTCATAGGCGTACAAATCGTAATCATAGCCGGAAGGAGAACCCAGCACGACAGATTTGCCATGCCCTCTGAATGTAAAGTAGTCTACATCTGTCGGGGATGATAGATAAGACCAAGCACTTCCACCCCAGTAAGCCGGACCGTAGGGAGTGGCCACCGTTTGCGTTGGGATTTTATACGCGGTGCTCAACGTGTCATTCGACTCGTAATTATCCGCCAAGGCCGTACCCACAATCGATCCTGATAAAAGCGTTATCATAATAGCAGAATACAATGTTTTCTTCATTTCATTCTCCCTCCATTTCTTTTGAAAAGTTAGCACGCCAAAGAGACTCCTTACTTTTTCCCTCGTTCTTAGACACGCCTGCTCAGAAAAAGCTCCGAATCACCCCTTTCAAAATATGGAATTAATTAGATTATAATGTAAACAAATACATATTGTCTACTTGTTTTTGCAAACATTCTTTTTTGTTATCTTGCACTGAACCCTATCCCATGAACTGACCCTCAGTCTCATAAATAAAACATGTGGATGTGTTCCTATGATTTTAAAAATTAGCCAACTTACCGACGTGTTCTCACCCATGGCCGAATTAGAGGGGCATCCAAACGTAAAAACGACCACCAATATGGTGGCCGTCACATCTATTTTGATAAATCTTCTTAATACTCTCGCGCATATTGTTTGTTTTCTTTAAGTTGCGCGATATCATGACCCGTTGGATTTTGGAAAGCTCGGAGGCCAAATGTTGACGCCACCGCGAAGATATGGTCAAAGATATCCGCCTGCACCGATTCATACACTCCCCAGGCGATATCATTGCTGAAAGCATAGATTTCCAGAGGCAGCCCGCGATCTTCCGGTGCTAATTGTCGCACAATCAACGTCATATCCTTATGAATTTTCGGATGATTCCTCAGATATTGATGGATGTATTCTCTGAATACACCGACATTCGTAAGCTGTCTGCCATTTACAGTGCTTTCCGTATTAATGTGGTGTTCCATGTTGTATGCGTTGATTTCATCTAATTTTTCCGTGACATAATCAGTCAGGTAGTGGATTTTCTCAAATTCAGCCACCATCTCTTCCGTACAAAAACGGATACTGCTGATATCAATATAGATACTCCGCTTAATCCTTCTGCCGCCGGACACCTGCATGCCTCTCCAGTTACGGAACGAATCCGAAATGAGGGCGTAGCTTGGAATCATCGTAATCGTTTTATCAAAATTCATAACCTTTACCGTATTCAATGTAATGTCGATGACATCGCCGTCCGCATTATACTTTGGCATCTCGATCCAGTCACCAACGCGCACCATATCGTTCGACGATAGCTGTACACCCGCCACGAGGCCCAGGATCGAGTCTTTGAATACGAGCATTAATACCGCCGATAACGCCCCCAGTCCACTGAGGATAATGAGCGGGTTCTGTCCAATCAGGCTGGAGATGACGATAATGCCCCCGATAATGAACAGGACAATCTTGGCTACCTGAATGTAACTCTTGATTGGGCGAATCTTCGACACCTCATAGGTACGATAGATATCATCGAAGACATTCAGTAGAGCATTCAGAACCGTAATCATGATGACGATCATGTAGGTCATTGCTGCTTTTTCAATCAAAGCCTGATAGGGCGGGAAAATATAAGCAGAATAATAGATAATAATGGCCGGTACGAGATGCGACAGCTTATGGAATAACTTCTTCTCCACAATGACGTTGCCCCACTTATACCTGTTGTTATTGACGATATGATTAATCGCCTTGAGCACTAATTTTTTGGCTATAAAGTTCGCCAGCACCGAAATCACTGTTATAAAAATAACCATAATCACATTCGAAAGGTATCCAATGGAAGGTCCACTCATGCCGAGTTCTTCTAGTTGATTTCTGATAAAGTCCATTGTTTCCTCCTGACATAATCTAGTTTAGCCTATTATTATAAAGTAGTTTGAGAGGGCAAGCAAAGTTTGTGCTTCCGCTCCGTTCTTCCTATGCATTATATATATTAAAAAAGGACCCTGTCATTCAAAGAATGATGGGTCCACTTGATTATGTCGTCTTTTCATCATGATCACGAGAAATGTCCAGCAACTCACTCACCGTCACCAATCGATACCCTTCCACGACCAGTTCCTCCACCAGCACACGAACCGCCTCCACCGTCTGGGAACGATCCCCGTACCCGTCATGGAATATAAGCACGCTGCCGGGTTTCACCGCAGACCGGGTATGCTCCAGAATGTACTCAACGCCGGGATTGTCCCAATCCTTCGCATCACCGTTCACCGCACCAATCGTACGATATCCACGCTCCGCCGCCAGAGACAATATATCATCGTTTACGCCAAAATACGGCGGGCGGAAGCAGCGGGCAGGTTGCCCCGTAACTTTTTGAACAAGATTTTCTGCGCGTTGCAGCTCCTCCCCGGCTTCCTCCAGCGTCAACTTGGTCAGATCCGGATGCGTGTACGTATGGTTGGCGATCTCATGCCCTTCACGGTGCACCTCCGCCGCAATCTCCGGATGAGTCTCCATCTCTTGGCCAATCATGAAAAACGTTGCCCGCCCACCTGCACGGCGGAATATCTCAAGCACTTGATGTGTGTATACCGGATGCGGCCCATCATCAAACGTGAAAGCCACAACCTTTTCCCGAACAGACTCCTGCACTACCATCGCGGTATTGACCATAAATAATGACCCCTCTCTGCAACTGCCTGGCTACATACCCCCTTATTATTCCATGACCACAGGCTCCGGTCTAGTCCAGAGATCACACCTTGCGAAATCCCGAATCAAGCCGATATCTACCCGAAAGAGAGTCTAACGAGCAAGCAGCAAGCCCTTTCTACCGCCACGCTCTCCAGTCCAGCCTCCAGCTAACCTTTGATCGCACCTGCGATCATACTCTTCTGCACCTGTTTGTTCAGCAGCAGATAGATGACCACCGTTGGCACTGTCGTAATCATCAGTCCCGCACCAATGATACCCCATTGCGTAATGTACGTTCCCACCATCGACATCATACCCACCGTCAACGTCTGGTAAGCCGTGTTATTGATAAACGTAACTGCAAACATCAGCTCATTCCAGCAGGACAGAAATGTGAAGATGGCTACCGTTGATATAGCCGGGGTTACCAGAGGCAGAATAATAGAGAAAAACGTCCGGTATATGCCACAGCCGTCGATAACCGCCGACTCCTCCATCTCTCTTGGGATACCTTTGAAAAAACTGCCCAGAATGAATACCGCCATCGGAATGCCAAATGCTACATAGGGAATAATCAGAGACCAGTAGCTGTTGAGCAGGCTCAGATTCTTCAAAATAATAAACAATGGCAGCAGCGCCGCATGAATCGGCACCATCATGCCCAGCAGAATGATCGTCATCGTCAACCCGCTGAGCTTCCAGTTCATTCTCGTGATTGCGTATCCCGTCATGGAGGACAGGATCAGTACCAAGACAATGGAGGCCGCAGTAACCAGCACACTATTCATAAAATAGGTCAGCACATGGCCGTCGGACATTGCTTTGGTGTAGTTGCTCCATAGGAACGCTTTGGGCAACCCGGCCACATCACCGCTGAAGATTTCACTGTTATCCTTCAGGGAAAACAGCGCCAGCCAGATGAGCGGGTAGATCTGCACAATCGCGACGAGGATCAGAAACGCTTGCAGGAACACTTTCCCGATCGGTCCGGAGATGGACCTCGGCTTGGGCTTTTTTTGCAACATGACTTCTACGGTACTCATGCCTTATGCCTCCCTCTACTCCGTTTTGAACAATGAATTAATGAGGATCGTACACACCAGACACTCCACAATGATAAAGACCGAGATCGCACTGCCATATCCATACCGGAACGTATCAAAAATGGTAGCGTACATCAGCGTGCTCGGCACTTCAGTGGTGTAGAACGGCCCGCCGCCCGTTAGCACATAGATCAGGTCAAACACCTTGAATGCGCCGATGACGGAAAAAACAAGGCTTACTTTCAGAATTGGCTTCATCAGCGGGATCATGATGGACCATGCCGTGCGAATACGGGAAGCACCATCCATTCGAGCAGCTTCGAGCACATCCTGAGACACGGACTTCGCACCTGCATACATCAGCAGCATGTGATACCCCACGTACTGCCACAAGGTCGGAATAAACGATGCCGCCAGGGCGGTGTCCTTCTGCCCCAGCCAGTCCTGTGCCAGGCTGGATAAGCCAATACTTTGCAGCAGCACGTTCAGCAGGCCATAATCGGCATTGTAGATTTTTGACCACAACTGGGCAATAACCACCGTCGAGATCAACACCGGGATGAAATACACGGTCCGGTAGAAGCCTTCCCCCTTGACGTTGGACGCCAGAATCAGTGCGAGCACCAGCGAGATCGGCAATTGAATGAACACCGAAGCTCCCGCGAATAACAGAGAGTTCTTGATCGAATTTAGCACCCGCGTATCCTTAAACATCTCTACATAGTTGTCCAGGCCGATAAATGTACCCCTGCCCACGCCGTTCCAGTCCAGCAGACTGTAATAACTGGAGACAAAGATCGGAATGAGCACAATGCCGCAGAACAGAAGCAGTGTCGGCAGTACAAAGACGGCTATCGTGCCTTTATTGGAAAATACAGAGTTCATTGTTGTTCTCCTCTCAAAGGCGTGACCGGGATATACCGGACCACGCCTTGTTTGGGTTCATCTTCATTGTTAGCAGGCTTCAGCTTGGCAAGCTCACGAGCTTACACGTGTATGGATTACGCGCATATTAGCCTGCTCGATCTACAGGCTCAGCTCTGTTGGTTTAAGCTGTGCCATCTGTTTGCAGAACTCCTCCGGTGTTACATCGCCGGCAAGCAGCTGGGCAATCAGGTTTTTGTGCGCTTCGGCAGACTCCGCAGGCAGAATGTTATCCCACCAGGCGATGAATGAGGTCGCCGTTTTCATAATATCCGCCGCAGACAGATCTAGGGAGGACAGGCTGGAGGTGTCGAGTGCATCTGTTTTCCAGCTTGGCAGGCCGGCTCCAGCCAGGAAACCTTGTGTACCAAGCTGCTCGCTTAGATACATGAGGAATTCCACGGATTCCTTCGGATGCTTGGTATTCTGGTTGATGTAGAAACCATCGACGGCTCCACCGAAGATTTCGGTATTTGTGCCTTTGCCATCCTCAAACACTGGGAAAGGAATCACTTTCACTTTGCCTTTGACAGCGGAGGACGGGTCCTCAATTCCTGCATTCACCCAGTTGGCCTGGAACATCATCGCGCCATTGCCTGCATTAAATGCCCCAAGCATCTCGTCATAGCTCATGCTGAACATGCTGCTGTTGAACGCTCCTGCTTGCGCAAGCTGCTGCATTTTAGTTGCAGCGGCAACAAAGTCGGGCGAATCCCACTTTGACGGATCTTTAAAGGCTTCCATCACCGCAGCATTGCCTGCCTGACGCATCGCAATAATGTCGTACCAGTACATGCCCGGCCAGCGGTCCTTTTCCCCAATCACAGCCGGGGTGATTCCTGCCGCTTTCAGCTTGGAGACCGCATCCAGCAGTTCGTTATAGGTGGTCGGAATCTTGGCACCCGCCTGCTCGAACAGTTCCGTATTCACATAGAGGTTGGCGATATGTGTGTACACGGGCAATGTGTAGATTTTGCCGTCCATATTAATGGCCTCAGCCATACCCGGCCCCATTCGTTCTTTGATATCGTCCGTCAGGTAATTTGAGATTTCCAGCACATTGCCGGATTTGATGTACGGCTGCATGAAGCTGCCGCCACCCATGCCATAGAACAGGTCTGGCGCTTCACCAGCTGCAATCGATGTTTTGACTTTGGTTTTGTACTGTTCTCCTGTCGTGCCCGTACGTTCAACCTGGATGTCCGGATGCTCGCTGTTCCATTTCTCAACAATCTCGGGCAGCAGCTTGGCCGAAGGATCGGTATTGCCAACCGATTGATCCCACAGCGTCAGCTTAATCTTTCCATTACTTTCCCCCTGTGTACCACCTGACGAACCGGATGAACATGCCGCCAGACTGCTTACAATTCCCAGAGTCAGAATTAGACTTGCTGATTTTTTTAATAGCGCTTTCATCTCTATGGACCTCCCTATGTGTTTTAGTTGGTTCTAGCCCATATTTTAGGCGAACCGTGCGTTGTTCTCCATTTAGAAAACAGGCATCGATTTGTAATATTCGAACATATGTGGATATGGAACTGGAAGTGCGTTTACGCTAAAATCTTCTCTACACTCCCGAGTTGGTATTCTCGTTTTTCAGGTTTTTACATTCCGATATTCGTTCATGGACCGACCGATATGTTTTTTGAACAAGACGCTGAAATAGTGTGGGTCCGGGATGCCTACCTGCTGCCCGATCTCATACCCCTTTAAATCGGTCTGTTTCAGCAGTATTTCAGCCTTTCTCATACGAAGCTGTGTCATATATTCCACAAATGTCTGCCCTGTTTCTTTTTTCATCAGCCGCCCCAGATGGCCCGAACTTACGTAAAAAGCAGCCGCGGTGCTGGAAAGCCCCACTTCCGCATTGCCCATGTTCTCTTCAAGATAAGCCATCACCCGGTCGATCAGATTGCCTTCCTTGGCCTGTCGTTTGGCTTGTATGACATCCGATACCGTGCGGACATGCTGCTCCAGCATGCTTTTTAGTTCAGGCAGATGACCTGCTGTAAAAATGGCAGCAATGGCCTCTTTGTTCAATGCGTACTCTCCCTCAATCTGCTGCTCTATGGCAGCACGCTGGCACTCCGTAACCACATCCATGGCTGCCATCCGAAACTGTGAAACGTCCGAGAACGGCACAGACAGCATACGCTCCAGCAACAATACGGCTTCTTCCCCCGCACCAACACTGACGTAAAATTGCAGTTGTTGAAGCAGCTGAGCATCCGAGTGGTAGGGCCTTTTTCCGCCTTCGATGACCAGATCCTCGAAGCAAATGACCTGATTTTTCCCCACAAACGCCTGATAATCGAGTGCACGACAAGCTTCCCGGTATCCTACACAGGCCCTTCCCCATCCTGATTGCCATTGCCCAATCCCTACGGTCACATCAACTTCACACCCTTCGAGCTTAAGTGTATGTTGAAGTTCTTCCTGTAGCTGCTGTACCTGATTGGAAAATTCCGTATCCGCACCAAGCGAGAGCACAACTATCCGGTTATGCGGGTCCATGACGATAATGGTTTGCGAATCCTGCGGATAAAATGCCTGAACCTGCTTCATGCCTACCATTCGCAGCAGAATATGTATTTCCTCAGCGGGTTGTCGATGGGCTTCTGTCTGATGCTGGCTTAATTGGGGCTGACCGTGTTGTTGTTGTTGTTGAGGCCCTCGTTGTACCTGGTATGTTTGGGGTGTTTGGTGATATGGTTCGGACAGATGTGGATATACCTCTGGTGCAGCTATCTTCGCTTGCGGTACAGCAACCTCCACCTCCATGACTGCGATGCGTGATCCTGGTTCACCAGACGAGATAGGAATGCCGAAGAAACGCGCCTTCTCTTGTAGTTCATCCTCAGGTATCATATCGCTTAACCATTGATTCACAAATCGCTCCCTGAGATAAGGCAAGCTCTGCTTCATTTCCTCCCGCAGCTTCATCAGCTCGTACTCGCGCCCGATCTCCTGCTCGATTGCCGCTCGCAGCTTCGCCGTAACCTGTAATAACTCAGAAGCACGAATGGGTTTCAAAATAAAATCGGAAATGCCCAGCTTCACACTCTGACGAGCATATTCAAATTCATCATGTCCCGTCACAACCACGATTTTTATGTTCGGGTAACGCTCCATGAGGATGCCGCTTAGTTCAATGCCGTCCATCTTTGGCATGTATATATCCGTGAACACGATGTCTGGACGCAACAACTCAACCTGATTCAAAGCCTCTGCAGCATCGGAGGCCTCGCCAATGATGGTCATGCCTTGCTGCTCCCAATCGATACGCATGCGCAGCAGATTTCGGATGAGGTACTCGTCATCCACAATCAATACCTTTAATGGTTCGATAGTTAATTCCATGATTCATCGGCTCCCTTCGGGATCGTTATGATAATGGTGGTTCCTTTTCCAACCTCGCTTTGCAGCTTAAGTCCATCTTCTCTGTCATAAAAAATGCGAAGCCGCTCCATCGTCCCCCATAAGCCAAAGCTTGGATTGTGTTTAGTGTTATAGGTAGGATTAGATGTATTAGAAGAGTTAGAACGGTTAAACCTGTTCATTTCTGTTCGTTGAATCTGCTTCACTTCTTCCTCGGACATGCCGACTCCGTCGTCAGTGATCGTTAGAAGTACCCCTTCTTTGGATCGACGAGCTTGAATGCGTATCGTGCCTGGGCTGCCTTTGGGACGAATGCCATGATACAGCGAATTTTCCACCAGCGGCTGGAGCACAAGCTTGGGAATCATCACCCGCTCACAATCTGGAGCAATATCGTACTGCACCTCAAACACATCGGGGTAGCGCACCTGCTGGATCGTCAGATAATTGCGTACAATCTCAACCTCCTCGTGCAGCGTAATCAGTTCGCGCCCTTTGCTGACACTCAGCCGATAATAACTTCCGAGCGCTTCTAACAACTCACATACCTTATCGTTCATGCCGGACATCGCCAGGGAGGTAATGGAATCAAGTGTGTTATATAGAAAATGTGGCTTGATCTGCGCCTGAAGTGTATTCAGCTCTGCTCGGCGGATCGTCTGCTGCTCCTGAATGATGCGTTTTAACATCTGCTCAATCTGCTCGATCATCTGGTTGTATCCTCCATATAGCTGTGCAAATTCGTAGCTGTTCAGCTCAACCGTCACTTTGCGGAAGTTGCCGCTTGGCGCTTTCTGCATGGAACGAAGTAGCTTGTGAATCGGCTTAATGACGCTACGCGAGATGATGAATGAACTGACAAAAAAGACAGTCCCGTTCACCGCCAGTAAGATCAGCGCAAGCAGCACCATGGATTTATTACGAGTATCGGTAGCCCGGTATGGGCTCATGCTGATGAATTTCCACTGATCATCACCAGACGAACGATAGTTAACCGCATATTCCTGACCACCCGATTGCAAGGTGATGAAGCCGGAGGATTGCTCTTGAAATGTTTGTTTTAACTTGGCCTGATTGGCCTCTAACATCTCTTGCATCCCTTCCTGTCCAGAAGCCGCAGATATGGATTCGCCGGATACAGCAGGCACCGCCTTCTTTCCATCGGTGGCGTTGGTTGCGATCACCCGCTGATGCTCATCCAGGATGGCTACCTGAAAAGAATCCGGTGCAGATAGGTTAGCATAGGCTTGAGCGATGGATTTGCCCTTGATGTTCATGACCAAAAATCCCAGCGGAGACGTATCATCCAAATCCCGAATGAGGCGAATAAACGAGACCACCTCTTGCCCATCATTCTCCCCCGTCGCCGAGACTCCGCTGTCGTTGTTGCCACCATTCAGCCTGAGCAGGTATCGTCCGTTGTGCTTCAGTGCCTGTTCGTACCACGGCGCTTCCTTCACATTTGCTTCCATAAACGTGGGCCATTCCTGTGTACCAACCGAGAATCGGTGCCCCGAATTATCGTAAATATATACTGAATCGATAATTGGAACCGCTTGCATAAGATTGGTCAAATACGCGCTGACCTTGGACTGTGTCTGTAAATTGGAGTACACATTGCCCTGCCGCAGCAGGTTTTGCAAGTTGGGATCGGAGAAAATCATTTTCGAATAATTGTTCACATTCTCGATCATCAGATTAACGTTGGTCTCAATGGATGTAATCGTCTGAAGTGATGCCTCATTGATCTTTCGCTGCGCGTCACTTTCCGAGATTCGATTCAACACCAATGCACTGAACGCCACCGTTAGCAGAATAATGACAAAGTAGGCAAACGGGATTTTAAAAGCCAGCGTCTTGGGCTTGCGTTGAATGAACTCTTTGAAACGGGGAGTCCAATTCTTCTTCATTGCACTGGAGTTCGCTTTTGCATTTGCGTTTACTTCTGCATCGGTCTCAATATCTGATTGGGCTGTTGCTTTCACCTCTATTTTTCATCTCCTTCTGTTACTACTCCTGCATCTGTTGTTGCATCTTTTGCTCTTTGATTCAATGTGACCCTCCTTTGGTTCCGATGTGTGATGGGTTTATCGGTTGGGATCGGATGACCTGTTGTGATATCCACCACTCTCTCGGATTTTATACAATTGTATATTATAGGACTGTGTATGGAGCAGGCTCAACTCTTTTTATCGCTTGGGGATGGCTTGACTGAGTGAAATAGAATGAGGTTTTGGGGATCTGATCGTGGTGAATGCTGCGGGTAGGGGCCCCTAATTGGAGCCGCAAGGAGTACTGCTTTATAAAATGTTGGAGGTACAGATAATAAGTTGTGGTTTGTGCCGGGTGGAGAGAGAAGCGGGAGAGAGACGGAGGATCTGAGTACACAAAAGAAGATGGTAAACGTCTACCTTGATATGGCATACTTTTGAGCAAGATTACGATATCTACGGGCATAATTCTTACTACTTACAGAGTGCTGATCGAGTGATTAAGGTTGGGAAGTCCAATTATGGTCTTCTCGTATGATGAATTTAAGTGGGGAAAATGTTGGGGGCAAACTGCCCTCGGGCAGGACAAGTACAGAGTTCGTTATGGTAAGAAACAGCGAATCGTGATCAAAGCGAGAATTCGGTAACGCCTTTTTTGGAGGCATATTTCAGCGTGTAGCTTCCTTCTATGCCGTATGGCATCGTAGCGATTTGGATGCGGGTGTAATCCAGCCGGCTCTCTCTCAGCACTTTTTTAATTAGCGCTATGCTCCGATCCTCGTCCCTTACCACACAGAAAATGTTCATTACATATTCCTTCGGATCAGCCACACGGCTACCCAGATCACATCCATCCACCTCTCCCAACTCCGCCTGGGTCAGAGCGGTTTCCAGATATTCCATCACCTTTTCCTTCAACCAATGATCTCGTTTGCTGCCCTGCGCACTCTTCAGTGGATATTGCACCACAAGCCAGTATTTTTCACTCATTCAGCTTCACCAACCAATCTTTATATGATAGGGCATTACGTTATGTGCGGGCACTTAGACGATAAGAGTTCATATGTCAGCCTTACATTTCTCCAGTTCAAAATGGGCTAGATAATTGACCTCACTGCTTTTTGGAATTGTACTGCTCTTCCATTTGCAGGATGGGGAACATGATGATGTTTAATGAAATGGGAGCTTAACGTGTCTGCCGACTTTCTGCCAATCGCCACGATCTGAGCATCAGGATTCAGTTGCATAAGCTGTCTAGCAAATGGCAAACCATCCTCCAACTCTGCCAAAGTCGGCGTTCGATTCGTCATCCGGTTTTCAGAAGATTGATAAGGATGAAAGGGATAGATGTTCCAAAATATAAAGTCCGTTGGTTTCCACCTTGAACTGAATAACACTTCACCCCATATGATGGATGCTGTCGGTTCTGCAAAACCATACAGCGCCTGACTCCGGTTAGGTTTGGCGATATTGGGCAAGCTTGTTCGGACACCCGGCTTGCCTGCAAAAATCATCTGGTGATTCACCAGCGAATGATTCCCGGTAACCATTCGCTCGGACGTCAAGGGTACACCAGAGAACCGCGCCCCTTGATATCCCACGGCTTCCGCAATAAATATGTACCGAGCCTTGGACATTCTCGGTTCCAAATACCTGACCAAATGTTCAGAACGAATTTTCACCGCTTCGGGGCCGATATCATAGCCCGTCACATAATCTCTCCAAGGATTAATCACATTTACTGGCGACACATATGCTTGTACCCCTGCAACAAACTCGCGAATCTGTTGCTGCGTTTGGCTCATGCTTCTTTGCCTCCTTTGGGAGATACGGAGTATATCGGGCTTGCATCAGCTTATTTTACAAAGATTATAGCATAAACAGAAAAACCACCAACCAGATTACTAGTTGATGGTTTCTTGACTCTAATGGAGTCGAACCCCTGTCCGAAGATAACGGCACATGAGCTTCTACGGGTGTAGTCACAGTTTAGATGTCACACAGGTATCAGTAACCCACAAGAACAGGATTAGCCCAAGCAGGTATGGACTCAGCACAATAGATCAAATCACCCTGTATGATTTCAGCAACAATTAAAGGCTCGTATGTATTATCAATGATGATAACCCGATCTGCGATCGCTAGAGCCGGTTTAAGGTTCTTCAAAGACTGACCATATCGATAACGAATGTCTTCTTCTGCAATCCAATGTCCACCTTGTTCAACACGAGAGGCAACACGATCTATATGCATTTGCACATCCTCAAGGCCGATATAGTATACGACAATTTCGTAACTGTTTTGTTTTGCTATTTCCATATGTTTTAAAACAAATGATCCGGACAATGTCGTTTCAATAGCGAAGTTTACACCGCTTTTAATGAGAGATCGGATTCTTTTCACAGCTTCCCTGCCAGCAGACAGGTCAGCACTACGCGGATTCTCTGGCTTCAACTCTCTTGCAATCTGATCAGGATCAACCAGTTCACCAAGCCACTCTCTCATTTGCATGCTGAGTGTACTTTTCCCTGCTCCATTGGTTCCAGCAAACACCGTCATGACTGGTCTGGTTTCACTCATGATACTCAAACTCCTGGCGTTTCCCAGTAGCATCAAATATAATTTCGAATTTATTACCCGCAGCATCCTCACGAACGCGTTTGTTGTTCTTTATATAATAAATAGAGGCACCTGATTCTTTAGCTTGTTTCCGTGCATGTTG
Source organism: Paenibacillus sp. PAMC 26794 (assembly GCF_000316035.1). Classification (GTDB taxonomy): domain Bacteria; phylum Bacillota; class Bacilli; order Paenibacillales; family Paenibacillaceae; genus Paenibacillus. Next base: position 114,107 of record NZ_ANHX01000071.1, read on the forward strand.
ATTGGCTTTTTTCAAAATCTCTTGGAGCTGTTCTCGATTTTCAAACATCTTGAGTCCCCCAATCTAAATTTCTGTTTATTATATCATAAACTAAAAAACCACCAACCAGATTTACTGGCTGATGGTTTTTGACTCTAATGGAGGCGAGGGGAGTCGAACCCCTGTCCGAAGATAACGGCACATAAGCTTCTACGGGTGTAGTCACAGTTTTGATGTCACCCGAGTATCGCCCTCCGACTGGATCTCGCTAAACAGCCTTAGCCTCACTATCCAATAACTCAAGTTTTGAATATAGTTCCCTGACAATGAGAAGATCAAATTCTGGGAGCCCTTCTTCTTCATGAGTACCTTTATTTAAATAATTCCAAACACTATTATGCGTTGCTTCAAGCCCTTTCAAATAATCGTAGATCTCTACAACTTTATCATATTTACTATCCTTAACAGTTTTCTTGAGAAATTGAGATAATCCTGTAACTGTAGTCATTGAATCCGGCATCCCTTTAGGTTGGCGGATTTGGACTGTAATTGAAGTGTTATATGTTCTCGCGAGTCGCTTCCAAAATGTAGAGTTAATATTCTCCAGGGCACTTCTACAATTCCTTAGACATTCCCTCTTTTGAGACTTATCCAGAGCACTTTGAGCAAGGCTCAAATAGTTTGAAGAGGTAAGAAGATCAACATTTATATTCCGTTCTTCTGGAGGCAAAAATGTTATTCGTTTAATGTAATCTTCATATTTCCGCTTTTCAACTTGATTTTCTAAATCTTTGATAAATTCCTCAGCATGTGAAGTAAGAATTATTTGTCTCTTGTTAAGTTTGTTATTGCCTAACAATAATTCTCTTATTCCTCCTCTATGATCATCATCAATTGCGTTAACTACATCATCAAATATAATAATACCGATATTATCTTTAACGATTTTTGCTAACAAAATTGCTAGGCCTAAACAACGAACATGACCTTCACTTAGAACGTGTAGTGCATCAACAGGTTTGGAGGGATTGTCCTTAAAGTAAGCTTTAATTATGTCTTGAGATTTTGATGGAAGTTCAATTTTGGATAATCGTTCATATTCAAAATCGTGTTTATTTATTTCGTTATAAAAATCTCTAACTAAATCATTCATATCAGAAATTAATTTACCCGGCAATTCTTTAACATGTGCTTTCAACTTACCAATAAGTGATTTATAAACATTAACAAATTGTATATTTACAGTGATTTGCTTCTTCTCTTTATCAACTTCCTGCAAGAGTGACTGGTTTTCCAAGGTAAACTCACTAATTTTAGTCTGGGCCCCTAAAATTGTCTCATTAAACACAGTTTCCTTAGATCTTATATCTTTAACTAAAGTTGAAATTTTCTGGAATTCTTCTCTTTCTAAAGAAAGTTTCTTTTTAAACTCAGTTGATTTTTCAAATTCTTCATTTTTACGATTAAGAATGTTATCCAAAAATGTTAGGGATTCCGTGTTTCGTTTAATGTCTGCAACAAATAATACAATCTTTTCAAGAAATTCATTTATAGAATGTTTTGTAATCTCACCAAGTTCAGGAGATATAACAAGTTCAAAGGTAGCTCCTAATTCCTTTGCAAATTTATTCTTAATTCGTACATCTTTGATAATTTCCTTTGTGTCATCAACAATTAATTCAACAATACTTTCAATTTTCTGCTCTAAGGTAGCTAACTTCTCAAGCTCCACTAAACTTTTCTTTGCATTTTCAAAAGGATTAATTACTACTGCGTCCAGAGGAGTCAAGCAGGCAGGGCACTTATCATTTGAATTATATTTCAGTTCTTTTACTGCAGAGTAGAGTTTGCGATAATTCACATTATCTTTTGACAAATCGAGTTCTATTTTGAGAACCCTGTAATTTTCAATTTGAGATAAAATATTATCAGTTCTAATAGTCAATAAAGCTAAGCTGTGAGTGTCATACTGTGACGTAGATAAATTTTGTATATCTACATCTATCTCCTTTAATCTACCTGGAGATTCCGCACTTCCATGTAGGTATGTATCAATTTCATCAAATGTCATTTCAAAATTATTCGCCACTGCTAAAGATTTCTTTCTATCAGTTAACTCTTTTTTACCTTGCTCGGCACTATCTATTGCATGTTTATATTTTTCTAGTTCACTATTTTTTGAACTAAGTATTTTCGATTGTAATCCTTCGACATCAACATACTTTTCAATGTTGTCAGTAAACTCAGACACAAAGCTATTGAATTCTTCCAATCCAAATAGGGTTGATAACAATTTACCTTGGTCTGAAGGTGTATTAGCTGATATTCTCGCGAAACCATCAATTCTATTTCTCTCAATAAAACTAAAATGAAATTTATTAGGTGAGGGATTTACAACAACTTCTTTCCCCTCTTTATCTATTGCTCTTAATATTGGTACAGCCGCTTTACCAGTTACTATATTAGTTACATACTTGATTACCGGAATTCTTTTAGATTCAGCCTCATTAATATAACCTAACATCGAATACTCTAACGCCTCACAAAAGCTAGTTTTACCCGAACCGTTAGTTCCGTAAATTAATGTATACGGCTTTTCAAATTTGAAATTAAATGGTGAAGAAAAGCCCCTAAAATGATCAATGTCAATTGAATATAGTCTATCAATTGGAAAATCTTCTTGATCGTTTTGATTAACATCTACTGATAATTCCTCTGATAGATCAACCCATTCTTTTAACATTAACGCATTCAACAGTTTTCCTCTCTTACCGGCAGCTGTTCCAACAACCGAAATACTATCAATATTTTTAACGATCATATTTATTAATTTTACTTCTTCCTTTGAAAAATTCTCAACTCTCTTACTTTTTACAAAGTTGAAAAAATTATGTAGCAGTTTCTTGTTGTCGGCCAAAAGTAGCATCCCCCTCTTTTTAAGCATTGATATACCACTACGTCGCACCTATATATTTCCACACAATTCAGCAGATTCCTCCTACTATTTTAAATAGTATCCTTATACGGTCGGTTCCTTTCTCCATTCCCATTCATCATCTGATATTAATAATTCATTCAAATGCAAAAATCCACGATCTCACTTGATTATTGTCTTATCATTATGAAGCCTAGATTTTTAACTTGGCTTTCTACAGGTGTAGTTACAGTTTTATTTTAATTTCACCTAGAGACCCCCTACATAAGTTCATGGTCGATCCAAAGTAGGGGCACGCTAACAGATTATATTTATTAATTTTATAATTTACGAAATAATGATTTATTCTCTATAAGAGCCCTAATTATATTTTCACATAACAATAGCAATACGTTACTCAGGAATACTATATCTTCTTTTTCTTGAGGCGTTAAAACTTTAGCATGAAATAAGCCATTTCTCATTTTAATCAACTTTGTAACAAGTTCTTTGTCTACTTCTATTTCTTGCATCAAAATTTTGGTCTTAGATATTTTTAAAGTGTCTTGCAATATATGATATAACTTATCACTTCTCCCCTTTGTAGTGATACTTTCAATAACTTGTTTTAGTCTACTCTGAATTTGAACTAATTGTTGTTTATTGTTTGTATTTCCCTCTAATGTTAATTTTATATTTGACATTATATTTTCGACTTGATCTTTTTGGTATACCTTATCTTCAACAGTTTTGTGAAAAACATTCTTTTCAATGAATTCTATAATAATAAATAAGTTGAAATACTTACTTTTGTAATCAGAAAGTCCTAAAGCATGATAATAGCACTCCATTAAAAACCACAAATCTTTATTATCTCCTATGTCGTCAGATAGCTTTTTAACTTCTTCTATTTGAAACGTTTGACTTATTCCAATATGCAAGCTATCTCTCATATTGAGAGTGTCAAAGGCATCTATAAGTTTCACCTGATTACTACCTTTAGGATCTTCCTTTTCTTCAAACTCATTAAATTTTGGTGATACTTTATGATTTCTTTTTGAAAACTTCAAATCTTTCCGGTCATAAATAAATTTAATGTGAAATTGATACACATTAGAATTTTGAGATTGAACTACATATGAAAGAACTTTGCTATACTTGTCTACGATATCATATGCCTTACTAACTGCACACTCATCTTTATGTGCATAGATACTTTTAATACTAAGTAAGTAATTCTCTGATATAGACACTATACAAGGCTCTTGAGTTTCAGAATCACCTACTCCTGTATAAGATTCGTCAAATACTGAGTGATTGAATAGTATCTCTATATCCCCACTTAAGTCATGCTTGTTCAAGAGTGAAGAACTAAAATATTTTAATTGTATTTCAAAATCATATTTTAACATCCGCAACTTCCTTTAAGTTATTGATCTCCAATCTCCCAGGATGGCAATTTTTGCCCTGAATACTGATACGAAGCTCCGCCGACAACTTCAACAACTAATTCAAGATACTGGAATATGATAAACCTATATTCCCATATCGTTAACTCGCTGTCAAAAGAATTATCGGCTGTTCGTATCCAATATGAATTAAAGTTCAGTTGCGATATGCTTTTCATACAAAACTTCATCCACATTATCAAACTGCACTTTTATATACATCTGCTTCGTCTCCCTCATCAATTCCACCTGAAACACACACTTGCTGATCAAATGATGTAACATCTGCGGATTCTAAACCTCATCTTCCAGTAGACCAATTAGCGTTTAAATATCATACTTTACGGATGCAATTAACTCCTCTGGCAAATCCACATCATGTAAAAAAACGTATGGGGATAACTAAATCCAACGATTATGATGAAACTATCTATCGATAGAAATCAGGACTACTTAACTCAAGCGATACAAAACATGCCCATAACAGATTCTTGGTTACTTCTCGATGGGCACTTTTGCTTAATCAATACAAAAAAGGACGTTTCCAAGATTCCACGCCCTAATTTTAATAATCATAGAATAAAGCCATTATTTTACTAACATTCTCCATTGAAAGCAATGCTGAACGGTTAGCTTTAAGGGACTCGATACTGCACAATCTTAGCTTGCTCGAAGATTTTCAAGAGCAAGAAATTGCTTACGCTAATCGTATTGATAATGAAAACCATATACCAATAAAATTATTCATAATAAACATGATGCTTCCATTCCCACCAAATTTCTTAATAGTTTAATTAGTTCGTACTAACTTAATTAAGCATAAAAGACCGTTATTCAACAGTTATATCTCTACCTGTGGCGAACAGAAGAAGCAAACTGGTTGATCCAATGTAAAGTCGATTATGGGGTATTACTCGTATGACAACTCAAACTGATACGTACAGAGGGACCGCCATGTACATCATCAGAGATATGTCTTATTCGACGCCAGAGAAACCGGAATCCCTAGATCCAGAGCCGTTTTATCCTACACCTTCGAATTCAAGCATACAAAAACAGCCACCAAATGGTGGCTGTCACTGATACAACTAATGGAGGCGAGGGGAGTCGAACCCCTGTCCGAAGATAACGGCACATAAGCTTCTACGGGTGTAGTCACAGTTTTGATGTCACCCGAGTATCGCCCCGTAACCGGCTATACGTTGGGTCAGCCTGATTGTCTTCTTCAGCACACCCCAGGCGGAGATGTGACAGCGTATCCCACTACTAGTTAGCCCCTATCCCTGTCACATGGGCGATGCAGGGTAGAAGCACGCACACAGTTTCTTAGGCTGCGAAAGCGTAGTTTGTTTGTTGTTTGCCGTTTAATAGGCTTTAGCGTTGATAAAGCGGACGCGTCCCCACTACCCGCTACCCATGCTCGAACTATCCCCGTCGAATCCATAAACGCCCCCTCAATTAAGAAGGGCTCCAGGATTAATCCGTGAATACGGAGCAAAGGTGCTGCACATCTTTTTCCTCCAAGGTAAAAAGATGCTTCTTTCAAACTCGGCATTCCTGTCTGCTACATGAGTAATCATAACACTGGACACATCACCGAAATAGTACAGATTGCTGGAAGACATTCCAGCAGGCTGAGCATGTGTACAAGGTTATCCAATACAACAGGCTCAATCGTCTACATATTATACCGCGTCGCCAATCGGAAGTAAAGTTTACCCAGATTGGATCACGAACAACTGTACCTTAGTATTTTACCCACGCCCCTGTTAAACTACGCAACAGCTGATAATTTAAATTGATCATAGCACTTAGCTCCATGCTCCTAGCAATTTTCTTAGTCACACACAACAAAAATCAGCCAACTGCACAATTCGGCTATTCACATCAAATCACCTTCCCCAAACACAAATAAAAAAAGCCTCAAGGTTTGCCCATTACAGAACAAACCTTGAGACTCCTTAACTCATACATCAATCTTCCTAGCTTCATCACAAAAACTATCTTATACACTTAAAAGTAAAGCATTTACGCCCAGCGCTCCACTTATCGTGCAACCTTCTGCTTCTCGCGCAGTACCCGTTGGATATCACGTTGTGCATCCCGCTTAGCCGCAGTCTCCCGTTTGTCGTATTGCTTCTTACCTTTACCCAGTCCAAGCAAGAGCTTTGCGTAACCATTGCGGATATAGATTTTCAGCGGCACAATGCTGTACCCGTCCTGTTTCGACAGCCCAAGCAACTTGTGAATCTGCACTTTATGCATCAACAACTTGCGCGTACGCGTTGGATCGATCGGATTATTTCGGTTCCCTTGTTCAAAAGGACTAATATGCATATTGTGAATATGAATCTCACCGTTTCGAATCGTGGCAAATGCATCACCAATATTCGCACGGCCGTTACGAAGAGATTTGATCTCCGTTCCGGTAAGCACCATGCCCGCTTCATACGTATCTTCAATGAAGTAGTCATGGGAAGCCTTTTTATTCTGTGCGAGCACTTTACTCTGTCCATCATTCTTGCCCATGTCCTCACTCCTTCTCCGTAAAATAAGCCGGTACCATGCTCTATAGCAGCGCACCCAATGTTGCACCAAGGTACCACGTGCCAGACCTTAATTGTAGCAAGTACGGCTGTTAAAATCAAGAAAGAGGCGACCTCTGCCGCCCCTCCTCATTACACCACTTTCAGACTGTGCGAAACAACACACCGGCTGAAGTGACTATTTTCTCCAACGCTTAACCTTGAGGAACGAATTGTAATCCATCTCTTCAAGTTACGTTAGCTTTATTTTTTCTTTTTTCGTACAAAAGCTGCCGTGCCGTTACCAGCTGCACCTTTGCTCTTTTTCCGCTTGCGTCGTGGTGCTCCGCCTTCCTGAGCGCCACCAGGAGTTGCATTCTCTCCGATAAATACGCCGCTCGGCGAAGTGTTTTTGCGTCCACTTCCGCCTTTGCCACCTTTACTGCCGCCCTTGCCGGACTTAAAGCTTCCTTCACCGCGACCGCTGCCGCTGTTCAGACCACTTCCTTGTCCACCGGTTGAACTACTATCCGAACCACCCGATGTAGAGCCATATCCGCCTTTACCTGAGCCAAAACCAAAGCTCACCGCGCCTTTGCCCCGGCCAGTTGATCCGCCAGCATCACCAGCACGACGCTCACCTTTTGGTTTGCCGCCGCCTTTACCTGCGTAGCCACCGGATGAGCTTGCGCCCGCACCTGCACTCGCAGCACCACTGCGACCGCCACGTCCACCTTTGCTGCTATCTTCTGGTGATCTGCCACCACGGTTGCCTCCAGCAGCAGATGAGCCGCCTTTGCCGCCACGCGAACCGCTGAAACCACCCGGTCCACTCTTGGCACCGCCGCGTCCGCCGCCGCTAGTTGGACGTCCACCTTTACCACCGCGTCCGCCACCGAAGCCGCCAGGACGTTCACCGCGAGGTTTCATATCCACCATTTCAAAATCAATCGTATACTCTTCCATGCTTACACGTGCCACACGGATCTTCACTTCATCACCGATGCGGAAGACTTTCGAGGTACGTTCACCAATCAGAGCCATATGTTGATCGTCAAAATGGTAATAGTCGTCCGTGAGCGCGCTCAGGCGAATCAAGCCTTCAACCGTGTTTTCCAACTCAATGAACATACCAAAGCTGGTCACACTGCTGATCATGCCTTCGAACTCTTCGCCTACTTTGTCGAGCATGTACTCGGCTTTTTTCATTTTCTCCGTATCCCGCTCAGCTTCTACCGCCACACGTTCACGTTCCGAAGACTGTTGCGCAATATCGGCCATACGTGCTGCTAAATACTCCTGACGTTTCTCGGGCAAAGCACCATTATTTTCAATGACTTCGCGAATCACCCGGTGAATAACGAGATCGGGATAACGACGAATTGGAGACGTAAAGTGACTATAGAATTCTGCCGCGAGGCCAAAGTGACCTGACATTTCAGAATCATACTTCGCCTGTTTCATCGAACGGAGCATCATTGTACTAATAACAGTTTGTTCTTTCGTTTCTTTGATATCCTCAAGCAACGATTGAAGCGCCCGTGGATGAATCGCATTGCCACGTCCTTTGACCTGGTGTCCGAAATTCGCCGCAAAGGCGAGGAAATTTTGCAGTTTTTCCTGATCCGGATCTTCGTGCACACGATAAATGAACGGAACCTTCAACCAGTGGAAATGCTCTGCCACTGTTTCGTTCGCTGCCAACATGAATTCCTCAATGATTTGCTCGGCAATCGAACGCTCCCGTTTCACGATATCTATCGGTTTACATTCTGCGTCCACAATGATTTTGGATTCTTCAAAATCAAAGTCGACCGCACCACGGCGCATACGCATAGCACGCAGCTTCAGGGCAATCTCTTTCATCAGATGGAAATCATCTACCAGATCCTTATAACGCTCGAGCAATTCCGGCTCTTCACCTTCAAGAATTTTACGAACGTTGGAATACGTCATCCGCTCTTTGGTTTTGATTACACTCGTGAAAATGTCATGTTTAACAACCTTCATCTGGTCGTTAAACTCCATTTCACAAGACAGGGTCAAGCGGTCTACCTGCGGGTTCAAACTACAGATCCCGTTGGACAGACGCTGTGGCAGCATCGGAATAACCCGATCCACCAGATACACACTGCATCCACGGTTGTAGGCTTCCTGATCCAGCTTGGAATTCTCCTGTACATAATAGCCAACGTCGGCAATATGAACACCCAGACGATAGTTACCGTTAGGCAGCTTCTCTACGTTAACAGCATCATCCAGATCCTTGGCATCTTCGCCATCTATCGTGACAATGTTAAGTCCGCGCAGATCACGGCGACCCTGTTGTACAATCTCTTCATCCGTGATGGAGTCGGGTGCTTTCTCCGCCTCTTCTACCACTTCATCGGGGAAAGCTTCAGGCAACTGATGCTTGCGAATGACGGACAAAATATCAATACCCGGCTCATCCTTATGACCGAGAATCTCGATCACTTCACCCTCGGCCGCCGCACGACCCTCCGGATAGCTGACGATCTTTGCTACGACCTTCTGTCCATCAACCGCCCCAGCAAAGTTGGTACGTGGGATGAAAATATCACGATTAATCCGTTTATCATCCGGAATGACAAATCCGTACACCTCATGGCTCTGGAACACACCAACGACTTGGGTCACACCACGAGTAACAATACGGACGATCTCACCCTCCAGGCGACCGCCAGAAGGTCCTTGAGACGTGACTTTAACCAATACCGTGTCACCATTCATCGCACTTTTCATATCATTGGCGTGAATGTACACATCCGGGTGCTCCCGATCCTCAGGGATAAGGAAAGCAAAGCCTTTGGCGTGAGCCTGTAAACGTCCACGTACCAAATCCATGCGCTCTGGCATGCCATAGCGATTGTTACGGGTCAGCAAAACTTTACCGGATTCCTCCAGCGTATTAAGCATAATCAAAAAGGCTTTGAAATCAGCTGCATCTTCAATAGCGAAGTGCTGTTCCAACTCCTGATAAGTCATCGGTTTATAAGCGGTTTCCCGCATGAAGTCGAGCAATTGTTGTTCTGTTATCATTAATATATTCACCTCGGGAAACATAAAAGTGTAAGCAAGTCTCATCTCTTTATGTATCGGAATTCTTACCATTTTCATGCAATACAATATCACTGTTGTGAAGAGTGTAGTAGTGCAACCATACTATCTCATACCCTAGTATACACGAATTCAATCCGGCCCATCCGTACCTCGCAAAAAAACCGCGGTTGCCGGGCGCTCCTCTAAAATCACGCTTTCACATATCTCTACAGACATTTTATGCGATACACGTGCTGTGCGCATCTGGAAAAGGACTACATCCGAAAATTTTCTGTACAGATGACATTCATTATAGGGAGTGAGTTCGCGTAACGAATAAGCGAGGGACATACCATACATGATAGGGGTGTGTTGCATGTTAAGGAAGGAAAACCAAACAGAAGTGAGAAGAAGACCGAAAATCATGGAGTCTATAGATTAAATTGTTGGAAAAGTTTGGACGCGTAAGAATTTATTAAAAAACCCCCGTTTCTTCACGAAACGAAGGTTCATCAATTAAGCCATTAGCTTAAGCTATTCATTGTGCAGCAGTTCCAATTCTTACTTGGAAGCCACCGTAACAACAATAGACAAAATCATAAATCCTGCACCCAGTACCACCGTTGCACGTTGCAGGAAGAGATCCAATCCGCGCGCTTTCGTTTTACCGAAAAGATGTTCCGCACCACCGGAGATGGCACCCGCCAAACCAGCGCTTTTCCCGTGCTGCAGCAATACTACAGTGATTAGACCGATCGAGAAGACAACGAGCAGCAATTTCAAAGCAATATCCATTCTTTCCACCTCCTACCCATGTGGGCATAACATCTCACCATAAAAACAGTTACTTTAATTGTAACATAGCTATGGTTGTACTACAAGTAGTACAGTTCATACAATGCCCTAAATTTCACCATCTGCGTGATCCTTATGTTATATCATTACTCCGTTTCAATGAAAAAAGACAAGCCGGTTACCCGGCTTGCCCGTAAAAGCTGGATATCCAGCTTATTTTTTAAGGTTGTAGAATCCTTTAAGACCATTGTATTGAGCCAGTTCACCCAGTTGATCCTCAATGCGGAGCAATTGGTTGTACTTCGCGATACGGTCTGTACGGGAAGGAGCACCCGTTTTGATTTGACCAGCGTTAGTTGCAACAGCGATATCAGCGATTGTGCTGTCTTCGGACTCACCGGAACGGTGAGAGATTACAGCTGTGTATCCTGCGCGTTTAGCCATTTCGATTGCATCAAATGTTTCAGTCAATGTACCGATTTGGTTAACTTTGATCAGGATGGAGTTACCGATACCTTCGTCGATACCTTTACCCAGACGCTCAGTGTTCGTTACGAACAGGTCATCACCAACGAGTTGTACTTTGTCTCCCAGTTTTTCTGTGAGCAATTTCCAACCATCCCAGTCATCTTCGGACATACCGTCTTCGATTGTGATGATTGGGTATTTCTCAACCCATGAAGCCAGAAGGTCAACATACTCAGCAGAAGTGTAAGATTTACCTTCGCCAGCAAGTGTGTATTTACCATCTTTGTAGAACTCAGTAGAAGCTACGTCCATACCCAGGAATACGTCAACGCCTGGCTTGTAACCTGCTTTTTCAATCGCTTCGATAATTGTAGTGATTGCTTCTTCATTTGAACCAAGGTTCGGTGCGAAACCACCTTCGTCACCTACAGCTGTGTTCAAGCCTTTGGAGCTCAGTACGGATTTCAGGTTGTGGAAGATTTCTGCGCCTACGCGAAGAGCTTCTTTGAAGCTTGGTGCTCCAACAGGAAGAACCATGAACTCTTGAACGTCGATGTTGTTGTCAGCATGCTCACCACCGTTGATGATGTTCATCATTGGTACTGGAAGTACTTTAGCGTTGAATCCGCCCAGGTAAACGTACAATGGCAGATCAAGAGCATCAGCAGCTGCGCGAGCAACAGCCATGGATACAGCCAGGATTGCGTTAGCACCCAATTTAGCTTTGTTTGGCGTACCATCCAAAGCGATCATCAATTTGTCGATACCCAGTTGATCCAATGCATCCATACCGATAACTTCTGGAGCGATTGTTTCGTTTACGTTTTTAACAGCTTGCAGAACGCCTTTACCGAGGTAACGGGATTTGTCGCCATCGCGAAGCTCAACTGCTTCGTGGGCACCAGTGGAGGCACCGGATGGAACGATTGCGCGTCCGATTGCGCCGGACTCCAGGTATACTTCAACTTCTACTGTAGGGTTACCGCGGGAGTCGAGGACTTCGCGAGCGTACACGTCAGAAATAATAGTCATTTGTGATAATCTCCTTTATAGTTGGGATTTATTTTTTGGACCAGCTTGTGTTTGCCCTTATTTCACTACGTCAGCAGAATCGTCTTCTGATCACTGTTATCCCCTGATTTCTTTGAACTTATTTTCATAAGTTGAAATCATGTGATAAAGGCGAGCGCTTCGCTTCTTCAGACTATTTCTGCTGCCTTCGTTCCATGTGCAAACGCCAAACCGCCCAATTTATATCTGTTGTTGCGTAACTTATTTACGGGTAGCGATGACGGATGTACCTGTCATCTCAGCCGGTTTAGGCAATTGCATCAGGTCTAGAATCGTTGGCGCGATATCCGCCAAGATTGCACCTTCACGCAGGGTTACATTTGCATCGGTAACGATAAATGGAACTGGGTTCGTAGTATGAGCTGTGAACGGACGTCCCTTCTCATCGAACACCATATCCGCGTTACCATGATCCGCAGTGATCAGTACAACGCCGCCTTTGGCAAGTACTGCATCCACAACACGGCCCATGCACTCATCTGTTACTTCAACCGCTTTGATGGTAGGCTCCAGCATGCCGGAGTGTCCAACCATATCAGGGTTAGCAAAGTTCAGAATGATGGCGTCATGTTTGTCTGCTTCGATCTCGCGAACACATGCGTCAGCCACTTCATACGCGCTCATCTCCGGTTGCAGGTCATACGTTGCAACTTTTGGTGAGTTGATCAGTACGCGAGTTTCGCCCGGAAGCTCCACATCACGACCGCCGCTGAAGAAAAAGGTAACGTGCGGGTATTTCTCAGTTTCTGCAATACGCAGTTGTTTTTTATTGTTCTGTACCAGAACTTCACCCAGCGTGTTGTCGAGGTTCTTCGGCGAATAAGCCACATAACCTTCAACCGTCTCACTGAACAAAGTCAAGCATACAAAGTGCAAGCCCACAGGGAACTTCGGACCACGATCGAAGCCGCGGAAATCCTGGTTTGTGAATACTTGCGACAACTGGATCGCACGGTCAGGACGGAAGTTGAGGAAGATAACGGAATCACCGCTCTCTACCAAACCTACCGGCTGACCATCCGCTTTAACGATAACCGTTGGTTCAACGAATTCATCAAATACGGATTTCTCATACGATTCTTCAACCGCTTTGAGTGGGTCAGTGTATTTCGGTCCATCTCCATAAACGATGGCGCGGTATGATTTCTCGACCCGTTCCCAACGTTTATCACGGTCCATCGCGTAATAGCGACCTTGAACCGTTGCGATTTGTCCTACACCGACTTCTTCAATCTTGGCGATCAGCTTCTGCATGAAGTCTTTACCACTGTCTGGCATAACATCACGGCCATCCATGAAAGCATGAATATATACATCATTCAATCCTTCTTTTTTGGCCAGATCCAGCATAGCAAACAGGTGGTCGATGTGACTATGTACGCCGCCATCGGACAACAAGCCGTAGAGATGAAGCTTTTTGCCGCTTTGTTTCGCTTCGCGAACAGCTTTGACAAGTGTTTCATTGTCGTAGAACTCGCCGTCACGAATGGATTTGGAGATACGGGTCAAATCCTGGTATACGATCCGGCCGGCACCAATGTTCAGGTGACCTACCTCGGAATTCCCCATTTGCCCTTCTGGCAAACCTACAGCTTCACCGCAAGCAGTAAGAGTTGTATGTGGGAATTGGCTCATGAAACGGTCGTAGTTCGGTTTCTTGGCTTGCGCTACCGCGTTGCCTTCCACCGTGTTACGCAGACCAAAGCCATCCATGATGATCAGTGCTACAGGTTTTGGAGCTGTCATCTTACTTCGCCCCCTCAACAAGCGCGATGAACGAAGCCGGCTGCAAGCTGGCACCGCCAACAAGCGCGCCGTCGATGTCGCTTTGTCCGAGGTATTCTGTTACGTTCTCCGGTTTAACACTGCCGCCGTATTGAATACGAACAGCACTCGCAACCGTCTCGTTGTACAGATCCTTCACCAGTGTACGGATGTAAGCAATAACTTCATTCGCATCTTGGGAAGTGGAGGATTTGCCTGTACCAATCGCCCAGATTGGCTCATAAGCGATAACGACTTGTGCCGCTTGCTCTGCAGACAGACCTGCCAAAGCAGCTTCTGTTTGCACTTTGCATACGTCTTTTGTTTGGTTCGCTTCGCGCTCTTCAAGCGTCTCACCAAGGCAAAAGATTGGAGTCAATCCGTGACGGAATGCTGCATGCAACTTTTTATTGACAGTCTCATCAGTTTCCGCAAAATATTGACGGCGCTCCGAGTGACCAATAATGACATAATCCACACCCAGGTCTTTCAGCATTACGCCGCTGATTTCGCCTGTGAATGCACCGTTGTCTTCAAAATGAAGATTTTGTGCACCAATTTTGATGTTTGTGCCTTTAACAGCTTCTACCAGGGACGGCAGATTTGTAAACGGTGCGCAGATTACAGTTTCCACGCCTTCAACTTCCGCTTTTCCTTTAACTTCCTGAATGAAGTCATTGGATTCGGAAACCGTTTTGAACATTTTCCAGTTACCTGCGATAATCGGTGTTCTCATGGGTTTCAACTCCTTCATGCTATAGACTAAAACTTACTTGTCGTTTAATGCAACTACGCCTGGAAGTACTTTACCTTCCATGAACTCGAGCGATGCACCGCCACCTGTGGAGATGTGGTTCATTTTATCAGCCAATTTGAACTTCTCAGCTGCTGCTGCGGAGTCACCGCCACCAATTACAGTGTAAGCTTCTGTCTCAGCGCAAGCTTCCGCTACTGCACGAGTACCGTGGGAGAATGGCTCGATTTCAAATACGCCCATTGGTCCATTCCATACAACCAATTTGGAGTTTTTGATTACGTCAGCATAGATCTCACGTGTTTTAGGACCGATGTCGATACCTTCCCAATCTGCTGGGATACCATCGATGTCAACGATTTGTGTGTTTGCTTTCGCACTGAAATCGTCAGACACTACGATATCTACCGGCAGGTAGAAGTTTTTGCCCAATTTTTTCGCTTTTTCGATAAAACCGAGAGCAACATCAAGTTTGGAATCATCCAGCAAGGATTGTCCAATTTCATGTCCTTGTGCTTTGAAGAACGTGTAAGTCAGACCGCCACCGATGATTACGTTGTCTGCAATGTTCAGCAGGTTGTCGATTACATCGATTTTGTCCTTAACTTTGGATCCACCAATGATAGCTGTGAAAGGACGCTCAGGGTTGGAGATTGCTTTACCCAACACTTCAAGTTCTTTCTCCATCAACAGACCGGATACCGCTGGCAACAGGTGAGCGATACCTTCTGTCGAAGCGTGTGCTCTGTGAGCCGCGCCAAACGCATCGTTAACGAAAATGTCAGCCAGTTCAGCAAATTGTTTTGCGAGTTCTGAATCATTTTTCTCTTCGCCTGCGTGGAAACGAACGTTTTCAAGCAACAATACGTCGCCGTTGTTCAGTTCAGCGATTTGAGCTTTAACAGCTTCGCCAACGGAATCGTCAGCTTTAACGACTGTTTTACCAAGCAATTCAGACAAACGCTCAGCTGCTGGAGTCAAACGCAAGGATTCAACCAATTCGCCGTTAGGACGACCCATGTGACTTGCCAAAATGACTTTAGCGCCTTTTTCAATCAAGAAGTTGATTGTAGGAAGCGTTGCACGAATACGTTTGTCATCTGTAATTTTACCATCTTCGAGCGGCACATTGAAATCTACACGGACAAAAACCCGTTTTCCTGTCAATTCGATATCGCGTACACTTTTTTTGTTCATCTGTATTTCCTCCGCACCCATGTATTTGGTGGACCAATCAAGAGCTAAAATCACTTGTCAATCCTGGTGTTTTTGAGAAATTTGCAAAATGTAGATATATAAAGAGCGGAAACAATATAGCATCTGTTTCCGCTCTATGTTATTGCAGATATTACTTAATCATTTTTGCAAAGTGCTCCAAAGTGCGAACCAATTGTGCAGTGTAGGACATTTCATTGTCATACCAAGCTACAGTTTTAACCAATTGTTGGTCGCCAACAGTCAGAACTTTAGTTTGAGTTGCATCAAACAGGGAACCGAAAGTGATTCCTTGGATATCGGAAGATACGATTTCGTCTTCTGTGTATCCGAAAGTTTCTGGATCGGAAGCTTCTTGCATAGCTGCGTTAACTTCTTCAGCAGTTACTTTTTTGTTCAGAACAGTTACGAGCTCAGTCAGGGAACCAGTAGCTACTGGTACACGTTGAGCTGCACCGTCAAGGATGCCTTGCAGTTCTGGGATTACCAGACCGATTGCTTTAGCAGCGCCAGTTGTGTTAGGGATGATGTTTTCAGCTGCTGCGCGAGCACGACGGAAGTCACCTTTAGGGTGTGGAGCATCCAGTGTGTTTTGGTCGCCAGTGTAAGCGTGAATTGTAGTCATCAAACCTTGAACGATTCCGAATTTGTCTTGCAGTGTTTTTGCCATAGGTGCCAGGCAGTTTGTTGTGCAAGATGCGCCGGAGATTACAGTTTCAGTACCGTCGAGGATTTCATGGTTTACGTTGTAAACGATGGTTTTCATGTCGCCAGTAGCTGGTGCGGAGATAACAACTTTCTTAGCTCCACCTTTCAAGTGTTTCTCAGCTGCTTCTTTAGTTGTGAAGAAACCAGTACATTCCAGAACGATATCTACGCCCAGGTCGCCCCAAGGAAGTTCTTCCGGGTTACGGTTAGCCAATACTTTAACTTCTTTGCCGTTCACTTTGAAGAAGCCATCGTGTACTTCAACATCGCCATCGAAGCGACCTTGAGTTGTATCATATTTGAGCAAATGAGCGAGCATTTTAGCGTCAGTCAAGTCGTTGATTGCTACTACCTCGATGCCTGCTACATTTTGAATACGGCGGAATGCCAAGCGTCCAATACGTCCAAAACCGTTAATACCTACTTTAATCATGAGTAAGTTCCTCCCAAGTTTTGATTAATTTTTTTTATGAAACTTATATATTCAAGACAGACGGTGAAGTCCGTCAAGACAACAATAGTTGTGATGCAAAGTAAACCCTTATTCCATTTCAGCAACGATGACTTCGGCAGCAGCCTCATCAATAATCAGAATATCTTCCTGACCAAATCGCAACACGGAATGTATAGCAGCAGCTTTGCTTTTGCCACCTGCAATTCCAATCACAACATCGGTTCGTTCAATATCCTGAAGTCGCATACCCAGTGTAAGCATGGTATGTACCACCTCACCCTGATCATTAAAGTAATAACCGAAAGATTCAGATACGGCCCCTTGCTCTTGAAGTTCATCAATAATCTCAGTCGCAAGTTTGCGTCTTTTGGCCATCTCTACGGCATCACCAATTCCATGAATAACAATCCGTGATTGCCTGATCAGCTGCAGAATCTCCTGAACACTAGGGTCCTGGATTAATGATTCATAGGCATGATCACTGAGCAAATCCGGTACATGCAGGAGTTTGTATTGCGCCCCTACCCGTTTTGCCATTGTGGATGCGATCGTATTAGCCTGAATTTCGAGGCTTTCTCCAAGCCCACCGCGTGCTGGTACGAACCAGACACCTTTGAGCGATGTTGGCGGATTTAGTTGTTCTGCGACTTCGGCCGTTGTTGAACCGCCAGTAACGGCGACAACGTCGTTGTCACTCATGATATTGCCGAGAGCCTTCGCTCCGGCTCTGCCCAGTTCCCTTTTGGCAAACGGAGAAACGTCCGAATCGCCAGGAACCACAACTACCTTTTGCAGACCGTAGGCTTGCTTGATGCGCTCTTCCAGCTCGGATAATCCGAACAGCTCTTTGGCTACGGGCTCTAACTGCTGCAGCAAATCATACCCTGCCTCGCTGATCTTCATTCCTGCACTGTCAATTTCAATAAGTCCCTGAGCCTTTAACAGATCGGTCTCAGCCCTCAGAACCCGCTCGGTCATCTGCATGGAATTAGCTAACGTTCTCCGTCCGATCACATCCGATAACATGATCTGTTGCAGAATCGTATACCTCTTTTTCAAGATATCCATGAGATCAGGCAGAAGCTGCTTTTGTACTTCTAAAATCGTTCGCATGCTTTCCACTCCCGCAAGTTCTCGTTCCAAGCTCTCTTTCGTGGCCCTAAAACGTCCCGGGTTAACTTTTTAAGTCCCACTTCTATTCTACCTAAAACTGACGTGACATGCAAGTGTTTCAACGTGTTATTTCGACACGCATCCAGCGTTTGTACGCGCCTATTTTCACAATCCTAGACTTCCATGATCAAGGACTAGCTCACGCATACCATATATAGAGGAAACAAATGAACTCGGTCTACATATCGCTCAGAATCACATTTCATACGGCATGTCCAAAACCTCTAATAGCATTTACTTAAATGTACTCTTTATCCACTCTTCTTCATCATGATCATTTTTAGGTTAATCCAAACCAATACCACAACGAACTGCTTGCAATTAAATATTTCATGAGCTATAATCATTATTGCTGTCACATAATGTGCGCCCGTGGTCCAATGGATATGACGTAGGCCTCCGAAGCCTGAGATCCAAGTTCGATTCTTGGCGGGCGCGCCATTTTTATTTAACAGCTCATAACCCATTTAACCAATGAAACCGGAAAGGTTTCTTTTTTTTGCAAGTTAGTTTGACTTTCTTTGACTTTTTGTTTGGAATTGTTTATTATGTGGGTAATACGGTAACAGTTTAAGTATAAACACCAATAACATTTACATTCCAAGGAGGTTTTTCACGTGAGTTTTATTCCAATGGTCGTTGAACAGAGCAACCGGGGTGAGCGCGCCTACGACATCTACTCCAGATTGCTGAAGGATCGTATTATTTTCCTTGGTAGCGATGTTAATGACGTAGTGGCTAATGCCATTATGGCACAGATGTTGTTCCTGGCTGCGGAAGATCCGGAGAAAGACATTCACTTATACATCAACAGCCCAGGCGGATCGATTACAGCCGGTATGGCCATTTACGATACAATGCAATTCATCAAACCGGATGTTTCTACCATCTGTGTAGGTATGGCGGCTTCCATGGGTGCATTCTTGTTGAATGCCGGTGCAAAAGGTAAACGTTTTGCATTACCAAACAGTGAAATTATGATTCACCAACCACTTGGTGGTGCACAAGGTCAGGCTTCTGACATCGAAATCCGTGCTCGTCGCATCTTGAAAATGCGTGATACCTTGAACCGCATCATCTCTGAGCGTTCAGGTCAACCGCTGGAGCGGATTGAGAAAGATACAGATCGTGACTACTTCATGAGTGCTGCTGAAGCCGCCGATTACGGTATCATTGATAAAGTTATTGAAAACGTAGGATCACAAGGCATCTAAGTGTGACGTAGACCACGGTCTATGCGTTAACATAATCAACACCTAACGTAATCAGCAACACCTCATTGTGTTGTCTATACGGGAAGAAGCCCTCATCATAATCATGATGGGGGCTTCTTTTTTTCATTTTATAGAAAAGATATTTTATAAGAAGATAACTTAAGAGTGCATAATAATGATTCTTTATTTGGTTCCATTTACATTACTGAAAGGTTCTGTGCCTTTAGGGAGAAGCTCTTTGTACATAAATGGCATTTCAGGGAATCCTTCTGCGTACGCCGTATACTCATACAACTGGAAGAACACAACTACACCCGTTGGTGTCACATAGAAATCTTGATCTTTATCTAACCCTTTGTAACCGTCGAGGTACCCGCCGCGGGCTTTCAGTTGTTCACCCACTTTTTTACTCAACGTCTCACGCATGGTTTTGTTATTTTGCAGCACATCATCTAACGTAAGCTCCTTACCTGTGTCCAGTGCAAAGGTGTGGCCCGTACGGTATGTCATACCATGAGCGCCAGCATAATCCTCATATCGTTGTGTAATGAGTCCTAGCACGCCTTTTTCGTTATACGTCACGACATAAGAGCTCTCAAATGCATATGGACGATTGGCTGTTGCACCGCCGAATTCAGATGTCTGTTTCTTGAAGTCAGCTACATAAGCATCCACTTCGTCTTTCAGCACTTTGTTGATCGCCGCTTCAGCTTCTTTGCTGGCAAGTCCACTCACCTGCGGATATTGAACATCTACTTCAGCATTTTTCACAGTGACATTAACTGTTGCCGCTTTAATTTTAACGTTATTTTGTTTCACCTTGCTGAGTGTCAACGTCTTGGTTTTGCCATCCCAATTCCCCTGTACACCCAGATAATCTCTCATTGCTGAGAATGGGATATACAATCTGCCGTTGATCAGCTTTGCGTCCACTTGAGGATAATAGTTGTTAATTCGAACACTCGGCTCGCCATCCAATAGGCTGATCGTCATCGTGTTATTGGCTGCTGTCAAAGCGTACTCTTTGGTTTTCGCATCATATTTCAGCGTTCCACCTGCCACATCTTTAACTGCAGTAAGAGATACCCAAGTTGAGCCACCTTGAAGAAGTCCTTTTTGAGTCAGTGTTTTTCCACCCGATTTCAGAGTTACCTCAGCCGGGGTTGTCACTTTTGAGGATACCGATGCTGCCTGAACCGAACTGTCCTGCCACACCGAACCGCTACCTACAATAATTCCTGCTGCAAGCAAAGCACTTGTCCATTTTTTCCATGATGTCATATATAAAACTCCTCTCTGAATTCACAATTAGGGATCATTGCGTATGTAATCCTGACCTGATCGCATATCTCATACGCTCACCTCTCTATTATAATTAACCCGATTTCGGAAAGGTTTACAGCTCGAGTTACAATGTTGATGAATATCAGACCGAAAATATAACGGGATATGACCTTTTTGTCACGAACAACTATACAAAAAAGATACCAATATACAGCATTTCATGTTGCTTCAAAAAGGTACCCTCCTATTTAACTTCATCAAAGTTTGCTTTTCCAACAAAAAAGACTCTGTCCACAGGACAAAGTCTTTGTCATTATTTCGTTGTACCCTTCAAATGACACTTGAAAAGGTTACTTGAGCTTACAGTCCTTAGTTAGATCTTTTATTTCATTTCATACGTGATATTCAGGATTGTACTTACTTTAACCTGGCCTGTTTCAATCTCAGTGCCACCTGCTGTATCTGCTACTTTGGACATCAAAGCCTCACTTGCATAGAATACAGGCACATTGGCATCACCTTGGCTCACGGAAAGAACAGCACCCAGTTGACGTTTAACTGCTTTTGCAATGGCGCCCGCTTTCACATCTGCATTGGCAACAGCTTTCTCAATCACTTGGGATTCATAACTTTCCGGATTTTCTACAGTAAAGCGCACGTTTTCAATATTGTTGGCACCCGCCCCCGAAGCAGCATCGAGTAACTCGCCGATCTTGTCCATCTGACGATATGTGACTGTCAGCGTATGATGCGCTGTATATCCTTTAATTTGTTGTCCGTCTTTTTCGCTATACGTATAGTTGGGTTGTACAGAGAACTGACTCGTTTGAATGTCGTCTGCACTGATCTTCCACGTGTTCTTCAGCAAGTTGGATACCTTTTGAACTTTGGCAGCATTCGCTTTTTGAGCAGATGCAGCTGTCTCTGCAGTACTGTTCACACCAATGGACAGATAAGCGATATCAGGCTTCACCTGAATCTCACCTTTACCCACAACATTAATCACATTCTGTTGTACTCCCTGAACCTCTGCAGCGTAAGCATAGTTACCTGGTGCAACCCATGCTGTTCCTCCAACAAGCAACGTACTTGCCACTAGCACCGCACCAAACGGTTTCATCCATTGTTTACCCATCACGATAGCCTCCTTATGTGTTAACATCTCAAACTTTAAACGATTTGATACCTTAACAGACGGGACAAATTCCATAATGTTGCACTTGACGAGAGCATAAACGTAAAAAACGCAAAAAAGCCCCTTTCGGGACTTCTTCATTGGATTGATCATATCTTATTGGTTTTCGAGCTCTTCCTTGCTTACCAGACTAACTAAAGCGTTTACAGCCTGTTCGGCATCCGCGCCTTCTGCACTAATCTGGATTTCCGTACCTGTGCTAATTGCAAGGCTCATGATCCCCATGATACTTTTTGCATTAACTTTTTTGTCGTCCTTCTCGACGAACACTTCAGACGAGTACTTATTCGCTTCTTGAACGAACAGTGCAGCAGGTCTGGCATGGAGACCCGTTTTCAAACGGACAACTACCGGGTGCTTTGTCATGGAAACTTACCCCCTATTATGAAATCTGGACATTAAATACACAATTATATTTAAACAACATTATACCATTAACCCGTGCAGGACACTAGAAGAAAAAACTCAAGGTGCTTTGACGGACGTTATCTTGCCCTAATTTCATCTTTTGCACAGCGCATCCAATGACCTAAGTAAGTCCCCTAGATCCTTAACGGTTGACTTTCCCGACCTTTCTGTTCAGCAGAAACAGCCGACCTTGTTACTTTACCCTACTCCGTCTTAACCATAACGTTCTGTGCGTACTTTCTCAGCCAACTCATCAATTTTGCGAAGCCGATGGTTCACTCCCGACTTGCTGACTGTACCTTTGAGGAGTTCGCCCACTTCCTTCAAGTTGATATCGGGATGAGCGAGTCGAACCTCCGCCACTTCGCGAAGCTTCTCGGGCAGCGATTCCAGACCAACTTCCTTTTGCAACAACCGGATATTATCGATTTGTCTTACCGCTGCTCCGATCGTTTTGTTCAGGTTGGCGGTCTCACAATTGACAATCCGGTTAACGGAGTTACGCATATCTCGCATAATACGTACGTCTTCAAACTTGAACAAGGCCTGATGAGCACCAATGATGCTGAGCAGCTCAATGATTTTCTCGCCTTCCTTGATGTATAGGATGAATCCTTTTTTCCGTTCTATACATCGGGCATTCAGATGAAATTCATTGGCCAGATCGACCAGGGCCTGACAGTGTTCTTCGTACATGGACGCAATCTCCAGATGATATGAAGAACCTTCCGGGTTATTAACCGATCCACCTGCCAGAAATGCACCGCGAAGATAGGCCCGTTTACAACAGTTTTGCTGAAACAACTCCGTACTGATCCCTGGGGTAAAGAGAAAGCCCTCAGATACAATATGAAGACTATTGAGAATCTCCTGTACCATGGTTGGAATACGAACAATATATACATTGTTCTTTTTCAGCCGCATTTTTTTGCGGACCAGTAATTCCGTATGCACTTGAAATTGCTTTTTAAGCAGAGAGTATGCCCGTCTTGCAATGGCGGCATTCTCCGTCGAAATATCCAAGATCACTTTTTTATTCGATAACTGCACTGCACCAAGCATACGGATGAGGGCTGAAAGTTCCGCCTTTTCGCAGCACGGTTCGCTCTCGATCATAGTTAACTCTTTTTTGGTCTGTGCTGCAAACGACATGGGACTTCACCTCTTCCGTAACATCCAATTTTGTACCAGTTGGTAGATGTGATGACTTAACTTGTCGGCATCATGGCGCAGATAGGTTTTGAACAGAACAAGGGTATCTGCAACCACCTGATAACCAGCGCTTTCGAGTACATTCATATCCAGTACAACCGGTTTTGCTCCTTTTTCCGCATACTTATTTTGCACTTGTAGCGGAATATCACCATTATTTACGATAACATAGTCGAAGAGCTGATGACCTATATGCTCGTGTACCGCCTTAAGGTGGTCACTTACCGTATAGTTATCTGTTTCTCCCGGCTGTGTCATCACATTACAGATAAACATCTTCACCGCATCAGCCTCTACCACAGCTTCTGCAAGCTTAGGTACGAGCAGATTGGGAAGAATGCTTGTATAGAGGCTGCCTGGCCCGATCAGAATGGCGTCAGCTTGACGAATGGCCTCTACTGCCTCTGGCAACGGCTCCACGTGATCCGGTTCAAGGAAAACACGTTTGATGCGTCCACCCGCCTCAGGGATTTTGGACTCACCTGTAATAATTGTCCCATCTTCCATCTCCGCATGCAACACCACGGCCTGGCCGGCGGCTGGCAATACCTCACCTCGAACGGCAAACACGCGGCTAAGCTCCCGCACTGCGGTCACAAAGTCGCCCGAAATATCCGTCATTGCAGCCAAAATCAAATTTCCCAAGCTGTGGCCTGCAAGCCCCGCGCCTGTATTGAAACGGTACTTCAACATATCTGAAAGCAATGGTTCTACATCAGCCAGTGCCGTAAGCACGTTGCGAATGTCGCCCGGAGGCGGCATCTGTAGCTCATTGCGCAGGATGCCTGAACTTCCACCGTCATCTGCAACTGTGACGATGGCCGTGATATCCAGCGGCTTCTCTTTCAAACCGCGCAGCATCACGGATAATCCGGTTCCGCCGCCCATTACAACTATTCTCGGACGTTCTCTTCGTGGTCCGGCCTCTTTCATCCCTTCACCCTCTTCAATGACGGTCCCGGTCAGCGTCGCGATGGCTCACGGTAACAGCTTCAGTCTCGCTGCTTCCCAACATCTTGCCCAAATATTCCGATATTGCTACCGAACGATGCTTGCCTCCGGTACAGCCGATTCCAATAATAACCTGGCTTTTGCCTTCCTTCCGATATTGCGGAATCAGGAAATGCAGCATATCCAGCAGCTTGGTTAGAAACGCCTGTGTCTCTGGCCATTTCATAACATATTCATACACATCACTATTCTGTCCCGTATTCGGACGCAAATGATCAATATAATGTGGATTCGGTAAAAAACGTACATCAAACACCAGATCAGCATCAATCGGAATGCCGTACTTGAATCCAAACGACGTAATATTCACCGACAGCATTTGGCTCTCGAGATGAGAAAAGCGGGATATGATGCGTTCTTTCAGTTGAGCAGGCTTCATTGTGCTTGTATTCAGTACCTGAGTCGCAGAGTTTTTGAGTTCCTCCAACATCTTGCGTTCCAGTCGGATGCCGTCCAGCGGCATGCCCTCAGGAGCCAGAGGATGTCTGCGCCTGCTTTCTTTGTAACGCTGAACAAGTACAGAATCTGTAGCATCCAGGAATAAAATCTCGCAATGAATGGTAAAATGATCTTTAATATAGTTCAAAGACTCGGACAGAGCCGTAAAGAATTCACGCCCGCGCAGATCGATAACCAATGCAACCTTACCAATCTTGCCGTTTGACTGTTCAATTAGTTCCGCAAATTTTGGAATCAATACCGGCGGTAGATTATCCACACAGAAGAAACCCAGATCCTCCAGGCTTTGTACTGCAATGGTTTTACCTGCTCCGGACATGCCCGTAATGATAATGAGCGTGGCGCCTGTGCCTGGTGATCCTTCACCTTCAAGCATAAATGTCCCCTCCTTATCATATTGCTGTCTTCATATATTGTTACGAGGGTACTAGGAGCGCAAGAGAAGACCTGCTGCACCCACAATACCTGCATTATTACCAAGTGTAGCTTCCAGAATCTGAACCCCATCTTGCAACGGTTCTGGCGTCAGCTTAGCAAACACAGTACGGATTTCATCAAACAAGAAATTGCCTGCTTTGGATACGCCGCCACCGATGATGAACATCTCCGGGTTAATGACAGCTGCTACAGTAGCCATGGACTTGCCCAGGTAAAAGGCCGCACGATTCACAATGCGCTGTGCCACTTCATCGCCTGCCTTGGCAGCATCAAATACTTCTTTGGCTGCAATCTTGTCGACGAGTGCCAGTGACGTATGATCACCACGTTCTACTGCATCCTTCGCCATACGGATAATTCCTGTTGCAGACGATACTGTTTCTACACATCCCATTTTACCACAACCGCACTTGATGGCTTCCAGATCAGGTACAACACTGATATGACCCAGTTCTCCCGCCATACCGGAGAAACCCTGATAAATGTTACCATTCAAGATCAAGCCTCCGCCAACGCCTGTACCGAGTGTATAACATACGCAATTGTCTACGCCTTTACCGGCGCCTGCCCATACTTCACCCAGTGCAGCCACGTTTGCATCGTTATCTATTTTGATCGGCTTGCCCAGACGTTCTTCCAGAATCGAACGAATGGCCACATTCCGAAATCCAATGTTAGGGGCATGAACGATAATTCCCTCGCGTACATTCGTGAAACCGGCCACTCCAGCACCCACACCCTCAAGCTGTTCCCAACTGTAAGGTGATTCGGCTACGATATGTCGGACATACTTCTCGATGTTGGCGATGACCGTGTCTACGCCCTTATCCACTTCAGTCGGTCCTTCATACGTATGCATTAGCTGACCTTGTTCATCGCATATACCGACCTTGATTGCTGTTCCGCCGAGATCGACCCCAACGTAGATTTTCTCAGACATGCTGCAAGCCACCTTTATCTATCTAAAATAGTTTAAGTCCTACGTACCAACTATAATTGAAGGATACGCCTGGGTCAAGACGATAGGACCTTGCATACATCATGCTTCAGCAGGGTTGTGAACCACATCACATAGCATTTTTGAATACGTATACATCCTCAATACCTTCATTTATAAACGCACGCTTAATTCCTTCCTCCATAACAGAGGAAGCCTCAACTCATGATATTACATCTTCACTCGTTCCATTCATAAAAGATCAACATCGTCCCCTCATATAGGTGACTCGTCTTATGCACCCCACCACCTGCCATTCTCATGCAGAAAGTATCTAATGGCGGTATTGCCAACAAAAAAAGAGCCTTCCATCCACAGGAAGGCCCCCTTACTTTTATAAAAATCTGAAGTTGTAGAATGGGGTCAAGCTCAGTTGATTTTCTTACGTTATAACTTCGTTTCCACACGTACCGGCTCTTCTGTCTTCTCCATCTTGTTCACATCCAGAATATCGAGCAGGAAGACAAAGATCGGAATACCAATGATCAGTCCCCAGATCCCCAGGAAGTGTTGCGACAGAATTAGTACGATAAAGGTGTAGAACATTGGCAATTTTGTCTTGTGTGCCATCAGTTTTGGATTCAGGAAGTACGTCTCCAAAGCATGAATAACAATAATCATAATGATCACAATAATGCTTAATTTCAGTCCACCCATCTGATACCCAATCAGACAGAGCGGTACAAGTGAGATGATAACCCCCGCAACGGGAACCAGACTGAGCATGAACACCAGAATGGTCAGAGCGAACAGATACGGGAAACCCAGAATCCATAAGCCCAGTATCGTCAGCACCGTATTAAACACCGCAATAAGAAGCTGTGCCTCAATGACTTTACCAAAAGAAGACACGAATTTGTCTCCCAGATAAGCAACTTCATTGTAGAACCATCCAATTTTACTTGTTTTGAACTTGGACGTGAACTTGGATATCTCCTGCTTCTGCAACAAGAAGAACAGACTCAGAATGATGACGAGCAGAATAAACTCCAGCCATTTGCTCAAAGCGAAAATATATTTCAATGCATCATTAGTGTAATTTTTGATATCGAAGGATTGAAGATAACCCGCAATTTTGGATGCAAAATTATCACCGTCTGCACTATCCAGAAATTTCATAATCTCATTCGTCAACTGAACGACCTGATCCACGATCCGTGGTGAATATCTGGAAATGCCAAGCACAATTACTGCAATTACAATCATATAGAGCAGGATGACCACAACTTTATAATTGATTGGAAACAACCGATTCAAACCACCTGTAATGAAATGCTGCAACCTGTTCATGACATACGTCACCAGGAACAACAGCAGAATCATGTGTAACATACTCCCCATACTGAACAAAATTAAACAGAACAAGAGCAGAATCAAAAACCGTCTCACTGTCGCATTCCGTAACCAATCTTTTATCATTTCCCCCAAAATCTTCACCTCACCGCTAATATGCCCCATATGTATACGAACTCATGCCCACTGTAGTTTCAAAAAAAGAGAAGCCTTCCGGCTTCTCTCACATCATGAGACTTTCCGTTGTCTCTTATTCCTAGCATATGCCCAACCACACGCACGTAATGCTTACTTATCCAACGTTTCGCTCCAGTCATGGACAATGCTTCCTTCAAGGAACTTCTCGCAATCCATCGCTGCCATACATCCTGATCCGGCTGCCGTGATGGCTTGACGATACTTCGTATCCTGAACATCACCACAGGCAAATACACCTGGAATATTGGTCTCCGTTGTTCCCGGTTTAACCACAACATATCCATGTTCGTCCGTCGTAATCGCATTCCCCAGGAATCCGGTATTCGGTGTGTGACCAATGGCAATGAATACGCCATCCGCTTCAAGCAACTCTTCCTGCCCCGTCTCGTTGTTGCGCACCTTCAGCCCTTTAACGCCCAGTGCTTCAGGCACCACCTCAAGTGGAGTACGGTTCAGTGCCCACTTCACCTTCTCATTACTACGAACCCGATCCTGCATAATCTTCGATGCACGCAATTCATCCCTGCGGTGAACCAGTGTGACATCCGTTGCAAA
The DNA here is from genome assembly GCF_000316035.1 of Paenibacillus sp. PAMC 26794. GTDB lineage: Bacteria > Bacillota > Bacilli > Paenibacillales > Paenibacillaceae > Paenibacillus. The sequence continues at coordinate 142,699 of NZ_ANHX01000071.1, forward strand.
ACGAGTCAGGAAACTCGCTTCTTCCATCGCGGAGTCTCCACCGCCCACGACCACGATTTTTTTGCCTCGGAAGAAGAAGCCGTCACATGTCGCGCATGTACTTACACCACGTCCCACATTTTCCTGCTCACCCGGAATACCGAGATAACGAGCGGAAGCACCTGTGGAGATAATGATCGATTCAGCTTCCAGTTCACCGATTCCTCCAACTTTGACCTTGAAGGGCGGTTTGCTGAAATCAACCTCTTCCACCCAACCGTTTTTGAATTCCGCTCCAAAACGTTCAGCTTGCTTACGCATGTTGTCCATCAGTTCCGGACCCATGATACCTTGCGGGAAACCGGGGAAATTCTCAACTTCCGTTGTCGTCGTCAATTGACCACCCGGCTGAAGACCTTCGATAACCAGTGGTTTCAGATTAGCACGAGCCAGATATATCGCTGCTGTCAGACCCGCAGGTCCCGTTCCGATCACAATCGTTCTGTATTTAGACATATAGATACAGCCTCCTTAATTAAGGTGAGAATGTGTTGTACTAGCGATGAACTTGCCAAGATGATATCCTACAGGCGTTTACGAGGCCCATTCGTTAAGTTTACCCGTTTTCCCGGTTGTTGTATCCTTCACCTGATGATGTCTTTCTGAAAACGAGTTAAAGCGAACTTTCTATACAAGTGGTGGCTTGCTGTTACAAACCGAATGAATCTGTTTAGCATACTTGCTAACCGTTGATGCCGATATCCCATACCGCTCAGCAATGCTTTGATAGGTAACGGGCCGACTGTGATTCTTCGCTGCCAAATATTCAAGTCCTGCAGCCCAACCCTCAATCTGCTTCGTACCCGGAACCTCCGGATGTACCCGGGATACATAATCCGTCCAGAGCCGTTCCATCTCTTGCTGCAACTCAGCCTTTGCTTCAGACATCTGTAACGCACGATCAACAACAGCCTGCCAATGGGAGGTTGAACCAGTGTCCGATTGCTCTGATGAAGATTGAACCTTCCCAATAGACTTTAAGGCTACAGGAGAAAAGGGTCGAACCACCTGAGAATTCCGATCCTCATGTTCAGCCGATTTCAATCCGTTCAGTACAGTTTGTGCTGCCTCAAGCAGATCCTGTTCTTCTCCTGGCTCTTCGATAAAAGATTGCAGAGCCTGCTGCACCTCATAGTCACCGATCATCCCAAGCGCATGAATAACTTGTAGCTTGGTTGCCCGATCACCATGACGCAATGCCCAAAAGAAAGATGAGCGAATCAGTGGATCATTCTTCATTTCTTCAGGTATGCCACTACCATAGTTCTCCCACTGTCTGAACTGCTCATCAAATGGCAGATGATAGTGATAGCTCAGCTTCTCTGGCTCTTGCTCGCCTTGTCTTACAGCCTCAAGACCTGACAGATAATACCGGGATACTTCGGAACCCGGATCAAGCTTGGACACATGATGCCATAGACGCTCAGCAGCATCATAACGTTCTGTATTATAAGCCGCCACCGCTGCATAGTGAGCAAGTGCCGGATCAGCAGCTGTCTCTTCGTCCTTGAGCAAACGCCGGAAGTGAACATAAGCCGTATCGTGTTGGCCCAGAATTCCCATCGTTGTCGCCAGTTTGTAGACTTGTTCGTGCTGGAATGGCACGATGACCCGCAATTTTTTGATCAGAAGCAGCACTTGATCAGCCCGGTTCTCATTTTGATGGAAAATGGCCAGATTACAGAGTGCATGCAGATTACCTGGTTCCTGTTCAAGCACTTCGGCAATAGTCTCTTTTGCTTTGGGAAACAGACCCATATAATAGTAGGCGAGTGCCAGATTGTTACGGGCAGCCAAGTAATCAGGATAATCAGAAGACATGCCTTCGAGCAATTCAGCAGCCTGTGCAAATTTTCCTTCTTCCAGCAGTTCCCGTGCCTGATCGTGCTCCACTACACCTTTGCGTGATTTGATTCGATTCAGTTTGGTCGGACGATCCAGCTCATAATACAGAAGCTCCATCATCTCTTCGGCTTCCGTCATAAACTGACCTTGGGTGTCCTCCTCCAGATAGGTAACAAGTGCTTGCTCGGCTTCCTCAAACCGATCCATATTTGCATAATTGTTCGCCATATAAAAATAACATTCCGTCATCGACGGATCTACCACTTCCAGCACGTTAGCCAGAATGGCATTGGAGGCTTCGTAATCCCCCTTCTCCGATAATATACCCGCCATATTACAATGATTTACCGGATTTTCCGGTTCGTATTCAACAGCTTTGCGAAAATATTTTAATGCCTTGTCGACATGATTACGGTCCAGCGAGCGGACAGCTCTTTCAAAGAAGAAAGAAGCATCCAAGTGAATCGGTATAATATTGGCAAGGTGTCCCTCAGCCCGCACTAGCTTGCCCTTCATCTTCCAAGGCACCTCCTCTTTGCATTTCATTCATACTCTTCAGTATACCACATCTTAAGGCCCACTTCTCAATATGTAGTTTCATGTCGTTTATGAAAAAAATGCAAAAGAAGGTGATATTCCATTTTGCGGAAACCTATCACCTTGGAGCGTTGTTTATTCAAAGGAAACCCGCCTCTGCCTAGAGACTCCTACACTCACTTGGCACAGGCTCTCTTTGGAGTATTGCATTAGTCCATTCTTGTCGGTTACGCAGCGTCTAACTGGATTCGGTCCGGTTATGATAAAGATAAGTATACTTTTATGGTATTATTATCCTTATTGTCCTTTTGAGTGATTTATCTCCATTAAAAATCAAACAACGTATATTAGCTCTGTCCGTCAGCCTCTTTTTCGCGTATGTAATTATAAAAATAAAGACCCATCATTATTATTTTAAGGAGATGTTATATTGATGATCTCGAAGATAAAACCAATTGTTTTCATGTTAATCTGCTTGTTTGCTTTGAATGGATGTTCAAAAGATATAGAAAACATAGAAAATAAGTTCACATTAGATAATGTACTGAGAGCGCTCGAGTCTCAAGAACTGGATTTAGTGTCCTTTGGTATAACCGGGTATCCTTTGAAATTAAATGATGTTGTACCTGAGGTGTACTCCGTTGAAGTGCCCGTGGAAGAAGAACCATATAGCCCTGAATTTATACATTTTTATATTTTCAAATCGGAAAAGGATCGCATTAACGGGACAAAAGATTTCAACAAGCACATGGAAAGCGCCCATTTTACAACATTCCCTTTTCTATATGAAAAAGGAAATGTTCTTATCGTTTACTGGAGCAAAACCAAAGATACTCCTCTGTTCACTAAACCAATCGAAACCGCGTTAGAGCAACTGAAATGATAATAGTTCATACATTACTGGACTGAGCTCGACAGTGGGAATATCATTTTAGAACGTTAATTGCAGTCATTCGTCATTTGTAAAAAAAGAAGACCGAGCATTTGGGCTCGGTCTTCTAACTGTTATGGCTTAAATATCTAATAAACCTAGATCTTCGACGCCATCGAAGGAGAAAGTGAAATTTGAATGGTTTTATCAAACGGTGTCATGAAATTGACCAGCACAACCTTACACTTGTCCGGCAGTTTTGCCTCACGTACCGTTGCAGCCAGATGCCCCAGCTCGCCCCCGGTAATCTCCAGCCAGTCTTCTCCGCAGGTATAGCGTAATGTACCGCCTTTCCACAAGTAGTGACCCTCACTCGTTTCAATTGCGTCCTCACAGGTCAGTTCACCTTCGCTTCCGAATACAAAGGACAACTGCATCATAATGTCCTCCGGTTCCTGTCCAGATAGATGCATATTCCATCCGTTTTCAGTTGGCTGTAATTCTACTCCTACACGGAAGGTCTGCTCATGAGTAAGCTGACGACTCTGATGAGGCAACAAGTACCATGGACTGATGGCTGATGCAGCCGATTCTGGCAGCATGTTCGCAGGGATTGGGCCGTAGTAACCTTTTTTCTGCTCACCAGTTAGTCGATACCCTTCGGGCAGTCTCGTCATTTGCTGCATAGGTACATACCCTGGATTAAAGTAAGAGGCCAGTTGCACAGCCAGCAGGCGCACCTTGCCATGACGAAGCGCGAAGAAAGAAGGAACTTCTGTCATCACAGTCACACTTGTAGCACCATCCCGAATTCGGGCTACCGGAGCACCAAAATCCGTATGCATCCGACTGTGAGAGATACGTCCGTGATGCCCTACTGAGTCCATCTGCTCCAGATAATCTCCTCGTACAAAATGTTCATTCAGCATGACCTCATACTGTTCCGGTAATGCATCACGTGTATCATTCGTCTGCTGAAGCTCCGGCTCAAGCATTAATCGAATGAGCGTATTCACCGAACATACTCCCGGATCGGTCAATGTATCTCCAGCCCAGGCTGCCATACCTGCTAAGAGTGGATCACCATCCAGGCGGGCCAAAATGGCATAAGGCAGATAATAAGGTGACAGATCATGAACACTGCCCAGATCTTGTCGCCCTGAATAATCCGTAACAATTTCACCCGTTGGATGGACCAGATACACCATCATGCGGAGATTGAGCCTCACTGGTTCCAGCAGTTCAGGACGATTGAGCAGGCGCGCAGCATGAATTAACATGATGTCGCTAACTGCGCTGTATATCCCGTTGCTCCGTTCTGTCCACTCCCCATCGGGTGTAATATCCATGCCTTCATCCATCCACTGCTCTGCGCGCTGCACAGCTTCCTCCAGATCAAATATTTCATGCAGGAAACCAAGCGCCGCGCATAGCACCCAGCGATGATTGGGCGTATGACAACCTCCTGTAAGCATGGTTGGGATTGTCCGTTCCAGAAACAGCCTCATATTGTTCAATACAGGTTGAAGCGGCTCCCATTCTTGCTGCTGAAGAAGCTGATACAACTGTGAATACCCTACAACGACAAATGCAGTATCCGGAGGGGAATGGTAATTGGTCCAGCCAGGCGATATTGAACCGTCTTCATGCTGGAAGCGGAGTACAAATTCCGTAGCTAACAGCAGTCGATTTAACAACGACTCATCCCGGTAATAGATAGAGTCCGGATTGGAGAGCGCAGCTCCCCAGTAACACATATCCGTGGGCGTTCCAGTCGTATGGTTGACCCAGGCAACACCTGTGAAGGGATCAATTGTCCCTCCATAGTAACGGCTTTCCGGGTCAAGCATCTGCCGGGATATGCCTTTTTCTACCGCTCTATCATTACTGTCCACCAGTTGTTTGTACATGTGCAGTCCCCTCCATACCAATGCATTCTCCCGATGTGCGAAGTATGTTGCTTCAGCGCCTTCAATTCAGACCGGAAGCTTAATCATACCGCCCGTAGGTGAGTTCATTTTTCTCGTCAGTATATATCATATTTCTACCAAAGTCGCTAGAAAATCTGTGCTTGTTTTACTACATATTCATGGGTCTCCGTCACTGAGGAAACAGTCGTTAAACACATGCTGTGAACATGCAATCTGTTTCCCACATCACCGCGCCTACTCTGCCACTCCAAGCTTCTTCATAAGCAAGTCATGACTCTCATGGATCTCTTCTGCCTTACAGGCAGACTTCAACTCATACACCTTCACCTGTGCGCGGCGAATCATCGGCAGATAGGCATCATAGAAGTTCATATCCTTACTGTGTACATACGGGCACCAGTGATCAGAGAGACCCAGCGTCTCGTGAATATGAACACCTACGATATCATTCATTAGTCCCTGCATTTCTCCCACACTATCGTATAGACCCAATCGGTCCATCATAATAGCGTGACCTGTGTCGTACCAGATACCGACAGGAGCCCCTTTAAGAGCCGTGATAATGGTCTTGGCTTCTGCCAGCGTAGGAATCTGTTGGGGTCTGGACCTGGTCTCTATTCCAAAACGGACATTCAGTCCTTTCGCTACTGCTCGATTGCAGACTTCATCCAGACTGACAATGATCTTCTGAACATATCCTGCGCTGAGAGCCTGACGGCGTTCCATTAACTCTTCCCATTTGCTACGATATTTCGGAGAATCTGTCCCTTCCTCTCTATAAAGCTTCTCCAGATCCTTGCTGATATCATGAGGGAAAGGCACCTCTCCCGGATGTACGACTACCGCTTCTCCACCATAACGATGAGCATACTCTGCCGATTCAACAAGCAACTCTATAGCGCGCTGACGTTTAACTTCATCCTCGAAGCCGAGCAGGACAGAATCCGTACCATAATCCGGGTCTGGATCATGTGGAAAAGTGTTATGAACACTCGAAACACCTATTTCTCCGCGCTCAATCATCGGCTCAATGGTCTCGAGCATTTCCTTCGTCACATTATAGTTGAGTTCAACCCGTCGAAAGCCAAGTTCTGCGATTTCCTGAATCATGTCTTTCCCTACGGTATGTTTCCTAATATTCCAGCAAGTCGAAAATGAATATTCTCCCTTGTCTTTTGCCTGCATATATAATGCTTCTCCTTCCTGCGGGTATAAACTCAAAATGTTTTTTTCAAGGTGATCCAGTGATTAACCTTTTACTGCACCCAGCATTGCACCGCTCACAAAATATTTTTGAAGCCATGGATATACAAGCAGAATAGGTACGGTTGCGAAAACAACGGTTGCCGCCTTGAGACTTTCTGGAGTTAAACGTGTCCGGCTTGCTCCCTCCATCAACGTCAGCTCACTCACCATGTTGTTCTGTACCATTTGGTACATCTTGAGCTGAAGCGGGTAGAGCTTCGGATCAGTGATGTACATCAATGAATCCTGAAAGCCATTCCAGCGTCCAACTGCGTAGAAGAGAGCCAAGGTAGCCAGCACAGGCATGGATAACGGCAGAATGACTTTGAAGAGAGTGTGAACATGTGAACTTCCATCAATCTCAGCCGCTTCCTCCAGACTGTTCGGAATACCTCTAAAGAAGGCAATCAAGATAATCAGGTTAAAGGGACTTACCAGACCCGGCAGAATAAGCGCCCAGACGGAATTCAGCATATTCAAGTCACGAATCAGCAGATATTCAGGAATGATTCCGCCACTGAAAAACATCGTAATGATGATGACATACATGAAGAGCTTTCGACCCTTCAGTTTTTTCTTGGTTAACGGATACGCAGCAGCGATGGTGAATAGCATACAAAGCACTGTCGTTGCTACCGTAAGAAGCGTTGTAAATCCCAGAGAATAGATCATAGATTGATCAGAGAATACCTGACCGTAAGCATCCCAATTGAATTCTTTCGGGAATATGGTCACTTCACCCGATGTAATCGCCCGGTTCGAGCTAAGCGATATGGCAATTGTGTGCATAAACGGAGTCAAACAGAATATAACAAACATAGATATAAAGGAGATATTAACAATATCAAAAATCCGGTTCGAGGTGCGTTCACTCATCTGCGCACAGCTCCTTTACTGATGGTCTATACATACAAGCCGTATGGCGTATCTTTCATTTTTTCGTATCAGCTACAGAATTCCTTCGCCGGTTGTTTTCTTCGAGATATAGTTAGAACCGAGAACAAAAATGAGTCCAACTACAGCTTGGAACAAACCAACAACGGTTGCCAGGGTATACTGTCCTGATTGGAGACCGATTCTGTATACAAAGGTACTAAGTACATCGGAGTATTCCCGCACAGCCGTGTTACCGATAATGTACGGACGATCAAAACCGATGCTGACCATATTTCCGAGATTAAGAATAAGCAAAGTTACAATGGTTGGTTTGATACTTGGCAATGTAATATGCCAAATTCTCTTTAGACGAGAGGCGCCATCAATCTCTGCCGCTTCAAATAACTCCTTGTTAACTGCGGTTAGTGCAGCCAAATATAAGATGGTTCCCCATCCTGCACTTTGCCAAACACCTGTGAACAGGTACGTAACAAGCCAAGGACCTTTCTCTGTCAAGAAGGGTATCGAATTTAAGCCCATGCTCTGTAGTACACCATTGACCATACCGGATTGATTACCGAACAATTGGTATACAATCCCCCCGATGATAACCCAAGAGATAAAGTGAGGAACATATAGAATGGTCTGCGATATTTTTTTGAACCATTTAAATCGAACCTCATAGAGCATAATAGCCAAAATGATTGGAGCAGGGAACGAAACGAGCAGATCAAGAAAATTCAGCATAAAGGTATTACGTAATGTGGTGTAGAACTCATCCATCGCGAATACTTCGCGAAAAGCATCGAAACCAATCCATTTACTACCGCTGATGCCTTGAAAGAGGTTGAAATCCTTAAAGGCGATCTGCACACCGTACATCGGTCCATAACGGAAGATTAAAAAGTAGATCAGAGGCAGGGAAATCAGCGCGTATAATTGCCAATACCTTTTCAAGTATGTGATGGTCAAGTCAGTTTCCTCCTATCAACGAAGAAACGTTTGTGCCGCCAAACGACGGCACCCGTTCCTTTCTAAGTTCAAGCAAAATAGTATGGGTTTCTATTTATTAGCTTGGAGCAAGGCTTCGGTTTATTTAGCGCCCATTTCCTGTACGGCTTGTTCCAGTTCTTTCTTCAATTCTGTACCGCCCAAGGACATAAAATCAGCCATTTCTTTATCAAACACTGCATCGAAATCTGCTGGTTTTGCCATAGCTGTTTTCACAATGATGACATCGAGTTTGTCTTTGAGTGCTGTACTGTATTTCATCTCTGCTTCAATTGGTTTATCAAAAATAATTGGTCCTACGGTATCCGTATTTGCAATAGTAAGAGATTGTTTCAACATTTCCTGATTGTTTGTCGGGAAGCCCAGAATCCATGCTTTTTCGTTGGTTGCTTCATCCCCGATATTTTTACCGTTTGAGATAATTGCTGTATCCCCTGAAGTAAACAGGCGATCCATCGCTTCTTGCGTTGCATCTTCTTTCACGACAGGAATGCCGTCTACCAATTCATAGTTCTCGCCTTCCACACCGCTGTAGATATCAATCAGGTTATTGCCGGATGCCATCCAGTCCAGATACTTAACGGCTTCCACAGAACGTTCACTGCTTTTCGGAATCATGATATACATACCATTTGTTCCATAACGGGACTTAATGTGTTTGTTGTCTGCATTCGGATTTGTATAAACATCAACCGGCAGAACGTTGCTGTCTTTTACGTTTTTGTGCAGGTTATCCATTGTTCCTTCTCCATAGAACATGGCATCGACGTCTTCAGACCAGTAACCGATGTTACCATTGGAAACGTCCTTCCCTAGCTGTGTTTTATCTTTATCCAAACTGAAGTCTTTGCTGATTAAACCCTCATTGTAGAGCTTGTTCAGGAACTTCATAGAATCCTTAAAGCCCTCATGAAGCGGTAATTCATAGCGTTGACCGTATGTCAGATCACCACTAACTGGTTTTATGAACGAATAGATCAATGTTTCGAAGTTAGCTGGTGCAAGCGCCATACCCATTGGGATGTTTTTACTTCCCAATTGACCAGGATCTTTTTCTTTAAACGCTTTCAAAGTTGTGTACAATTCATCTGTTGTCTTAGGCACAGGCAGTCCCAACTTATCGAGCCAATCTTGACGAATGTAGGAACTGTAACGTCCTGTGATGGCACGTTTACCCGGAATAGCAAACTGTTTTCCATCAACTTGCCCGAACTTTAATGTATCTTCGCCCAGAAACTTCTTCAGATTCGGTCCATGCTGATTAATCAGTTCACCGACATCTGCCAATCCACCTTGCTGAGCATAACGGTAAAACACGCTGGAGTCATAAACAAAGACAATATCAGGGACATCTGTATTACTAGCCATCAGAACGTTAAGCTTGGTTACTTCCTCGGAACGCTGAACAGGTACAAACTGTACATCGATGTTGTTAGGATCACCGAACTTTTCCTGAATCATTTTAGATATGAAGTTGTTCGTAATCGTGTGCGGTGAAGGACTGTTACCACGGTCGAAGATTTCAACCTTTAATGTAACGCGTTTACCATCGCTAGATGCTCCGCCTTCTGTTGATTTTGAATCTGATGCAGATGAGCACCCCGCAAGAAGTGAAACGCCCATTACCATCGTGAGCGCCAAACCCATCCATTTCTTCAAACTCCCCTTGGTTGCATTTCTTGTCATATTGTCATCCCCTTTGTCTTTGCGTGAATGTTTGAAGCCTGATACGAGTATTCCACATCTATGCGAGCACTGACAACAAACTCCTTTCGGTAGCGCTTACATACGAGTTTTGGTTTATCCCCTACGCGCATTTTCACATACCGATTTCTCCCCCAAACCCTTGCTGCCACTGGATTTCTCAGCAATATCGTTCCCCAAAATTCAAGTGGTTACCCAGTTGCCACATAAACCATTTTCACATACTGCCTATATTCGCAAACCATAATTTAGCCAGGTATATCCTTCGCCTTAGCCGAAAAAGGGTGAACCTCAGCATGTCTAATCTCCGGAATGGAAAATGACTGCATGAAATTCACCCTGTGCTTATATTCGGCTGTATGCAACCCCTTGGGTCGGAACGAACACTTCAATTTATTCTTTGGACTCTCGTTGCTCACGTTTCATTCGACGATAATCGCCTGGAGTTATACCTGTGATTCGCTTAAATACACGCCCAAGTGTAATTCCATTTGCATACCCTACCTTTAGTGCAATGTCCTGTAAAGAACAGTCTGTTTCCAAAAGCAATTTCTCGGTCTCTTTCATTCGTAGCTCTGTCACGAAGTCAACGAATTTCATGTTGAACTCCGTCTTGAACAGATAGCTCGCATGTTTGCCCGAAATCTGAAAGCGATCACTTAAATGCTTGAGTGACAGATCTGGATTCGCAAACTGTTCCTCGATATAATTTTTCATTTCGTTAACCATCGCCTTGTAACTCTTCGTTTCAGTTACCGCCACATACGTTCGGAACAAGTCAGTCAGGCCGTCCAATAACAGACCTTTCACATCCTCCAGCTTCTCCGCTTCTTCTACAGCGATCAGCCATGCGCTAATGTTTTTTTCAGACAGCTCTTCCTGCAGTCCCTCTGACATCATAGATACTTCCCGGCTGAGCATCTGTAGCATCGCCTGAATTAAAGAGCGAATCTCTTCATCAGGCAGCTTATTCTGCTCAAACGCGACGAAGATTTCCTCCAATTGCTCACGCCATTGACCACTCGACATTCGGAAACGTTTGACAAAGTCAGCAATCATCTGTAGATAAGTGTAAGTTTCCAACAACGGATGCTGAAGTTCACCAGAATCTGCCTGGCCCACATCACCGTTCATTAACAATTTACGTTGCACAACTGCTTCAGCCGCCGTATAGGAATGATGAATGGCGGTTATACCCTCAGCCGCGGAACCAATGCCAAAGCTCAGCGATATACGCAAATTTTGCTCAACCCAAGATCTGCAATCCTCCGCTACTAAGCGAATCTGCTTGGACATCTGCTCGCTACTCTCTGCCTGTTCCTTTGAAAGAAAGAGAATGGCGATCCGATCCGCACTAATCCATTCCGTCCAGCATTGCACTTCTGTATTACGAGAGAGCTCCTGAAGAACATTCATTAAGGCAAACTTCAGCGTGTTCTGCTCTCCTCTTGTAAACCTCTCCTGAAACCCCTTCTCATAGCGGTTAATTTCCCCAACTACAACGATAAAGTGTGAAGTGTCGTTCACCTCGCCCAGCGGAGATAATTCTTTCAGTTGCTCTTCGACATGGTCCATATGCTCCCCGTAAAGCAATGCTTTGAACAACTTGCTGCGCTGCATCAGTACGTTTTCCCTACTTTTTTTGTCATAGTCCATCATATGGTTAATCAAGTTTTCAAGCACACCATCAATCATCTTCATCTCATCCATACCCGTGCCTGAGTTTTCAAAAGCTCGAATCTGTTGCGATTCGATTCGGTTCATAATAATCTGAATCGGTTTATAGTTGCGACGTGTAATATACACAATATATACAATCGCGCAGATGACGGTCACAATGGCAATGATTATCCACACATAGGAGACAACAGAGACCCAGCTAAACAGATTACCTGCTTTGATGCCACTGGTGAGTGTCCAATTTAATCTTTCCAAAGGAATTGTGTTTAACTCCTGCCCATCCCGAGTTCCCTCTTGATCGGAATGGGCATTATAAACAACCTTGCCCTTCTGATCGGTTATCGTCAGGAAGGATAGTTGTCCATTTATCATACTGTCCACACTCTGCTCAATGCTGCTCATCTTGACATTAATGACGAGTGTACCCTCTGAGCCGAATGGTAAAGGCATGTCCTTATTTACCGTCAACACCCGCACAGGAGTTCGCTGAACAACATCCACTGCAATTTCCCGAACGGGCTGCCAGCCCGAAGTGACAGCCCCATTCACAATCTGATCAATCCATGCTTGATCAGAGAAGCTTTCTACTTCCCTTGAGCCACTTACCGTTAGCACATGTTTGTTTTGCTTGTCATATAGATATATCGATTGAATCCATGATGAAGAACCGCTCAACTCACGCAAGCTTTGAGCGATCGTATATACTTTATCGGAACTGATCTGGTGGGTATTATTAAAATAAAGCTTGTACGCCTGTTCGCTCTGTACCGCTTCAGTTATCGATAACTCAATATCCCGAATCGTACGATCCAACGTAGTCGCCAGATAATTGGAAGAGATCCGATCCGCCTTTTTCGTTTCCTCCCTGGAGATGTCATTAATGAAAACAAAGGCAATAAAAATGAGTATCGTCATGGTAAAGAAGAAGATAGGGAAATACGAAAAGAGCAGTCGATAATACCAAGTGCGCGACAATAGACCCCACTCCTCACTCCACGATGCCAATGTCCATCAGCCGTGGTTCTGCTGTTTATTATCTTTCCACACCTTACGGATGGTTACATATATAATAGCGCTATCATTGTTGATTTTATGCTATTATAGCACAAGTCTGGAACGGCAAAGTAAGGAATTGAAATTACGGAGCCTAAACAAAAATACCGTGCTGAGCTTGAACAACAACTCAGACACGGACATGTGAAAACAATTTGGACTATCGTCTTACATCATTTCGAAACTAAATACCAGAGTCTTTAAACAAAGTAGCCATAGAGCCGCCCTCAACTATAATACGAATAGCTCGTGACAACATTGGAGCAACAGGCAATACCTTAAAGCACTCTGGATGGTCATCCGGTAGCGCAATGGAATCGGTAACGACCACCTCTTCAATGAACGGGTGATTCAGTTTACTGACTGCCCCATCCGAGAACAATCCGTGTGTTGCACATACATATACATTTTTGGACCCACGTTCCTTCAACCCTTCCACAACATTCAGAATGGTTGTTCCAGTGTCGATCAGATCCTCAATAATAATAGGTGTCCGTCCTTCTACATCACCAATGACATGGGTAATCACCGATTCATTATGGCTTGGACGTTTCTTGATCATAATGGCAAATGGAGAATCCAGGCGGTTCGCCAGCTTCTCTGCCATCGATGCTCGTCCCGCATCCGGGGAGACTACAACAGGGTTCTCAATTCCTTTGCTTAACAGATAATCACTAATCAGATCCAGTGATGTCATATGGTCAACCGGAATGTTGAAGAATCCCTGAATGGCCGCTGCGTGCAGGTCGATCGTTACCACCCGATTGGCGCCAGCGGTAGTTAATACATCTGCTACCATCTTGGCCGAGATCGGCTCCCGTGGAGCGGATTTACGCTCTTGCCGAGCATAGCCGTAATACGGAACAATGATGTTCACAGTGCGCGCTGAAGCCCTCTTTGCAGCATCAATCATCACCAACAGCTCGACAAACAGCTCATTGATCGGATGAGACAACGACTGTACCAGAAACACATCACAATTACGGATCGTTTCTTCATAATGAACGTATATTTCTCCGCTCTTGAACCTGGACAGCTTGATCTTGCCCAGTTGTACACCCAGCTTGTCACATACCTGTTCTGCCAGCTTAGGGTTCGATGAACCGGAAAAAATACGTAACGAATGCTGCATAATGCCCTCCCGAGGGTTGAAGTCCCTATATAATCCCTTATCTAAAAGGTTATTTCCCTCATTATACTCCACTAGCTTATACATTTAAAGGAATGAACGAGCGATGACGGCCTTCAAAAACAGCGACTTCCGTACAGCCCAACTCATGTAAAAGTGCTTCAGCTTCAGGCAAATAATCCCCCAGCTTCAGTGGGTCATGTGCATCAGAGCCCATGGTTAATGGAATGCCCAATCGAATGGCTTCCGTCAGCATTCTGCGACTAGGGAACATCTCGGCACAAGGCTTCGATAACCCGGAAGCATTCAGTTCCATGGCGCAGCCACTTTTGGCAATAGCCTGCAGCGCTGCGTTCTCCAGTGAGATACGTTCTTCTGTCTGCTCCGTTGAAGGAACATAGCCAAACCGTTTAATGACATCCGTATGGCCCATAATATCGTACATGCCCGTGGCTGCTGCCTTGCTTACGGCATCGTAGTACTGACGATATACCTCAAGGATGTCTTTGCCCTCCCAGTGATGGGTCTGGCGGAAATCCGTAATGTCCCATTCCCTGAGAAAATGAACAGAGCCAATCACATAATCCCATGGATAACACTCAATAATCGCACGGATCTCTTTTTCCCAGCCTTCAATATAGTCACCTTCCAGACCAACACGTACGTCAATCTGCCCACGGTATCGTTCTTTCAGGGAAAAACACTCCTCTACGTAACGCGGCAGTTCATCCATAGGCATCGCCATTTCAGGATAATATTGAGCCGGATCGACATGCAACAAGGGCATGTGATCGGACAATCCAATCTGAGATAGTCCGATCTCCACACCACGCTGCACGTACTCTTCCAGTTTGCCAACGGCATGTCCACACCGCTCATGGTGTGTATGATAATCTATACGCACGTAGCTCGCCTCCTAATCGCGGCGAGGCCGTTCATGACGGCGGCTCAGCTCTGACATAATGTCGTCCAGCGGCAGCTTGCGCTCTTGTAACAGGACGAGCAGGTGATACATCAGGTCACTGACTTCCAGACGAAGCTCGTCATTATCTTTATTTTTGGCGGCGATGATTGTCTCGGACGCTTCTTCACCGATTTTTTTCAGTATTTTGTCTACACCTTTATCAAACAGATACGTTGTATATGCACCCTCAGGACGCTCACGTTCACGCTCTGCAATAACGGATTCCAGTTCAGCCAATACCTCAAAGCGACTTTCGGAACCGGAATTTGCAGAAGCAGATGCCGCACCCGCTTCATCCGAAGCCTTGTCTGCCGATTTCTCTGGCAAACCAATGATTTCATTATGGAAACAAGTTATCGCCCCTGTATGGCAAGCCGGACCGTTCGGTTTCACCTCAACCAACAAGGTATCGCCGTCACAATCATATTTTAGGGAAGTAATCGTCTGCACGTTGCCAGATGTTGCTCCTTTATGCCACAACTCCTGACGCGAGCGTGACCAGAACCACGTCTCACCGGATTCAAGCGACAACTTCAGAGATTCGCGATTCATATAAGCCATCATTAAGACTTCCCGAGTATCCACATCCTGCACAATGGCAGGAACCAATCCTTCACTCCAACGAATGTGTTCCACAACCTGTTCCAAGGACAACTGTTCCTTGATTTCATCGCTCACTTTAGTCACGGATCTCCACCCCTTGTTCTCTCAAATGTTGTTTTAACGCCGGTACGGCGATTTCTTTGTAATGGAAAATCGTTGCGGCCAGCCCTGCGTCCGCTTTGCCTGTGGTAAATACATCATAGAAATGAGATTCCTTGCCCGCACCGCCCGATGCGATGACTGGAATACGCACAGATTCGGATACCGCTGCCGTCAGCTTCAGATCAAAGCCGTCTTTTGTTCCGTCCGCGTCCATACTTGTGAGAAGAATCTCCCCCGCGCCCAAGCTCTCAGCCTGTTTAACCCATTCCAGCGCCTTGATCCCGGAGGGTTTCCGTCCACCATGGGTATAGACTTCCCACTCGCCCCAAGCTTCGTTATACTTGGCATCGATCGCTACCACGATACACTGCGAGCCAAAGCGACGTGCGCCATCTGCAATCAACTGCGGATTAAGTACCGCGGCTGTATTCACTGCAATTTTATCCGCACCTGCACGGAGAATCCGCTTCATGTCCTCTACCTTGGAGATGCCACCACCTACCGTAAAGGGAATAGCAATCTCGCCGGCCGTCTGCCGCACGACTTCTTCCATCGTTTCGCGACCTTCCACTGAAGCGGAAATATCGAGAAATACCAATTCGTCCGCGCCCTCGCGGTCATATAGTGCCGCCAGCTCTACCGGATCACCCGCATCGCGGAGATTAACGAAGTTGACGCCTTTGACGACCCGGCCGTCCTTCACGTCCAGACAGGGGATGATTCTTTTTGCCAGCATGCTACCTCTTCCTCTCTATCCGAATATCACTTACTTATTTACCGCACGTACTGCTTCAGACAGATCGATACTTCCCGTATACAGTGCTTTACCCACAATTGCTCCACCAACACCATCATCCGCGTGAAGACTCAGACGAAGCAGATCATCCATTACACTTACACCGCCGGAAGCAATAACCGTCCGTCCGCTTGCCTTGGCTAGAGACACAATCGCTTCCACATTAGGACCCTGCATCATGCCATCACGGGAAATATCCGTAAAGATAAACGTTTCTGCCCCATATGCCGCCAATTCCTTCGCGAGTACCTCTGCTTGTACTTCCGATGTTTCAAGCCATCCGCGGGTTGCCACGTAACCGTTACGTGCATCGATACCAATTGCCACTTTGTCGCCGTAACGTCCCAGTACTTCCTCTGTAAAAGCACGATCCTCAATCGCTGCTGTTCCAATGATCAGCCGGCTAACACCCAGACCCAGCAAACGTTCTACATCGGCTACCGTACGAAGTCCGCCACCTACCTGAACAGGTACGTTCACAGCCGAGGCAATCCGCCCAATCAGCTCATCGTTAACAGGATGCCCTGCTTTCGCACCATCCAGATCCACCAGATGAACGTATGTACCGCCTTGCTTCTCCCAGGATAGAGCTACTTGAACCGGGTCATCGTTATACACGGTCTCCTGATTATAATCTCCCTGCACCAGTCTTACACATTTGCCGTCCCGGATATCAATCGCCGGATATAGGATAAAAGATGACATACAAGGCCTCCTGAATATGAATTAGATTTGTACGCTTTCTATAGTTAAAAAGAGATGATGTTTTACCTTTGTACAGGTGCTCCTGTCAGAGCCAAAAAGTTGCCGAGCAGCTTCATACCAAGCTCTCCACTTTTCTCCGGGTGGAATTGCATGCCGAAGTTGGACCCTCTGCCTACAATGGCTGTCACCGGATGTCCGTAATCCGTTACCGCCAGCAGATCGTCCCTGTTTTCAGTAAGCGCATGATAGGAATGGACAAAATAGACGTGACCTGCCTCAAGCCCCGTAAATAGAGGATTTTCCGCGTGCAGGAATTCCAAACGGTTCCATCCCATATGAGGAACCTTCAGTTCTCCTGGTGCGAAACGCACCACTTTACCTGGCAAAATATCTATTCCCTCATGCTCGCCATGCTCTTCACTTGAGCTGAACAACAATTGCATGCCCAGACAGATACCGAGCAGTGGCTTGGACCCGGCAGCGGCTTCCTTCACCACCGTATCCAGTCCACTCTCCCGCAGATGAACCATCGCATCACCAAAAGCACCTACGCCTGGCAGAATGACACCATCTGCGCCAAGAATCTCTTCCCGGTCACCCGTGACCAGCGCTTCGTAGCCAAGACGTTCGACCGCTTTGCCGACGCTGTGCAGGTTACCCATACCGTAATCGACAATTGCAATCGCCATCGTCTACAGTACTCCCTTCGTAGAAGGCACACCCGTTACACGTGGATCAATCATCGTTGCTTCATCCAGTGCACGTCCCAGCGCCTTAAAGATCGCTTCAATCATGTGGTGGGTGTTCTGACCATAGTGCACAATGACATGTAACGTAATCCGAGCTTCCAGCGCCAATTTCCACAGGAATTCATGTACCAGCTCCGAGGAGAAACTGCCTACCTGTTGGGATGGGTATTCTGCACGGTATTCAAAGTGAGGTCGGTTACTCACATCAATAATGACCTGGGCGAGCGCCTCGTCCATCGGTACAAAAACACTGGCGTAACGCTTAATGCCACGTTTATCACCCAACGCTTCTCGCAACGTCTGTCCCAGACAGATTCCGATGTCTTCAACCGTATGATGATCGTCGATGTCGATATCTCCGCGAGCCTGCACGTTCAGGTCGAATTGTCCGTGCTTCGTGAACAGATCCAGCATATGGTTCAGGAAGGGTACATCCGTTTCAATCGTGGATTGTCCAGTTCCATCTACAGTAAAAGCCAACTGGATATTGGTCTCGTTTGTTTTGCGGTCAACCTCTGCTTGGCGCACTGCACCTTTGTTTTCAAGTTCCACACCATTATTTTGCTTATCCATTGTCCGATTCCGCCTTTCCTTCCTGTTCTAACCGTACAGCAATTGCACGGGCATGCCCTTCAAGACCCTCATGACGGGCCAACTCTATAATAGCCGCTCCGTTCTGCAGCAGCGCTTCTTTACTATAATAGATCAGACTCGATTTCTTGATAAAATCATCCACGTCCACTGGTGAACTGAATCGCGCAGTTCCATTGGTCGGAATAATGTGATTGGGTCCTGCAAAATAATCCCCTACCGGCTCCGAGCTGTAAGGGCCGAGGAAGATCGCACCGGCATTTTCGATCCGGCCAGCGTAAGCCATCGGCTCCTGCACCATGATCTCCAGATGCTCCGGTGCAAGCCGGTTCACCACATCGATTCCCTCATCGATGGTATCGACTACAATAATCGCGCCATACTGCTCCACGGAAGCAGCAGCGATATCGCGCCGCGGCAGCACATCAAGCTGCCGCTGCACTTCGCCCTGCACGGCTTCCGCCAGCGCGGCCGAATTCGTGACGAGAATGGCCGATGCCATCTCGTCATGTTCCGCCTGCGACAACAGGTCCGCGGCGACATACACCGGATTCGCCGTATCATCGGCGAGCACCACAATCTCACTCGGCCCGGCGATACTGTCGATATCGACCGCACCGAACACTTCGCGCTTCGCGAGCGCCACGTAAATATTGCCCGGTCCACAGATCTTGTCGACCGGGGCAATACTCTCCGTGCCGTAAGCGAGGGCGGCGATGGCTTGAGCGCCGCCAACCCGGTACATCTCGCTCACGCCTGCTTCCGCAGCAGCAACGAGAATGTACGGGTTAACACCTTCGCCACCGTTCGTTGACGGCGGCGTCACGAGAACAATCTCCGGCACGCCTGCTACTTGTGCCGGAATCACATTCATCAGCACAGACGATGGATACGCTGCTTTGCCGCCAGGTACATAGACGCCGACCCGCTTCAGCGGTCGGATGACCTGGCCCAGCAGGCTGCCGTCCGGCTGCCAATCCATCCACGAGTTGCGTTTCTGTTTCTCGTGAAACGCACGAATGTTGGCGGCGGCTTGCCGAATCGCCGTCACAAAGGATGGCTCCACGGCTGCATAAGCCGCCTGCAGCTCTTCCTGCGGCACGCGCAATTCCGCGGCCGTCAGCATCGTGCGGTCCAGCTGCTCCGTGTAACGCAGCAGTGCCGCATCACCCTCACGGCGAATGTCGCTGACAATACGCCGTACCGTTTCATTTTGCTCCGGCGTGCCATACTCCACTTCCCGCTTCAGATCAAACTCCCGTGCAGGTACAATTTTCATACGTACAACCTCCTTATCCACTGTAATGCGTAATGCCTGTCATTCGAATCAATTTCATAATACCTTTTGCGGCTTCAATCAGGGCTAATTTGTTGTGTCACTTACCTTTGCTTTGTATGTTTCTCATTTATATTCTCTTTAACTATTTCGTTGTTTCTCATCTATGTTTCCGACGCATTCGTTTATCCCCGAAAGCTCCCCGCAGAAATCCCATTTGATGCCGGAATGACCTGCTGAAGTGCATCACACAACGCCTGAATTCGCGCATTCTTCATACGATAACTTACCCGATTAGCGATAAGACGGCTCGTGATATCCAGAATACCTGTCATCTCCACCAATCCGTTCTCGCGCAGTGTCTGACCTGTCTCCACCAGATCGACAATTCGGTCTGCCAGACCAATCAAAGGCGCAAGCTCAATGGAACCATTCAGCTTGATAACCTCAACCTGCTGCCCCTGCTCCCGAAAATACTGTGAAGCAATCCTTGGATACTTCGTTGCAACACGTTGCTGGATGCCTGGCTTCCAGTCTGGAAGTCCGATCACAGACATACGGCATTGGGCGATTCCCAGATTCAACAGTTCGTACACATCCCGATCTTCCTCCAGCAGTACGTCTTTACCAACAATTCCGATATCGGCAACACCGTACTCCACATATGTTGGAACATCTACTGGCTTCGCCATAATGAATTCCATTCCCGCTTCCGGTACTTCGATGACCAATCTGCGTGTATCGTCCACGTCTTCTGGAATATCCAGCCCTGCTTCACGGAACAATTTGGAGGCTTTTTTATAGATTCGGCCCTTCGGCATGGCCACCTTCAGAATATCCGACATCTCAGCGTCCTCCTTCTTCAGATCCGTAAGTAATAACCTGCTCCGCTTGAACGGTTGTTGCTCCATTTGATACAGCATTTGCCTCAGCCCCGGCTTCAGAAAGGAGGAGCGTGACTACATTTTGTCCCATACTACGTAATCTTGCCGCTTCTGTTAGTGCCTCGGCCCGACGTTTCGGGCTATATTGGATAAGTATTGTTTTTTTCTCTTCAATGATGATGCCGTGAACGCCATCAATAATACGGTTCGTTTTCAGTGCAAACCCTGTAGCTGGCAACGAGCGCCCAAACTGTTGTAAGAGATTATCATACCGTCCACCGCTACATACCGGAGATCCCAGTTCGGCTGCATACCCTTCAAACGTCATGCCCGTATAATAGGAGAAATCACCGATCATCGTCAGATCAATCAGCACATGCTCGGATACACCGTACGCTTCCAACACTTCGAATACGGCACACAGATGTGCAATCGACTGTGCTGCTTCAGCACTTGAACTTAGCTCTACCGCATGTGTGCATACTTCCTTGCCACCTCGCAGACGAAGGATCGCTTCAAGCTGTTCCTTCAACTTCGGCTCCAGATTCAATGCTTCAATCGACTGGCGATAGCCGACATAATCACGTCCGAGCAGCCCTTCCTTCAATTGCTCCTGCTCAGCGGTCTGGCCTGGAATCACTTCCTCCAGTAATCCGTTCAGGAATCCCATATGGCCCATGGCTATTTTAAAAGAAGACACGCCCGCTGCCTGCAAAGAGGCAATCGCAAGCGCAACAACTTCTGCATCCGCTTCAGGTGAATCGTCTCCAACTAGCTCTACACCTGTCTGGAAAAATTCAGCTTCACGTCCAGCTTCCTCTTCAATGGAACGGAAGACGTTCGCATGATAGGACAGACGCAGCGGTAACTGCTCATCTTTGAGCATGGACGAAACGACGCGTGCAATCGGAGCCGTTAGATCCGATCTCAACACCAGCGTGGTTCCCCGGCTGTTCAGCAATTTAAACAATTTGCGATCTGATGTAGAGCTTGCCACACCTACCGTATCGTAATATTCAATCGTTGGTGTGATGATCTGACGGTAACCCCAGCGTTCCATACATTCCAGTACATTGCGTTCAATCGTACGCAGCTTGGATACTACATGTGGTGTATAGTCGCGGAATCCGGTCGGTTTTTCAAAACCTTTTGGTTTGGACATTGGTAATATTCACCCCGAGTCAGTAATTTAGAGAGTCGCACTCGTTCTATTTCAACAGGATTTATGTAGTGTAAATCCCCATTCTATCTTGTAACCCTGAATCACCGTATTGCTGCAAAAGCCTTCAACTATTGTTCTAGTTCAACCTTTATCACGTTTAATTTCTCCGAGAATACTTTCACATGGTAAAGTGCTAACAAACTAAAGGATATGGGATATGATAACATGAAATCCGCACTACCGTCAACAATACCCAAGCTTGATTGCCCTTGGATCGACATATCGTTTTATATACACACCGTTACGCTCGCCAATCGGTATTTATATACGAAAAAAGCTGCCATAAGCAGCTTTTTACTTCAACCCATCTTCATTCATTACTTTATTGATCAATGCACACTACCCTGAGAAGAATCATCCGTGTTAAAGACAGTTCCTTCCGTAGAAGCTGCCGCGCGGGATAAATCACGCAGTGGATTGCCTCCAACAAAAGCTCCTGGTGCAACATCCTTATGTACGACAGCTCCAGCAGCTACAACGGCTCCGTCTCCTATAGTTACCCCGGGCAGAATCGTTGTGTTAGCACCAATTAGTACATTTTCCCCGATAATCACCTCACCGAGCCTGTACTCCTTAATGAGATACTCATGAGCGAGAATCGTTGTGTTGTAACCGATGACCGAGTTTTCGCCGACCGTTATTTTCTCCGGAAAAAATACATCCACCATCACCATCAGGCCAAAGGCTGTGTGTTTTCCCACCTTCATACCGAGCATTCGGCGGTAAATCCAGTTCTTCACCGATAGGATTGGACAGTAACGTGACAACTGGATCCAGATAAAATTACGAACGCCCTTCCACGGACTCACTGTCTTGTAGATATGCCAAAGTGCATTCTGGTCCTCTACCGGATAGCGGGTTACTTTTCTCATGAACGTCCCGTTTCAATACGGATGAGTTTCAACAAGTCTCTCATGTCATGTAACATATGATCGGGTCCATATCCGTTCAGGATTGTTTCTCCTTTAAGAGACCATGCAACCCCCGCCGAGAGTGCGCCCGCATTTTGAGCCGATTGAATATCCACTGGACTGTCACCCACCATTAACGTTTTGGCAGGATCTGCACCCAGTTCCGTCATAGCTTTCAGTACAGGTTCAGCGTGCGGCTTCGGATTCGTCACATCGGTCACTGTTACAATTGTCTTCATATATTTCAGTAGGTCAAAACGTTCTAGCACCTTTAATGTAGATGGACGAATCTTGGTTGTGACCACACCCATAACAATGCCCGCCTGATGCAGCGCCTCTACTACCTCAATGACATGTGGAAAAGGCCTAACCATCGCTTCATGATGGATATCATTATAAGCACGGTAACCTTTCACGTACTCGGAGACTTCCTCCTGGCCAGAGAAGGTACGCATTTGCTGCTCCAGTGTGCCACCCATATGTGGAATGATCTGTTCCCGAGTCCATGGAGCTGAATGCTCCCATCCCCCCATGACATGCTGGAATGAGCTGATAATCAACTCATTGGTATCAATAATCGTTCCGTCCAGATCAAACAATACCGTGTCAATCATGTTGCATTACTCCTTTTTATCATCAACTTGCTTCGGATCATCTTTGGCTGGAGGTGTTAACTTACTCTCTTTGCCAGCAACTGTTCCCGTATGCTCCATATCATCTGAGGTAACTTTGGACGATACAATCGGATCACTATAGCGAACATCCGCTTTGCCTGTCACTCTTCTCACCACAATGAATACAACAGCAACAATAATGATGCCAATCGCGAGCAGTTGCGAAATTCTTACGTTACCATATGCGGGATCAAGATACCCTTGTTCGAAGCCCATTGCAGTCATTGGAGACCACAGCCCGTTCACTAATGAAGCAACCCATTGCGGAGCCTGGAAGCCAAGACTGTCCGTACGTAGAGCTTCAATGAAGAAACGACCGATAGAGTACCAGATGAAATAAGACATGAACAGTTCACCTGAACGCAGAAACTTCTGACGACGAAGAACCAGCAGCAAGACCAGACCAACGAGACTCCACATCGATTCATACAAAAATGCAGGATGGTGGAATACGCCTTCTACATTCATTTGATTCACAATAAAGTCCGGCAGATGAAGCTTGTCTCTCAAAAATGATTCTTCCACAGGACCGCCGTAGGCTTCCTGATTCACAAAGTTCCCCCAGCGTCCGATCAACTGTCCAACGAGCAGTCCAGGCGCGCAGATATCGGCCATACGCCAGAAGTTATACCCTTTACGACGGAAGAAAATAACTGCACAGATGATTGCACCAATAAGTGCACCGTAGATGGCGATCCCGCCATTCCATATTTTAAAGACATCCCAGAAATTATCTTTATAATCTTCCCATTTAAATGCTACGTAGTAGATGCGGGCACCAATGATGGCAGAAGGCACGCCCAGCAAGACCATGTCCATGAACACTTCCTGTGGAATATTGTATCGTTTGCCCTCCCGGATCACGAGCAGTAATCCTATAAGTGCCGCAGCACCAAGAATAAGCCCGTACCAGTGAACCTTTAACGCTCCAATAGAGAACGCAATCGGGTTCAACAGTAATAATGTATCCATTCATTCACACTCCTATTTATTCAATCAATCGCACGCATGACGAATGGTTGGCATGACCTGCGCCTTAAGAGAAGCAGTACATGTCAACCATTTGTGTTCATTTCCTTGTATAAAATGTTTCTTAATCCATGTCTTCCATATCTTCCGAGATGGTTGCTGTCAGCTTGTTCGTGAATTGCAGCGCAGCATTAAGACCCATCTGTTTCAGGCGATAGTTCATACCGGCCACTTCAATAATAACCGCCAAGTTCCGTCCCGGACGAACAGGAATCGTAACGAGAGGTACATCCGTATCAATGATACGTGTAGTCTCTTCATCCAGACCCAGACGATCATATTGTTTATCCTGCTGCCATGCTTCCAGACGTACAACCAAGGTAATTCGTTTGTTATTCCGAACCGCACCAGCTCCGAACAATGTCATGACGTTGATTATACCGACACCTCGAATTTCGAGTAAATGGCGGATCAATTCAGGTGCAGTACCGTGTAGCTGAAAATCTGACGTTTGGCGGATCTCTACCGCATCATCGGCAATCAGTCGGTGTCCACGTTTCACCAGTTCAAGTGCTGTTTCACTCTTACCAATACCGCTACTACCTGTGATCAGCATACCTACGCCATAGACATCACAAAGTACACCGTGAATGGTTGCTGTTGGTGCCAATTTCTTTTCCAGGAATCCCGTGATCCGGCTGGATAGAATCGTGGTAGCCATGTTGCTGCGAAGTACAGCCAAATTCTGCTCTTCACTGATATCAATCAGCTCTTGCGGAACTTCCAGTCCACGCGTGACAACGATACAAGGCGTCTCTTCCGTACAAAGACGTTGCATACGATCGCGCCGCTCTTGCTCAGGTAACATTGCAAAGAAAGCCAACTCCGTTCTTCCAAGTAGCTGTACCCGTTCTTGTGGATGGTATTCAAAATAACCGGCCATTTCCAGACCAGGACGGTTCAGATCATCTACCGTAATGACTCTTTTCAGTCCGTGAGATCCAGAAACAACCTCTAACTGAAACTGCTGTACCAATTCGGATACTTTCACTTTTTTCGCCATTTGTCTCTTCCTTTCAGCATTAGCTGTCCCTCTATGTACATCAGATCGTGTATCAGTTTTTTCCATTATTAGCGCATTCACAACATGGGGTACGGACTGCATACCCTTCCAACAATCGATTCCTCAAATATATGAAGACAGACCTTCAAATAATCTTAAATGAATTCCGGGATGAATGCAATCGCAGCCGCCCACAACTATTAGTAAGAAAAGTCTTCTGACTGAAGCACCTTCTAAGATACTACATTCGTAGTTTAGCGGCTGTTTTTCTTGCGATTATTGATCCTTCAGGCTTCGCCGAAACTTATCAATCCAATAATCTTAAAAAAGCCCCTTCCAGCAATAACGGAAGGGGCTCTCATTACAATGTATAATTGCATTAACTGTCAGGTTCCATCGTCACCGAGGAATCCCAGTATTATTTGTCTTGAAGAAGTACGTTCACTTCAGTCTCTTTGTCAAAGATATGAACTTTGTTCATGTCGATGGCCATTTTAACTGTGGAACCATCACGAGTGTTAGAACGTCCGTCTACACGTGCGATCGTTGTATCATTACCAACACCACTCAAGTAGAGGAGCATTTCGTGACCCAGGTTCTCTGTAACATCTACGTGTGTAGAGAATACAGAGTTCGGGGATGCTTCCAGGAATACTGGCTCTTCGTGAATGTCTTCTGGACGAACACCCAGAATCACTTCTTTACCAATGTATCCTCTAGATTTCAACACTTGTGCTTTACCTTGCGGGATTTCAACATCCACACCAGGAGCTATGAAATGCATGCTAGTACCTTGCTCAGCGAGTTTACCCGAGATAAAGTTCATTGTCGGGGAACCGATGAAACCAGCTACGAACAGGTTAGCCGGCAGGTTATACAACTCTTCCGGAGAAGCTGCTTGTTGGATGATACCATCCTTCATAACAACGATCCGATCACCCATCGTCATAGCTTCGATCTGGTCATGCGTTACGTAGATAACAGTTGTTTCCAAACGTTTCGCAAGTTTAGTGATCTCTGCACGCATTTGACCACGCAGTTTGGCATCCAAGTTGGAGAGAGGCTCATCCATCAAGAACACTTGTGGATCACGGACAATCGCACGTCCCAAAGCGACACGTTGACGTTGACCACCGGACAATGCCTTAGGTTTACGCTCAAGCAAATGCTCGATATCCAGGATTTTAGCTGCTTCACGTACACGTTTGTCGATCTCATCTTTTTTAACCTTACGCAATTTCAAACCAAACGCCATGTTTTGATATACGCTCATATGCGGATACAAGGCATAGGATTGGAATACCATCGCGATATCGCGGTCTTTAGGTGCAACATCATTAACGACACGGTCACCGATATAGAGTTTACCTTCAGAAATTTCCTCAAGGCCTGCGATCATACGAAGTGTTGTTGATTTACCACAACCGGACGGACCTACCAGTACCAGAAATTCTTTATCTTTAATGTCCAGGTTAATGTCAACTACAGTTGCTTTATCAGAACCCGGGTATTTTTTGAAAATATGCTCTAAACGTACTCCAGCCATGATTGTTGCCTCCTCAGAGATCATTTTGTAATCGAATACAATTTGTATTCTTATAATACCCTATCTACGTGAGGTTTGACTATTCGCAAACTGCACAAAAATATCAATGCTTTTTCGTCACTTTGTACATAAGCAGTAAAAACTGCACTAGAACAGCACTTTCGAAGTGCCTTACATCGTAACCAATCTCCTGCTTGATCTTGTCCAGACGGTACACCAACGTATTACGATGAATGAAAAGTCGTTTTGCTGTCTCGCTGACATTACAGTCCAGGCTAAAAAAGGCCTCCAGCGTAGCAAGTGTCTCACTATCATTGAAGATTACCGTATCTTTGCCAGTTTCCTTTATAAAACGTATACGTTGATCATCTGGGATGCTCGCTACCAACCGCTCCAGGTGAAGATCCCATGGGAGATGAATATGTTGCGTAACATGGAATGCTCTCCCCAAGTGAACACTTTCTTTAAGAAGAGCTGTGACCGATAAAAGTTGTTGTGCAGGAATGCATGGCAGAGATGCGGACAGATGGAACACCCCAGCCCACTCACTGGCAACCAATTCATGTAACCCCAGACAAAAAGCGTTCAGTGAATCCTTTTTGGCTTCCGTTGTATCTTCCTCGGCTTCTTCTGTAACAATTTCTTTATCACCCATGAAAATCCACTCTTGCTCCCCCAAAGGAATCAAGACAATCTCCTCACCAAAGTAACTCTCAAGCAACTTGTTCAGTTCCTTGGACCGTAAACGATGTGCATCCGGTGTATCCCCTTGCAGCAAGAAGAGAATCTTCTCAGCATTCAATCCTGCGGGCACCACAAAGCGATCAGGAACCACTTCAGATTCCTGCTTGGTTGAATGTTCGATCTGCCCTTTAAGCCAGAGACCCAATTCAGTCAAATACTGCTCCCTATCATTCTCATATACAACAGGTTGTACCTCATCGGGTAGAGCCGAGTTAGTACGGATTAAAAGCTCAATTAATTGTCGTGTTTCCACGGTAATTGATTTTGCAGGGCATCCCCAACACACGACGGTCTCTTCTTGCTCATTCGTCCGGACCTTAAAAAATATACGCTTTCCCGTATTCAAACTGATCACATCGGATGAACTTGGAGATGTAGATTGAACGGGTAGTTCCTGACTCTCACCTTCATCACCAAAGGTCTCTGAATTTTCATGATGACCAACTAGATTGGCAACGGATTGCATCCATTCTTCTATTGTAATTTCATATTCGTCCAAAGTTGTGCCTATAATGACTTCAATTTGCTGTTTTAGATCAGGTATGAGCTTCATATAATGAACGTCACCACTCTGCATGTTTTCTATTAGTTTATCATATCTTGCCCAGCATTAATAAATATCCATATTGAGCTAAAATCACATAACAAAAAAAGAGCGACTAATCAAATAAATGATTAATCACTCTTTTCTTAAAGATGAGTCATGAAGGGCTCGAACCTTCGACACCCTGATTAAAAGTCAGGTGCTCTACCAACTGAGCTAATGACTCATAAAACTGGTGGAGGATGATGGATTCGAACCACCGAACCCGTACGGGAGCAGATTTACAGTCTGATGCGTTTGGCCGCTTCGCTAATCCTCCAGGGTTAAGTAAAAGTGGCTCGGGACGGAATCGAACCGCCGACACGAGGATTTTCAGTCCTCTGCTCTACCGACTGAGCTACCGAGCCTTATTTAATTTTAGGATTAATGGCGGAACCGACGGGATTCGAACCCGCGATCTCCTGCGTGACAGGCAGGCATGTTAGGCCAACTACACCACGGTTCCAGGCATTAATGGTGCCGGCGAGAGGACTTGAACCCCCAACCTACTGATTACAAGTCAGTTGCTCTACCAGTTGAGCTACACCGGCGTATATGGTGGAGGCTGAGGGGATCGAACCCCCGACCCTCTGCTTGTAAGGCAGATGCTCTCCCAGCTGAGCTAAGCCTCCTGGGTAATATGGTAGCGGCGGAGGGGATCGAACCCCCGACCTTACGGGTATGAACCGTACGCTCTAGCCAGCTGAGCTACACCGCCATATTAATTGTGTCTTGATTGCTTGTCCATCTTTAGGTAAAGATGGCGGAGAGAGAGGGATTCGAACCCTCGCACCGCTTACGCAGTCTAACCCCTTAGCAGAGGGTCCCCTTATAGCCACTTGGGTATCTCTCCAAATAACAATCTTCAACATCATTCAAGGATTGCTCCCTGAAAACTAGATTCGAAACG
>NZ_ANHX01000072.1 GCF_000316035.1 Paenibacillus sp. PAMC 26794
TTACAACTTGCTATTGGATAAGCCCTCGACCGATTAGTACTGGTCAGCTCCATGCATTGCTGCACTTCCACCCCCAGCCTATCTACCTCGTCGTCTTCAAGGGGTCTTACATACTGGGAAATCTCATCTTGAGGGGGGCTTCACGCTTAGATGCTTTCAGCGTTTATCCCTTCCGTACATAGCTACCCAGCGGTGCTCCTGGCGGAACAACTGGTACACCAGCGGTACGTCCATCCCGGTCCTCTCGTACTAAGGACAGCTCCTCTCAAATTTCCTACGCCCACGACAGATAGGGACCGAACTGTCTCACGACGTTCTGAACCCAGCTCGCGTACCGCTTTAATGGGCGAACAGCCCAACCCTTGGGACCTACTTCAGCCCCAGGATGCGATGAGCCGACATCGAGGTGCCAAACCTCCCCGTCGATGTGGACTCTTGGGGGAGATAAGCCTGTTATCCCCAGGGTAGCTTTTATCCGTTGAGCGATGGCCCTTCCATGCGGTACCACCGGATCACTAAGCCCGACTTTCGTCCCTGCTCGACTTGTAGGTCTCGCAGTCAAGCTCCCTTATGCCTTTGCACTCTTCGAATGATTTCCAACCATTCTGAGGGAACCTTTGGGCGCCTCCGTTACTCTTTAGGAGGCGACCGCCCCAGTCAAACTGCCCACCTGACACTGTCCCCGCACCGGATTACGGTACCAGGTTAGAACCTAGATACGATCAGGGTGGTATCCCAACGTTGCCTCCACACAAGCTGGCGCTCATGTCTCTTCAAAGGCTCCCACCTATCCTGTACAGATCGTACCCAAATTCAATATCAAGCTGCAGTAAAGCTCCATGGGGTCTTTCCGTCTTGTCGCGGGTAACCTGCATCTTCACAGGTATTAAAATTTCACCGGATCTCTCGTTGAGACAGCGCCCAAGTCGTTACGCCATTCGTGCGGGTCAGAATTTACCTGACAAGGAATTTCGCTACCTTAGGACCGTTATAGTTACGGCCGCCGACTGGGGCTTCGGTTCACAGCTTCGGATTGCTCCTAACCACTCCCCTTAACCTTCCAGCACCGGGCAGGCGTCAGCCCGTATACTTCGCCTTACGGCTTCGCACAGACCTGTGTTTTTGCTAAACAGTCGCTTGGGCCTTTTCACTGCGGCCCCCTCGTGCTATTCACACTACCGGGGCACCCCTTCTCCCGAAGTTACGGGGTCATTTTGCCGAGTTCCTTAACGAGAGTTCTTCCGCGCGCCTTAGAATACTCTTCTCGCCTACCTGTGTCGGTTTGCGGTACGGGCACCTTCACCTGGCTAGAGGCTTTTCTTGGCAGTGTGAGATCATGACCTTCGCTACTACAATTTTCGCTCCCCATCACAGCTCAGCCTTACAATGTGCGGATTTGCCTACACATCAGCCTTACTGCTTAGACGGACATCCATCAGTCCGCGTCACTACCCTACTGCGTCCCCCCATTGCTCATAACGGCTTACGGTGGTACAGGAATTTCGACCTGTTGTCCTTCGACTACGCCTTTCGGCCTCGCCTTAGGTCCCGACTTACCCTGAGCGGACGAGCCTTCCTCAGGAACCCTTAGGCTTTCGGCGGATCAAGATTCTCACTTGATCTTTTCGTTACTCATACCGGCATTCTCACTTGTATAATGTCCAGCGCTCCTTACGGTACACCTTCAACCCTTATACAACGCTCCCCTACCCCTG
>NZ_ANHX01000073.1 GCF_000316035.1 Paenibacillus sp. PAMC 26794
CATTCTGCAAGCAGAATGTTTACTCACTCGTTGTTCAGTTTTCAAAGATCAAACTCGTTTTTTCGTCACCATTTTCTCTCAGCGGCGACTTTTATAATATATCATACTTCGTTTGTTTTGGTCAAGCGTTTTTTTGAAATTCTTTTTCGAAGTTCGTAATGAACTCCTTCATTTCATCTAAAGCATCTAACCAAGCAAGCAAAGCAACGAGATATAATGTACCATATATATATCCTACGAGTCAACTATCCGAACAAAGAAATTTTCAACCCTAATAATAGCCCCACACCTGGCAATCCCAAAACAGTTACAGTCCCTATCGTTGCAGGGTTCAGCGGGATGTAGGTTCCTGTAATCCAGCCGGAATAATTCACGATATATATCCCTACTGCAGCCAGCACCAGATGAATTCCGAATGACGTGAAAAACGATAACCCTATCCGCTTTCTGAGCAAAACAACGACAAGCCCCAATAATGATATAACCAATACAGTTCCCAGTATGATACTCTTCATATGTTACACCTCCGTGTTTAATGTAAACGTGACTACATACTAATCCCTCGCTGTGATGTAACATCATCATTAGCTCTGGCTCGCTTTGCTCTTCTCAAGTGAATCTGGTACTTCCGCTCAGCTGCCTCCAATACATAAATGGCATAATCAATCTCATCCTGCCCCTGTGCATCTTCGAACTGTCTCATAGCCCATTCCCATTCCTGCTTAGCCATCTGAATATCTGCATAGATCTGATCCGCCTCAAGCTCCTTCAACATTCTGTTGTGTTTCTCTACCGAGTTCCGTGTATTTCGCCACAAAAACATAAACTCTCCCCCTCCTGATCAGCACAGCATATTCTCATACTTATCAGGGAAAGGACAAACTTAGAACTCAGGTATTCATTTTCTTCACAAAAAAAGAGAGCCCTAAGGCTCTCTTTGCATATCGAAACTTATTTAGCATCCAAAATTTCCAAGGAAGTGCACTGCGTAATACAAAATGAGCACACTAACGCATCTCCCTGCGCCCTTCCAGCGCTTTGGAAAGGGTTACTTCATCCGCATACTCCAGATCGCCACCTACAGGCAATCCATGGGCAATTCGAGTCACACTGATCTCAAACGGACGCACCAAGCGGGAGATGTACATTGCTGTAGCCTCCCCCTCAATATTGGGGTTCGTCGCCAAGATGATCTCTTTTATACGTTCATCACTTAATCGAATCAGGAGTTCCTTCAAACGAATATCGTCCGGTCCAATTCCCTCCATAGGTGAAATCGCACCCTGTAACACATGATAGTATCCATCGAATTCCTTGGTGCGCTCCATGGCCACCAGATCTTTCGAATCCTGAACTACACAGATTACAGAGACATCCCTGGACTTATCCTGACAGATGCGACACGGATCCGTATCGGTGATATTACAACACACAGAACAGTAATGAAGGTTACGCTTCACACTCACGAGTGCTTTGGCAAAATCGATAACGTCATCTTCCTTCATTTTAAGTACATGAAAAGCTAAACGCGCTGCCGTCTTGGGACCCACACCCGGCAACCGGGTGAAGGCATCAATCAGCTTGGCTATTGGTTCGGGATAATACAATCGATTTTGTCTCCTTTGACAGGATCAATTTTTAACTAAAATAATCCCGGAATATTCATTCCGCCTGTGAATTTGCCCATATCCTTGTTGGCAATCTCATCCGCTTTGGACATTGCATCATTAACAGCTGTCATAACGAGATCCTGCAACATTTCAACATCTTCCGGATCTACCGCTTCAGGTTTGATCGTGATAGCAAGCAATTTCTTGTGCCCGTTAACTTCAGCCGTCACAACACCGCCACCAGAAGTACCTTGGACTGTTTTGTCCGCCAATTCCTCTTGTGCTTTCAGCATTTGCTCCTGCATTTTTTTCACTTGTTTCATCATTTGGTTCATGTTGTTCATAATTGTTCATCTCCTTTGTTATAGTTATCGCGCAATGCGCATTATTCTTTGATCACTACAAGGTCCTCACCAAAGAGCTGGATGGCTTCATCAATCCAAGGCTGCTTGTTGCCTGAACCGCCGTCTTCATGCTCAGGTTCAAGCTTAAAGTCCTCCTTCGGCGCTTCAGAAGCTCCTTCCATTGCTCCAGTCCAATCTTTGAGCATCATCGTCACCAGTCGTGCCGAACGCCCAAGATGTTCCGACAACACCCGCTCAATGACTTCGCGGTTAGCCTGCTTCTCCGTTGTTTCACGGTGGATGTTATTTTTAAAAGCAACCAGAACATTGTCTTCAAGCAATGATACCGGCTCGCCATCCACAAACCAGGCGTGGACGGTAACTCTCTCTTCTTTCACTCGTTGCAGGATCTGACTCCATTTTTTGCTGATCTCCGCGAACTCAGGGGCTCCCTTGCGTGCAACATACTGATCCAGCTGTGCAGGAAGCTTCGCAGGTGAGTTTCCTCTCGATACAGGGGCTCGTGTTGCTGGACGCGACGGAGCACTCGATGCACCTTCTCCACCAGACAACCCACTCTTTAGTGCACGATCCAATTTCTTTTCCAGCTCGGCAAGCTGTTGCTTCAGGCGGTTGATCTCTCCATCAGCAGGCGCTGCATGGGATGAAGCTCCAACCGAAACAGAAGCCCCCTCTTGCGCTGGAATACTACACAGTTTAAGCAACGCGACCTCAAATAATGTCTGTGGCTGCACCGCATATTTCATTTCACTCTGGTACCGATTAAGGGTATCGATCATGTGGAACAGTTGTTCCTTAGTGAATGACTCCGCCATATCACGGAAAGATTCCGGATCAAGCACCCGGTCCGTCAATTTGTCTGCATCAGGCACCATCTTAATCATAAGCAAATCACGGAAATAATACAGTAGATTCTCCATGCACTTGTCTGCGCTCTTTCCTTCATGCATGAAGCCTTCAATCATCTGCAAAATATGACCAACATCACCCTTGAGCAGCGAAGCAGCCAGCTTGGCGAATTGCTCTGATGCAATACCCCCGGTCATGTCCATAACCTGCTGGTACGTTACTCGTCCATCCGTAAATGAAGAGATCTGATCCAGCACACTAAGTGCATCCCTCATTCCACCGTCCGATAAACGGGCAATGTATTGGAGCGCATCCTGGTCAGCTTCCATGCCTTCCTGTTCACAAATCAGTGTAAGTCTTGCTGTCTGCTCTTCCAGGGATACCCGGCGAAAATCAAATCGCTGACAGCGCGATATAATGGTAGCCGGAAGGCGGTGCGGTTCCGTTGTTGCCAAAATAAACATCACATGTGGTGGTGGCTCTTCCAATGTTTTGAGCAAAGCATTGAATGCCTCCGTTGTCAGCATGTGCACTTCATCAATAATATAGACTTTCTGCCGGACTTCGGTTGGCGCATATTTAACCTTTTCCCGAAGGTCACGGATTTCTTCAACGCCCCGATTGGATGCAGCATCAATCTCCTGCACATCCATCACAGCGCCAGTCGTAATTCTGCGGCAAGCTTCACACTCGTTACAAGGTTCAGGCGCAGGCCCACGTTCGCAGTTCACAGCTTTGGCCAAAATCTTGGCGGCACTTGTCTTTCCCGTTCCTCTGGGCCCGCTAAATAAGTAGGCATGGGAAGTCCGCTGTTCACGAATCGCGTTCTGCAAGGTCTGAATAATATGCTGTTGCCCCACCATATCTTGAAACGACTGGGGACGCCAAGCCCGGTATAACGCGATATGCTCCATGATGCGTTACCTTCCTTCCACTTCGCATTCGAGTCCTTTGTCGTTCCCCTATTATACTATATTCTAGGGTGAATCCAAACTTTATCTGACTCATTCATGCGTGGTTTATTAAGACATATCAAAAAGACCTCTGCAAAGTTACAACTGCAAAGGTCTCTACATTTAAATGGTAAGCCGTGCACCTGCTATCGATACTTGCGATCCAAGCGGCACCCCTGAACAATAGCTCGGGCTAGGCGACCCTCCGGCACAAGAGTAATCTCACTTATGGCTGCTTCCTTCCGGACCTGACCAGGTTCATGAGCACTCATTGCGGAGGACCCAACCGTCAACACCACGTTCAGGGACCAAACCTCACATCGACAAAACCTCTAGCAGGAATTCAACCTCGCTATAGCGGATTGCGAGTTACAGGGCACCGCTACCTCCCCATCTAGCACGGTAAGAAATAGTATAACGTAAGGTTATCCAAATTGCAACCAGAGGAACGCGAATGCGATTATGCTTACATATAACATATAAAAACCCCTGCCAAATCAGCAGGGGTGTGTTGGATGCAATTAGCAGACAACTCCAAGAATTGTCCTATTAGATTCCGTATTTCTTCTTGAAACGATCAACACGGCCGCCAACATCGATAAACTTCTGTTTACCTGTGAAGAACGGGTGGCACGCGGAGCAAATCTCTACACGAAGTCCGTCTTTAACCGAACCTGTCTCAAAAGTATTCCCGCAAGCGCAAGATACTTGACCAATCGTGTAATTAGGATGAATTGCTTCTTTCATTACCTTTCACCTCTTTCCGCCCTGAGCCTCAAGCGGACCCAGAGTAAATGGCATAACTCAGAAATTATAACACGGCCTAATGCCGGTTGCAATCCATTATTATCAAGAGGTAATCAACCGTTTTGGACGTGCCATTCCAGCGGGTGGAACATGAGTATACGATCCGATCACAACACCAGGCAACTCGTCTTCAAAAATCTCAATCATCTGCTTCATGCCCAAGATATCACCTTGAGCTGGAGGTATTAATTCCAGATAGCTCTCCGGATCAATATTGAGATTACGCATCTGAATCAAGCGTAGATCGGTTCTTCGCGCAAACTCAATCATCGCCTCAATCTCTTCTTCACGATCTGTTACGCCCGGGAAGATCAGATAGTTAATGGAGGTGTATACACCCTGTTGCGCTGCGTACTTCATCGACTTCTCAACATTGGCTAAGGTATAACCACGTGGTTTATAGTAGGCGTTATAATGGTCATCCAGTGCACTAATTGTACTTACGCGCATCAGATCCAATCCAGCATCTACAATACCTCTAATGTGATCATTCAGACCGGCATTGGTATTAATGTTGATATACCCCATGTCCGTTACGGAACGCACTTCGCGAATCGCTTCAATAATCAGCTTGGCCTGCGTGGAAGGCTCGCCTTCACAACCTTGTCCAAAACTAATGATGGATTCCGGTGTCTTCAGGTGTTCCATCATGACCTGGACAATCTCATCCACACGCGGGCGGAAGTTCATGCGCGTCTGTGGGGAAACAAAGCCACTGTCATCCGGTTGCTCGGAGATACATCCGAAACATCCCGCATTACAGGAATAGGATACCGGTACTCCACCTTCCCAGCGATTCAGGAACGTGTTCGACGAAGTTAGACATTCATATCCGAGCGCACAATTGGACAGATGGGTATAAAGACGGTTTTCAGGATATTGCTCCGTCAATCGCTTAACCCCGGAACGCACATCGTCACGATCACAGTTGAGCGGATTCCATTGGTCAGGACTATCTGACTTCGAAGCCGTGACGTAGAAACCGCCATCTTTCCAGACCACTGCGGAATAGCCGAACAAAGGTAATTTATACTCCTTATCCGTCTTCACATAACCAGGGAGACACAAACGAGTGAACCCCTGTGGAAGCAAAGCACCTACAGCCTGTGTGTCCGTTGGCATTGGAAGCATCTCACCTGTGTCCGGGTCCATACCAATGGGCCGGGTACTCGGGAGTCCAACCAACGTTGCACCCTCTGGCAAAGGGATGAGTTCGTCTTCCATAATCTCAACGATCATATCTCCACTGCGGGCAAGCCCGTACAGGGAAGGATGATCAAATACATTACCTTTTTCATCTGCGTATACTAAATACATGATGTTCTCCTCACATCTAATGGGTTAAACCTAACGACGAGTTGTATTGTAACATTTACAGCAATGCTGCAAAAAGAAAGTGATTAGTCGAACGAACTTACGTCGATGTACCTGACGTTGCTGTCTGTCTAGGTGAGCGACGGGTTGTTGTTGTACCCGAATTGCTTGTCGGGCTATTACCAGCCGAATCAAATGCCGCCAAAAACTCTGCATTTGTCTTGCTGTTACGAAGTTTTTTCAGGAATCCTTCAACAAAGTCATGGGAATCATTCATGTTTTTACGAATTGCCCAGATTGTATCCAACTCTTCCTTGCTGAGCAATACTTCTTCACGACGTGTACCGGAACGACGAATGTCGATTGCCGGGAATATACGACGCTCTGCCAGACGACGGTCCAGGTGCAGTTCCATATTACCTGTACCCTTAAACTCTTCATAAATGACGTCATCCATACGTGATCCGGTATCAATTAATGCAGTTGCCAGGATGGTCAGGCTTCCGCCTTCTTCCACATTCCGGGCAGAACCGAAGAAACGTTTCGGACGATGGAATGCAGCTGGATCAATACCACCACTAAGTGTACGACCGGATGGTGGAATAACCAGGTTATATGCACGGGCAAGACGCGTAATGCTATCCAGCAGGATAACAACATCTTTTTTGGCCTCAACCAGACGAAGCGCACGCTCAAGCACCAATTCCGCCACCTTGATATGATTCTCAGGCAGTTCATCAAATGTCGAAGCCACAACTTCCCCTTTTACCGAACGCGACATATCCGTTACTTCCTCTGGACGTTCATCAATCAACAGGACAAACAGTTCAATTTCAGGATTGTTAGTTGAGATGCTGTTGGCAATTTCTTTGAGGAGAAGCGTTTTACCCGCTTTGGGAGGTGC
Organism: Paenibacillus sp. PAMC 26794; assembly: GCF_000316035.1. Lineage (GTDB taxonomy): Bacteria > Bacillota > Bacilli > Paenibacillales > Paenibacillaceae > Paenibacillus. The sequence goes on from NZ_ANHX01000073.1 coordinate 6,803, forward strand.
TACGATCAATCCGCGCTGTCCCAATCCTACCGGGGCGAGCACATCCATAATTCGTGTGGACAAATGGTCGGGGGATGTTTCGAGAACCAGTTTTTTCTGCGGATACAGTGGGGTTAGTGCTGGGAAGTGAAGTCGCTCTGCAGCCGCCGATGGATTCTCACCATTTACAGCGTTGACTTGCAACAAACCGAAGTATCTCTCGTTTTCCTTAGGCGTTCTACACTTACCTGATACGAGGTCACCTGTTCTTAGGTCAAACTTGCGAATCTGAGAAGCTGAGATGTAGATGTCTTCCGTACTTGGCAAGTAGTTGATAGGTCTTAAGAATCCGTAACCTTCAGGTAAAATCTCGAGTACGCCTTGCATGAACATCAGGCCGCTCTGTTCAGCTTGTGCACGTAGTATAGCAAAGATTAATTCTTTCTTTTTTAACGTACCATAGTAAGGTATCTGATATTTTTTGGCCAGTTTGTAGAGGTCCGTTAGTTTCATTTCTTCCAAATCGGAAATTTGTAGATCCATATAATAACCACCTATTCAATTAATAAGTCCGTGTGAAATGGATAGTTTCGCTAGATGTTCCGGCTATAGAGAGCGGCGTCTGCCACAATCCCTTCTGTCCATTGTACGGAATGTAACCGTTATAATGCAAATACTTGTCTTTGAGTGTAAGTTTCCGGGTGGGATGGCCAACATTCGGCAAGATCCGCTATTGAGTGAACGATGCATTGAGGCGATCAATCCGGATAGACCGGCTATGGAGCGCAGTTCAAACAAAACCGGGGGTTGGGGATGAGAAATGATGTTCTTACAGCCATATGAAGTTTATTTCAAAAAAAGACCCTCCGGTAAAGGAAACAGAAACATTTCGTCTTATGCCGGAGAGACTGAGAACTCTATTAAAACAGGTTTACCTAATCTACAAAAAGATATGCAGTTCAATTAAAAAAACATGTGTATGACTGAATCATGCATAATGCTTCCTATTAATCAGTTTCCCGCCATACATCTGCACCGAGCAGGCGCAGATTAGTCACCAGATGATCATAACCGCGGTCGATATATTCGACCCCCGTTACTTCAGTCACACCTTCACTGACAGTGAGACCTGCAATCACCAGCGCTGCTCCAGCGCGAAGATCGGACGCTTTTACTTTGGCCGCATTTAATGCACTACCTTCAATAATCGCTGACCGTCCTTCTACTCGAATCTTTGCACCCATCCGCACCAACTCAGGCACATGCTTGAACCGATTACTGTATACAAAGTCGCTCAGGACACTCACACCGGTTGCCTGTGTTAAAACACTGGTCATGGGTGACTGTAGATCCGTTGGGAAACCAGGATATACAAGTGCCTTCACGTCAACGTGGTTATAGCTTGGTTTACCAATGACACGTATACTTTCATCCAATTCCTCAATGCCAACACCCATCTCCAGCAGCTTTGCCGTTAAAGCTTCCAGATGTTTGGGAATCACATTGTCAATCAGAACATCTCCGCGCGTCGCCGCTGCAGCGATCATATACGTACCTGCTTGGATACGGTCCGGAATGATGGAATGACGGCAGCCTTTAAGCTCCGAGACCCCTTCGATACGGATCGTTTCGGTACCTGCACCCTTGATGCTGGCACCCATGGAATTCAGAAGTGTTGCTACATCTATAATCTCAGGCTCTTTAGCCGCGTTTTCGATAATTGTAGAGCCTTTGGCACGAGTAGCCGCCAGCATGATATTAATGGTTGCGCCGACACTGCTTACATCAAGATAGATTTTTGCGCCGCGCAGCTCTTTGGCATGCAAATGAATGGAGCCATGTTCGTTTGTTACGGTTGCACCAAGCGCTTCAAACCCTTTGATATGTTGATCAATTGGACGAGGCTCAAAATTACAGCCCCCTGGTAAACCTATGGTCGCTTCTTTGAAACGCCCTAGCAATGCACCCATCATATAATACGAAGCGCGAAGCTTCTTCACGGGACCATTCGGCATAGGAATGGATTTGATGTCAGAAGGGTCAATCTTCATCTGACTGCCTTCCCAAGTCACACGTGCTCCGAGTTCCTCCAAAATTTCTGCATAAACCGCCACGTCACTCAAAAGCGGCAGGTTGTCCAACACGACTTCTGACTCGGCAAGCAATGCTGCAGGAATAAGCGCAATGGCGCTGTTCTTGGCGCCGCTTATAGTTACAGTTCCCTGTAACGGACGTCCGCCACTAATCATCAATTTTTCCATAAAGCTTAATGTCCCCCTACGTGTTTTGCAGCCGATGAACGGCAATACGTGCTGTTGGCTTCCGATGTAGAAATAAGGTGTGAAAATGGAAAGACACCGGCTAGGCGGTGTTTTTCCATTTCACAGTATGGAACTGGTAAAGATAAATTACGCTTTGTTGTTAGAACCAAACTCGCGGATTTTACCTTTAACGGTTTCTTTGATTGCGTCACGGCCTGGTACGATGAATGTACGTGGATCGTAAGCATCTGGTTTAGCTGCAAGCACTTCACGAACCACTCTTGCGAAAGCAATTTGGTTCTCTGTGTTTACATTAATTTTGGATGTACCCAGGGAAATGGCTTTGTCGATGTCGTGTTTAGGAATACCTGTACCACCGTGCAATACGAGTGGAACTTGTACCGCGTTGCAAACTTCTTCCATTTCTTTGAAGCCCAGGTTAGGCTCGCCATGGTAAGGACCGTGTACGGAACCAAGAGCTGGTGCCAATGTATCGATACCTGTTTCTTTAACGATACGGATACACTCATTCAGGTCAGCGTACATGATACCGCCGATAACGTCGTCTTCTTGTCCGCCTACAGTACCTACTTCAGCTTCTACAGAAACGCCTTTAGCGTGTGCATATTCAACAACTTTTTTAGTCATTTCGATGTTCTCATCGATAGAGTGGTGGGAACCGTCGATCATAACGGATGTGAATCCAGCGTCGATCGCTTCTTTACACTTGTCGAAGCTTGAACCGTGGTCCAGGTGAATTGCAACTGGAACAGTGATTTTCATGTCGTGGATAAGTCCTTCTACCATTTTAACTACAGTGTAGAAGCCACCAATGTGACGTGCTGCGCCTTCGGATACACCCAAGATTACTGGGGATTTCTCTTCTTCAGCAGCACCAAGAATCGCTTGAGTCCACTCAAGGTTATTGATATTGTATTGACCAACTGCATATTTTCCTTCAAGTGCTTTGTTCAACATGTCTGTCATAGATACTAATGGCATGGTTTCAATCCTCCTAGGGGTTTGGGTTGTGTCTATGGTTTTTAGCCGAAATCACATACGGGCTTATTATACCACATCCCATGTCAAATACTAAACAAGCATTTGCAAAAATGCTGTGCTTTGCAGCACAGTTTTCATAGACACCGCTTTATAACTTCCCCATTTCCAATATTCCCCGGATGAAGGAGTGAAATACCCCATTTTCCCACCAAGTACCTTCTATGTTCTCCACACGCAAAAAAATCCTGTATCAACAGGATTCAGCTGCATTTATTGGCAGTACCATTGCGAAGTTGCATATTCACAGCCACTCGCATCTCGTCGATATCAAACGGTTTCGTAAAGTGCATGAGCGCTCCGAGATCCGTGGCTTCCTTAATCATGTCAAGTTCACCATAAGCGGTCATCATGATCACCTTGATACCCGGATCAATTTCTTTAATATGCTTCAGGATTTCCAGACCGTCCATCCCAGGAATCTTCATATCGAGCAATACCAGGTCAGGCTTGTCATTATTCACAATCTCCAGAGCAACCTTGCCGTTGGGTGCTTGAAACGTGTTATACCCCTCACTGCTGAACACTTCCATTAACAAGATTCGAATACCATTCTGGTCATCAACAATCAAAACTTTTTTATCTTCCACTCTGTAACCCCCTAGAATTAGGAAAGCATGTACATCTTCGAATCTGGATAACTATCCCATAGTCGTCATGATAAGTATTCTACCTCTTCCATTAAAATCCTGCTACCTTCACAAAATGACAAAAAGCATTTCATCCTGCTTTTTACGCAAAAAAAAGGGATGTTCCGGCATCCGCTCTGGTTGCCAGGAACATCCCCAATATCTATTACGTTAACACTAATACCATGTATTATTTCTGTGTATTCTCCAGAGAAGCTTTCACGAATTCACGGAACAATGGTTGCGGGCGGTTCGGACGGGAAGTAAATTCCGGATGGAATTGTACCGCCAGGAACCATGGGTGTCCTGGAAGTTCCACGATCTCAACCAGACGTCCATCCGGAGATGTACCCGAGATAACCAGCCCTGCTTTTTCGATCGTTTCACGGTATTCATTGTTGAACTCATACCGGTGACGGTGTCTCTCATACACCAGCTCGTCATCATAACAAGCCATCGCCAAAGAACCTTCCTGAAGCTTACAAGGATACAGACCCAGACGCATCGTGCCACCCAGATTCTCGATATCTTTTTGCTCAGGCAACAGATCGATCACCGGGAATTCGGTAGCCGGATTAATCTCGGAACTGTTCGCACCATTCAAACCAACGATGGAACGTGCATACTCAATAACGGAAACCTGCATACCCAGGCAAATACCGAAGAACGGAATTTGTTTCTCACGAGCATAACGGATTGCCGATACTTTACCTTCAATACCACGATCTCCGAATCCACCAGGAACAAGGATACCACCAATACCATGTAACAGGTCGCCTACATTCTCATCCGTAATATCTTCAGAAGGAACCCAGCGAATTTTGACATCGGCATTGGACGCAAATCCTGCATGAGACAACGACTCAACAACACTCAGGTATGCATCATGCAACGCTACATATTTACCAACAATAGCGATCTCAACTGTATGCTCCAACTTGTTGATCCGGTCAACCAGCCCTTCCCACTCGCTCATATCCGGTGCAGGAGTAGTCAGTTTTAGGTGATTTACCACGATCTCATCCAAGCCTTCTTCACGCAGGTTCAGAGGTACTTGATACAAGGTGTCTGCATCACGACATTCAACCACGGCATTCTCATCAATGTCGCAGAAGAGAGCGATCTTGGCTTTCATGTCTTTAGACAATTCATACTCCGTACGGCATACAATCACATTCGGTTGAATACCGATGCTGCGTAATTCTTTAACACTATGTTGCGTTGGTTTTGTTTTCACTTCACCAGCTGCTTTGATATAAGGAATAAGTGTTACGTGGATGTACATCACATTGTCGCGACCTACATCACTCTTGATCTGACGGATAGCTTCCAGGAAAGGCAAACTCTCAATGTCGCCCACTGTTCCACCAATTTCCGTAATAACCACATCCGAACCCGCTTCACGTCCAGCGCGGAATACACGCTCTTTGATCTCGTTCGTAATGTGTGGAATAACTTGTACCGTTCCGCCCAGATATTCCCCGCGCCGCTCTTTGCTGATGACGGAAGAGTATACTTTACCAGTCGTGACGTTGCTGTTTTTGGAGAGATTGATATCAATAAAACGTTCATAGTGGCCAAGGTCCAGATCCGTTTCCGCGCCATCATCCGTTACAAAAACCTCGCCGTGCTGATAAGGACTCATTGTTCCCGGGTCGATGTTAATATATGGATCAAATTTCTGGATCGTTACCTTAAGCCCTCTGTTTTTCAGCAATCTGCCCAGAGAAGCAGCCGTAATCCCTTTGCCCAGGGAGGACACAACTCCGCCCGTCACGAAAATATACTTTGTCACTGTTATTACCCTCCTAATATAAGTACAGAAATTCAGGCGATATATGGTGTTATCGTAACCTGTTTCCCAGGTAATCATCGTTAAAAAGAGCAATGGCAGAAATTCCCTGCATCTGCGAACTGCTCTTTTTTGCGAAGACGGTTTAAATACACGTTGTTCTACAGCAAAAAATGGTGCAAATATTCCGGTAGCCTCCATTCCATTTGGTGTTTTTGATATACAAAAACGGGCCACGAAATGTTGGCCGGGAGCATACGGAAAAAATCATTTTGCAAAATTATGCCTCTAAAAATACAAAAAAAAGTACTCCCGCAGGACGGGGCACCTTCTATAAAAAACATAAATATATTGTCGCTCATTCATAAGCCCATGCAATAGTTTACCCGTTACCCCCGTCTGCTGTCAAGGCTGACTATTCCGAGGAAACGGGTAAATTATAGACGTCAAAAATGACTACCGATTATCAGAATCGTCGTCAAATTCATCCTCGTTTTCGGACTCTTCTTCGTCTTCTTCGAGGTCTTCATCTTCCAGATCGTCATCTTCAACCAGCACTTCTTCTTCGCTGTCTTCTTCGTCAAAGATGTCTTCTTCTTCTTCTTCTTCTTCGTCTTCTTCTTCTTCTTTATCCGTGCTGTCGAAGCCTTCATCGCTGCTATAGCTGTCTTCTTCTTCACCGAAGTCTTCATCTTCCAGATCATCGTCTTCATCGTTGATGATACGCGGACGCTTCGCACCCGTCATGGAATCTTCTGTTCCAGCTACCGGATACCAGCGCTTCAAGCCCCACAGACTTGTACCGACGCAAGCAAAACGGCCATCGATATTAATCTCGGTATATAGCTGGGCGATAAACTCGTTGATTTCTTCATCAGTCATTCCGCGCTGCTTCGCTACCTCATTCATTAAGTCACGATAGTAATACGGCGTATTAGCCGCTTTCAGCACCATAAAGGCAAGGTCCACCAAAGGGATCTCTTTTACCTTTTCTTTATCAATTTTCAAATTGAGCGAGGTACTCACTGCAGACACTTCCTCTCACACAAAATTCACTTTTTAACCCCTACGAACTGGACTGTTACGTATAACATATCCATTAACAAACCTAAGTAAAACCTATTTAGCGTTAAAAAGCAAGTTTTTATGTACGGATGTGACGCAAATGCGGAGAGCAGCAACAATATGTCCATATATTCAACGTGAATTGACATCGAACCCACAGGAATATGCTCTTTTGTCAAAGAGACAACTCCATAATAAAAAAGACGGAGTCCCCTCCGCCTTCTGACTGTATACCCTTGAAGGATTGCTCCTCACCAGGTTCCCCGCAAGAGCCCTCTAGCTCTCCATCCATCATATGTCCCTGCGCCCGTTTTGACACGAAGAGAATGTGTTTTTGTAAAAAAAGGGCAAGTTCCCCATGCGGCGGGATGAGCGCATTCATAGAATACCTCAGCATGTTCATCCCGAAGGGGGCTGCCCATTATGGACTATACTGGTTTATTGCATCAATTGATTGACGGAATGCGACGCCCTGAACCAGAACAGGGAGGGCGATATTTGATCCGATTTGCCAAACCGCAACAGTACGAGGCCTGCCTCGTAGAATTGTCTCGAATGCGGAATGAATTTACTGACCTTGGGGCTGTCCGTTCCTCGCGACTGGCTCGTTCCATTATCGCTCCAGTCCAACGCCCGGAGGACCTATACCGCTATGGGGATGAGATTACGATTGAAGCAGACGTACCCATCTCCCTTCATGCCACCGCACTCCACAGCAAACCGAGCAATGCTCAAGGCATACCCTGGGGAGTGAAGCAGATTCGGGCGCCCAAAGTATGGTCTGTGTCTACCGGACACCGGATCAAAATCGGTGTGATTGATACAGGTGCTGATTATCATCATCCTGATCTTCGTTATTCCCTGGCACGCGGAATCAATCTGTTAAACCGGAGCCTGCTCCCTCATGATGATAACGGACACGGCACCCACATTGCAGGGACTATCGCTGCTGCCAACAGTACCGCAGGCATGATTGGTGTAGCTCCACGCTCCCTGATCTATCCGGTGAAAGCATTTGACCACAACGGATCGGCTTATGTATCCGACATTGTACTTGGCATCGACTGGTGTGTGCGCAACAAGGTCGATATCATCAATATGAGCTTTGGCATGAAAACACGTAGCAAGGCGCTTCTTGACGTTGTCAACCGTGCGTACCATGCTGGAATCGTTATTGTTGCTTCGTCAGGAAATGACGGCAAACGCCGCAGTATTGATTACCCGGCACGGTATCCCCAGACCATATCTGTTGGGGCAACCGACAAAAACAGACGTATTGCGTCCTTCAGCAATCGTGGCGCATATGTGGATGTCTATGCACCCGGTGATAAAATCGTCTCCTCCTGGGTACAAGGCAAGCATCACGAGATGAGCGGCACCTCCATGGCGACGTCCCATGTGAGTGGCGCTATCGCCTTGCTGCTCTCCAAACATCCGGGGTTATCCCCTAGTGAAATCAAGACACTCGTCAAACGTGCTACGATCCCGTTGCGCGCCCGCAAGACCACCACCGCAAAGAGCAAGGTGCGTGGTGGTGAGATTGATGCCCTGAAGCTAATGCAGGAGGGCGGGGAGTGAGCCAGCTCTACCAGCCGTCAGCAGAACTTGATTGAGGCTCGTGGCGAAACACAGTAGCCAGCCCAGGCAGTACGCACGAGGGAGTATTATGTAGTTGCTGAGACTCTAGGTTACGCCCGCTGTGATGTCAGGGCAGGCTAGTGTGCCTTGGACCAGGCATTTCGTTTTCTGCAGCTAGGGTACACAACAAAAAAAGTCTCCATGTACCACGTTGAAGTTGCAACGTGGACATGGAGACTTTTTTCCTTAGGCAGAGCGGCGGCAGGCCGCGAGCCTGGAATTTACATTTTGTCAGGAGCGGTTACGCCTACCAGACGAAGCGCCGTTGCGATAACGGTACGTACAGCACCGATCAGTACCAGGCGTGCTTGAGTTTGCTGCGCGTCTTCCGTAATGACACGTTCTGCACGGTAGTAGCTGTGGAACAGGGATGCCAGCTCGTATACATAACGGATGATACGATGAGGCGCATATCCTATTGCTGCTGCCGAGATTTCCTCAGGCAGCTCTCCCATTTTGCGAAGAAGGTCATACTCGTGCTCTGTTGTCAGCTTGGACAGGTCAATCTGTGCCAGTGGCAGCAGTTCAATACCTTGTTCTTCAGCCTGACGGTATACGCTGCATACACGTGCATGCGCGTATTGTACGTAGAATACCGGATTCTCATTGGATGTCGAGATCGCAAGGTCCATGTCAAAGTCCAGATGGGAGTCCATGCTGCGCATTGTGAAGAAGTAACGGATCGCATCAATGCCGACTTCATCCATCAGGTCTTCCATCGTTACAGCTTTACCTGTACGCTTGGACATCTTCACTTTTTCACCGTTCTGGAACAAGCTCACCATCTGTGCAATCAAGACCACCAGTTTCTCAGGGTCATTACCCAGTGCTTGCATCGCGGCTTTCATCCGTGGAATATATCCATGGTGATCGGCACCCCAGATGTTAATCATCGTGTCGTATCCACGAGCATATTTGTCGCGGTGATACGCAATATCTGGCGTCAGGTAAGTATACGTGCCATCGTTCTTGATCAATACACGTTCTTTGTCGTCACCGTACTGCATCGTTTTCAACCAAGTTGCTCCATCTTGCTCATAGATCTCATTGCGGTCACGCAATTCATCAAGCACTCGTAGCACTTCTCCGTTGTCGTACAGGGAAGTTTCGCTGAACCAGATGTCAAAGTTAACACGGAAGCGATTCAAGTCACGTTTGATCTTGTCCAGTTCCTTCTCCAGGCCAAAGTCACGGAAATAAGCCGCACGGTCACCCGGATGCATGGACAGCAATTCGTCACCCTTTTCAGCAACAAGCTGCTTGGCGAAACCTTTAATATCTTCACCGTGATAACCGTCTTCAGGCATCTCAGCATCCTGACCCAGCTCTTGCAGATAACGAGCTTCAATGGAACGAGCCAGATTAAACACCTGATTACCTGCATCATTAATGTAGTATTCACGGGTTACATCATATCCTGCGTAGTCAAGGATGTTACATAGTGCATCACCTACAGCTGCTCCACGGGCATGGCCCAGATGCAGGCTGCCTGTCGGGTTGGCACTGACAAACTCCATCTCGACTTTGCGTCCTTCTCCGATGTTAATTCTTCCGTAATCTTTACCCTGCTCCTGCACAAGCGCAAGTACTGGATAAAGGTAACTCTTGTCCAATTTGAAGTTAATGAATCCTGGGCCCGCAATCTCAGCCTTCTCGATTCCGGCTTCAGCCAGATTCAGATTGGCAATGATCTCTTCAGCAATCTGACGCGGATTGCGCTTGGCAATCTTGGTCAGCTGCATGGCAGCATTGGTCGCCAAGTCCCCGTGTGTCTTCTCACGCGGCACTTCCAATGTGATGGCTGGCAATTCGTCCTGCGTAACAATTCCGGCCGTCACAATGGCGTTGCCGATGGCCGTGCTTACCCGTTCGTTAATCGTATCTAGTGGATTACGTGTCATGAAATTGGTTCCTCCTGTATATGCAAACTAATCGCGAAATGTCCAGATTCTTCATCAAAGCGGTAAAAGTCGTAGCTCCACGCTGCGCGTGCGCTCAATCCCTGAATGGAAAGTTCCAGCTTCTGTGTATGCGTGGACAGGGCAAACGACATGTATGGTGATCGATAGAAACCAGGAAGCTTCCGATTCAATTCAAAAGTCTGCTCCGATTCCACCTCACCATGACGTATAATCTTGATGGATTGTCCGCCCAGCTTCAATGTTGTACGGGTAGTACCTCCCTCAGGTCCAACCTGCGGTTCTTCATAACGAACATAAAGAACAGACCCTTTTAACACGGCTTCACCCTGCATTTCCTGCAGCACATCTTCACCTTCATAACGGCTGTGCAGCCGGATGTGTACCGGTCGCATGTTCGACATGAATGTTAACCTCCATTATATTCGAGGCGACGCAAAATCAGGCACGGCTGGTGAGAACAGCCCTTCCCGTATTGTTGTGTCGCTATACGCGCTCATATTCCCGGATAGCTCGCTATCCTACACTCTACTGTATAACTATATCCAGTTCCCTCGCTCAATTCAAATCCAAATTCAGAGTTTTTTCCTCATCAAGCCAAAAAAGAAGAGCCGCACCTGTAAAGTGCAACTCCCTTTTGCTTCATTATAATAAGATTTGTTCATCCGATCAGGCCCATTGCGATTCATAAGGAAAAGGACATGTCGACTCACTAAGCTTCGCTCGCACCTGTACGAGACAACCACAATGCCGACAAGTTGTGCCATATTGCAATTCCGGACAAGCAGAGCATATGGATAGCCGACGTTCATATTCCTCATCCTGTACCGTCGGACGCGAACGCGAGACAATCTCCACAAGTCTAGCCATTTTGGCATCGCTAATCTTCACATCGTACTGATCATTACAGCCCTTGCAAGGTTCCTGCCTTTTCATCATTAACCCTCGACAGCGATGACCCCAACCGATGCTGGAGGAAGAACAAAACGCAAGGTGTTATTTTCCAGTGTGAGTCCTTCCCAAGCCACAGGCTGAACACGATTCGGCTGTTCAAAGGTATTGAATGCACCAAAATCAGTATGGTGCAGAATCTGCCCAGATACTTTGGCCGCTTGAGCTGCGTCCAGTTGACACACAACTTCCAACTCATCGGTATGGCTCAGATTACAAGCTGTCACATGAATGACCCCATCCTTGTTGCGGGAAGCTGATAAGCTGAGCTGCGGAATGGTCTCTTCTCCGAATGTGTATCCCGGGCTTTCATAATTCAAATCCAGTCGCTGCGCATCCATATGAACCTGATACATATCAAATACATGATACGTAGGGGTCAGGAGCATTTTGTCCCCTTCCGTGAGCACAAGCGATTGAAGCACATTGACGATCTGCGCAAGATTTGCCATGTGTACCCGTTTATTATGTTGGTTGAAAATATTCAGGTTAACGCCTGCAAGCACAGCGTCCCGCATCGTATTCTGTTGATACAGGAACCCTGGATTGGTTCCCGGTTCAACGTTATACCACGTGCCCCATTCATCCACAATAATGCCGACTCTGCCCTCTGGATCATATTTGTCCATAATCTCGGAGTGTTTCACCAGTAATTCATCCATATGGAGCGTCTTTTTCAAGGTGGTGAACCATTCAGACTCGCCAAATCCTGTAGCTGCGCCTTTATCATTCCACTCTCCTGTAGGGATGGTGTAATAATGAAGACTAATTCCGTCCATAAAACGAGCAGCCTCTCGCATCAGGACTTCCATCCACTCATAGTTGCCTTCGTTGGGTCCACAAGCGATTTTATAAATCTCGTTCCCGGAATAGTTACGTACATATGTAGCATACCGACGATATTCATCCGCATAATATTCAGGACGCATATTGCCGCCGCATCCCCAGTTCTCATTTCCCACGCCAAAATACTTCATTTTCCACGGTTCTTCCCTACCGTTACTCTTACGCCAGTTCGCCATCGGGGATTCGCCGTCAAACGTGATGTACTCCACCCATTCCTGCATCTCCTGCACTGTACCGCTACCCAGGTTGCCACTAATATATGGTTCCGTGCCGAGCAACTCACATAATCTCAAGAATTCATGTGTACCAAAGTGATTGTTCTCTTCCACACCGCCCCAGTGTGTATTGATCATACGAGCACGCTCACTCTTCGGGCCTACACCATCTTTCCAGTGATATTCATCGGCAAAACAACCGCCTGGCCAGCGAAGTACTGGAATATGAAGCTTCTGTAAGGCCGTTAATACATCATTTCGAAGCCCATCCGTATTCGGAATGGGTGAATCTTCTCCTACCCACAGACCCTCATAAATACAACGTCCCAAGTGTTCGGAAAAGTGACCATATATATTGCGATTTATTAATCCTTGATCTGAATTTTCCTTTAAAATAACATCAACCATTATTTCAACCCCCATAAATTATATTGTTATCGCTTACAATAACTCGTTTTAGAGTAGGTTTCAACCGTTTTTATTTCTACACAAACAAGCCTCTTCCTGTGTAATTGATTAGGAAGAGGCTTGTTTGTTATAGAAATTCATGCAGAGACTTACTATATTGATTTTCATTCATTTCTAATTTGGATTTGCTCCGTTGTTATTTCAGATTCACAGGCTATTTAATCCTGCTCTGAAGGCAACAACATTTTTTGTGTCCACGTCGTTCCACCATCTGTAGTTTGATAAATTGCAGGAGAGTTATCACTTGTTACTACGAGCCATCCTGTCTTGGCAGATGGGAACGAGATACGGGAACTATACCCCGGATCTTTCAGGTCAATATTTTTCCACGTGGAACCAGTATCATATGAACGTCCAATGCCCACTTTGCCAGCTGCGGGTGAACCTGCAGACAGATACGCCGTCTGATTACCAATCAACGCCATGTTGCCGGGATGACCACCCGGGTTGGCTGGTCCGTTTCCTTTGCCCGTACTGTTTGTACCTGGTGCAGGACCGCCCCCTGCTGTGGATTGCGCAAATACTTGGGTCCAGTTCTTGCCTTGATTACCGCTCGCATAGAGGGAGTACGATTGTTGGGACATGCCTGCATCACCATATAGAAGGGCCCATACTTGTTGGCCATGTGCATACAGATCCGCTCCGCTCCATGTGTCTGAGACAACTCGAAGAGAGGTTGTCCAGTTCTTGCCGCCATCACTCGTTTGCTTCAAATGATATCCCGATCCAGGTACAACCACGACGGCATACCCTTGTTTCTCTGTTGCAAAGGCAGCTGCACGCGTGTTGGCAGGCGTATTCATTTTACTCCAGGTTACACCGCCATCCTTCGTCTGATATGCACCATTATAGGTGTAACCATAACCTACATCTTTATTGCGAAAATCGATTCGCTTGAATTGAATGCCCGGCGTATCGAGCCGCGTCCAGTGCGATCCCCCATCATGGGTACGGATCAGATAGGTTGCAGGTGAATCCTTCACTCGCGCCAGCGCATATCCGTTCACATTATTCGGAAAATCAAGCTGTGTGAATTGCCACTGCCCGGTATATATGGACTGCCACGTACATCCTGCATTCGAGGTACCGATCAGGAAGCCTTCACCCCCAGCTCGTCCAGTCGTATCATTAAGAAAATCAATGTCAGTAAATTGCAGGTGTTGCTCTTCCACACCGCTGCCCTTTTTCAATGTAACAGATAGTCCATGATCTCCCTTTCCACATGCCTGTGAAGATGCAGCGTTAGCACCTGATAGCGTATGTACCGGTCCCATCCCCCAAGCCAGTGTTAACGATAATGCGAGTGCACCAATCCGTTTCCATGTCATTGTACTTTTGGTTGTCATCGTAACACCTCCTTCTATGGTTTTACCCAAATATGATGGTTCTAACGTAACAATCTGATGAACCCTGATGACAATTTCGCAAGAAAAAAACCACCTTTACCCATGATTGGATCATGTAGGCAAGGGTGGTTCATCACCAAACGTTGTGTACTCTAAGTTAAAGGGGATACGTCACCACAGCAAGGATAACAAAACTGATACTTAATAAAAGGCATAAACTAAAATATATTTTGTTGTATTTATATTCACGAATACTATATGCAGCAAAAAGCATGGCCAGATCAGCCACCATCAACGTGAAGTTGAGAAATATCGTCACTGCTAATACAAAATTGATGACAAACACTATAAAAACTGCAGTTAGCCACCTGGGATACATACTCAATTGAGCCCGAATCACACGCATTCATATTCACCTTTCCCTTCCTCTATTTCCATATTATAAACAAATATTAAGATAGAAGGAACCCTAAAGCATGGTCATTTACATAACAATGCCGGTACTAACATATACAACAAATGGTAGTGGAATGAGAACAGACGTGCTATAATCAGTCTTATGGACTTTTGAATAACGGTGGATGTTTTTCAGACCACGGCGCCGCTTCCCGAAAGGGGGTGACGTCGATGGTCAAACTTGTGGCGTTGCTTGATGTAATCCGATGGATTGCTGCGATCCTCAGTATTGTACTGAGTGGGCGAAAGCTTTACCGTTGGTTGCGCAAAAAGTTTCGTAGCAAGCGAAAACCCACCTCATAAGGTTGGCGCCTAACGGTGGGTTTTGCTTGAATAGCATTATTTAGTTCATGCGCGCCGTGGCAATCCACAGCCTTTCGGGTCCTAAGAGTCTTTACCGCTCCAACGGTAAAGGCTCTTTTTAGTATATGACCGAACCCAATCACCATATACTTCACGAATGTAATATATCAATTAATATACTACTGAATACTTATGTAGTCAGTATAGCACAGCTCTGTACAAAAGTTAACAATACAAAACGCCCTCCCCTGCGCAAATTTGAAACCGCGCAGACAGAGAGCGTTATACTTATCGATTATTCTGTAATTATTTCACGAATCCAAGCAGCATTTCACGAATCAGCTTCGCAGCTACAATCTGTGTCTGTTGTGTTGGATCATAGATTGGTGCAACTTCAACCAAGTCACAACCAACTACATTTACATCCGATCCTGCGATCATATGAATGGCTTCCAGCAGTTCCTTGGACGTAATGCCGCCCGCTTCTGCTGTACCTGTTCCTGGTGCTGCTGACGGATCAAGCACATCGATGTCGATGGTCACATACACCGGACGGTTGCCCATCTTCGGAAGAGCTTCCTTCATCGGAGCTGCCACTTCAAATGGATAGAAGTTGATGTTCTCGCGCCCATACTGGAACTCCTCACGGGAACCGGAACGGATACCGAACTGATAGATGTTTTGGCCACCCATCAACTCAGCCGCTTTACGCACTGGTGTGGAGTGGGACAATGGCTCGCCTTCATAGTTTTCACGAAGGTCAGCGTGTGCATCAATATGAATCAGGATAAGATCCGGGTATTTCTTGTACATCTGTTGGATGACTGGCCAAGTAACCAGATGCTCGCCACCGAGACCAACTGGGAATTTGTCGTCAGCGAGCAGACTGCCGATGTATTCATGAATTACCTCAAGGCTGCGTCCCGCGTTACCGAAAGGCAAGAGCAGGTCTCCAGCGTCAAAGTATGTCATGTCTACAATGCTTTTGTCGAGATATGGGCTGTACTCTTCAAGTCCAACCGATGCCTGACGGATATGAGATGGGCCGAAACGGGAACCCGGGCGGAAGCTGACGGTGTAATCCATCGGCATGCCATAGATAACTGCTTTGGAGTTCTCGTAATCCTCAGAGCTGCAAATAAATACGTTTCCTGAATAAGCTTGATCCAGTTTCATTAATGATTTCCCCTTTTATTTCGTTAAATCTTCCACGAATTTAGGAAGTACAAATGCTGCTTTGTGCAGACGCGGAGAGTAATACTTGGTATCCATCTCCGGGATTTGAGTCTCATCCACTTCAAGCGGGTCATGTTTCTTGCTACCCATGGTGAATGTCCACAAACCACTTGGATAGGTTGGAATATTACAGCCGTACACATGTACGATCGGGAAGATTTCTTTGACGTCTTTGTTCACCTTCTGGATCAGATCCGCCTTGAACCAAGGGTTGTCCGTTTGGGCAACGAAGATTCCGTCTTCTTTCAATGCTTCGTAGATGCCTTGGTAGAACCCACGCTCAAACAATGGCGCAGCCGGGCCTACAGGCTCCGTGGAGTCTACGATGATCACATCGTATTCATTTTTATGTTCAATAATATGCATGTAGCCGTCGTTTACGAGCACTTCAACATTAGGCTCGTCCAACTTGCCGGCGATTTCAGGCAAATATTTTTTAGAGTATTCAATAACTTTACCGTCAATTTCGACGAGAACTGCTTTTTCTACAGCAGCATGTTTAATGACTTCACGAATGACTCCGCCATCGCCGCCACCGACAACCAGAACTTTTTTCGGATTCGGGTGAGTGTTCAGCGCAGGGTGTGCCGCCATTTCGTGATATACGAATTCGTCTTTTACAGTCGTCATCACCATGCCATCAAGAAGCAACATGTTACCGAATTCTTCGGTCTCTACCATGGCCAAATCTTGAAAATCCGTTTTCTCTGTAACATAGGTCTGCTTAATCTTCGCGGTGATCCCGAATACCGGGGTCTGTTTCTCCGTAAACCACAATTCCATAATCTCTACCTTCTTTCCGTAAAGTTAATGATCAGCCATACCCGATCAAGCGCTGTGCACTATAATCGGTTCGCCCAAGCACGTCCAGCGTTCGGCGCCATATCGCGTTATCATTGCTGGCCTGCGGGAAAGGTCCGCGGTTCACTTCATTATATAGATAGTATCTTGTGCCGAATCTTACCTTTTCATTACCCTTTTGCATTATACGCGATTGACGTTTATACTGCAAAACGGTTTTCAAGGCGGAAATGCTACATTTTGTTCGCTTATGCACCCGATTGAATATCCCTGCCAATCAAGTCCCATACTGGAAGAAAAGAGAGGAGCCCGTTCCATGACCAAGCCAAATCAAAAGACCCGCAAACGCGGGTTCCCTGTACAAAAATTCATTAAAAACCTGTCTCTGCTCGCCGTGCTCGCTATACTTGCTACCGCTGCAGGATTGGTCTATCTATACGCAACCAGCCTGCCTCTCGCAGACTCTGACCGGAATTCCAGATTACTGGACAGTCAGGGTGAAGTCATCGCTACCTTCTCCGCAGGTGGCAAAGACTCTGTACCCGTTCAACTGGAGGATATCGCTCCAGATCTGGTCAATGCCACTCTGGCTGTAGAGGACCGCAAATTCTATAATCACTACGGGTTCGACGTGCAAGGGATGGGACGGGCTGTGCTCGTTAACCTCGAACATATGCAGATGTCGCAGGGTGCGAGTACATTGACTCAACAGCTGGCGCGTAACCTATATCTATCTCATGAGAAAACATGGACTCGCAAAGCCAAGGAAGCCATGTACACGGCGCAATTGGAGATGAAATACAGCAAGGATGAAATTTTGCAGATGTATCTGAACGAAATCTATTATGGGCATGGTGCGTACGGAATCGAAGCGGCTTCACGAATGTATTTTGGCAAATCAGCCAAACAGCTGGATCTTGCAGAGAGTGCCATGCTGGCAGGAATCCCGAAAGGACCTACCTACTATTCACCCTATAACCATATGAAGAATGCCAAAGACCGACAGAAGATTGTGCTGAATGCCATGGCTGATATCGGCAAGATCACCCAGGCCGAAGCGGATAAGGCCTATGAGAAAATGCTTTCGTTCAAACCGGAAAGTGAGCGTAAAACGGTGGAAAGTGCCCCGTATTTCCGTGACTATATCCGGAATCTGGCCATCCAAGAGCTGGGAATCAGTGAAGCGATGCTGGATCATGGGGGATTGAATATCTACACCACCCTGGATCTGCGTGTGCAAAAAGCTGCTGAAGATGCCATAGCGAAGGGTATGGATGCCAAAAGCGAGCTGGAGACGGCTCTAGTGTCCATCGACCCTCGCACGGGCTACATCAAAGCTATGGTGGGCGGCAAGAATTACCGCGCCAATCAGATTAACCATGTACTGGCGACAACGCGCCAGCCAGGTTCGGCGTTTAAACCCATTATGTATCTGGCAGCCCTGGAATCCAAGCAGCTCACCAGTGCATCCATATTTAACAGTGAACCTACCCTGTTTCACTATGACAATGACCGCAAAACCTATAAACCCGGCAACTTTGGAGACAAGTATCTGGGAGAGATTGATCTAAGACAGGCGATCGCCGCTTCAGACAATATTTATGCGGTGAACACCATTATGCAGATCGGTCCTGAGCAGGTTGTGAGTATGGCAAAAAATCTCGGCATTACAAGCAACCTGAGCGCTGTACCTTCTCTTGCACTGGGAACGTCACCTGTCAGCCCGCTGGAGATGGCGTCGGCCTTTTCCGTCATTGCTGCCGCTGGACAACGGACGCCACCTGTAGCCATTCTGCAAGTGACGGATGCCGCAGGACGTGTGCTCTATGAATCGCCTCAGACGAAGGCTGAGACCGTTGTGGAACCTGCGGCAGCTTATGTACTGACTCGTTTAATGGAAAGTGTCTTCGAAAATGGAGGAACGGGAAACCGGGTGTCTAAGGCGATCAAACGTCCGGTAGCGGGAAAAACGGGAACAACCAACATGGATGCCTGGCTCGTTGGATTCACACCGGAGCTCTCCACCGCGGTATGGGTTGGGTACGACCAAGGCAAAGCCATCTCGACTTCGGATGGCCGCCGGGCAGCGCCGATCTTTGCCCAGTTCACAGAGCAGGCTCTTGCGAGCGTACCACCCAAAATTTTTACCGTACCTGATCATGTCGTAAGTGTCTATATCGACCCGGAATCCGGCAAGCTGGCAGGCAACGGTTGTGAAGAGAAACGGCTGGAAGTTTTTATTGATGGTACTGAACCGACAGAGGTATGTCATGGTACGACGGATGATTCGGATTCTGGAGAAGATGAGAAAACCCGTCAGGTACAGAATCAACAAGGCATACAGGAAGAGAAACATTCATGGTGGGGAGATTTCAAACGTTGGTGGGTAGAATGACGCAAATGGGCGATGACTTAGTTGCGTCACCTATAACCCCTGGTTATATTGAACAATTGGAAATTCACTTCGGATGAAAACTCATAATTATTCAGATCGATGAATACGATTAATGCACAAGCAAAACACCCCCAACCGAACTTTCCGGTCAAGGGGCCTTTTGCTTTTTTGCTTTTATACTTTGTTGAAAATGATCTGCCTTAGGCGAGTGCTTCCTTCAATACATCTGGAGAAGCATTCCACCAGTCTTCGTTGTGTGAGATCAACAGTGTCTTGAGTGCGGCCCGAGCTTCAGGTCCAAGCTCATCCAACATGAAGCGACGCTTCAAGGCATAATCCATGCGATTCACATGTTCCGCCAGCAGTTTCCATCCACGTCTTGCTTCTGTATCAATCCACATCTCACATGCCGTTGCTCCACCATACAGTTGGCCTTCCTCCGTGCGATCTACAGCTACCCATACCAGCCATACCTGGCGTCCGTTGGGTACATCTTCACGATTGGTTGAGAACTTGATATTGCGTTCCACTTTGCTCTTCGCATGCATCGCACCGATATCGATTTTGGCTTCGCCATTATCAATAATGACCGGGGAAAGGTTATTCAGCTCAATGGAGCCTGCACCGAAGCCTTTATGCTTGCTTTTTGCACTAACGATATTCAAGGCAATCTGTTTTTTGCCGTTTTGCTCGTTTTGGTCCATGTTTATAACCTCCAAGGGTTGATACAAATATTTTAACTAATAATTGCCCCATTGCAAACATATACATGCTGTAGATGCTTGTCAACGGGAGGTATTTAACGATGATTCCACGACGCGCCAAGAGCTGGCTCACTGCATCCCTGGCCCTGTGTGTACTTGCCGGAGGGATATGGATCACTCTGGGTTATAATCGCTCAACTCATTCCGAATTGCCAGTACTCGCCCCGGAATCGGGCAAGCCCAAGGCAATAGCCCCAACGCCAGCACCTCCAGAAAGTGTACAGACCCCTACCGCCGAAGTGTACAGCAACCGTGTTGTGGAATATCACATGAATGTAAAACTGGTCGAAGGGAATGTACTGGAAGGGACTCAGACGATTACCTGGACACATCCAGGTAAAAAAACCGTCAGCGAGCTTTACTTTCATATGTATCCCAACGCCTTCTCTTCTGCTGACACCACCTTTATGAAGGAATCCGGTGGAAAGCTTCGGGGTGATGTCATGCCTACCAATGGCTACGGCTCCATGAACATTACCGAAATGAAAACGGAGGACGGGCTCTCTCTGCTACACCGGATGCAGTATGTGCAACCAGATGACGGAAATATCAAAGACACTACTCTCATTAAAGTACGATTACCCAAACCTGTCAAAGGTGGAGAGAGCATTACACTCCACACCCGATTTGTAGTGAATCTGCCTAAGATTTTTGCCCGGATGGGCACAGCCGATGACTTTGTCATGGCGGGTCAATGGTTTCCCAAAATCAGTGCCTATGAACCTGTAGGCAGGCGTGGACGAACAACGGAAGGCTGGAATCTGCACCAATACCATGGCAATTCAGAGTTTTATGCCGACTTCGGTATATATAGTGTGCGTATTCGGGTGCCTGAAACATACAAAGTAGCTGCTACCGGATTTCCGACGCAGCAAGCCGTGGTGAAGAATGGAGAAAAGGTCTATCAATTTTACGCCGATGATGTGCATGACTTCGCCTGGGCAGCCTCACCGGATTTTGTCTACGCCGAGGAACCCTTCTCTGCACCCAATGTGCCTGGTGTACGAATCAAGTTATATCTGGACCCTGCTCATCAGGATCTGAAAGAACGTTATTTTTACGCCGCGAAGGCCGCACTAGCCAATTATAGCAAATGGTTTGGCCCATATCCTTACGCTACCTTATCCATCGTTGTTCCACCCAAAACGGGGAACGGTGCCGGAGGCATGGAATATCCTACGCTAGTTACAGCCTTTGGAGCCGATGATACTACGCCAGGTTATGACCTGGAACGTACCGTAGTCCACGAGATCGGACACCAGTACTTCTATGGCATGGTTGCCAGCAACGAATTCGAGGAAGCCTGGCTAGATGAGGGATTCACCTCTTATGCGGAAGATAAACTGATGGAGCAGGAATACGGACTGATTCCGAACCTGCCAGTACAATCGGGACTGATTACATCTCCTTCATCTTTAACACAAGAATCCTGGAAGTTCGATTCACAGAATGAGTATGCAGCCAATGTCTATACACGTGGCAAACTTGTATTGCTTGGTATCGAACATCAAGTCGGTGCCAAAAAGATGGAACGTATCCTCTCTACCTATGTGAAGAAGTACCGTTTCAAACATCCCACTTCGGCTGATTTTCAGAAAATTGTGGAACAAGTGACCCGCACTTCCTGGTCTGATTATTTTGATCAATACGTCTATAGTGACGGGATGGCTGACTTTGCTGTAGAGAAGATTCGTGTTACGCCCGTACAGAAAGACGGTCAAACATTGTACGAGTCATCCGTGACGATCGCAAAAAAAGGGAGTGATTACAGCGCCGTTCCTGTTCGCATTGCTTTTGAAGACGGGCATATCCTCACCAAGCAATGGAATGGCAAAGAAGATCGCATCACGTATAAATTAACTCACACATCACCCGTATCCTGGGCCATGACCGATCCCCTGTACTCGATCGTGCTGGAGAACCGCCATATGAACAATTTCCTGAAATCCGGACTGGATGAGCAGGCGAAGTCCCGCTGGAGCATGAGTGTAACCAAACTAATAGAAGCCATATTCGGAGGTCTGTCATGGTGAGGTGGAAACGGTGAAAGCGAAAATACGTGAAGGCTGGTTTCTCGTCCGTCAGCATATGTTCATTGCCGCACTCTTATTTCTTTATCAACTCATTTGGGGATATTTCTTCTATCGAATGGTACAATCGGCGGTCATCCCACTACTCCTTCGCTATCCAGATGCTGATGCCGGTGAGCTGAGTACATTTTTGTTCAAAATGGAAAGTCAACTTAACCTGTCTACCCATCCGGAGGTTCATCGTTATCTTTGGATTCTAGGGGGCATGCTGCTAGTTCGCATGTTGATCAGCCCCCTCATTCAGGCAGGACTGCTCTACTCACTTCAGCACTTTAATTCTACAGAAGAGCGCATCCCCTTCGTCCGCGGAATCAAAAATCTGTGGAAACCGATGCTGCTGCTCCACACCATACGTACATTATTGATACTTCTGCCCGCCTACTGGCTCATACCGAAGCTCTACTCGATTCTCATGGACGGATTTCATTCCCTTCAATTACTTTTGCCTGGTATACCTTATGTTGCTGCCTGGATTGTATATGGTTGGATCATCCACCATGTCATACTCTACATGCAGTTCGGTGTTTCGGCACCAGAAGGAGAAGGCGGGGCTCACGGCACCCTCAAAGCAGTCTGGATTGCACTGCGCCATCTCATCACTGTAATCGGCATTGCACTCCTGCTGGGCGGAGTACACCTGCTTATCTTCGGGGCATTCACTTCAGCCTCATGGTTATTAACGGGACTTACCGGACTTATACTACAACAGACGTATCCACTTGCCAGATGTCTATTGAGTCTGTGGAAAATATGCAGCCATTTCCGATTATGGCAGTCCAAAATATCCAAAGGTGAGAGCAGATAGTTTAAAAATTGTTACCATCACATGTTAAACTCATGGCCTAATATGTACTTATAAATAGGCAAACCTCAACCTTTCCCCGTCAAAGGTCGAGGTTTTTTTTGCTAAATTTGTTGCTAAACGTTGCCAAAGCCGTACTCCTCTGTTACAATAATCGCAGTGAGTTTTTAGTAACAACTTTGTAATATTTACATTCATATTTGTAACTACTTAAAATTAAATCGTCATTTCTTGATTTCGCAGGTGCATAACTAGCATAGCCAAATTCCTGGCACCTGGGAAGCGGGGGAACCAGTTATGGGTGAATTGATCTTGCTACAGAGGGATCATAGGGGACCTTCAACCGAATCCTTAAGCTAACCTCGCAGGCGTTGGAAGGGGAATATCTCTTGTTCAAGAAGAAATTAACCGCAGCTGTACTTAGCATCACATTCGCTTTATCGCTTGGTGCAGGTAGCGCATTCGCAGATTCAAAGATGGACAAAGTAATTGATTCAGCAATGGGAACTACATATCAAAGTGGAGGAACAACGCTCAACGGCTTTGACTGCTCCGGATTTACACGGTATGTATTCGACAAGTTGGGTATTGATTTGGCACGCCAATCCAGTTCCCAATTCGACATGGGCGATTCCGTATCCCGCATGGAGATGAGAGCTGGCGATCTGGTGTTCTTTAATACAACAGGTAAAGGCGTATCCCATGTAGGAATCTTTGTAGGGGATGGAAAGTTCGCACACTCCTCTTCTTCCAAAGGCGTTACGATCAGTGCATTGAGTGAAAACTATTGGGCCAATCGTTATGTTGGCGCAAAACGGATTATGAGCACGGACGCATATGAATCACTGGCCCTTGACTAGGGACAAGCTGAGCAACATGATGCTGTAACCATTAAACATACTGGAACGAAGCAAGAAGCATAACAGAACCGCCCGGTACATTCTCCGCAGGAATGTATCCGGCGGTTTTTTTGTGCTTCAATCCTTATTCATGTTGCAAGTTATACTCGGGGCATATCCTGCGACATCAACAGGTTCATTTTGCGTTCGTTCGTCCGTGCCCTTATGATGTTTTTACCCATCCCGTTATAATATAAACGAAATTACCGGAACTTTTGTTTCATTTTTTTTCTTGGGAAGGAAGACTTGCTAAATGAACATCACTTTTGTAGAGTGGACAAAGAGTTCTGTTTCAAGGAAAGGAGCATGCAGGTGTATGAAGGAAACCCCTGTGACGTTTCACGTTGTACCCATGCGAGAAGAACATGCGGAGCTTATCTGCAGTTGGCAGTATGATCCGCCTTACAATATCTACAGCTGGCTCCCCTGGGAGCAGATGAAAGCTCTGGAAGTGGAATTCGGAGATGCACAGCTGCGGCAGGAGCAATATGCGATCGTCCTGGATCAGAACGATCGTATATGTGGGTTTGCTCAATACTTCCCACTTCAAGGGGTAACCCGGATTGGCCTTGGCATGCATCCAGAGCTGTGTGGTCAGGGTCAAGGGACAGCTTTTGTCACTGCCATTGTACAAGAAGCTATTCGCCGAAATCCCACGAATGCGATTGATCTGGAAGTACTCACTTGGAATGCTCGTGCCATTCAAGTCTATCTGAAGAGTGGATTTGTCACCCAGGATACATACGAACGACAGACCCCAAGCGGCTTGAAGCCCTTTCACTGTATGGTTTATGAAGGGCCTCGCGGTTAGAATCCATTGCAAAACAACCAAATTTGCCCCTTGTTATGTGATTAGTTCAAAAAATTCCCACAAAATGCTATGATGTCAGTACAGGTTCCGTTATAATGATATGGATAGTTTCAGGTTAGATGATCTTTCATTCTGGAGGGGACATAAGGGATGCACAAATGGATCATGAGCGGAGTATTTTTTGCAGCATGCGCTTTAGCTATTGTTTTAATGTTTACGCTTCCAGGGAAAGAAGAAGTAGCTGAAGAAGCCAAGCCAAGCATGCCGGAAGTAACATTGGATGCCGGACAGGCTGAAGCACTGGTCAAAGCCAATTGTATCTCCTGTCACGGGGATCAGCTTCAAGGTGGCGTAGGACCTGCTCTGGCCAACATCGGCAGCCAGGATGATCTGGAGAAGATCTATTCTACGATTGTCAAAGGTAAAGGTGGTATGCCTTCCTTCAAGGGTAAACTGCAGGACGAAGAGATTGCAAATATCGCCATGTGGCTGTCAGAGAAGAAATAATCTCTGCACGCGCATAACATATACGAAGAGGCCCTTAATCCCCTTTTGGGAGAATAAGAGCCTCTTCGTTATACCAATTATCAGGCCTCTGCGGCATGCTCAGCCAGAAAGGCCTCAACTTCACGTGCGGACGGCATCCCGGACTGGGCGCCGAGCTTCGTCACGGATAACGCGGCCGCACCCATGGCGAAGCCTACGGCCGCGTCCAAAGTCTCACCGCGCGCGATTGCTACCGCCAGCGCGCCGTTGAAGCAATCGCCAGCGCCGGTCGTATCGACGGCGCTTACGGCGTAGCCGGGCGCACGGCAAGCGCCGGCACGCCCTGCTTGTACGCGGCCACCAGGCGCCGCCGCGTACACAGCCCCCTCGGGGCCGAGCGTCGTGACGACAGCGGCCCCGAGGGATGCGGCGAGCTCTGCGACCGCCGCATCCAGGTCTTCCGGCCGGAGATGATCCCGGCCGGTAAGCACGGCAAGCTCACTGCGGTTCGGCGTGACAACGTCGACGCACCGCAGGAGCTCCTGGGGCAGACCCGGCACCGCGGGAGCCGGGTTGAGCACCACCAGTGCGCTGCCTTCAGCCGCCAGTTGGGCGGCGCGGGTAACCGCTGGCAGCGGGATCTCCAGCTGTAGCAGCACCGCTGCGGCTGCAGTCAGGCTTTTTACCGTATCCGCCTCTTCCAGCATCTCAGGCACCACTTGCCCATTCGCACCAGGAATAACGATAATCCGGTTGTCTCCCCGAGAGAGCCAGATGGAAGCCGTCCCTGTAACCGTGTCTTCCAATATGCGAACCTGCGAGGCATCTGCACCACTTTCCGTCAGACTCTGCAGTAGACGTTCGCCAAAACCGTCCGATCCCACCGCACCAATCATCGTCGTCTGTCCACCCAGACGCGCAGCAGCAACAGCCTGGTTCGCCCCTTTGCCACCAGCGAGATAATGCATCTCCTCACCGCTCACCGTCTCTCCCTCTTCCGGAATCGTGTCTGTCTTCACCACAAGATCCATATTGAGACTGCCTACGACAGCAATAAGAGGTTGTTTCTGATTATAGTCTGGCATGTATGGTTCACTCACTTCTGGCCGCGCGATAATAACCGACCTCGTTATTGCGACCTCATTTTGTCATAAGCTTCGTTATATTGCCCTGCTTCCTTGATATCTACAGATGTAATACCACCCGCATCCCATGATGTGAGACGCAGCGTAACCGTTGTATAATCAATCGTAATAAAAGGATGATGATTGAATGCTTCCGAGATCGCAGCGACCTCATCCACAAATGCAATCCCTTTCATGTAGTTGGAGAACACGAATTTACGTACAATCCACCGTCCCTCTTCCAGTTCCCAGCCTTCCAGCCTTCCCAGATGAGCTTCGACTTCCTCTTGCGAAAAAACCATGCGTTATCTTCCTCCCCATAGGATGGTACATTACAGACGTGAGTCCGTATAACCACCGACACCTTCGGCGCTATCAACGCAACCTCAAAGGCCAGGCTCACCGCCATGCGGTTGGCCCATTTCACGACTAACATCTTACCACGGACAAGATTCAAAATCCAATCAACTACATGGCATAGAACCACTAACCATAAGGCTTTGAGGACAATTCCAGTTCCATTCATACCCCTGAAAATACATGTAAACACACTAAATTAAAGGTACAAATGTCAACTCTTCTTCCCCGATCAAAATATGAATGCGGTGCTGTTCCTTATCATGGATGACCACGCCACTTCCAACCGGAATAACAGAATCCTCGCCCAGCGCATAAAACAAATCCTCCGCCAGCGCCTCATCCACTTCAAGTTGGTCAGATGCAGCCAGTCTCTCCCACTCTTCAGCGTCCATTTCAAAGAAAACATACCGATCCGGTATGCGTCCGATTGCCGTTGTCAGATCTGTCAAAATTCCTTCATAATCCCGTCCATGCTTTACGCCCATTGGCTTTTCACTCCTATTCGGCCCCTAAGGAGCGGATTTGATCTTATTATACCTGAAAATAGCCCTTAAAAAAAAAGGCCTTCTGGTCGATAAATACATATATGACCGTTTTAACTGTTTTAGCAACCGTAAGGAATGCCTAACATTGAACGGATTGCGGCCAAAAATTCGTCCGGAAGCCCGAATACAGCCGCTTGAAAGGATTCAATTTTATCTCATGGATGAGGTGTATGATGAACATTTCAACGATTATTGGACTAGTTTTTGGACTGGTCTCCCTTGTACTCGGTATGTTCCTGAAGGGTGCGCCCTTAATCAACCTGGTTAACAATCCGGCAGCCTACGTTATTATCTTTGTTGGTACGGCAGGAACTATCTTTATCGCATTTCCAATGTCCGAAGTTAAGAAAATCCCTAAGCTTTTCGGGATTATTTTCAAAAATCAAGTACTTATTGATCGAGTGTCTCTGATCGGCACGTTTATGGACTGGGCTTCCACTACCCGTCGTGAAGGTTTGCTTGCACTGGAATCAAAAGTAGAAGAGATCGACGATCAGTTCCTTCGTGGCGGTATGCGTATGATTATCGACGGCAACGATCAGGAATTTGTAAGTGATGTACTGATGGAAGATATTCATGCTACAGAGGAGCGCCACCGTGGCGGTGCCTTGATCTTCGCTCAGGCGGGGATGTACGCGCCAACGCTCGGGGTTCTCGGGGCCGTTGTAGGTCTCATCGCAGCACTTGCCGATCTCAGTGACATGGAGAAACTCTCCCATGCGATTGCGGCAGCATTTATCGCAACACTCCTTGGTATATTTAGTGGTTACGTGTTATGGCACCCGATGTCTAACAAGCTGAAGCGGATGTCCAAGCAAGAAATGGAGATCAAGCTGATGATGGTTGAAGGATTGTTATCCATACAGTCTGGTGTATCCACCATCGCCATCAACCAAAAGTTATCCGTATTCCTGACACCTTCCGAACGTAAACAACTGGAAGAGAAGGAGGGATCATCAGGTGAAAAAGGCTAAAAAGCACGAACCACATGAAGAACATATAGACGAGAGCTGGTTGCTTCCCTATTCTGACTTGATGACCTTGTTGCTTGCCCTGTTTATCACGTTGTTCTCCATGAGTTCAATCGATGCAGCCAAGTTCGAGCAGATGGCTTCCGCGCTAAGCAGTGCATTGAATGGAGGCTCCGGTGTTCTGGATCATACGTCCATGAATCCGGATACGCCAGGTGCCGATCTGGGTAAGAACAAACAGGAACCTACAGAAATCACCAAGAAAACACCAGCTCAGATTACGGATGCACAGATGGCTCAAAAAGAACAAGAAGACCTGGAGAAACTCAAAGAGCGACTCGACAAATATATCTCGAAGAACGGACTTTCGGATCAGCTGAACACTAAGCTGAATCAGTCTGAATTGAAGATCACCATCAGTGATAACGCCCTGTTCTCCTCAGGCCGAGCAGATGTGAAGCCTGAATCACGATCCCTGGCCAAAGCAATCTCAAGCATGCTGCAGGAGTTCCCTGAATATGAAGTGGTTGTATCCGGTCATACCGATAATATTCCCATTTCGAACAACCAATATAAGGATAACTGGGATCTAAGCGCAGATCGTGCGCTCAACTTCCTGAAAAT
The DNA here is from genome assembly GCF_000316035.1 of Paenibacillus sp. PAMC 26794. GTDB lineage: Bacteria > Bacillota > Bacilli > Paenibacillales > Paenibacillaceae > Paenibacillus. Next base: position 35,638 of record NZ_ANHX01000073.1, read on the forward strand.
CCTGTTGCTGAACTCGCGATTGGACCCTTCCAAATTCACACCAAGTGGTTATGGAGAGTATCACCCGATTGCCAGCAATGACACCAATACCGGACGGGCACAGAATCGCCGTGTAGAGGTATCTATCATTCGGAAGTATCAAAGTAACAATACAAATGTAAAAGCCGTTGGCGGAGGAAACTAGAGGCCTGCAGCGATTCATTAACCAAAGACCGTTCTCCAGGTACAAGGAGAACGGTCTTTTTGGTTTATATAAGGCTTATGCTTGGTTTATCTCTACATTTTTCACACTATTTGCGAGATTCACCTGTCGTCATTGAACCTATACCAAAAAGCCCTGCACTCCCTTACGGAAAGCAGAGCTTAAATCGGTTAAATTAGTCAAAGTCCAATCAACTATTCCAGTGAATAGTCCAACAGACCGCCCAACTCCGTTTTTTCAGCAGCGGTAAGCTCTCTCCAAGAACCTGTCGCCATTTCTCCAAGATGAATGTTCATGATCCGAATACGCTTCAACTTACGAACCTCGTAACCAAAGGCACTACACATCCGCCGAATCTGACGGTTCTTTCCTTCAGTCAGGATAATACGGAATACACGATCCGTCATCCGGGTCACGGTACAAGGCCGTGTCATTTCACCCAAAATCTTAACCCCGGTGCTCATGCCTCTAAGGAAACTCGGGGTTACAGATCGATCAACAGTAACGATATACTCTTTCTCATGGCGTCCTTCTGATCTAAGAATCCGGTTAACGATATCACCATCATTGGTCATCAGGATCAAACCTTCCGAGTCCTTATCCAGACGTCCGATTGGAAAGATACGTTCATCGTGCCCGACAAAATCAACGATATTGCCCTGAATATGCTGCTCGGTTGTACTTGTGATCCCGATCGGTTTATTCAGCGCGATATATACGTGTTTTCTCTTTTCCTTGATCGGTTTGCCATTAATTCTTACATCGTCGCCTTCTTCTGCCTGACTGCCCAGTTCAGCCTTAACTCCATTAATGGTTACCTGACCACTATCCACCAACTTGTCGGCTTCACGCCGGGAGCAATAACCTGTTTCACTAATAAATTTATTAATACGCAAAAGGTAATCTCACCTCATCTATTTCTCTTCATCTGTAAGTGGTTCATCCGTTACCTGATCTACCTCAATGACTTCCGGTTGTTGCTCGGATGCAGGCAGTTCAATGATAACCGTTGTTCCCTTGTTCATGACGCTTTTAATATCCATCATGCCCTTATGTGATTGAATAATGCGCTGACTGACCATCAGGCCAAGCCCTGTTCCAGACTCTTTATTCGTAAAGAAAGGCTCCCCAAGCTTGGGCATCATCTCTTCCGGGATACCGATCCCTTCATCCCTGATCTCAATTCTGACGCGTTTCGACTGCTCGTCGTGCTTGAGCTTGATATGGATGCTTCCTCCATTTGGCATGGCCTCCATACCATTTTTCAGCAAATTGATGAATACCTGCTTCAATTGGTTCTCTTCACAGTGTACCATAGCCGAATCGGATGAGGCACGCAGTACAAATTCTACACCATGCAGATGCGCCTGACTATCCAGTAACGAGATGACATCGCCAAGAATAAAACGAATGTCCCGATTTTGAAAATGAACCGCCTGCGGTTTCGCCAGAATCAGAAATTCACCAACGATAAGGTTGATGCGATCCAGCTCCGATAACATCAGATCCAGATGACGATGATTCAGCTTGTTGCTCTCTTGCTGTAACTGCAGGAATCCGCGCAGCGTGGTCAGTGGATTACGAATCTCATGTGCCACACCTGCTGCAAGCTGGCCCACGGTTGTTAGCTTCTCAGAACGTCTGAGCAGCTCTTCCATCCGATTACGGCTTGTAATGTCCCTGGAGACACTAATGAGCGCGGTAATCTCTCCAGCCTCGTCTCGTACCGGAGCCGTACTGACACTGACCTCAACTCGGGTCCCGTCTTTCTTCATCCAGGTGGTTTCGTTGGACGTAATGGACATCCCCTCAACGAGTTGGGCATGCTGACGTTTCATTTCTTCTTCTGCCTCTGGCGGGATGATCTTGAGATTACGACCTTCCACCTCACGACTTCGAAAGCCATATAATTGTTCAAATGCGCGGTTAACCCGCAGCACTTTTCCTTCAAGATCCGTAATGTGAATGGCATCCGCTGTCTGATTGATAATGGACTCCAGATGTTCTTTCACCGCCCGATTCTCTTCATACATCTGTTTCAGACGGCTCGTATAATGGCCCAGATTACGAATCATGGCATTAATACGATTGGCCAGCTGGCCAAGTTCATCCTTCCTCCGGACTTTCAGCCGGAAATCAAAGTGCCCATCCGCTACATCATTCACTTTGCCCAGTATGGATTGGATCGGACGTGTAATATACCCTGCGAGCAAATAGCTGCCAAAGATCACAATCTCCAGCAAAACCAACGATATGGAGGCATGGCTCACCAACTGCTCAGATACCATGGAGGATATTTGCTTATAGTCCATGACAATACTGATCACATAGGAAGACTGATTGGGTGTGAAAATGGGAATAAAACTCTTCAGTACCTTCTGTTCGTGCGTTTCACTGACAAAAGATACATTTTGTCCTGTTCGAATGGCGCGCACCACAGCACGATGATCCTCATCCGTAGAACCATACTGGTATGTACCAAAACGAATCGGTCTGTTATTCAACTTGCTAAAGTTCGAATCTCTTCCGTCATCACCCATGTTCGGGCTGCCAAAAGTCAACGGATTGATGCCTGTAATCTCCAGAATGGAGGGATTGACCTCACGAATTTTATTTAAAATCTCATCCGGACTAGAGATTTTCACATAGTCATCAACTTCCGTATTATTATAGAAGGGATTGATTATGTAGTTTCTCTTTCCATCATGGTAGTAACCCCAGATATCAATATCCGAAGGACTGGATGTCGAATATTCGAATCCATCTGACCAGAAATGCTCCAACTTCTGCCCTTGGGGAATCGTCACCTGTTGTTTTTCAAACAACTGCTTAAATGCCTGATACCAATAAGTCATGGATTTGGTGGACAGCCCGATTTCTCTCGGATCTGAGGAGCGGCTAACAACGATGTCATCATCCGTCTGCTCCATTAACGAAATATGTGAGACGCCGACCTTTTGGCTCAAGCGTACAAGTTCTTCATTTGTGATATTATTAATATCCGGGTCCAATTCTTCCGCTGCCATGACAGCAGCAAGCCACAGATTGTTTCCAATCTGCCGTTTTACATAATCCGAACTGTATTGATTCTGTTCGACAGCAATTGCAATCTGCTTTGCAGTGAGCACCATCTTGGTTTCACTGTCCTGCCTTAGATTCTCTTCTGTAGTATAATAACTCAGTGCGATATTCAACACTAAAATAACGAGCACTGAGCACGACATAATCATGGATAATTTCGTTTTAATAGACAAGTTTTTTTGTTCACCTCTCGGCTTGTACCCTCTGGCGATATATGGCAAAACCTATCTCCATCATAACGCTTGTATGTCTTTTTGAAAAGGATAATTGACCTGTGTCCAAAAGTTACCGAATGACTGAAAAGCTCGAAATTCGTTGTTTTTTGCATTTTCGAACTCTACAATGAAATTAATCACTATATTTATCCACATACCCACAGGCTTGTGGATAGTTTGTTTATAACTATGTGAGCAACTACACGGTTATCCACAATTCTATACACAACATGTTAACAACCCGAATATTTGTTCGCTGAATAAACGATTTTGGAAGGAGTTATATAGTAATGACTGACCATTTTCTTCAGACCGATCTTGCGCATTTATCTGAAGAGGCTCAACATGAGCACTGGATGCGAGAGGCCATTGCCGAGGCCTACAAAGCTGAGGCTCTTGGGGAAGTGCCGATTGGAGCTGTAATCGTACAAAATAACCAAATTATTGGTCGGGGATACAATCTGCGTGAAACTACACTGGATTCCACCGCCCATGCAGAGATGGTGGCTATTCGTCAGGCCAGCGAGACCATCGGAGCTTGGCGTTTGTTGGATTGTTCTCTGTACGTCACACTGGAACCTTGTCCAATGTGTGCAGGTGCAATTGTACAATCCAGGGTCCCCCGCGTAATCTATGGTACGGCTGATCCCAAGGCAGGCTGTGCAGGTACACTGATGAACCTGTTACAGGAGCCTCGTTTTAACCATCGCACCGAGGTGATTCCGGATATCCTTCAGCCTGAATGCTCCACGATGCTAACTCAATTTTTCAGAAGTCTGCGCCAAAAGTTAAAGTAGTCACCGACTACAAACATCCCAATTAGAAAGGAAGTGTGCTGTAATGGCACTAACACTCTATGATACAGCCAATGGCATAAGCCTTCGGTTGCTCACACCCCAGGATACACAGTCCTATTTGGACCTGATTCAGATCACACGCGTCCCATACCAGGCTGTAGAACCCGTGCGAGACGATGAATTTTATACACTGAATGCTCAGACTCGGCGGATTGAGGATCGGGTCAAGGCAGCAGAAGATGGTACAGGATATCAATTTGGAATCTATACCATTAAAGACAGCCTGTTGATTGGACAAGTAAGTATCAACAATGTCGTATTGGGCGTTGCCAATTATGCGGATATGGGTTACTTTATCCATCCGGATTATCAGGGTGGCGGACGAATGACAGCAGCGGTTAAACTGGCCGTAGCTTATGGCTTCCGTGCATTGAAGTTAAATCGGGTTCAGGCTGCGGTATTACCCTCCAACAAAGGCTCACAGCGCGTACTGGAGAAGAACGGATTCCAGTTTGAAGGTACTGCTCGCAAATACCTCAAGATCAACGGCAAATATCAGGATCATCAGATCTATGCTGTACTTGCTGAAGACTTGGACGAACTTGCAAACTAATTAAGAAGAAACGTATCCTCACGACCGTCTGTATTTCCAATTCAACAATATACAAATTTAATATTCAAAACCGCACTACCCTAGTTATGTAGGAGAGAGTGCGGTTTTATTTGTATAGATTACCAGCCACGATTCAACTTCAAAGATCAATTATTTTGCGGATATCCCCTCTTGCGCTGTGTAGCAAAAAAAAACGCCTGTACCCAAGCGGAAGGAGATTATCCTTCACTTGAATCACAGACGGTTTGAACTCAGCGAGATTAGTATCCGTATGAAGCGTTCATCAGTTCTTCGAACTCTTGCATAGTAATTACGTCATCGCCAGTAGGGATGTTGATTTTGAATGCTGCTTTTTCGTTAATCTTGGTGTACGTATTGGAACCGGTAAATGCCAATTTCACCTCGTCTTTTGTACCTTCTGGCTTGATCAGCACATCAGCGACCATCTTTTGATATACAGGGAAGTCGTTTTTGTCCAATGCGAAATCGATGTTGAATTGGTTGATTGTCAGAACATCTTTCAATTTATCCAAGTCTTTAGCCATTTCAGCCTGATCTGCTTCAGTGATCTTCAGATCTTCTTTAGCTTTGTCGATATCAGCCTGATCCATTTGCAGCATTTCACGATATTCCTCTTTGGACAGAATATCCAATACTTTAGGCATAGCTTTTGTTACCAGTACAGTAACTGCTTCTTTAACATTGTCATTATTCACCGAGAATTGTACAACCTGCTTCGCATCTACACCTTCAGGAAGTTGTGCATCTTTGGTGTCTAGATTTTTGAAGAATTTAGCTTGATCGTACTCGCTCAGCACTGCGTCCATGACTTCGTTGCTCAGCTTTTGCGTTTTGGCTGCGTCCATAGCATCAGGGTTCCATTCTGTACCCTCTTGCTCAGCCAGTTCTTTCAGGTCAAGTTCCAGGAACTTGTTAACAACATTCTCCGGAATCGGGAAGAACGGAATATTCGGCACTTTCACATAGAGTTTCTCTGCCGTCATCACCATTGGGATGTTAAAGGTCATACCCATGTCGCCTTTAAGCTCAATTCCAAGAGTCATCTCGGTCTGCATTGGCTCACTTTGGTATACACCCGTTACATTCAACTGAGCATCCTTCAGCATGCTCATAAACTGAGTCATAGTAGGATCAGTTTGTGAAGCATCCCCAGGTTTATAGCTCAATTCATTAATAGTGAAATTAGAACTCATTTCATACGAAGTCAATTTGGAAGCATTGGCCGCAGCCGTCTTCAATGCCTCTTTTGGTTCCTGCTTGCTGCTACATGCTGTCAATGCCATAGATACGGTCAACAGCAACGTGAGAAGAAGCGCCCCCATACGTTTAGTCATTTGTTTCTCTCCTCTCGTGATAACCCCAAAAAAAAGTAATTCAATATCAATGATATACCATATCACCAGATACCGAAACCTAATTTGGGAAAAATGTGATCTTTCCTCTTTAAAATGGCTACAAAGACCTATGACAGCTTTGGGAATAAGCATGTGCCTGTCTTTATATATGTATGAATACGCAAAAGCCCCCTGTTAGGTAACAAGGGACTTTTGCGTGAATCTGTTTCTTCTATTAACCTTGGGGATTCAAATGATCCACATGATTTTGATTTTTTACTTTTTTGGAACCGGATAATGGTTCCTGCATGGAAGAGCGTTTGGATGAATGACGATGCTGTTCGGATGCTTCCGCTTCCGGTACGGGAATTGTTTTTGGTTTGCTCATATTATTGCCCCCTCATCATTGTTAGGAATGGGATGGGTCCCTATCTTCCGTTTTGTCATGATTCAGTGCATCCTGATGACGGCGATCATTAATATCTTGCTGAATTTGCTGGGCATGATGACTGTTTACGGCAGGCTGCTCCAGATCATCGACTACATTTTGCAGGTTTTTGTCTACTCCCGCTTTGGCTTTAGTCAATTGAGTTCACTCCTTCAGATTTCAGGCTATTATCTCGTCTGGGATTGTAACGACTGGGCGCATTCATGAATGTGCCGTGTATAATCGTGAGCCAGTTCCTGAATCGGTTCTGTACGCTCATCCGTCGTTCGTCCATCCCGTTCCACATCAATCAGCTGTACGCTGACTTCACGGGAATCGACATATGCACATTTGAAATCAAAAGAGTACATCTCGTGCCCTGCTGTAGCAATGTGTATCCGAATCGCCTGCTGATCGGCTTCATCGGCCATTACATGAGCCTGATCTCCAACATTCAGGACTTGAGGCAAACGTTCTTGCCAAGCCCCTACAAGCTCTGTCTGATCGATGTCTAACTCGCGGTTCATCTTACCACCTCCACTCCTATAAAGTGCGGCGATGAAGATGTTTTTATACATATTAACCTTATTAAAAATATAACGTTGTACTGTGCAACGTATACATCGGCCACGAACCTGTAAGTTCAGACATTTCGCACGCATAAACGCAAAAAAGGACCCGAGCGAGAACGCTCGAATCCTTGTTATAAGTGTAGTATGGCGGAGAGGGTGGGATTCGAACCCACGTGGAGTTGCCCCCTAACGGTTTTCAAGACCGCCCCGTTATGACCGCTTCGGTACCTCTCCAGGGAAATTAACTTTTATAAACTTGCCACGAAAAGTATCATACCACATCTCGACATTATAATGCAACCTTTTTATATTAAAATTGATGATCCCGTATCAGACAACTGCCTCCGTTATACAAAACACTCCAATCCGCCATTCCAAAATGACGGATTGAATTTGTATTCCCCTTGATGAGGATGGTTAGCTAACTCTTACTTAAGAGCGACGTGCAATCACACTTGCACCGCCCATATAAGGACGCAATGCTTCAGGAATAACAACCGTACCATCTTCCTGTTGATAGTTCTCCAGGATAGCGGCTACCGTCCGTCCAACAGCCAATCCTGACCCGTTCAATGTATGAACAAATTCCGGTTTGGCTTTTGGCTCTCTGCGGAAACGGATATTGGCACGACGTGCCTGGAAGTCCTCACAGTTGGAGCACGAAGAAATCTCACGATAGGTATTGCTCTCAGGTAACCATACTTCAATATCATACGTTTTAGCTGAGGTGAAGCCCATATCTGCCGTGCACAATGTCAGGACGCGATACGGCAAGCCCAACAATTGAAGCACACGCTCCGCATTTTGAGTCATTTGCTCCAGCTCTTCATACGAAGTCTCCGGAGTAGAGAGCTTGAGAAGCTCTACTTTGTTGAATTGATGCTGACGAATCAATCCGCGTGTATCCCGTCCAGCCGAACCGGCTTCAGAGCGGAAACAAGAGCTGTATGCCACAAAGTGCTTAGGCAATTGATCTACATTCAGAATCTCTTCGCGATGGTAGTTCGTTACCGGAACTTCAGCAGTAGGAATCAGATAATACTCAGTATCTTTCAACTTAAACAGATCTTCTTCGAACTTAGGCAGTTGACCTGTTCCAAACAAGCTGTCCCGATTAACGATGTATGGAGGTAGAATCTCTTCATATCCATGTTGATCGCTGTGCAGATCCATCATGAAGTTGATCAATGCACGTTCCAGGCGCGCACCCAGACCTTTATAAAAGGTAAAACGGGAACCCGTTACTTTGGCAGCCGCTTCAAAATCAAGAATATCGAGATCCTGCGCAATTTCCCAGTGTGCTTTTGGTGCAAAAGTAAATGACTTCGGCTCTTCCCAACGACGAATCTCAACATTGTCGTCTTCAGAAGCTCCAATAGGTACGCTTTCGTTAGGAATGTTCGGAATCGCCATTGTGAGATCATTGATCTTCACTTCCAGTTCCCGAACTTCTTCGTCCATGGCTTTGATTCGATCAGAGACTTCGCGCATCTCCACAATCAGATCATCAGCATTCTCACGATTCTTCTTCAGTCTAGCAACTTCCGCAGAGACCGTATTCCTACGACTCTTCAGCGTTTCACTCTCTTGAAGCAATTCCCGACGCTTGGCATCCATCTCGGTAAATCCAGCGATAAGATCCAGCGATTTGCCACGTTTAGTCAATGCTTCTTCTACACGCGCATACTCATTCCGCAATATTTTCACATCAAGCACGATATACCCCTCCTAAATAACCTCACAACGTGAAGCCTTATGTTAAATCCATTATCAAAAATCTACTGTATATACCTTACTATATACTTATCGGAACCTGTAACCCAAAAAACAACCTATATCCCCGGTGTCACCCTCTGCTGCGATTCCCGCTATGAAGCAGATACAGGCAACATTAGGCATCCGTTCAGATGCAACTGCCCTCCAGCGGCCTTACACGGCTTCTGGGGAAGTGATCCGATGACCGGGAGATCATAGGTTGTACATCATGCATTATTTAGAGTCTACCGTGTGTTTGTAGGATCTGGCCATGTCTACAAAATAAGTATGCAGACGATAGTCATCCGTCAATTCCGGATGGTAGGAGCAAGCCAGCAAATGCCCCTGACGAGCGGTAACAATCTCATCCTTGTATGTGGAGAGAACCTCCACCTGGTCTCCAACACTCTCGATCAAAGGCGCCCGTATAAACACAGCCCTTACCGTTTCCTCAATACCTTTGACTGGCAAATCCGTCTCAAAACTCTCTCTCTGCCGTCCAAATGCATTTCGGGATACAGTCATATCCATTAGCTCCAAATGAGCTTCTTCTTGCCCTGCAATGTGTTTAGCCATAACGATCAAGCCAGCACAGGTACCAAATACCGGTTTGCCCTCAGCAGCAAACGCCCTAATGGCATCCATAAACCCATACTTGCGCATCAGTTTACCGATCGTCGTGCTTTCCCCGCCAGGAAGGATAAGACCATCCAAGTCCTCCAATTGCTGAACCTGTTTGATAGCTATACCTTCTGCTCCAGCACGTTCAATACTTCGAATATGCTCTGTGACAGCTCCTTGAAGTGCTAAAACGCCGATCCTCATACGCTCATTCCCCTTCTCTTACCAGCCACGATCTTGCATATGGTAAACGAACATTGTACTTTTTTACTTCATCATACGTGAATTCTAACTTGATATTTTACCGGAAAAATTGTAAATATACAATCCATCCAGTCGGAATAACTTGTATTTTGTCAATGATATGACCAAATCAGCATTAAATTGATAATCATACGTTTTTCATGAAATACGCTATGGACTAAAAGAGATTTTTGATCCCGTCAAAAAGATCCACGAAGAAATCCTTCACAGCACGGAAGAACAAACGGAACCATCCACCTTTTTCAGCCTCTTCCGCAGTGATCAAGTTCACTGTTTTTTCCTGTGGCTCAATTCCATCTGCTTTATACGTGTACGTTACTGTACCAACCTTCGTACCTGCTTTGATTGGTGCTACCAGCTTGTCAGCCTCAGTTACGTTAGCTTTGAACGTCACATCCAGGTTCTGAGTACCTTTGGGAACAACAAAACTTACCGCATTATCTGTTACAACAGGAACGGTTGTTTCTTTCCCTTTTTTCAAAGGTACTGCTTCCCAGCCCGTCACTTTGGTCTTGCCTGCGACAGCCTGTTTCACTTCAAAGTTGTTAAATCCATAGTCCAATACCTTTTTAGTTTCTCTGAAACGTGCGGATTCCGAATCTGTGCCCATAACAACACTAATTAGACGCATACCGTTACGTTCTGCTGTACCTGTAAAGTTATTACCTGCGTTCGTGGTGTGGCCTGTTTTCATTCCATCCAGACCTTCATAGGCATAGCTTTTGAAATTGGTTATATTTTTATTCGCTTCCAGCATCCAGTTGTAATTGATAATTGGAGCTTTATCATTGGGACGGAACTTATAAGATTGAATAGTTGTAAATTCTGTGTAGTCCGGGTGATCCATAATGATATATCTGCACAGAATCGCAGCATCCAGAGCGGACATTACTGTTTCTTTATCTTCCGCCGGACGGAAGTCGGCAGGCATATCTGCTCGGTCGAGACCTGAAGAGTTGATGAAGAACGTATCCTTCATGCCCATGCGCTTCGCTTCATCATTCATCATTTTCACGAAAGCTTCTTCCGAACCCGCAACATACTCTGCCAAAGCAACCGTAGCATCATTAGCAGAGCCAACAGCCATAGCAATATAAAGATCCTTAACTGTGTGCTCGTCACCTTCTGCCAGGAAAATACGTGATCCGACACTTTGTGCAGCATTCTTTTTAACAGGTACAATATCGTCCCAGCCAAATTTTCCTTGTTTGACTTGCTCTGCGACAATGTACTCTGTCATCATCTTGGTCATACTGGCAGGTGGCATCGCTTTATCCGCATCAACAGACAGTAGAATCTGCCCTGTTGAAGCCTCCATTAGCACCGCTGATCTAACCTCAAGCCCAAGCGAGTCTACCCCAGGCACCTGTACAGCTTTCTCCGTCTTCGTTGTTGTTGCTGCAGCAGTCAGAACCTGACCGGAGTTGTCCGCAGCAGCCATGACCGGCATGACTGCAGACATGCAAAGCATGTTAATTAGCATTACCGAGGCTACGCTCTTTTTGAGCATTTGGCGTTTCTTTTTATTCATGTGTTTGGCTTTCAATTGATGAATACTCCCTTCGTTCCAAAGCATTGTTAATTGCTTCAGTGCAGCTTATGCTGCGAATTTCTTGTTCCCTAACCTGCGTGTTTAATGTATGAGATGTGTACTATATGCGCTGTATCGAACGAGCAATATTATTGCTCCTAAAGTTCGTTATCGATTGTCACTTCGTCCGCATTTTGCGAATGCTTATGTAAAAGGACGTCCGCGCTTCTGTTTAACTGGCAGCCTTTTCTGGCACTGCATTTGCTTTTCAAAACCATATTCATAGATTCACGTCAAAAAGCCGCCGCAACGCCTTAATCCATCCATGGATCGTCACCGCTTGTTCTATTCTATCACAGGGGTATCTGCAAAAAAAGACAGACCCGGTGAAAATCACCGAGCCTGTCCTGGAAATGATTAACTCTCTTCAGATTACAACGAGTAGTTAGGTGCTTCTTTCGTAATCTGTACATCATGGGGATGACTTTCGCGCAGTCCCGCACCTGTAATTCGGATAAAGCCTGTATCGTTACGAAGTTGCTCCAAGTTACTTGTACCACAGTATCCCATACCCGAACGCAGACCACCAATCAGTTGGTGGATCGTATCAGACAATGGTCCTTTGTAAGCGACACGACCTTCGATTCCTTCCGGAACCAGTTTCTTGTCATCATCTTGGAAGTAACGATCTTTACTACCTTGTTTCATTGCAGCCATTGAACCCATACCGCGGTATACTTTGTAGCTACGTCCTTGGAAGATTTCAGTTTCTCCCGGGCTTTCTGCTGTGCCGGCAAACAAACTTCCCAGCATCACCGCGTGTGCGCCTGCAGCCAGTGCCTTCGTAATTTCACCAGAATATTTAATTCCGCCGTCCGCGATAATCGGAACTCCATATTCACGTGCCACCGTTGCACAATCGTAGACTGCAGTTACTTGAGGTACACCAATACCAGCGATAACACGTGTTGTACAAATCGAACCTGGACCAATACCCACTTTGACTACCGAAGCCCCTGCTTCGATCAGGTCACGAGTGGCTGCACCAGTAGCGACGTTACCTGCAACGATGGTCAGGCTAGGGAAACGTTCACGAAGCTGACGTACAGCTTCAATGATATTGATGTGATGTCCGTGAGCCGAGTCTACCGTAATCAGGTCGACACCAGCTTGTACCAAAGCATCTGCACGTTCAAATGTATCTTTTGAAATACCAATCGCTGCACCAACCAACAAACGTCCTTGAGCATCTTTGGCTGCATGAGGGAATTGAATGGCTTTCTCGATATCTTTAATCGTGATAAGACCTTTTAACGTGTTTGTCTCATCAACTAATGGAAGTTTTTCAATCTTGTGCTTCTGAAGGATACCTTCAGCTTCTTGCAGTGTAGTACCTACAGGAGCGGTAACCAGATTCTCACGAGTCATGACTTCGCTAATTTTGATGCCGTAATCATGGATAAAACGCAAATCGCGGTTGGTCAAAATACCAACCAACTTCTGATCTCCTTCAATAATAGGTACACCGGAGATCCGATATTTCGCCATTACTGCTTCCGCATCAGATACCAGATGATCTGCCGTCAGTGAGAATGGATTCGTAATAACACCACTCTCCGAACGCTTAACACGATCTACTTCTTCTGCCTGTTGTTCAACCGACATATTTTTATGAATAATACCGATACCGCCTTCACGTGCAATGGCAATAGCCAATGTCGCTTCAGTTACCGTATCCATACCCGCACTGATCAAAGGAATATTTAGCTTTACAGTATCGCTCAAACGAATAGATACATCTACTTCTTTAGGCAGTGTCTCGGATTTCCGTGGCACTAGCAATACATCATCAAAGGTGAGGCCTTCCTTACCAAATTTATCTTCCCACACGCAAGTGTTCCTCCTTATGTTTGCTCAGCTTTACGGTCCAAAACCCGAAGATTCCAGGCTGTATTTTACGCCGAAAATACGTTTTCTGAAAAATTTATTATTGCCATCTTAGCAAAGCGATATTTAGACTGTCAAGGAAAAGTACTTGGTTATATCAGGTGTATTGCCTGATGAACACAACTGTTTTTCCAGAGCGGACAAGTCTAGTTATTACGCAAAAAAACGTCAATTCCTATTGAATAACGTTACATGTA
>NZ_ANHX01000074.1 GCF_000316035.1 Paenibacillus sp. PAMC 26794
TTACAACTTGCTATTGGATAAGCCCTCGACCGATTAGTACTGGTCAGCTCCATGCATTGCTGCACTTCCACCCCCAGCCTATCTACCTCGTCGTCTTCAAGGGGTCTTACATACTGGGAAATCTCATCTTGAGGGGGGCTTCACGCTTAGATGCTTTCAGCGTTTATCCCTTCCGTACATAGCTACCCAGCGGTGCTCCTGGCGGAACAACTGGTACACCAGCGGTACGTCCATCCCGGTCCTCTCGTACTAAGGACAGCTCCTCTCAAATTTCCTACGCCCACGACAGATAGGGACCGAACTGTCTCACGACGTTCTGAACCCAGCTCGCGTACCGCTTTAATGGGCGAACAGCCCAACCCTTGGGACCTACTTCAGCCCCAGGATGCGATGAGCCGACATCGAGGTGCCAAACCTCCCCGTCGATGTGGACTCTTGGGGGAGATAAGCCTGTTATCCCCAGGGTAGCTTTTATCCGTTGAGCGATGGCCCTTCCATGCGGTACCACCGGATCACTAAGCCCGACTTTCGTCCCTGCTCGACTTGTAGGTCTCGCAGTCAAGCTCCCTTATGCCTTTGCACTCTTCGAATGATTTCCAACCATTCTGAGGGAACCTTTGGGCGCCTCCGTTACTCTTTAGGAGGCGACCGCCCCAGTCAAACTGCCCACCTGACACTGTCCCCGCACCGGATTACGGTACCAGGTTAGAACCTAGATACGATCAGGGTGGTATCCCAACGTTGCCTCCACACAAGCTGGCGCTCATGTCTCTTCAAAGGCTCCCACCTATCCTGTACAGATCGTACCCAAATTCAATATCAAGCTGCAGTAAAGCTCCATGGGGTCTTTCCGTCTTGTCGCGGGTAACCTGCATCTTCACAGGTATTAAAATTTCACCGGATCTCTCGTTGAGACAGCGCCCAAGTCGTTACGCCATTCGTGCGGGTCAGAATTTACCTGACAAGGAATTTCGCTACCTTAGGACCGTTATAGTTACGGCCGCCGACTGGGGCTTCGGTTCACAGCTTCGGATTGCTCCTAACCACTCCCCTTAACCTTCCAGCACCGGGCAGGCGTCAGCCCGTATACTTCGCCTTACGGCTTCGCACAGACCTGTGTTTTTGCTAAACAGTCGCTTGGGCCTTTTCACTGCGGCCCCCTCGTGCTATTCACACTACCGGGGCACCCCTTCTCCCGAAGTTACGGGGTCATTTTGCCGAGTTCCTTAACGAGAGTTCTTCCGCGCGCCTTAGAATACTCTTCTCGCCTACCTGTGTCGGTTTGCGGTACGGGCACCTTCACCTGGCTAGAGGCTTTTCTTGGCAGTGTGAGATCATGACCTTCGCTACTACAATTTTCGCTCCCCATCACAGCTCAGCCTTACAATGTGCGGATTTGCCTACACATCAGCCTTACTGCTTAGACGGACATCCATCAGTCCGCGTCACTACCCTACTGCGTCCCCCCATTGCTCATAACGGCTTACGGTGGTACAGGAATTTCGACCTGTTGTCCTTCGACTACGCCTTTCGGCCTCGCCTTAGGTCCCGACTTACCCTGAGCGGACGAGCCTTCCTCAGGAACCCTTAGGCTTTCGGCGGATCAAGATTCTCACTTGATCTTTTCGTTACTCATACCGGCATTCTCACTTGTATAATGTCCAGCGCTCCTTACGGTACACCTTCAACCCTTATACAACGCTCCCCTACCCCTG
>NZ_ANHX01000075.1 GCF_000316035.1 Paenibacillus sp. PAMC 26794
GCTCTAGCTGATCCAAGCCAAGGCTTGTTTCAAACTTTCGCGTTCATTCTGCAAGCAGAATGTTTACTCACTCGTTGTTCAGTTTTCAAAGATCAAACTTATTTCGTTACCGAACGTCGTTCTCTTCAGCAACTTTTATATCTTATCACATCCGAACCAACTTAGCAAGCTCTTTTTTCAAGTTTCTTTCGAAGCTTATTTGATTTGCTTGCCGCACCGTGTAAACCGTGTTTTCTTGGCCGGAATTAGAATATACCATCTACAGATTTTGAATGCAAGTCTTTTTTTGAAGCTATATTAACAATAGGTTTGATCTAATACGGACGTACATATGGTATCCTCTCAACTTAGCAAGTTTATACGCACGTCCATTTTCACTTTAATGTTTAACATTCCTAGCAGGAACCTTTCTTGGCCATAAACTGTAACTAAAGCTTATCAGAAAATCGATTCCGAGTATCATTCCCCACACTCTGATCAGATTATTGAAGACAGCTGTACGTTCAGGATCTCCAATCCACCATATCATAGCGAATAGAAAAGCACTTCCTATAGCCCAAGCCAATAGATGTCTAAACCATCCACTACGCTCACGACTCGCATGTTCTCTACCATATAACTTGTTACTGCGAGGGTTCTCTCCACCCTTGAACCAATATAGGAAATATCGATCCGCCCAAGCGATCATCTGGTGACCATAAGCAATGCTTGCTCCTATATACACCGCAGCTATACCATGAATCATACTTGCTGTAGCTCCTCGCTGTAGATCGATAACTGTAGCTACCAGCAATAACAGATCGATGACCGGCGTCGCCATTAACAAACCGGTACCTAACCGCTTCATGCCAAGAATATACCTGACACTCAGACCCGCGAACACAAACACCCAAAAGGCAATCTCACAACCTATAATGAAATAACCAATCATTTCAGCTCTCCTTTTTTGATACAATTGTATTAAATTTAATTTAGCACGTATGTATTATAATAATCAACAGTGATATAATACACCTATGCCTAAAATTGTTGATCATAATAAACAGCGCGTGCTCGTGGCCGAGGCAGCTTGGCGTATTATACGAAGAGACGGCATGGAACAGGCCTCTGTTCGGAATATTGCTGAAGAAGCTGGAGTTTCGGTCGGTTCGATGCGTCACTACTTTTCTACTCAATCGGAACTACTACTATATGCCATGAATCTGGTATCTGAACGGGTGTCTCATCGAGTCCAAAAAATGTCCTTTACCGGCTCTCCCATGGACAATATGAAATGCCTATTGCTCGAATTCTTACCAAACACGGAAGAAAAACTGGCTGAAATGGAGGTGTGGTACGCTTTTACAGCCAGATCGAAAACCGATCCTACACTCAAAAAACTTGCTAATACCGTATATGATGAACTCAGACAAGCTGTAGGTTCTGTTATCAAATACCTGATAAAGCTCGACCTCTCCAGACCCGATCTGGACAAAGAACTGGAGATCGAGAGATTGTATGCACTCGTGGATGGCTTAGGCATACATACCGTGCTTAGACCAGATCAGATGAATGCCAAGCTCATGGACGATGTTCTCACCTTACATCTTGCTTCCTTGTGTCGTTAAACCAAAAAAACCGCAGCACATTCGTTGTGACTAAGCCCGTTACGATAACAGGAGTTAGTTCTGAATGTCTGACGGTTTTTCTTTTTATCCGATAATGATCCGGCCTTCCGGATGACGATACAGTTTCTTCTCTTTGCGCGGACGAAGAGCATACGCGATGGTTAATGGCCCAATCCGACCTACAAACATGGTAAAGGTAATAATGATTTTTCCCCAATTGGTCAACTCATCAGTCACTCCCACAGAAAGACCCACGGTACCAATAGCCGATGCAGCTTCAAACATCAGTGAAAGGAATGGCGCATCCTCTGTCGTAAGCAGAAGCATCACCACGATCATGAATATGATCAGAGAAACCATAATAATGGTCAACGCCCTCATCAGCAGTTCTTTCGGAACACGCTGGCGGAAAAACACAATATCCTTATTTCCCCGAATCATGGCATACACTGCACCAATCATGATCAGGAATGTAGTCGTCTTGATTCCGCCCCCGGTCGATCCCGGGGATGCCCCGATAAACATCAGCAGGATGAAGAAAAATTGGGTAGCCTGCCTCATCTCCGTGATATCAATTGTGCTTGTTCCCGACGAACGTGTAGAGACAGACTGGAAGAAGGACGCATAGATCTTCTCGCTCCAGGTGAGTGAAGCCAGTGTATGTCCATTGGTGAATTCGAAAACAAACAACACAATCGCTCCTATACCGATCAGCGCTCCGGATACAGACAGCACCAGTTTGGACTGAAGAGATAGACGGCGGCGTTTGCGATATTCGAACAGATCATTCAATACGACAAAGCCAAGTCCACCAGAGATAACGAGTATGGAAGCAGTCAGATTGATTGTCCAATCTCCGGTGTAGTATAAGAAGCTGTTGCCAAACAAATCGAAGCCACCATTGTTAAACAATGAAACAGAATGAAATATTCCATAGTACACAGCCTGACCCAATGGCATCTCCGTTGCCCAGCGCAGCGCTAGTATGACAGCAGCCACCCCTTCAATGGTAAAGGAGAAAATCAACACCTTGCGGATAATACGTACGATACCCTCCATACTGTCTGCATTAATGGCTTCTTTGAGCAACAGCCTGTCCTTGAGCGAGATTCGTTTGCCCAACACTAGCGCAAAGAGAGTAGCCATAGTCATGAAGCCGAGTCCACCAAGCTGCATTAATACCATAATGACGATCTGACCAAACAAATTAAAGGTCGTCCCTACATCCACAACGACAAGTCCAGTCACACAAGCGGCAGAGGTTGATGTAAAGAGCGCATCAATAAACGCCAAATGCATACCGCTTTGGTTGGAGATTGGCAACATGAGAAGCATCGTTCCCATCGCAATGATAAGCAGAAAACCACCGACCAGAATTAACGGAGGAGATAAGAATTTAGCAAAGTGAAGCCTGAACTTCATGAAGGGCACCTCTTTTAACAAAAATACGAACAGGTTAATCTAACAATTTCAAGACGCAGTGCTACCCTAATGGTGTGCTGTGAGCAACGGCCTTCTGACAAACTTTATTTTTAGCGTCTATGTAAACCTAAAGAGGAACTTGCCCCAGCATGAAACTGAACGGCAGGTTCCTCTTCTATTATGAACGTATACGGCGTTCCTTATTTAATCTTGCGTACGAGGACGCATGTGCGGGAAGAGCAGTACGTCACGAATCGACGGGGAGTTGGTAAGCAGCATGATCAGACGATCCACCCCGATTCCCAATCCGCCTGTTGGTGGCATACCATATTCGAGCGCACGGATGAAGTCGTCATCCATCTCATGAGCTTCGTCGTTCCCATGTTCTTTCTCCAGCATCTGTGCTTCAAAGCGCTGACGCTGATCGATTGGATCATTCAGCTCTGTGAAGGCATTGGCATGCTCGCGTCCAACGATGAACAATTCGAAGCGATCCGTGAAGCGCGGATCTACATCATTTTTCTTCGCCAGTGGTGAGATTTCAAGAGGATGTCCCATAATGAATGTCGGTTGAATCAACGTCTCTTCCACAAACTCTTCAAAGAACGCGTTCAGAATATGACCGAATGTCATATGTTTCTCAACCGGAACCTTATGTTCTTTCGCCAAATTATGCGCTTCTTCATCCGTCATGTGCACCGAGAAGTCTACACCCACAACTTCCTTAACTGCATCCACCATCGTAACACGGCGCCACTGCGGCGTAAGATCTACTTCATAATCTCCATACTGGATCACTTGCGTACCCAGTACTTCCTGTGCAATATGAGCAACCAAGTTCTCCGTCAATTGCATAATATCCTTGTAGTCGGCATATGCCTCATACAATTCAATCATTGTGAACTCCGGATTGTGACGTGTGGACATACCTTCGTTCCGATATACACGGCCGATCTCATATACCTTCTCCAGTCCGCCAACAATCAGACGTTTCAGGTGAAGTTCAATTGCAATCCGCATGTACAGTTCCATATCCAGCGCATTGTGATGTGTGATGAACGGACGTGCTGCAGCTCCTCCTGCGATGGTATGCAACGTAGGTGTTTCCACTTCCAGATATCCAAGGGAATCCAGGTAACGGCGCATCGATTGAATGATTTTGGAACGTAAGATGAAGGTCTGTTGTACGTCCGGGCTCACAATCAGGTCAACATAACGCTGGCGGTAACGCAGCTCAACGTCCGTGAGACCATGGAATTTATCCGGAAGCGGATAGAGCGATTTGGACAGCACTTCAAGATCTTTGACTTTGACAGAAGTTTCACCTGTTTTGGTCTTAAAGATCACACCCGTTACCCCAACGATATCGCCAAGGTCCAGCAGGCTAAATGCCGCATACTTGTCTTCAGGCACGCTATCCTGACGAACATAGATCTGGATTCTGCCGCTCAGGTCCTGAATATGTGCGAAGCTTGCTTTACCCATTCCCCGCTTCGCCATAATCCGTCCGGCAATACTGACTTCGATGTGCTTCTCTTCCAGCTCTTCCTTGGTCAGTTCTTCATACTTCTTCAGAATGGAGCCGGCTTCTTCGGTACGTACGTATTTTTGGCCAAAAGGGTCGATTCCCAATTTGCGGAGCTCGTCCAATTTGTCACGGCGAATTTGTAAAAGCTCGCTAAGTTCGGTTTCCTGATTCAAGACTTCATCCGTCATGATCTGTATTCATCTCCTTATTTACATTGCAGGCATCGCGAGAGGACGTTTTTCCTCTAATGTTGAAAAAGCTTCCCTAAGGAAGCTTTTGTTTACCGTGCCCAACTGCTTCGTTGCTATAGCTTTTTAATGTCCATAATTTTATATTGAATTACGCCAGCAGGCACACTTACATCAACAACTGTATCTTTTTTCTTGCCGAGAATCGCTTTACCTACAGGGCTCTCATTCGATATCTTGTTCTGAAGCGGGTCTGCCTCCGCAGTACCTACAATCGTATATTCCGTGATGTCACCAAACTCCAGATCTTCTACAGTGACGGTTGCACCCACGCTTACGGCATCGGTATCGATCTCGTCGCTGTTAATAATCCGCGCGTTACGAAGCAATTTCTCCAACGTGATTACACGTCCTTCAATGAAAGCTTGCTCATTCTTCGCGTCTTCGTATTCAGAGTTTTCACTGATATCTCCATACCCGATGGCTACCTTAATCCGTTCAGCCACTTCGCGGCGCTTAACCGATTTTAGCATTTCCAATTCTTCTTCCAGCTTCTTGAGTCCTTCTGGTGTAAGGATAACTTCCTTATCGCTCATCTCAACCGATTCTCCTGTCATGGGAATAAATTTGATTTCACGGCAACGGAACCAGTGCTGTTTACAGAGCCCCGCCCGCATACATATTCAAAACTATATGAAGTTCTCCAGAGAAATAGAATATTCCTCCTGATGCAATAGCCTTATTAACGCACATGGCGAATTTATACTGTGAAAGTATAGGGGAACGATCTTGAAAAGTCAATGTTACGTCCCCTATAGGTGTAAACGTTTTACAGATGCGTTTATAATTAAGATGCATTTCCGGCGATTACCGGTTCTGACTCCAAATTACCTTCGCGTTTCAGCTGACTCACAAAGTTCTCCAGAATATGTACCATCTCATCCCGCTTGGTTCCTTCCATAATAACGTCCTTGATGCGAGCAGATCCTTTCAAACCTTTCAAATACCAAGCCAGATGTTTACGCATCTCGCGTACGGCAACCGTCTCATTCTTCAATGCGATCAGGCGATCCATATGCAGGATGGCAACACGGATCTTCTCTTCGCCATTCGGGTCGGGAAGCAACTCCCCCGTGCTTAAGTATTGAATGGTACGATACAGCATCCATGGGTTACCCAGAGCAGCACGACCGATCATAACTCCGTCACAACCCGTTTCATCCAGCATACGGCGTGCATCCTCTGGTGTATGGACATCACCATTGCCGATCACTGGAATAGAGACAGCCTCTTTTACATCTTTGATGTGTGACCAGTCAGCTGTGCCTGTATAGAGTTGCTCCCGTGTTCGGCCGTGTACACTTACCGCCTGTCCGCCCGCACGTTCAACCGCGAGCGCATTCTCAACCGCGAAGATATGCTCGTTATCCCAGCCAATACGCATCTTGACCGTCACCGGCTTCTCAACCGCATCTACTACAGCGGATACCATTTCATAGATTTTGTTCGGATCAAGTAACCAACGTGCACCTGCATCGCATTTCGTCACTTTGGGCACGGGACATCCCATGTTGATGTCGATGATGTCTGCATTGGTTTCTTTGTCCACGATTTTGGCTGCTTCAACGAGGGAATCCCGATCTCCCCCAAAAATCTGAAGGCTCAGCGGTTTCTCACGCTCATCTACAAACAACATCTCACGTGTACGCTGGTTGCCATGGACAATGGCTTTGCCACTCACCATCTCCGCGCATACGAGGCCTGTTCCGAATTCTTTTGCGATCAAACGAAAAGCCGGATTACATACGCCAGCCATCGGCGCAAGTACGACCTGGTTTTTCATTTCAATGCCACCAATGTTAAGCACGGTAGTCGTTCCACTCCTTTTTAATTCTGTATATATCACGATATAAAGTTCGATCGGTGTCTTGGTTGTTGTAACATGACGAAACCGAAACGGCTCTAGTTACCCTGCAACTCCTCGATACTGATTGCCAGCACACCAGCAATTCGATCGAGCTCTTGCTGTGATACCTTACGGTTTCCCCGTTCAATGGTTCCCAGAATGGCCAGCGAGATGCCGGTCTCGGCCGCAAGTTCATGTTGTGTTAAACCTTTCAGCTTCCGGAATGCCCGGATTCGATTGGCCAATTGCATGTTTTCCAAAGCTGTATTCCATCCTTTCCATCCAGTACAGACAACGATGAGTGTACAAAGGTATACAAACCTGAAATCTCGCCCTCGGGTACGATATCCGACAGTGGGACCAGCACAAAAGCCCGTTCTCCCATACGGGGATGAGGCAATTGAAGCAATTCGGTATCTCGCGTCTCACCGTTCATCCAGAGCAGATCCAGATCAACGGTACGCGGTCCCCAACGAATATCACGAACACGTCCAAGCCGGTTCTCGATATCCAGTAATTCCGTGAGCAACTGCTCCGGTGTCAGCATCACCTGTATGGCGACTGCCATATTCAGAAACGCAGGCTGATCTACATATCCTACAGGCTCCGTCTCATATAGTGCAGAACAACGCAGAACGGATATATGAGGGTGTTCATCCAGCAAAGACAATGCTTCAAACAGCGTCTGTTCCCGGTCACCCAAATTGGCCCCTAAAGCAATATAAGCCTCTGAAGATTCAGAGGTCGAATGTGCAATCATGATCGGTTCTCACTTTCTTGTGCGGCGAAGCTCTACCGTTACGCCCTCAAAATGAATATCGAATGGCGGATGTGGCTTCGTCACCTTGACTGTCAATGCATTGATAATAGTATAAGTGTCTAGTAAAGAAGATGCAATATGTTCGCCCAAAGCTTCAATTAACTGGAATGATTTATTCTCAACAATCTGTTTTACCAGCTCATGGATCTCCGCATAATTAATCGTTTTGGTCAGATCATCGTTACGTCCAGCCTCACCCAGGTCCATATCAATCTCCAGATCAATATAATAACGCGCTCCCAGCTTCCGTTCTTCTGCAAAAACGCCATGATATCCGTAATACTCCATACGATGCAATACCATTCTATCCATACGATCCGCCTGCCCTCTATATATATTGAAATTTTAATCTATTTTAAGTTATCCCTTAGCTTCGCCTTTGAAAAACGTTGCACTTCCACTGGACGGGTCACCAGGGACCCGCCAGCATTATTTCCTCCGTAGACCCGGAGAAGCATATAACATGGCATCACACATGTCTGCCGTCCGCCGAATCGGCTTCACATCATGAACCCGAACCATCTGGCAGCCTTGGGCGATGCCAAATGCAACAGTCGCAGCCGTTCCTTCCAGCGCATCATCCGCCCCGACATTCAGGGTGTTCTGGATGAATCTTTTGCGTGAGGTGGCTAGCAGAATGGGATACCCCATTTCATTGAGCAAACCGAGCGATGACATGAGCTTCAGATTTTCTCCGAGACCCTTCACAAAACCGATACCCGGGTCCAGGATAATTTGATCTGCTTTCACGCCGGCTGTTAATGCAATCTGTATACTCTCCTGCAAATCGCTCACGACATCACTCAGATAATCGGTATAGTTTCGCTCCTGCCGATTATGCATCAAAATGATGGGACACCCCAGCTCTGCTGCCGTGCGGGCCATATCTGGATCTGCCTTGGCACCCCACACATCATTAATAATATGGGCACCGGCTAGAATAGCTTGACGCGCAACATCGGCTTTATACGTATCTACCGATATCGGAATGTGCGGGGCTTGCTGATGCAATGCTTCAATAACCGGAATAATACGGCTAAGCTCTTCATCGGCGCCCACGACATCTGAACCTGGCCGGGTGGATTCCCCGCCGATATCAATCAGGTCCGCCCCATCCTCCATCATCTGCTTGGCATGCGCAACCGCCCGCTCCACGTTGGTATAACGTCCACCATCCGAGAACGAGTCGGGCGTGACGTTAAGAATGCCCATAATCTGTGTTCTTGCACCCAGCTTCAACTCAGCTGGCCCCCATGCATAGTTCCGTTCATAGATGACAGGTGTAAGTGTCATGAAGTATACCCCGCTTTCTGCCGGTACATACCCAGAAGGACTGCTGTAACCGGGCCTATATGTCCATTGCTGATTATCGTTTCGGCACCGTCCTGATCCCGCAGAGTCGTAACCGGAACCAGTTCGGCAACCGAGCCTGTTAGAAATATTTCATCTGCTTGCAGGAGGTCCTGCCAAGCCGCTAACGTTTCTACGCAAGGAATTCCTTGCTGCGTGGCGATCTCAAGTACCATAGCTCTCGTAATGCCAGGCAGAATGCCGGTTGAGAGCGCTGGCGTGTAGAGTACATTTTCCCGTACCCAAAATACATTGCTAACAATACCCTCAGCGACATGCCCATCACGGGTTAATTGTAGACCTTCTGCACCCTGAACATACTGCCCATACCCGTTCAGCTCCCGTTTCGCCAGAATGCTGTTCATGTAATGCAGTGACTTGAACCGGACTTCACCTTCGGGTGTGTTGCGTGGCGTAGACAACCGTTGGAGCATTTTGCCGCTCTCATATAAAGAGGGAGTGGGTTCAGGTAATGCTTTTGCCAGTAAAATATGATTTGGCTTCGAATAATCACCAGAAGGTAAACCTAGAGGTGCTTCACCTGCGGATACCGTATATCGCACGTACGCATCCTGAAGTTCGTTCGCCTGCATCAAACGTTCAATCCAATCTGTCACCTCTGCTGCGGTCGTTGTAAAAGGAATGCCAAGTTCCTTACACCCCGAGGCCATGCGCTCCAGATGCCGTTCCAGAAGATAAGGGACACCCTGATAGGTCCGAAACGTCTCGAACAATCCAAGTCCGTACAAAAAGCCGTGATCCGTTACAGGAACCACGGCTGCCGCCATATTGACCAACTCTCCGTTTATCGCGGCATATTGCATGTTATACCTTCACCTGTTGGGACAGGAAGTTGCGAAGCATCTGATGTCCGTGGTCTGTAATAATGGATTCCGGGTGGAATTGAACTCCTTCAATCGCATATTCTCTGTGGCGCAGACCCATAATTTCACCTTCAGCTGTCTCCGCTGTAATCTCCAGGCAGTCGGGCAGGCTACTGCGCTCTACAATTAGGGAGTGATAACGGGTAGCTGTAAATGGAGATGGCAATCCGGCAAATACCGATGTTCCATTGTGGTGCATCTCGGATGTTTTGCCGTGCATCATGCGCTCCGCACGAATGACATTGCCACCAAACGCTTGTCCAATGGACTGATGCCCCAGACAAACACCAAAGATCGGAATGCTTCCCTTGAAATGCTCGATGACTGCCAGGCTAATGCCCGCTTCATTCGGTGTACACGGGCCCGGAGAGATCAGAATATGATCAGGTGCCAGTGCCTCTATGCCTACCAGATCAATCTCATCGTTGCGGCGAACTTCCACCGTCTCACCCAGTTCACCCAGATATTGAACCAGGTTGTACGTGAAGGAATCGTAATTATCGATAACCAGTATCATATGCCTGCTCCTCCTCATCTTCCGTCAACGCAAGTGACGGTTGCTTCGTTTTATTTTAGTTTAACAGCTTCTGTTCGCTCCACTTGTTCTTGTTCAACAGCTCTGTTGGCTTCCGCTTCCTCGCTGTAATTCACAGCTCTCATCATCGCTCTTGCCTTGTTGCGGCATTCCTTGTATTCCCGATATGGATCGGAATCAATGACAATACCTGCACCGGCCTGTACATAACCGACACCATCCTTAATGGCAAGCGTACGAATGACAATGTTCAATTCCATATTCCCACTGTAATCCATCCACCCGATGGAACCCGTATAAGGCCCACGCCGCACAGGCTCAAGTTCCTCGATAATCTCCATGGTGCGAACTTTGGGCGCTCCTGTAATCGTTCCACCTGGGAATGTCGCAGCGATCACATCAAATACGGATAACCCTTCTGCCAGCCTGCCTTCCACCTGGGATACGAGATGCATGACATGGGAATACTTCTCGATAGTCATCAATTCAGGCACATGTACCGAACCGTAGGCTGCAATCCGTCCGATATCATTACGTTCCAGATCGACGAGCATAATATGCTCCGCCCGTTCCTTCTCACTGCTGAGCAGTTCATCCGCCATAGCTTTATCCTCTGCTGCATCACGGCCCCTTCTTCGGGTTCCTGCGATGGGACGTGCACTGACTTTGCCATTCTCCACTTTGACCAGAAGTTCGGGAGACCCGCTTACCAGTTGAAAGTCAGGACTACGCAGCATACCCATATACGGTGATGGATTCACAAGGCGCAGCCATTCATAAATATGCTCAGCGCTCGAATGAAGCCGCTTTTCCTGTCTCAAGGACAGATTCACCTGGAACACATCGCCCTGCCTGATATATTCCTGTACCGTACGTACAGCCTGTTCAAAGTCCTCCTGTGGAAAGGAGGTTGCCCACCCTTCGGATTCCCTTTCCGCATCTTCAGGCTGCGGTGTACGATTGACCTGCTTGTTGCGGCGTTCCAGTGCCTGTTGTTGTTCCTCGGCCTGTGCAGCCCCCATAATATGAAGCCATCGTTGCTGCATCGCTGTCGCTCGTGCTTCGGCCACTGCATATAGACCACGGATATCGGTGTCGTTCTGATTAGGCTCTATAGCCAGATGAACCATGCAGAAAAGTGCCTGTTGCTGATGGTCGTACGCCCATATTTCTTCAAAACGCATCCACCAATAATCCGGCAGAGCCGGGTTATCTTCAGCCAAGACTGGAAGCTTCTCCAACGATCTCGCTACATCATAGCTGAGATAACCTGCATATCCACCTCCAAAATCTGGAGCCCCATCAACCTTGGGTGCACTATACGGGGCAGTCCATCTTTTCAATACATCAAGCGGCTTGCCGCTGTCCGTCAAGGTGGTTCCTTCCGGTACATCACGAATAACCGCTTCTTGACCCTTACCGGAAATTACGGATACGGGGTCTAGCCCCAGAAATGTATATCTCCCGCCTTTGCCATTCTCCAGCACAATTGCGTATGGTGACGCCTGCTGCCAGGCTGCCTCCCACGATAACGGTAAACCGCCATGATACGGTCCCTCATCCGACTTCGTGATATAGGGCATCATGGTCCAGCCTTGTTCAGCCCACTCCGTCCAGTCGGCGTATGTTGTCATCAGGTGTGTCATTGCGGTGTGCCGCCCTCCATCTGTCGCTAGTTCTATTGTCTGATAGTATACTAAAGCGCCGCTCCTTTTAAAAGCATTACGCCAAAAATCCTCCATACCCGTCATACGGGCAAGGAGGATTGGTTTTGTCATTTGTAGGCTTAGCCTTCGAAGTTGTAAAGCGGTGTGCTGAGGTAACGTTCGCCGTTACTTGGCACGATTACGACAACGCGCTTGCCTTCACCCAACTGTTTCGCAACCTGAAGACCTGCACGGATCGCTGCACCGGAGGAAATACCGGACAGAATGCCCTCTTCCTTCGCTACCTGACGAGCCGTCTCGAATGCATCATCATTCTCAATGTGAATGATCTCATCATAGATTTCCTGATCCAGAATCTCAGGGATAAAGTTGGCACCAATCCCCTGAATCTTATGAGGTCCTGGTTTGCCACCTGCCAGAATTGGCGAAGCTGCTGGCTCAACTGCAACAATTTTAATACCAGGGAAAGCTTCTTTCAGCACTTCGCCTGTACCTGTAATTGTTCCACCTGTACCAATTCCGGCAATGAAAGCATCCAACGTACCGCCCACAGATTGGATCGCGTCCACAATCTCAGGGCCAGTCGTTTCACGGTGGATCTTCACGTTGGCTTTATTTTTAAATTGCTCAGCCATGAAATAGGATGGGTTTTCTTTCAGCAGTTCTTCGGCTTTTTTAACAGCACCATTCATACCTTCAGCTCCCGGTGTAAGCACAAGCTCAGCACCATACGCACGAAGCAAGTTACGACGCTCCAAGCTCATCGTCTCAGGCATTACGATAACGGACTTGTAGCCTTTGGCTGCAGCCACCATCGCGAGTCCGATTCCCGTGTTACCACTTGTTGCTTCGATAATGGTATCACCTGGTTTCAGCTTGCCTTCTTTTTCCGCTTCTTCCACAATGCTAATTGCGATACGATCTTTCACGCTTGAACCTGGATTCTGGTACTCCAGTTTCACGAATACTTCAGCACTGCCTTCAGGTACGATACGGTTCAGACGAACAAGCGGAGTCCCTCCGATGAGTTCTGTTACGTTATTAACTACTTTAGCCATATGAATGCCCTCCTTAGTGGGATGAATAATACTTAAGTCCTGTTACCTTATACTGTGCGGCCGATAGCCTCTGGATGTTATAGAAGAACTGCGGAAATCCTGTTGATCCTATCCCTTACTGCTAAGATCTCTAGACAGGGCGGAAGTTTCCGAAAGTTTCTTTGTTCATAAGTAAATCTTTTATATCCGAGTAAACGAGTAGGTATTTATTATTTTCATCTTATCAACGTTAACCCTTATTGTCAATATGAGTACTCAAAAAAAATACGATGCCTCGGGCCCTAGGACCGTAGACAGCGTATTTTTATCAAGATGCAGCAGTACCAGACAATCTTTTCCATTTCATTCAGGAGGCCGGAATCTCGGACAGGATCACGGCTTCATACTTGTTACGCAACATTTGCTCCACCTGCGGCAACGGATCAGCCTGACTCAGAGCCAGTTGCATTCGAATCTCCTCACGGACTTCCTCGGCCGATTGCACCTGGCGTTCTTCTTTATCATTAAGTCTGATAATAACATAGCCTTCTTCTACTCGAACCGGACCGGCAATATCGCCTACATCCAGCCCGGCAGCGAGTTGAAGGATTTCTTCTGACTGGAATGGATCATTCCGCTCAATCCATCCCAGCCTCCCACCAGCATCACGAGAGAAGCTGTCTGTCGATTGCTTGCGAGCAGCTTCTTCAAAGTCTTCCCCCTTCTCCAACGCATCCAGTAAGGAATCGGCTTCATCTTCTTCCTTCACTACGATGATGGACAAGTCATATTTCTCGGGGGAAACGTAATCCTCACGGTGTTCAGTCCAGTAATGCTCAATATCGGCATCCTTGATCTGTATACCGATCGTTGCGATTTTCTCAAGCAGCAGCCTGTAGCCGGCTTCCAATTCAAGTTCCTGTTTTGACAGGCCCAACTGGGATTTCATTTCGTCAAAATATGATTTCTCTGAATCGTACCCATCCATCGCGGCGACAAGTTCTCTTGCAATCTCTTGGGGAGTGACGATCAGCTTGCGTTCAATTGCTTCGGCATATACCGCTTTACGGTTTAACATCTGGAGTAATAACTCACTGCCGTAACGTCGTTTCAGCGCATCGGTCCACTCTTTGTCCGTGATGACTTCTCCGTTGATCGTCGCTACGGTGCTTCCTTCTTCCGTATTGGCATCATGAGACGCATCTGCCTCGTCTTTGCCCTGTCTGAGACCATGCATAGCCATCACACTACCCATGACCAGCATACCGAGCGTCAAGACAATTACAGCCGTCCACAACCCTTTTTCCTGTCTTGTCATTCCGCATCCCGTCCCCGCATAGATCAGTTCTTGGCTTGCTCTAGGATGGTCTCAAGTTGTTCTTTGTTAAAGTCATAGGCTTCATTACAGAATTGGCAGACCACTTCAGCTCGGCCCTCTTCTTCAATTAATTGCTCCATCTCCGTTTGGCCCAGGCTGATTAGCGTCTTCTCTACCCGCTCACGTGAACACTCACAGCTAAAATGAATATCCAATCCTTCCATCACTTGTACATCTGGCAACAATCGGCGAAGCAACTCTTCCAATTCAAGCCCCTGCTCCAGCAACGTCGTCACTGGCGGCAATGTACTAATGGCGTTTTCGATCGCCGTGATCTCTGGATCTGTCAATCCCGGCAACAGCTGCATAATGAATCCGCCTGCGACGATAACGGAATTATCCGTATCAACGAGCACACCAACGCCTACAGCAGAAGGTGTTTGCTCTGATTGAGCAAAGTAGTACGTGAAGTCTTCGCCCAGTTCTCCTGAAATAATAGGCACACTGCCACGGTATGGTTCTTTCAGTCCCAGATCCTTCGTTATATTGATGAAACCTTCCGTTCCAACCGCGCCTGCAACGTCCAGTTTCCCCACGCTATTGCTTGGCAGATGTACATGCGGATTAGAAACATATCCCCGCACTTCGCCTTTGGCATTGGCATCAGCTACAATCTGTCCAATAGGGCCATCACCGTTGACTTGTACCGTTAACTTCTCTTTACCTTTGAGCATTGCACCCATAATGGCTGCTGTTGTAACCGTACGCCCCATGGCAGCTGTAGCCGTGGGAAACGTGTCGTGTCTTCTGCGTAGTTCCTCAACCAATTCCGTAGTCTGGATAGCAAAGGCTCTTACCTTTCCATTCATTGCTGTACCACGAATTAACCGGTCATGCTTGTTGTTGTTTTCCAAGTCATTCAGCCTCCTTTGGCGTATCGCCATAATAGTCGTAACACGGAAAAAACGGCACAACACTTAAGCTGTAATCTCAGCCCGCTGTATGCCGTCTCTATGCTCACCTTTCCCGGTTCCGCTCATATATAATACGCAGCCCTTCAAGCGTAAGCAGCGGATCAACTTCCTCTATACTACGGGTTTCTTCTGCGATAAGTGTAGCGAGACCACCCGTCGCGATAACTCGGGGCTTCGCTCCCATCTCCTCGCGAATACGTTCTACAATACCATCTACCTGGCCTGCATAGCCAAATATAATACCCGCTTGCATGGCATGAATAGTATTACGGCCAATGACCTTTTTAGGTTTCTCCAGCTCTATACGAGGCAACTTGGATGCCCGCTCATAGAGCGCTTCAGTGGCAATCTGGATGCCGGGTACAATAGCTCCCCCCAGATAGTGGCCTTTCTCGTCAATACAGTCAAAGGTCGTTGCAGTACCGAAATCGACCACGACGAGAGGGCCGCCATACTTCTCAACGGCTGCCACTGCATTAACAATACGATCTGCACCCACTTCACGAGGGTTCTCGTATCGCAGATTCAAGCCAGTTTTGATACCAGGCCCAACGAGCAAAGCTTTTTTGCCTACATACTTCTCACACATCGCTTCGATTACATTCACCAGTGGCGGAACCACAGATGAGATGATGACACCTTCGATGTCACTTGCCCTGATGCCGGACATATGAAATAAATTATAAATCAATACGCCGTATTCATCCACTGTTGACTGACGTGATGTACTCAGACGAAAGTGGTGCAGCAATTCCCGGCCTTGATATACGCCGAGCACCATATTGCTGTTCCCCACGTCTACAACTAGAATCAAAGAGGTTCACCCCTCTTTCTTTTCATTTAAATCCAGACTAATATCCAGGCTCTCAAAGGAATAGGTTAACCTGCCCACCGAAATTACATCCACACCACTCTCTGCAATACCACGAATGGTCTGAAGGGACACGTTACCGGATGCTTCAACTTTCACATGAGGAGCCCGTTCACGAATAAGTTCAACTGCTTCACGCATCCGCTCTGGATGCATGTTATCCAGCATAATGATATCTGCCCTGGCTTGCAAGGCTTCTCTCACCTGCTCCAGATTTTCAGTCTCCACTTCAATCGTCATCGTATGTGGAATAACGGTTCGCGCACGCTGTACCGCCTCGGTGATTCCGCCTGCACCCTTGATGTGGTTATCCTTAATCATAACGGCATCGTACAGTCCAAATCGATGATTCGCTCCGCCACCCACACGCACTGCATATTTCTCAAGTAATCGGTGGCCCGGCGTTGTCTTACGTGTATCCACGAGCCTGGTCTCAAGACCATCCAGAACATCCACGTAGGCACGCGTACGCGTAGCTATTCCGGACATACGTTGCAGCAAGTTAAGTGCCAGTCGTTCCCCTGTAAGCAGTGAATGTGTACTTCCCTCTACCTCGGCCAAAATCGTGCCATGGGTAACCTGGTCTCCGTCTGTTACCTTCGGTGTAAATAAAAGATCAGGATCAACGACCTGAAATACAAGTTCAGCTACGGTCATGCCTGCAATAATACCATTGTCTTTGGCGTGTATAATGGCCTTGGATTGGTTGCCTGCTGGGATCGTCACACTTGTTGTAACGTCACCTGCACCAACATCTTCACGAAGCCAGTTTTTGATTGATTCGATAAGCCCTTCATTATATCCGTTCAGTATCATGACATCAATTCCTCCACAATCGCTTGTTCTCGCTGCTGCAGGCTATGCTTCTGCCACACGATATCATCACGTGCCGGGAAATCCTCACGATAGTGAGCCCCCCGACTCTCCTCGCGGTGTAATGCTCCGCTGGTAACTAACCAGGCACAGGTCAGAAGGTTGGCATACTCCAGCTCTTCCTTATGAGTGAGTGTCTGATCAAAAAATTGCAATTCCTGTTGCAGCTTGTCCATGGCATTCTGCAGGTCCTCACCATTCCGGCGCAAGCCTACCTGACGAACCATCATTTTCTGTAATCGTAAGCGTCTTTCGGATACCGGCTTTTGCTCTTCCGTGATCTTGTTGATCTTGTTATTCATGTCCACAGATGAAGGCGCAGTCCCTCTTGCTTGTAATAAACCAAGCGGAAGGAGAAATTGAATACGATCAACAATTCTCCGCCCAAATACAATCGCTTCTGATAAAGAATTGCTTGCCAGGCGGTTAGCTCCATGCACTCCTGTAGAAGACACCTCGCCACAAGCAAATAATCGGGAGATGCTGCTCTCTCCACTAAGATCCGTTTTCACTCCACCCATCATGTAATGGGCAGCAGGTGCAACGGGAATCCAATCCGTTGTCATGTCCAATCCATAACGCATACAAGTCTCATATATGGTAGGGAACCGATGCTTGATCATCTCTGGCTGTTCATGCGTAATGTCCAAGTACACAAAGGTACTGTTGGTGGACTCCATCTCACTAACAATCGCTCGTGCCACGATATCGCGTGGGGCCAGTTCAAGCTGGGCATGATAACGATCCATGAAGCGCTCGCCCTTCACATTGCGCAAATATGCCCCTTCGCCGCGTACGGCTTCTGACACAAGGAAACGCGGGGCCCCCGGGTAACAAAGAGAGGTGGGGTGGAATTGGATAAATTCCATGTCACGAACAATAGCCCCAGCCCGATAGGCCATGGCTACACCATCGGCAGTAGCTACATCCGGATTCGTCGTGTATCGGTACAGTTGTCCTGCCCCACCAGAGCAAAGAACAGTTGCCTGTGCCTTCACGAACACTTGGGATCCGTCATCCTTCTGAACCAGAGCGCCAATGCATTCCCCTCGATCTCGATCTGTAATCAGGTCAACAACAAAATGCTCATCCCATACTTCAATCCCGGGATGTTCATTCACTTCAACAGCAAGCGCACGTACAATCTCATATCCCGTTGCATCTCCGTTGGCATGCAAAATACGGCGGTGGCTATGCGCACCTTCCTGCGTCAACGCCAACTCGCCGTTCTCCAGATCAAATAAAGTACCCAAACGAATCAGTTCCTTCACTCCGTCCGGACCCTCATTCACCAATACCTCTACCGCTTCGGAGCGGCATAAGCCCGCTCCTGCTACAAGTGTATCCTGCAAGTGGTAAGCAGGTGAATCATCCTCAGCAATAACCGCAGCGATGCCTCCCTGCGCATATCTGGTGTTGCTTTCAAGTAATGACTTCTTCGTAATCATTAATACACGTTGTTGTTCACTTGCCTTAATGGCAGTAAACAAACCAGCAATCCCTGAGCCTATAACCAGTACATCCGTCTCTACCATGGGTAGCGCAGACAGATCAAAATCAACTAAATATTGCGGTATCATGTTATTCACCTGTCTTGGAGCAAGAGTAGCGCATCCTACTTTACCAACAACATGCGCTCTAGTGATTCTCTGGCTTTGTCGGCAACGGCCGGTGGCACGTAGATTTGCGGCTTCATCGTTTCCAAGCATTTCACCAGTTTCTTCAAGTTGTTCACTTTCATGTTGGGACATACGAGGAACTTGGTAGCAAAGTGGAACTGTTTATCCGGACTATCCAGACGAAGCTGATATCCGGTACCATCTTCGGTCCCTACGATAAATTCCTTCGCTGATGAATTTTTGCAATACTCCAGAATAGCTGTTGTGCTGCCTACAAAATCACCCATTTCTACAACCTCAGGGCGACACTCAGGATGGACAACAAACTCTGCATTTGGATGCTTGGCTCTCATCTCCACCACATCTTTGACTGTGAGCATATCATGCGTGTTGCAGTAACCTTCCCAGATAATCATTTTCTTGTCTGTATGCTGCTGCACATAATGTCCCAGGTTTTTATCCGGTACCCAGATAATTTCGTCGGAATCCACCGATTGAATAACCCGTACCGCATTCGCTGAAGTACAGCAGATGTCAGTCTCTGCTTTGATCTCAGCCGAGGAATTGATATAAGTAACTACCTTGGCATTAGGGTGCTGTGCTTTCAATTTGCGTAGTCCATCCACATTCACCATATCTGCCATCGGGCAGCCCGCACGTTCGTCCGGGATAATAACTGTTTTATTTGGCGCTAAAATTTTAGCGCTTTCACCCATAAAATGAACACCACAGAAAACGATCACATCCGCATCTGTTTGTGCTGCCTTCTGGGCTAACAGAAACGAATCTCCACGGAAGTCAGCAACCTCCTGTACTTCGTCACGTTGATAATAATGGGCAAGAATAATGGCATTACGTTCCTTCTTCAACTCCATAAGCCGCTCACGCAGCTCGCGGTTCATCTCAGCCTTGCGCTCTAAAGCCAGAGCTTCCACCTGTGATCCTCTCCTTTATCGGGACAGCGTCATGCGCTGTTTCGTGGGCTAACCTAAGTCTTTATCTTCGCTTGAGAAACGAATCACAAGCGGTTTAACAACTAATTTACACAACGTTCACGACTCTGTCAATAAATGAAAAAGGGCCGGAACAGCGCTGTAACCACCTGTTTGCTAACTGGTTCGCCATCTAACTCCCGTTTATCTTTATCTATCCTCTTTTAAAATAATGGACAAAAAAAGAGAGCCACGAGGGCTCTCTTGATTTCACCTGCTATCATAGCCAGATGTATTGTGCATTAAGACGTTGGCTTAGTTCCGCCATCATCCGGGTTATTGTTATTACCCTTTTCCAGATTCGGAGCTTCGTTTGGAATATCTCCGGCTGGTGGCTCAGGCGTGTCATCTTTACCTTGAATACGAACACGCACATCACCGATGGTGTCGATGATTGGCTCTCCGCCTTCAGTTGGTGTGCCTTCACCATCATTGTCATTCTCTGCTTTTGGAG
The DNA here is from genome assembly GCF_000316035.1 of Paenibacillus sp. PAMC 26794. Classification (GTDB taxonomy): domain Bacteria; phylum Bacillota; class Bacilli; order Paenibacillales; family Paenibacillaceae; genus Paenibacillus. Next base: position 20,046 of record NZ_ANHX01000075.1, read on the forward strand.
TCAAAGAACCTGTTTCGATCAATTGCTTGATCTGATCCATTTCCAAAGTCTCAACCTCAAGCAAAGTTTGAGCGATCAGGTGCATCTCTTTTGAATGTTTAACAAGCAAGTCCTTACACTTCTCATAACAGTCATTGATAAAGCGTTGCATTTCCTGATCAATCTCGTAAGCAATGGAATCCGAGTAATTCTGTTCATGACCGATATCCCGACCAAGGAATACCTGTCCTTGTGAACTTCCGAATTGCATAGGTCCCAATTTCTCACTCATACCGTATTCCATAACCATACTGCGAACAATACCTGTCGCTTGCTGGAAGTCACTGTATGCACCAGTACCAATTTCTCCGATGAACAATTCTTCAGCTACACGACCTCCGAGAAGGCCGGTTACTTTATCAAGCAACTCGCTTTTGGTAACCAGCATACGGTCTTCTTTAGGTAACATGATTACATATCCACCCGCACGTCCGCGCGGAATGATGGTCACTTTATGTACCATATCGGCATGTTCCAGGAAGTATCCTACAATGGTATGGCCTGCTTCATGATAAGCAACAATGCGTTTCTCGCGATCACTGATGACACGGCTTTTCTTCTCCGTACCGACAATAACACGGTCAATCGCTTCGTCGACTTCTTTCATGGAAATATCTTTACGGTTACGACGTGCTGCAATCAGCGCCGCTTCGTTCAAGAGATTTTCCAAATCTGCACCGGAGAAGCCTGTTGTACGTTTCGCGATAATATCCATCTTCACATCGTTGGTCAGTGGTTTATTACGGGAATGTACTTTCAGGACGGCTTCACGGCCTCTAACATCAGGGCGATCAACCGTAATTTGACGGTCAAAACGTCCTGGACGCAGCAAGGCAGGGTCCAAAATATCTGCACGGTTCGTTGCGGCTATGATGATGATGCCTTCGTTAACTCCGAATCCGTCCATCTCAACGAGCAACTGGTTGAGTGTCTGTTCACGTTCATCGTGACCACCACCGAGACCAGCACCACGCTGACGTCCTACAGCATCAATCTCATCGATAAAGATGATACATGGGGCATTTTTCTTCGCATTTTCAAACAAATCACGTACACGTGATGCGCCGACACCGACAAACATTTCCACGAAGTCGGAACCTGAAATCGTGAAGAATGGTACACCCGCTTCACCGGCTACGGCACGAGCGAGCAATGTTTTACCGGTACCTGGAGGCCCTACGAGCAATACGCCCTTAGGAATCCGTGCACCTACTGCTGCGAATTTCCGAGGATCCTTGAGGAAGTCAACAACCTCAACAAGTTCCTGTTTCTCTTCGTCAGCACCCGCAACATCTTCAAATGTAACCCGCTTCTTCTCTTCATTGTAGAGACGAGCACGGCTTTTACCAAAGTTCATTACTTTACCGCCGCCGCCTTGAGCCTGATTAAACAGGAAGAAGAACAGCAGGAACATAATGATCAAAGGAATAAAGGAAGTCAGCAACGTCAACCAGATGCTGTCACCTTTCATTGGCTCCTGATGATATTGGAAATTGTTAGTTTCACTTGCAGCTACAAGCTCACTAATTGCCTCATCCGTAGGAGGAATATACGTTGAGAAATTTTCTGATTTGGCGCCATCAGGTGCCTTCTTGTATTGACCGGTCACGAGATACGTTTGACCGTTAAATTGAACCGTCAATTCAGAGACATTGTTGGCTTTGATCGCTGCACGCAACTGATCATATCTAGGATTATCGGTGGCTTCGCCGCCATTGCTGACGAACTGGACTATCCCCACCACAACTAAAAAAAGAATCAAATAAAAACCAGAATTCCGGATGAACCGATTCATCCCCTACCTCCTCTCGAGACACTTTAATTATTTTAACATAGCCCGACATGGCTTCTCAACAGAAGCCAAGAACAGCTCAAGGCTTGGGTCGGGCAGGATATTAGCTACTATAGACTTCCGGCTTCAAAATCCCGATATAGGGCAGGTTCCGGTACTTCTCCGCAAAATCCAAACCGTAACCAACGATGAACGCGTCAGGAATGTCAAAGCCTGTGTAATGAGCTTCCAACTCAACTTTACGGCCTGAAGGCTTGTCGAACAGCGTAACCACACGCACCGACTCGGCACCGCGGTTTTCTAGCAGTTCAATCAGATAGCTGAGTGTAAGTCCGCTGTCGATAATATCTTCGACAATCAGAACTTCCCGTCCTTCAACGGATACATCCAGATCCTTAATGATTTTGACAACACCTGATGACTTGGTAGAAGCGCCGTAACTGGATACCGCCATAAAATCCATTTCAACAGGTACCGTTATGTTTTTAACCAAATCAGCCATAAATATAAACGCACCCTTGAGCACACAAATGACCAAAGGATTGCGATTTGCATATTCGGCACTTAGTGTTGCGCCTAATTCCTTGACTTTACTCTGAATTTCTTCTTCACTGATCAATACTTCCTGAATGTCGTTCTGCAACTGTGCGAACCTCCTAAGTTATACTATGAAAGCCTTACCTGAACCATAACCACTACCCCTGAATCGCTGAATCGCCTACAGTCATGTACAGGATTGCGGAAGTGCCCTCCCTGACAGGAGCCACATTGGACCGTCGAACACCTGGTAACCAGATAATATGACCTGCTCCATCACATACCACAGGAATACGTGGACGGACAGATGGGGGGATTTTCTCATCGATGAAAATATTTTTCACCTTTTTGCTTCCGTTTAATCCCATCACTTTCATGGTATCTCCAGGTAACCGTGAACGCACAACCAGCGGCATAAGCAGTTGATCCGCATCAAACGCGGCTTGATCCGCCGATTCCGGTACATGATAGTCCTCGGGACTCACCGTCATCAACCGAATATACCGGTTAATTGGGGTGAGTGAAAGCTCATAAGTTCCACTCCATTGCGCAAGACGATACTCGTAAGATTGATCCTGTACGTCCGTCCGTATGCCAAAAGAAATCAGATTATACTCCCGAGTGCAGGCGAGTGTCTGTCCTATATCCAGGCTCCAGGTCGTCACATGGGTCTCCATGACCTTGTGCCGAATGGTTTCTATACGGGTAAAGTCGACAAAATCACTGTCCAAAGGCAGATAATTCAATATTAGTTTAATCAACCTTCGTTGTAAAGCGACATGTAACTTCAAGAAGGAAGGCACCTCAAAGGTTTGCCTTCCGCCGTTCACCTGCACTAGACACCTGTATGTGTCATATGCACTCTGCTCCATGAAATCGTCTTCATCACCCACAATTTCGGCAAGCCGATTCAATGACGGCGTGAGTTGTCCATTATACTGCCCCAAAAAAGGAAGCACATCCAAGCGAATGGCATTACGCCGATATTTACGCAGGGCGTTGCTCTCATCATTGAAATACATAAAACCCTGGGTATTACAAGCTTCTACAAGGTCTGTCTTGTTTATACGAAGGCATGGACGAATAAGTTCCACATTTTTTTCTCGTCTTTTAAACTTCATTCCTGAGAGTCCCGACAAGCCGGTTCCACGAAGCAAATGAAGCATGACCGTCTCCGCCTGATCATCCGCATGATGTGCCAAAGCGATGCTTGCCGCATTATATTTGGTAGCTACTTCGTGCAGAAAAGCATATCGCTTGTTGCGTGCCGCTTCCTGTGGTCCTTGACCCGTCAGCTCCATATATGAAGGTACATCGGCCTTGGTCCATTCAAATGTAATACCAAGTTGCTGTGCCAGTACCATCATTTTCTCCGCTTCGTCATCAGATTCAGTCCGGAAGCCATGATGTACATGGGCACAGATTAATTCAAGCGGGACATGCCGCATGCTGATCTCGTGCATGATATGCAAAAAAGCTACCGAGTCCGGCCCGCCCGATACTGCGACGACAATCCGATCCCCGGGAACCCATAACTGATGCTCTTCCGCTGCATCCAGCACGTTCTTCACCAGCATGCTCCAGCGTAAAGCCTCCATACCTGTTCCTCATTCCTTGCGTTATGTATATGCACTCTCACAGATCAGAAAAGTAGTGCATAGATGAGCACTCCAATAAGTAATATCACAGATAAAGCGAATGCGTTCTTAAGCCAGCGCGGTGTTGTACTTTTGGAACGACGGCGAAGAGGCGTGGGACGCGCCATCATTTCCTTCCATCCTTGTGCCGCATGGCCTGCATCACGAAACTGACCTCGTAAAGCCTGAATCGTCCAGTTGCGAAAAGGACCCAGTCGTTCACTGCGCTCCACCAGCGCTACGAGCTGATTCACACTTCGCAGTTGCGGTAATCCTTCGGCTGCCAGTGCCTTGAGCGCGTCTGCTTCAAGTACATGAATCAATAATAATGCAAATGCAAATACATCATAGGTACCATCTGCCGTACGGCTGCCTGCATTCCAGAAGCCCCGATCATACCATTCGGTGAACTGTTTGACGCTTCGACCAATCGACGTAACTCCGCCGTAGTCGATCAATTCCACCTGCCCATAGTCGGATACTAACACATTCTGAGGTTTGAGATCACCAAACACCCATCCCGCCTGATGTAATTGTGCCAGCTTCTGCAAGAGTCTAAGTCCCACCAGAAGTGTCCAGTCTGTCCCCTGACGCCGAATGAAGTGATGAAGTGCCTCACCTCTAACGTAACGCATCACATAAAAGGGAATATCCCGGCCGCGAACGGCATAATCATCCACATCTTTAAGATAGGAAGGAATGCCGCTCTGCCGAAGGGCCTCATGATTACGCTGTAGTTGAAAAGATTTGAGTACATTGACTTCCGATTGCAGATCAACCGGATCAAATCCCATTTTTAGCGCGTAGTGTTTGCCATTTTCACCCCGTTGGACAAGAAAAACGATGCCATTAGCTCCTTTGCCCAGTAGCTTCCGAATCGTGTAACGACTGCGATTCCATTTCCCTGTAACCACTGTTCCTGGCGGGAAAGAGGCGTCAGACAACGTTGTCACCGAGCATCCCTTCTCTTTCAATGCGATAGTTCCCTTCTATTTCCTGCTGTTTCTCCAGTGTACCATAACGGTAAAAATCAATCACCTTCTGAATTGCAGGACCTGTCGGCGTTGCACCCTTCATCTGCAAACGTCCAAACAGGGACCGAACACGGCCTGGATCTGTTGTCCAGTCAATATCCATTACCACATCTTCTCCACTGTGCCGTCCCGGAAAATGAAATACGGAAAGCTTGCTCTGACCTATACGCGCCTGCAAACTCAACATTAAATCGCGAATGCCTTCTTCTACCGCAGCCAGTTTGGGCTTCATGCTGGCACTGACGTCTATTAACAATATAACCTGTAAGGCTGTAGTTTCAGCCATATCATCCATCACTTCCACGACCCGGGCGCGTTGTGCAGGCTCCAGATCCGTTACCGTTTTGGCCTCCTTCTCTCCCAAAATTTGTGTTAACTCTCTATTAACCGCCTGCTGAATGGTCTGAACCACCGTTTTCCTTGTCATCATCTGCATGGTATGGGCAAGCTGCCGTGTACCTACAATTTGGCTGATTCCACCTCCGGCTCTGGCAATATCCTCGATCTCCCGGCTGCCCAGCTCACCAATGGTTCCATAATCAATCACACCAACCACATTAACCGTAATCCCCTCTTCCTGCGCTTCGGCCGCTGCCAGCACCGGACTTGGTCCTACATTGGAACAACCGTCGGTGATCAACAAGATTTGCTTCATCCGATATCCCTCCGTTATTCGTTACTCTCCAACTCTATGACTAGCATTGCCAGAATGAAGAGACTTCAAACAGAAGATTATGCAATTAACTGACGGTGCGCGGACGCTCCATCCGGTTGATGCCAGGCACACGAAGTGTGGCCCATTCAGGACGGAAATGCTCTACTTTTCCAACAACGACGGTCATATCATCCAAAATTTCATGTTGCTGATATCTTATGACACTTTCAAGCAGACAATCGGCCAACTCCTGTGGATCATCTGTATCAATCTCTTGAATGAGGCGCTTCATCCAGAGCTCTTTGTTCACCGCATACCCCGGTGCATCATAGATGCCATCCGTCATCATAATGAGAATATCACCTGGTTGCAGCTGTACCGTCACCAGATCCACTTCAATATCCTTAATAATACCGATCGGCAAATTACTGGCGGAAACTTGAATAACCTCCTGTCCTCGTTTGATAAAACTTGGCGTCGATCCGATTTTCATAAATGTTGTCTCTGCCGTATATTCATCGATCAGCGCCATATCCACTGTGGCATACATCTCTTCAGGGGAGCGCAGCATCAGAACGGAGTTCACGGATTTGATCGCCAGTTTCTCGTCCATGCCGGACTGTAGCAACTGTTCCAGTATGTTCAGCGCCGCGCTGCTCTCCATCCGTGCTCGTTCTCCATTGCCCATTCCATCACTGAGCGCCACCGCGAATGTACCGTTGCCTAACTCAACTGTACTGAAACTGTCGCCTGACATCACATCTCCCCCTTTTGCGGCGGCAGCAACACCCGTGGTAACCTCGAAGGTTTTGGCCGAGCCAAACGTTACAGTCGCGAGTCCCTGACGAGGGTCGGTCATGGTCTCATGCAAGACGGCGATATGCTCGTCCAATACATCCGAGATCAGCGGAGCAATCATTTTCCGGCACTCATCAAATCCCCGTGTATACGCATGTACAATCTCAATCTCCACATGGCCCGCTTCCAGATTGATAATCTCAATGGAATGAATGGACAGGCCCAGTGACTCCAGTGCATCACGAATCTGCTCCTCCTGTTGCACCATCTCCTCACTTTCCCGCTGAATTTCTTTGGCCAGATCCTCCATGACCTGGGATACACCGGACAATTGCTCCGCAACCAGCTGCCGACTATCAATAATTTGACGCTTCCATTGCATGTTATGTTGATGCAGTCCATACTGGGCACGCATGACTTCAAGGACCTCTTCCGGTTTCGCACACACTCTGTTCCATTCCACTGGAATCTGCTTGCCTGAAATCTCCGGGTTCCCTTCAATGGCACTCATCACGTCCGTCATATATTTGTAGGTTTGAATAAACTTCGCATCCCAGCATTGTGCACGCTTGAAGCAGCTCGCACATGTGCTCTCGGCAACCGCATTCATGAAATGATCCATTCCACCTTCTTTTTGTACCGGCTCCCCCGCACCAGACATCTGATCGAAACTGCGTGACAGTTGACGGAATACCTGCGAGAACCGGGTTACCCGCTCTGCCGTGACATCTCGTATCCGTTTGGCATACTCATGCTGGGACTTCGTGTGATCCTGCGTACCCGGCACATATTTGGATATCGCCGTCAACATGCCCTTAGGTGTCAACATGAACAGAACGATAGCTGCACATGTCTCCCATAATGAGTTCATCACATCGCCCGGTCCGCCCAGGTATATCGAAAGAATGGATGACCCAAGCAGCATGCCCAGTGCGACTGCCGCACGTTTTCCCTCTCGAAGCATACCCGCCAGCATCCCGGCAAAAGCAAGCAGGCTCATCTGATACACTGCTGACATGTCAGCCAGACTCAGAATCAAGCCCGTAATGACCCCAACTGAGGCTCCGAGGGGGGCTCCGCCCACCAGCGCAAAGATTAATATGAGATAACGGGAGAGCATATGCTCGACGGATAAAGACTGAATGGTCCACCCTACTGCTCCCGTCATAACGGAAGCGAGCAATATGATCAGGCAGAGGATCTCCTCGTTCTTTAGGCTGAACTTTTTTTTGCGATAGGTGAAGATCGGTATGGCTTGTATAAAAACAAGGGTGAGCACGAAGCTTAATATCGAATCCATCGTGAGCATCAGCATGGCGTACCAGCTGAAGGATGGTCCAATCACGACCGCGAATAATTTGACCATAAATGTAGTGGTAAACACCATCGTCGGTGCATAAGATAATTCAGCACGATCATATGACTCCAGCCCGCGGAAGAACAGATAAAAGATGGCGATCTCCGATGCAACAATGAGTGGTACTGGAAACGGTGCAAAGAGACTACCTGCGAGTAGCGCGGCGCCTACTGGAATGATGTAATCCCTGCGCATGAAAGCAATTACGGCGAAGTAAGCAATGGCAAAGGGAGATAACTCATTCAGGATCATCGCCTTTCCGAGCAGAAATCCCATAAACGTGAGCAGCAGTACCCATTTTCGGGAAGCAACCATCTGGACAGCCTTGCGGGAGCCAAGCCATTGTTTCAGACGTACCGACAGCTCCTCCCGAGCTTCCGTACCTCCTTTACCTGCTTTCATTCCCGGAAATTGAATGACATTCCACTTTTCCATCATCCTCAAGGCACCCCATTCGATTAATTTGAATTTTCGTGTTTCGTTCTCGATGGTTCTGATTATAGATAGATTAGAAGACGTAGTTTGTCAGAATAGGTGAGCAGGGTCCAAAAAGTTTACGACAAAAGAAACAAGCTTAGCGCGGTGGAGCGAAACCCCCGGCCTTATTGTGGTTTCATTCATTCTCCTACTTGATTCCGACAATCGGAATGTCTGATTTTGAACCGGAGATGGTTTGGTCTCGCCATCATTTGAGCAGGATAACTGTGGAATGCCACGGAAACCTGTCGGTAAAAAATGGTAGACGACAAATGTTCTTATGGTTCCATTTTGCCGTGCAGAAAAACTGGGGATATGGAGCTTCACCTTACAAAAAAAGCTATTCACCTGCTCATATGTGAAAGAAACGCAAAAAAAACCGTTAGCCCATGGGCTAACGGCTTTACTTATATGTTTAGATCAGGTTGTGACAGATTACACACGCTTGGCTCCACGGCCTCCGCGTTTGCCTTCTGTGTTCTTCTTAAGCGAAGAGATCCGCTCTTCACTATCTTTCAGGAAGCGTGACATTTTATCCTCAAATGAAGGTTTGCCTGCTGCGGGCTTGAAAGAACGGCCTCCGCGGTCACCACGGTTAAATCCACCGCCGCCGCCACCACGACCTTGGCCACCACTAGGGCCTCCGCCGCTGAATCGTTCGCGATCTCCTCCACTGCGTTCCGGTCTAGGAGCTCTCGGGGGTCTGGATTGTGTTTGTTGCTCAACCGGTTTGTCAACAGCTTGCTTAATGGAAAGTCCGATCTTGCCATCCTTGTCAACGTTGATAACCTTCACTGTAACGAGGTCATTCAGCTTCAGGTGGTCGTTGACATCTTTGACGTAATTGTCGGCGATTTCCGAGATGTGAACGAGACCCGTGACACCTCCTGACAGATCCACAAATGCTCCAAAATGCGTGATTCCTGTCACCTTGCCCTCTAACTTGGTGCCCACTTCAATTGCCATAGAATAAAATGATCCTCCCTTAAAAATATACAACCCGATTTTTTGAATGCCAAAATCAATGCTGCGCTAATGTAATTATACATTATGCCGTAAACCAAGGTCAACTGAACACTACCCCATCAGAGAGCCTATTTTTTCCGGTTTAACGACTTCAGACACACGGATAACAAATCTAGCTCGGTAATGGACCGAATTCCATCAGTTCCCTGACTCTTCAACCTGGATCGGCGTTTCCTCAGGAAGATAATATCCTTTTTTCCGTGCCAGCTGTCCTATGTATTCAGGGTCATTCAACCGGCTGACCTCGTACTTCAACTGTTCCAGCTTCTTCAACGTATCTTCCTTTGAAGCTTGCTGAGTGGCCAGATGAGAACTCTTGTCCGAAATTTGTGCAGTCTGCACAAGGAATGTATATCCTGCCCATATTACAAATACAATCATAAACGTCATCCAAAGCATGAGGCGCCTTTTTGCACCGGCAGATTTTCCTTGGTTAGTTGGAGCCTTTGATCTGCCCACAGGTGTTTTACCCATTACGGACCTCCTTAAAACCAGCGTTTCCACATCGCTGCAATTCTTGTACCCACACGGATCATGAAGCGTGGCGTTACCCAATGTTTCAGGAGCGGCCTAAACATCCAGCGGAACAACTTGCCGAAAGGTACCAAACATTGCAGCACCAGCCTGCCCAGGAATAATAGTATCGCAATTACAAAACCGAATAATACGCGAATTAACTTATAAATTCCTTTAGCCGGCATAACGATCAGGATGTTAAGGATATGTCCACACCAATGAATCAGCGTTCTTGCGAGTTTAATTAACATTACCACAAAACGCTGGGTAGTAACACTTAAAAGCCAAAAATAGAAGCAAACCCCTATAATCAGCCCCAAAAAGACATAAAACCGCAACTGTCCGTGGTTTCCGGCGTATAGCATCCGAAAAACGAACAGCGCGGAAGCAACCCAGTACAACAGATCGAGTGTGTGAATACTCCACCTCGGAAACCGCAGCTGTCCGGACAGTACCCGGTAACTGTCGTAGGCCATCCCCATCACGACCCCCGAAGTAAGCATCCACATCAATGTGATCCATTGAGTATCCGGACTCATCGGAACATCTTGCCAAACAGGCCTTTACCGTTTTTGGACTGGGAACCGGGGTCCAGATATTGGAGCGAACTGACTGTGCCTTCAATGGTTAACAGACCTTCCTCCAGGCTCAGGTTTTTGATATGTAAATTGTGCCCCCGGATGGTCAGATGCCCAAGTTCAGTCTGCAGCAAAAATTCCTCACTGTCGAAGCTCTCCACGTTGGAGACACCCGTCAGATCCAGCAGTTTCCGATTCTGCATGCTCAGATGATGCTGTTTGGCCTTACCGTGCTCAACCATGGCATGTACCCCTCCTTCTTACACCTAGCTTATGGATGTGGAGGTTGGAATAGAACCAGCGTTGTTGAACAAATAACCCGGCATCCAGTAAAAACAAAAACGCCCTTCCCTGTTACAGGAGGACGTTTCGATTCAACTTGCATTGAATGAATATTCAATACCAGATGTACTGTTACCAGTTCATCCCGTTATCCTTGGCGATCGGCTCTTCCTTCACCAAGGTGTAGAGGCTGCTCGCCTCATCCTTCTTGGTACTCTCGGCAATTCGTTCCACCCTCACGGTGACCAGTTTCTGACCGAACTGAACCGTCAGCTCATCGCCCACTTTGACAGCGGCGCTGGGCTTTGCTTCACGTCCGTTCACCAGAACACGTCCCTGTTCAGAGACGTCCTTGGCCACAGTGCGGCGTTTGATTAGCCGGGAGACCTTCAGGAATTTATCAAGACGCATTATTTTACGGCTTCTTTAAGTTTGTTGCCTGCTTTGAATGCAGGAACAGTGGACTCAGGAATCACGATTTCATTCCCTGTTTGTGGGTTACGTCCGGTACGACCGGAACGTTTGCGGGTCTCAAAAGTGCCAAAGCCGATCAATTGTACTTTGTCTCCGCTGGCAAGTGCATCTGTAATTTCTCCCAAAAAGCCGTTCAATACGGACTCAACGTCTTTTTTAGTCAAACCACTTTTGGTTGAAATGTTGTTAATCAGATCTGTTTTGTTCATTTTTAAAAGCCTCCCAAATTGAAAAAAAAGTATCTGCGATTCCTGACAATACATCGATTGCCGCTGGTTCGCGTTAGGTCACTACACATGTATTCTGGCTTGGCATCTGAAATCCTGCCTTGGTCCGCGACTTTTTTTAGCTTTTTGTCGATGGTCCGCAGGCAACAGTCTAAGACCAGTACCCGAAACCATCCGTCGCTAAACACCTATCCCAGTCAGTACAGATGAACACATGTTCGTATATCATAACACACTGCATAACATGATGGAATAAGGTTTATCGGTATTTCCTAGAAAATTGAACCCGTTATAATCCTGCCTTCTTCGCATCCTGCCAGTATTGCTCCATCTCTTCTACATTGCTATCTGCTGGTGTTCTTCCCTGTTCGCGAAGACGCTCTTCGATATACTGGAATCGCCCGACAAACTTGCGGTTGGTCGCAGCAAGCGCCTCTTCCGGGTCCGTATCGATGAATCTTGCAACGTTGGCAGCTGCGAATAATAAATCACCCAGTTCGAGCTTCCGTTCTTCCGCAGACTGACCTTGTTGCACCGCTTCTTTCAACTCGGCCAGTTCTTCCTCGATCTTGGCAAACACACCTTCAACATCATCCCAGTCAAAGCCTACTTTGGCTGCTTTCTTCTGTAACTTGTATCCCTTCATCAATGCAGGCAAGTCACGCGGTATACCATCCAGCACGGAAACCTTCTGCTGATCCTGTCCTTTGCGCTTCTTCTCCTCTGCCTTCATCTGTTCCCAATTCTGAAGAGCTTCATTCGCATCTTCTGCCTGATTATCGCCAAAAACATGTGGATGGCGGAAGATCAGCTTGTCATTCAAACCTTCGATGACATCATACACATTAAATGTGCCCACTTCTTCTTCCATCTGGGAGTGCAATAAAATCTGCAGCAGCAGATCACCCAGCTCTTCTTTCATATGGTCGGGGTCATCCTCATCGATCGTCTCAATGACCTCATAGGTCTCTTCAATCAGGTTTTTGCGAATGGTTTGATGTGTCTGCTCCTGATCCCATGGACAGCCGCCCGGACTACGAAGAATATTGACGATCTCATGCAAACGCGCAAAGGAACGACGACGCAGGGCATCATCGGTGTTCTTCGGTACATAGATCAGTGACAGATTGCCGTACCCTTCGATCCGGTCCAGTTCGTGTAGCGGAATTTTGTGAATGACCTCCTGGCCCTGTACACCCAACGCGTGACCAACAAATACCGGATAATCATCCGGGTAAACCTCCATCAGGCATAGCTTCACATCCGAAGCAGTGAACACATCGTAGACTTGTCCAATCAATGTATGTAGCTGTGGTTGTACCAATTCCGTGTTCAGGCTGCTGGCATCCAGGAGTTGAAACCCTTCGATTGGATCGAATCCAAGCCGTATAAAGGCTTCATCCAGAAAGCTCTCCCCGCCCATGACACGCAGTGAAATACCCATCTGCGGACAACGTTCTTTGAGCAGGCGTACACTTGCCTCTGCTACCATCGGATGACCGGGTACGGCATACACAATCTCAGTTCCAGCCTCACCCTTGCGAGCGGCTTCTATCAGTTGGTTCGCGATCTCATCATATACTTCGGGGAAGGAGGACTTCGCCTCATAGATAGCATCAAATGATGTCATCTCCAGTCCCTCTTGCTTCAGATCATTCATTACGGGATGATCCAGGGTACGTACATACAGCGTAGCTGCATGTTTCATTTTTTTGATAATACCTACGGTCAGTTGGTCTGCATCTCCAGATCCAAGACCCACTACGGTTAAAGCTGCACTCATTACGTAAACCTCCATCCGGACTATCCTGTCCAGGCTCACTGATTCATCGTGCCTGAACAGGACTAATTACACGTATTATACCAGAATCATTCGATATCCTATAATTGCATATTGGTGGTACTGGGTGTAGAAGCACCGTGAGCATGAAGCTAGCGTAGCACACGCAGTCTGCGCAGCAGCTTGGCAAGGCGAGGCCCCAACTTGGGCACAGCCGCCAGCTCCGCGGCGGTCAGTAGCCCTGTCTGGGCCGCCGCCAGCAAGAACACGGCCGAGCCTGCGGCAATGCCCAGCAGGCTCACGCCCATCGCGGCCAGCCTGCGGTCGGCCGCGACACCCATGCCGCCGAGCACTGCTTCGGCGGCCCAGGCCGTGCCTACCGCCGCCAGACTCATGGCGGCGATCACCAGCGCCGGCTTCGCCAGGACGGCGCCAGGGGCAGGGCGCAGGGCGACAAGTCGCGCCAGCAGCGCCACATTCAGGCCAGCCGCCAGCATATAGGCGACTGCGCCCGCAAGGGCCGCGCCGCTGATGCCCAGCGTCGGCACAAGCATGACGTTCAGCAGCGCCTTGACGCCTGCGGCGGCCAGCATGCTGAACGCGGGTGCGCGCACGGCGCCGAGGCCTTGCAGCAGCGCCGCCGCAATAATGCTGACGGTGCTGCCCGCAGCCGTCAGCGCCATGTACCGCAGTGCTTCGGTGCCTGCGGCATCTCCGTACAGCATGCGGTTAATCGGCTCCGCCAGCACCGCGAGACCCGCGGATGCCGCCAGTCCGATCAACCAGAACCAGCGCAGCGCGAGGCCTGCTTGCTGCCGGACGGCTTCTGGCCCGCCCTTTAACCGGGCTTCCGCCATCGCCGGAATAAACAGCACAGATAGTGACGTGGCCAGCATCGTCACCAGTTGAACCAGCGGCAATCCACGGTTGTAGATGCCGAAGGAAACCATCGACTGGAGCTCGTCCAGTCCTTCTCCCCGCAGCAACCGGGGCACGGTGAAGGTATCCACCAGATTCATCAGCGGTACGGCCAGTGACCCGAGACAGACGGGAATGGCATACATGAGCAGCGTCCTGATCCACTCCCCATTGGATCGTGACCGTTCTCCCAGAGCGGGATTAATAGCACTCACCGTTTTCTTCTGCGGCGTAACCGGCCTATGCTCCTGACGCTCATGCCTGTCTGATCCAACCTCTCCGCCATTACTGCTCCATTCCGAATCCAATTGTTCGGTGACCACTTCCCTGACTTTCCGCCGATGACGGACCATGTACCCTAACATGGTTAACAGCCCAACCATTCCACCAGCAACGGAGCCCATCATGGCACCAGCAGCAATAGTCTCAAGCGAAGCGTCCCGTCTCATCAACCACAGAAGCAGAACAATCATGACGGTGACACGTATCGTCTGCTCCACCACTTGTGATACCGCTGTTGGGACCATCTGCTGTAACCCCTGAAAATATCCACGCAGCCCTGTCATCACCGGTACGAACAACAACGCCCATGAAGCTGCACGAATCGATGGAACCACATGGCGGTTGCCAATCATGTCAGCGATCAGCGGCGCACCTGCATACATCAAGAGCGCCATTATAATTCCAATTCCCCCGAGCAGCACAGAAGATAATCGGATAATCCTTCTGCTCTCGTCCGGTCTTCCAAGTGCATTCTGCTCTGCTACGAATTTGGATACGGCCAGCGGCAGTCCTGCAGCAGCAAGCGTAACAATGAGCATATATAACGGATACACCGTATTGTAGATGCCAAATACACCGTCTCCCCCCAGATTCTGCAGCGGAATCTTCTGAAAAGCACCAATGATTTTAGAGATAATGGCGGCAAGCCCAAGTATAAATGCACCCTGTAGCAGCCTTGAGCCTGTAGACGGCTGTTTCATAATTCCCTCCTGCGTAATCCTTTTAAGCATACCTTGCTATTATAACTGCCTGAAGGCACATAGACTAACCCTCCCCCATCACAATCATCCGGATTAACTTCGTTGTCCCTTAAAATGCAAAAACTCCCGTATGCCCAAGACAGGGCACCAGGAGTTGATCTGCGGTCTATTGTTCCATTTGCTTGCCAAGGAAACCAGCAGCCGTCTCAGACATCTTCACTTCCATCTGAGACATCTTCACCGATTCATCCTTATTGAACAGGATAACCGTTCCGATGGGGTCACCACCTGAAATAATCGGCGCAATAACAAAAGAGGATAACGTCTCGTCATGATCTTTGCTAAGTTCATAAGAACCATTGTTTGTTTCCAGAATGGTCTTTCTGTTTTCCATACAACTCTCCAACAGTTGACCTACCTGCTTGTCCAGATACTCTTTCTTCGAGCCTCCTGCCACCGTGATAATGGTATCCCGGTCGGAGATCATCGTTACGTGACCTGTACTCTCATACAGCGATTCTCCATATTCTTTGGCAAAATCACCAAGCTCGCTGATAGGCGAATATTTTTTTAGGATAACTTCTCCATCACGGTCCACGAAAATCTCCAGTGGATCGCCTTCACGAATACGTAACGTACGGCGGATTTCTTTTGGAATGACCACACGACCAAGGTCATCTATACGGCGGACAATACCAGTAGCTTTCATTTCACATGTTGCCCCACTTTCTCGAGAAGATTTTTCAACTACTGTTCCTTAATGGGTAGAGGAAAGTCCCAGAACGTTTAGTGTGATATCTTGACCATAGTATTCATCTGTTCCCATTTCCTTATACATGCTTCGGAGAATATAGTTGTGTAACTTTCGAAGAAGGCGACCATGTACCCATACGACTTGAATATATAAAAGAAGAAGCAAGAAGGAGGTCCTAAGTCCTCCCCTTGCTTCTCTGTATGGTTGTCCATATTTACGTAGCACAAGGCATTCATTCGGGCGAATTTAACCCTGAACGTATGCTAACACAGCAATTTTACCAGCTTACTTGCTGCTTGTACCTTCATCTGTAGTTGCATCTTTGTCTGTTCCAGTCGTACCTTGGTCAGTCTTGGTATCCGTACCTTTGGAGTCATCCGTTTTTGGTTCGGTTGTTTTCTCTCCTTCAGTTCCTGTACCCGTAGTACCTTCAGTCGTACCTTCTTCAGCTTTTTCTGTTTTTGGCAGTTTAACTTCTTTTACGATTTTGTCCAATTCATTTTGCATGAACGTATCGATCTCAGCAGCTGCCAATTGGCTCTTCAGGCTTTCTTTTTGCTCAGCCGTCAATTTGGTGAAGTCCGCTTCAGTACGAGCTTCCACTTTCATGATGTGGTAACCGTACTCCGTCTCAACCGGATCACTGATTTTGTTCAGTGGCAACGTTTTTGCAGCTTCCTTGAATGCATCTACCCAAGTGGATACCGGTGTATTTTCATACAGTCCACCCTTTTCAGCAGAACCTGGATCTTCTGAATATTTTTTTGCAATTTCAGCAAAATCAGCTCCGCCATCCAACTTGGTTTTTACTTCTTTTGCAATTTTAAGTGCATCTTCTTTTTTACGCTCTTTTTGCGTTTTTGGATCTGTGAAGTTAATCAGCACGTGACGAACGGAAGCCGTTGTGAACTGATCTTTGTTTTTCTCAAACTCAGCCTTGATTGCATCGTCCGTAACGCCTGTTTCTTTATCTTTGATTACTGTCATGATCCGAGTCATATAATCCTTGATGTTCTGATCAGTCAGATTCTGAGCTTTGAGCATTTCTGTCCATTGATCTGCCTGAACAGAAGCTTTCATTTTATCGAATTGCTCAGTTGCTGCTTTGGTACCTGCTGTTTTGGCTTCTTCAGTTGCTTTGCCACTCAGATATTCATAAGCAACTTCCTGTTTCACCAAATACTCCTTGAAATCGTCCATATCCATCATTTGTGCATACTCCGGATAGAGGAATTTCATGACACGTTGCTCCATGTCGAATTCATTGGCTGTAATAGTACCACCATCATACGTAGCGACTACAGCACTTGTATCCGTCGATTCAGGTGTTTTTGCTTCTTCCTTTTTGCCACAAGCAGCAAGCAGTGATAAGGATAGTACTGCGACCATGCTCACAGACAGTACTTTTCCTACTTTTTTATACTTTGGTAACATCCTTTAGTTCCCCCTTTGATTTAAAAGCAGTTTTCATGGACTCCAGAATTTTCTCTACCAGCTCCATCAGTTGCTTATCCCCAAGCCCCTTGCCTTTAGCGTGAATTAGCATATGGGGTCCTTGTTCAAATTGTACACGTCTTTCGAACTGATTTCCAATGTGCGCGATTTTCGAGAGTTCAAAGGCATGTTCACGCCCTTCATAGAACTTCACGGTAATGTCCTCACCACGTTGGGAAATGGACTCAATACCATAGATTTTACCGTATACTTTCATCCGCGCAACAGCCAGCAAGTTAATGACGGCTTCCGGAAGATCACCGAATCGGTCAACCAATTCGTCTTCCAACTCCATCGCATCGTCGAAAGATGCAATGACCGCCACTTTTTTGTAGATCTCAATCTTCTGAATACTGTCATAGATATAATCGGACGGCAAGTAGGCATCGATACTGAGATCCAGGGTTGTGTTCCACTGGTCTGAAGGTACCGGCTCTTCGCCAAGCATCGTAACTTTGCGTTTGTTGATCTCCTCTGCAAGCATCTGGGAATACAGATCAAACCCGACGGAAGCGATGAAACCATGCTGCTCCGCTCCTAGCAGATTTCCCGCACCACGAATCGACAAGTCACGCATGGCGATTTTGAATCCTGAACCCAGTTCGGTAAATTCTTTGATTGATTGCAAACGTTTCTCAGCAACTTCAGTAAGCACTTTATCCCGTTGGTACGTAAAATAGGCATACGCAATACGGTTGGAACGACCTACACGTCCGCGCAGCTGATACAGCTGGGAAAGTCCCATTTTATCCGCATCATGTACGATCAGTGTATTTACGTTCGGAATATCTACCCCGGTCTCGATGATACTTGTGCTCACAAGCACGTCATATTCACCATCCAAGAAGTCCAGAATCGTTTTCTCCAGCTCTGTTTCCGACATCTGACCATGTCCCACACCAACTTTGGCTTCAGGCACAAGTTCAGAAATTTCGGCAGCCATCTCCTGAATTCCCTGAACACGGTTGTAGAGGTAATACACTTGCCCACCACGGGCAAGCTCACGCTCAATGGCTTCACGTACAAGCGCCTGGCTGTGTTCAACCACATAGGTCTGCACCGGGAAACGATTCTCTGGTGGAGTCTCGATAACGGACAGATCACGCACACCCAGCATGGACATATGAAGCGTACGCGGAATCGGCGTTGCCGTCAGTGTCAGCACGTCCACATTGGTTTTCAGCTTCTTCAGTTTTTCCTTATGGGTTACACCGAAGCGCTGTTCTTCATCAACAATGAGCAGTCCCAGGTCCTTGAACACCAGATCCTGCGACAGCAATCGATGCGTCCCGATGACAATATCCACTGTGCCTGTCTTGATGCCTTTGGCTGTTTCATTCTGCTCTTTACGGGAGCGGAACCGGCTAAGCACATGAATGTTGAACGGATAACCGGAGAAGCGCTCACGGAACGTCTCAAAATGCTGCTGTGCCAAAATGGTTGTTGGCACGAGTACAGCCACCTGTTTGCCTTCAATAGCTGCTTTAAATGCAGCCCGAATAGCCACCTCGGTTTTGCCGTAACCAACATCCCCACACAATAAACGATCCATTGGACGGTTTTGTTCCATGTCCTTTTTGATTTCTTCAATCGCACGCACCTGATCACGTGTCTCATCGTAAGGGAACATGTCCTCAAACTCCTGCTGCTCCGCAGAATCCTTGTCGAATCCAAACCCTTTGGAAGTCTGACGCTCTGCATACAGCTTAATCAGATCATCAGCAATATCCTGTACGGATGTGCGGACTTTATTTTTAACCCGTATCCACTCATTGCCGCCCAGCTTGTATATTTTCGGTTCTTTCTCTTCGGAACCAACATATTTCTGAATCAGATCGATCTGCTCAATAGGTACAGACAGTTTGTCTCCACCCGCATAGAGAATATGCATGTAGTCCTTGTGAATACCGCCAACCTCGAGGGTGCCAATCCCCAAGTACTTACCAATCCCGTGGTTCTGGTGAACGACATAATCGCCCACTTTTAGCTCGCTATAGGATTTGATCCGTTCAGCATTATCTACATTCCGAATCGGTTTGCGTACTTTACGCTGTTTTTGCGAGAACATCTCGCCCTCGGTCACGACAGCCAAATGAATGGACGGCATTTCAAATCCCGTTTGCAAATTACCGATCATCATCTCTGGCTCTGGAATATCATAGTCCATCAGTACCCGGCGCATCCGCTCGAGTCGCTCCTCACCGTTCGCCAGCATGAGCACTTGAACTCCGGCCTTCTGCCAGCGCTCCATCTCTGCCTTCAGTACGTTCATCTGTCCATGGAAATCCTGCATGCCACGACTGATGAAGTTCAGAATGTTCTGTGGTTGGGTGTGTGGAACCTGGCGCAAAAAGATCGACATAAACAGCGTCTGGAATGGACGCTCATACAAGAGTTCATCACCATCTGCGGATAATGGAAGATCCGGAAGTGTTTTTCCGTTTTGCATCAAATGCAGATTCCACTCCGATTCATCACGGTCAAGCTGTTTCGATGTCTCCGATAGTCTGGCAGGCTCATCAAGAATGAGCAGGGTATCTTCCGGCATATAGTCGTAGATCGTTTTGTTCTCCGGATAGAGCGGAGAAATATATTTATACATTTCGGAGAAATACACGTGCTCTCTCAAAAGCTCGATCTCCCGGTGAATTTCTTCACGAAGACGCAGCTTCGCCTGCCGGTCCGTCATTTTCTCCAACTGTTGCTCCAGCAAAAGAGCAGCCGCATCGGCAGCCTTTTCCATACGTTCACGATCTGCAATTAACTCCTTGCATGGTAAAACCGTAATTTCTTCAATCCGTTCAATCGAACGCTGATCCACGGGGTCAAATGTCCGAATGGAGTCGATCTCATCATCAAATAACTCCACCCGATATGCGATCGATGAAGTAACCGGATAGAAGTCGATGATACCTCCGCGTACACTCATCTCACCACGAGATTCCACGCGTTCCACACGCTCATATCCGAGCTTTACCATCTCCAGCAGGAAGGAGTCCAGTTGAAGTGTGTTGCCCTGTTTAATCAAAATTCGAGCATCGGCCATCACTTCCGGAAGCGGAACATAACGTCTTACCCCGGAAAAAGGAATAACAACAACGCCCCTGAATCCCTGGGCGCAGCGGACCAACACATCAATACGCTGACCCAATGTTTCCGGGCTGGAAACAGCAGCTTCCGCAGCGACAAGTTCGTTGGCAGGATAGATCAACACCTGATCAGGTGAAAGCGCTTCCTGTAAATCTTCTGCAATTTTTTGAGCTGAAAACATATTATGTGTTACTACTAGCAATGGTCGGTTCATTTCCTGATGCAGAGCAGCCAGCATAATCTGACGCGCCGAGCCGGATAAACCCGAAACCAATTGTTCCTTCATGCCGGACTTGATTCCGGCTGTAATGGACCCGAAGTCTGGATCTTTGGAAAAAGCCTGTATAAGTGCTTGTAACAAAAGGGGCACCTCTCTTATAACTTACTTGATTATCTCACGCATACGCGTAGCATCACTATTAAAATGGATACAAATTCCTTTTTCTCCTGTTTCATCATATCGGATTACTCGCAACATTGCCACATCTGTTGATGTGGCTGAGCCTGATTTCGAGATAGCGATGGCTTTCATACCAACTGAAAAGAAGCCTCAGCAGGCTGCCAAGGCTATAAAAGGTGGAGCGTTATTACGCAACCGCCCTCAACTGTCATTCGATCCTGTACGGGCGATGTCTACTGAAGCGGACTCGCGAGCAGGCTAAGCTCCGGATTGTGCTCCAGGGCTTCCTTGCAGTAATCACATGTAATCCGAACGGTAATGTCACCACCGGAATTATACGCTATTATATCCCTCCGCTCGTCGGGGGTCAAGAAATGAAAGCCGAGCTCTACTTCCGTTATCCGGGCAGAATCGATTCGTCCAATAAAGGTACGGCAATGCCGACATACGTAATTCACTGACATGTTTATGCCTCCTGAACATGGTTTATACATCCAGTATGTCCAGTATGGCTGAATCGAACCCGTCTTTTTATGATCATTTTACCAATATGTCTTACAGAATTAACCGTTAAACTTCGCCATTGTTTGTTCGAACGTATGAGTCAAGCTATGCTCCAGGGCATCACATGTTTGCTCAATGGTTTGATCCAGGGCTTCTTTTTCTTTCTTCATAAATGTCGACAGTACATAATCAACAATGGCATGTCCTGGTTCAGGTCGGGATATTCCCATGCGTACGCGGTTAAACTGCTGTGTACCGGTATGCTGAATAATGGACTTGATTCCATTATGTCCGCCTGCACTACCTTGGTAACGCAATCTGACTTTGCCAATCTCTGTATCCATGTCGTCGTACACAACAATCAGATCTTCAAGACTAACTTTATAAAAATCCATATATGCTCGAACCGATTCACCAGACAAGTTCATATAGGTCATTGGTTTGATCAGTACAGTTTTCACACCGCCAATATTGCCTTCTCCAATCAGCGCCTTACATTTACTCTGTGTAATGGAGATACTATGACGATCAGCCAACCGATCCAGTGCCATAAAACCGATATTATGACGAGTTTTGGCATAGTTCGAGCCTGGATTTCCAAGTCCGACAATCCACTTCATCTTATTCCCTCCTTCGGATTAGCCTGAGGTGAGGCATAGACTTCGAATGTTATATTTCATATAATATCAGGAAAGTAAAGATCGATTTACTGTAGTGTTCACAGTTCATATTTTATCGACCCAGGAAGGTGAGCGGGTTTTGCGCGAAGACAATGGACAACTGACTCAACATAGCGATTTTATCTATCATCTCGAATATCACGTACCTGTACAGGTATACGACCGCGACACCCATATTGAGATTGGTCTAATCACACGTTTCGATAATCAATTCGTCGAAATTGCCAACACGCTTTTTCATCGGCGTCGTTTCCGATTTATCTCTCGCCCAGGGTATTAGCTGACCAGCGTCTGTTTCACTTTTAATAAAACGGCACGCCGACAGGGGTTACATTTTCCATTGAACCGGAAAACGTAACCCCTCTACTACTTTATGCAGACATCCTTATTCAATTTCAAACAGCTTGCTGATTGACAATTCCTCATGAACCCGGATAATCGCTTCTCCGAGCAAAGGGGCTACAGACAACACTTTGAGTTTGCTTGTCGGATTAGCATGCGTAATTGGAATGGTATCCGTTACGATGACTTCCTTCAATGGTGCATTCTCCAAACGTTCCATCGCAGGTCCGGACAATACCGGGTGAGTACAGCACGCGTATACTTCTTTTACGCCGCCTTCCATCAGAGCATTCGCTCCCAGTACAATCGTTCCCGCCGTGTCAATAATGTCATCGATCAGGATAGCTGTTTTACCCTCGATGTTACCGATAATGTTCATCACTTCGCTCACATTCGGCTCAGGACGACGTTTATCGATAATCGCCAGGGGTGCATTCAGGAAATCAGCCAGTTTACGTGCGCGCACTACGCCACCGTGGTCAGGCGACACAACAACCGGATTTTCGATCTGTTTCGACCGGAAATATTGAGCCAGAATTGGCACGCCAAGCAAATGGTCGACTGGAATGTCGAAGAATCCCTGAATCTGCATTGCATGCAAGTCCATCGCGATAACACGGGTTGCACCCGCTTTTTCGATCAGGTTGGCAACCAGTTTCGCAGTAATTGGGTCACGTGAACGTGCCTTGCGATCCTGTCTTGCATAGCCATAGTAAGGAATAACGACGTTAATCGTCTTGGCAGATGCCCGTTTGAGTGCATCAATCATAACGAGCATTTCCATCAGGTTATCATTAACCGGCAAGCAAGTGGACTGCACGATATAAACGTGACAACCCCGAACACTCTCGGAGAGTTTCACTTGAATCTCGCCATCACTAAAGCTGGTTGTGTGAGATTCACCCATAGGGATCCCGATATAATCAGCAATTTGATGGGCAAGCTTGGGGTTAGAATTGCAAGTAAATATTTTTAATTTCGAATCAAAATAAGTCATAAAATAAAAACCCTCCGTGCTGGTTCATTGGAATCAATAAGCGTCTGCGACATGTCGGCACCTCCCTGTCTTCGGGAGGCAATCTTGTTATCAAAACCCCTTATTGGGGTTTGGCATTTTGTTTCTTGGCTTTGGCACGTCCGCGAATCTTCTCTGCATAACCAGGTTTATTCTCCTGACGTGGACGAGCAATGGCCAGATCATTCTCGGGAACGGAATGGGTAACGGTGGAGCCAGCAACCACATAAGCGCCTTTTCCTACCGTAATCGGTGCAATCAGATTGACGTTGCTGCCTACAAAAGCATCATCTTCAATCGTTGTCACAGCTTTATTATAACCATCATAATTGACAGTTATTGCCCCGCATCCAACATTTACGTTTTTCCCTACTTTGGCATCCCCAATATAGCTGAGATGAGATACTTTGGAACCTTCATCAATTGTAGCATTTTTCACTTCAACAAAGTCACCAATTTTTACGTTGCGACCCAGTTTGGTCCCTGGACGCAAATTAGCAAATGGACCTACCGTTGCATCAGAACCAACCTCGGCATTGGATACTACCGAATGTTTAATCGTAACTCCGTCCTGAATAACGCTGTCTTCCACATCTGCCTGAGGACCAATATGACATGCTTCACCAATGGAAGTTGTGCCTTTGAGGATCGTCCCCGGGTACAATACTGTATCTGCTCCAATCGTAACATCCGCTCCGATATATGTCGATGACGGATCAATGATTGTGACACCGTTCAACATATGGCGTACTGCCAGACGTTCACGCATGAAGGCTTCGGCTTGCGAAAGTGCGAGTCGGTCGTTAACCCCGATGGATTCTGCGATGTCATCCGACATGTAAGCTTCAACCACTTCTCCATCATTGCGGAAAATGCCAACTACGTCTGTGAGATAATACTCTCCCTGAGCATTCTGGTTCGTCACTTTTTCCAGAGCAGCGAACAATTTTGCATTATCGAAACAGTATGTGCCTGTGTTAATCTCATTCACAGCATCTTCCTGCTCCGTGCAATCCTTTTGTTCCACAATCCGTTGTACAGATCCATCTTCTCCACGAATCACTCGGCCATAACCTTTGGGATTGTCCAGCTGAGCCGTAAGAACTGTCGCTGCTGCTCCGCTACTCTCATGCAGCTTCATCAGACCTTCCAACGTCTCACTGGTCACAAGCGGTGTGTCTCCACAGACCACAATTGTAGAACCTGTCTCTCCGCCAAGCAAAGATTTAACCTGCTTCACTGCATGACCTGTACCCAGTTGTTCCGCCTGAAGTGCATACTCCGCTCTGGAACCCAAAAATGACTGCACCGCTTCGGCACCATGACCGACTACAACCACACTGCGTTCAACGCCTGCGCTGAGTGCTGCATCCAGCACATGTCCAACCATAGGTTTACCGCATACGGGATGCAGTACTTTGTACAATTTTGATTTCATTCGTTTTCCTTGCCCTGCGGCAAGAACGATTGCCATTCGTTTCAAAATTAACGACCTCCTGTTCTGAAAATCCCATTGAAATGCACTGCTGATCTATATCCAATGAGTATCGTTCAGCCGGCTTTAAGCCGGTCCTGTTCATCGCCTGCTGTCTCTGTAATCACACGTAACAACGCGGACACCAACGAATCGTGACCTATATGTATACGCCGTGTACCTGCGAGCTTAACCGAATCCCAATGATTCCTAAGATGCCGCCCTGCCACCAAGCGCACGATGCGCTTTTGTTCTCTGCTAATAAACTCAATACTGAATATATCTTATTCCGGTCAAAAAGAAAAGAGAGCCATAAGACATGGCTCTCTTTTCCTTCGAACCCCAATAATGTTCTCAGGCACCTTCTTCAATGACTTCTTCCTCAGTTGCCGCACGATCGTATTCAGTCAAAACTGCTGCCTGAATCTTCTCACGCGTACCGGAAGAGATCGGGTGGGCGATATCACGGAACTCTCCATCAGGAGTACGTTTGCTCGGCATAGCAACAAACATTCCGTTGTTACCATCAATGACACGAATGTCATGAACGACGAATTCGTTATCGATGGTAATGGATGCGATAGCCTTCATTCTCCCCTCCGAGTTAACACGGCGGAGTCTGACATCCGTAATTTGCATGTGTGTGTTCACCACCTTTTTCCATCAGAACTTGGTGTATAATTCCACACGGCATATACGAACTCCTTCTTTTTATAACCACAAAAATTTCCTAATTTCAGGAATTTTTTTATTTAATACACAATTCGACAACGTTCATGCCAGGTCGATGGAAAAGACCTTTTAACGACATAACATTCGTCATCTTTCTACAGGTCAAAATAGTTGCCAGGCTTGACGGAAATCTGTCTGCTCTTGGCATCAACCGCTGTCAGTTTCGCCAGAGATACGTAATCTGTTAACAGGCGTTCTTCTGAATCTACAGAACCAGATTCCACCAGTACCCCTACCCCGGCAACTGTAGCATTAAACTCGGCCAAAAGATCGATCATTCCTTGCACCGTACCCCCGGCCTTCATGAAGTCATCCACAATAAGTACTCTGGAATGCTCACGCATCGCCCTACGAGACAGGGACATGGTATGTAGACTTTTATGGGACCCGGATACATAATTGATACTTACGGCCGATCCTTCTGTAGCCTGATGGTCCCTGCGTACGAGCACGACAGGCAGGTTGAGCTGGGCTCCGGTCGCATAAGCCAGTGGAATTCCTTTGGTTTCTACCGTCATAACTACATCAATATTCATATTGCCAAAGGCCGTTGCAAAAATCTTGCCGGCTTCATTCATCAATGCGGGCTGACCAAGCAAGTCGGACATGTACAGGTATTCTCCAGGCAAGATCCGATCAGGTTGCGCGAGCTGGGTCGAGAGCCGCTCCGCAAATGCCAGTGCCAGTTCTCGGGATACCTTCGGAATCCATCTTACTCCCCCGGCTGCTCCAGCCAGTGTATGCAGTTCTCCTGACCCACCTTCTTCGAACACTTCTTTGATAATCGCCAAATCTTCACTAATTGAAGACTTTGCGGCTCCATAACGTTCGGCAAATGTGGTCAACGGAATAACCGTATGCGGTCTGGACAATAAGTATTGCGTCATTTCAACCAGCCTTGCGCTTCGTTTTAACTTCTTCACAGAGATCCATCCTCACGATCACGGAAACATCCAAATCCGAATAATTATTTAAGAATATACCACCTTTATACGTGTTTGTACATTATAAAAGCGAATTTTACGTTAACATACGTACAGCGTACACTTCTTTACAGAACCCACGCAGACCATTGTATATCCGGGCAACCTTGGATTCTTTGGAGACCAGCCCAAATACCGTTGGACCGCTACCGGACATTAACACGCCGTCTGCACCCAATCGAATCATGGCATCCTTCAGATGCTGAACTTCCGGATACAGCTTCAACGTTACATCTTCAAGCACATTGCCCATCTGGTCACAGACTTCCGTAAATGATTGATTGCGAATAGCCTGCTCCATTTTAGCTGCACTCGGATGACGAACAATCTTGTCACTGCGGAACCTTCCGTACACATCGGCTGTAGACACATTAATCGGAGGCTTGGCCAGAATTACCCAGCATTGCGGCGGATTAGGAATGGGAGTTAACTTCTCACCACGGCCTGTAGCGAGTGCAGTCCCTCCTGTGATACAGAATGGAACATCCGAACCTAGTTCAGCTCCAAGCTCCTGCAGTTCGTGATCCGGTATATTCAACCGCCACAGACGGTTCAACCCACGCAGCGCTGCTGCTGCATCACTGCTGCCCCCGGCAAGTCCGGCTGCAACTGGAATCTTTTTATCCAGATGTATATGAACGCCAGTACGCACGTTATAGCGCTCCTTAATGAGTCTGGCTGCCTGAAAAGCCAGATTCTTCTCGTCCAGCGGGATATAACCCGCCTGACTGGAGATGAAAATAGTATCTCGCGGCAGCTCCGACATTTCCAGTCGATCAGCCAGATCGACCATGGTCATGATCATTTCAACTTCATGGAATCCATCGCTTCTTTTATGTAAAACGTCCAGCATCAAATTAATTTTAGCAGGCGCTTTTTCGTAAATTTTCAAGGCGTTCACCCGTCCTCACCTTTTCCCTAAGACAACTTAACATATTATATCAAAATGGGGCTGTCAAGTCATTTGTATTCCGCATCTAAGGGGAAAAAGCGGGGTTGTTCCTGACGGATTTCCCCGCTTTTCAGTCTGCTTGAAACAGATTAAGATTTGCGCGCAGCCTGTTCAGCAAGTTGAATTGCACGTTTTACCATGTTTCCTGCATCCTTGGCTTTAATTCCACCCCAGCCTTCCTGTTGCACCGTATCATAGAAGCCCAGATCTTTCGCGAGCTCATTCTTCAGATCCTCTGACATGACACTTCTTCTTCTGCGACTCATGAACCATCCTCCTCCAAAGTATCCTTCGTAATGTGATGAGTTCGTTCACGTTTTGGACATCTTGTCATCAGGCCATATTCAGTTTCCTGCATTGCTTAAGAAACTGTCCCTTCACCTGTCCATATAGTATGCCGCGACCATTCCTCGCTCATTCCTGAGTATGTATGGGTTACGTTAGAGGGAGAATTGGTGTTTAAAAAAAACAAAAAAGCGATCCGCCTTGTGGGGCGAATCGCCTGTAAATCGATACTTACGTCTCCATATAGGAGCTATGCGTCTGGCTGCCCGGGTCATAAACCATGACTTCCACCGACTCCGTAAGTATATCCGCATAACTATAAGATACTCGCTTGAAGGTTTCTTGCTCCTCATCAAGCTTAACAATAAAAACAGAAGGGTACGTTTCTTCCAATACACCCGTACGCTCAATGGTCTTACGGCGGCCACCATTAGCCCGCAACATAATTTTCTGACCAATATGTGCATCGAGATTGCGTTTGATATCCAACAGCGTGTTTTTAGCCATTGTCGACGACCACCTCTTTTCTTGTCCATTATACCGGATTTTACAGTCATTGTCAAATCAAAACTAATTATTATATCAGCATCAAAAAGTTGTTGTCAATGAATTTTTTTCAAACAAAAAAAGCCCCAAATTGGGACTTTAAATGGCCTACATCAGACTGCCGACGGGTTCACTTTTAGCGTAGATAAATCATTCAGCCCAGGCAGACCTACCCGGTAACTCCCCCGTGTCTCGACACCACCCACACCCTGGCTACCACTGATGGTATTGTGCAGAACATCACTCATGTTGACCGTATCCCGCACAGAGGTAAAGGAGGCCTTGGCTGCCACATAGACCGGATCAAGTGCATGAATTAGAATTCGGCCTGGAGAACTGGCAAAGTTCGCTCCAGCGCGCAGCAGTGCCTCAAAATGGGACTGACAGGCCCCTGCCACAATAGTGAGTGCGTCCAGATGGCGTTCATATTGTCTGGCCACCTGAATGGCCGACACAAAATTTTGCGAGTTCTTGTAGCTACCAAGACTATATAAGTCATAGGGCTGACGTGTCTTTAGCACCCCATCATGACCCGTAATGACTACGATATCCGGACGTACTTTGGGTAATAATCGGTATAAGGTATCCGCCATTGCCGATTCATGGACATATTGTCCCTCTGCGGGCACACGAAGTTGCTCATAGAGATCCATACTTTTTTTCAAATAGTTCGGATCTCCATCCAGATGAAGCACCTTTCCAGGCATTTCAAAATAAGCCGGTTCCTGCTGAGCAGACCAATCCTGTACCAGACCTTCACGATTCCGCTCAGCCTGTTCCATACGATTCTGCTGCAGACGGGACAGGGTCTGATGTGCTTTAATATGCGCCTGTCTGGTCTTGGCGCTTTGTGGTTCGTAGGGAACCTGTATCAAATCGTCCACCGGGGAATCGGCAATCAGCCGGAACTCAGTCCCTTTAATGACCGCAGCATCCAACTGGAGGCCTTCCACCCGAAAAGTCACATCGCCGCCGTATGACTTCCGAACGACCAAGTCTCCGATATTCATCAACGTAATCACCTCTACCCCATCGTATGGGCAGAGACCCGGTTTGGTTCATTCAAATTTTACAGCGCTGCACGTACCCCTGCTTCCCACATTACGGTGCTGAGTGTAGCATACTCCTGCAGACTTAACGTCTCTCCGCGTCGGGACGGTTGAATACCTGCCTGCTCCAGCAGAATGTCTGCCTGTTCCCGGTTCTCCTTTGTGAAGAAGCGTGCCTTCAAGTTGTTCGAGATTGTTTTTCTCCGCTGGGCAAAAGAAGCCTGTACCACTTCGAAGTAGTGTGCTTCATCAGGAATATCCACCGGCGGTTGCTCACGCACCTTCAGCTTAATAACAGCTGATTCCACATTAGGTTGCGGAATGAAGACGGTAGGAGGCACAATACACACAAGCTCCGGCATACTGTAGTACTGAACTGCGATGCTCAGACTGCCGTAGTCTTTTGATCCCGGTGCAGCAGCCATGCGTTCAGCCACTTCTTTTTGGATCATGACAACAATGCTGTCTACCGGCAGCTTCTCTTCCAGCAGTTTCATCATGATTGGAGTCGTTACATAATAAGGCAGGTTAGCCACGACACTGACTTTGTCCACGGATGCAAAATCCGTATTAAACAACTCAGCCAGATCAAGCTTCAGCACATCCCCATGATGAACACGTACATTCGAATAAGGCTGCATCACTTCGCCCAGGATTGGGATCAAGCGCTGATCAATCTCTACGGCTGTGACAGGGCCGGCTACCCGAGCCAGTCGCTCCGTAAGGGCCCCAATACCCGGCCCGATCTCCAGTGCGCCCTTTGACTCGTCCAGGTCGGCTGCATTAACAATTTTGTTCAGTATATTTTGATCGATCAGAAAGTTCTGACCCAGACTTTTCTTAAATGAGAATCCGTGTCTTTGAATAATCTCTTTCGTACGCTTGGGCGTTGCAATTTCAATCGTCTCTTCCATGTTCTTCATATGCTCACAATCCTTCACGTTCAATTTGCGCTAATGCTGTAGAGAACTCTTCCCGTGTAATCTGAAATACACTGAGACGTTTGTGGAACTGCTTACCGTTACAATAACCGATGCCCAGCAGATTGCCCATCTCCATGCGACGTGCAGCAGCCTGCGGATGCACGATAAGTCCTGCCGCGATCAGGTCCTCCCAATCGATCAGGCTCGGAGCACCTTCGTATGAAGTATGTACGCGCGCCAGAGCATGGCGGATCGCCTCTGGTGAGGCATTCTCCACCCCAATGTCCCCTTTGCGCGTTGCATCGGCTTCCGGAATGAAGGCATGCTTGCAGCCAGGCACCTTGTTCGCAATAATTTTACGAATGCGTTCGCCAGCATGATCCGGATCTGTCAGTACAATGACTCCCCGTCTCTCCTGAGCAAGCGCAATCCGCTTCAGAATGCGTTGGTTGATTGCTGATCCACCTGTTTCTATTGTATCGGCTTCCACGGCCCGACGGATAGCTACCGTATCGTCACGGCCTTCCACCACAATGACTTCTTTTATCATGTTCCATTTCTTCCTTTCTAACGCAAAAAGAAGAGGAATATCCTCTTCTCTGCCAAACGGCGGGGGAGACTGAATTCAGACTCCTCCGCCGCATATTCCGCATGAATCATTCATGCAACTATTTTATAGCATTCCCATTTCAAAGTAAAACGATTTTAGTTCGCTTCCGGCTTCACCGGACCGATCACGTAGACCGTCTTGCCTTTCTTACGTCCAAAATTCAGGGCATGCTTCACACTGTCATAATATACATCAATTTTGTTACCTTTAATGGCACCGCCTGTATCTTCCGCACGACGGAATCCCAGACCTTCGATATATACCCACCAGCCAATTGGAATGACTTTGGGATCAACCGCAATGGTGCGCCCTTCCGTTACACGAGTACCGGAAGCTGTTTTAGTACCAATGCCAGGCTCTTCGGAAGAGTAGGCAGTCATGGATACATTTTTAAGTACTTTGGAGTATTTAAAAGAAGTCCCGGATACGGTAATCACTTTGCTGCCCGAGGCAGAGGTTTTCTTCGAGTTCGTTGTTGTTGCCGTTTTGGTTGTTGAAGTTTGAGCCGATACGGTCTGAACCTCAGGTTCTTTTACGACCGGTTTTGCTTTGGTACCGACAGCGATCACTTTATCTACACGATTATTCGCGACGGATTTGCCGACCATTTTTTTGGAGACCATTTCTCCATCCTGAAATACCTTTTCAATATGCTGTACAAGTGTACCTTCTTTGCCGTTCACAACGACACGGTTATCCCCTTTGTACAAGCTTGGGTTAGCTGTTTTGATCACTTTGTAAGCAATCGGTTGTTCTACATTCACTGTACGCTTTGTTACCCGCACTACACGGATTTTCATATCCGCTTTGACTGCAGTTCCGAGCGCTGGATACACCTTATCATTACTTGCAACTTGAATACCTGATTTTTGAATTGCATCTTGTACCGATGAATCGGTTGTATACAGAGTCTTGGTGTTTCCGTCTGCCGTAATGTTAACTGGAACGGCCCGCTCAATAACGATTCGGTCTCCATCTGTAATCGCCCCGTTCATGGACATGGATACCTTATCGTGAGGGCTGACTGTGATTGACTGCTCCTCCAGCATTTCCTGAAGCATTCCTGTACGAGTCTCTACCACCTGAGCTTTGCCATCAATAACCAGTGAAATTTGTTTCCCGGCCTGACCGTAAACGACTAACAAGATCATGATTGTAAGCGCAATTGAGAAAATCGCGATCAATGCCATCTGACGCATGTTCTCATGCTTCCACCGCAACGCGAAAGACTTACTGGATGATCGTGACTCATGGGTCTCTTCTGGTTGGAATGTGCCCACTTCTCCGTCCTCCTTCATAGCCTCGCCGTCTAAAGTAATGCATGATGTCTTTGACGTGACTATACCAAATTTTCTACAGAACACAGATCAGACCATATGACCGGTTCTGCACCATGAATCCCTCTTCGCAACATGATGTCATCCTCCTGAATACCTACCGTATGATGACAATATTTCTTTTATTCAAAAACAAAAAAGCCAAAGAAAGAGTGTAAGAGGAACTCTTTCGTGGCTTCCGAATGATTTTGAATATCGGAAATTCATGCACGAGGTTGCCTCTCTTTTTCCGCTTGCGAGGTTAGCTGTCGGGTTCGGGCGAAAGAGAGCCGCCCTATCTTAGGTCACCCGCTCATGGCGGACGCCCTTGAATTCACCCCGAGACCCAAAGAAGAAATCAAATACGGCTTCGCAGTTCCCTTCGCTGCTTTTGGGTAAGCGAACGTTGCACATCGGCCAAATACACCGATGTTTAAGCCCTATTGGTTCCCCCGCTCTCCGTTAACGGAGACTCAGCGAGACTGATTCATGAAAGTAATGTTGTTTCATCGGAAAGTGTCCCTTTGTTCATCCCCCGAACATCTGTCCAATTTTCCGCACACCATTCACTGAAAAGATGATATCCTGTTTTGATGCATGTTGTAAAGCGTTGATCAAGTGCGTTTCTCTGAATATTTGGTTAAAATATTGTAATATTCTTGATTTATTCGGATCAAAGGGTAAATTAACTCCGCTTACCTGCCTTTTTCACCTCATTTGCTCGTTTTTTTAACGAATTCCAAATCGTTCCATGGCATTTTTGGTTGTTATTGCAGCAATTTCCTCCAACGAAATGCCTTTAATTTCCGCTGCTGCCTCTGCAACCAGACGTACATGCGCTGTCTCATTTCGCTTCCCACGATAAGGGTGAGGTGTCAAATATGGTGCATCTGTTTCAATGAAAAACCGGTCCATAGGAACCTTCTCCAGCACCTCTTTGGGCTGCTTTGCATTTTTGAATGTGATCGGTCCTCCGAAGGAGAGATGGAAGCCCATATCGAGACAACTTTTCGCTGTTTCCCAGCTGCCCGAGAACGAGTGCATCACACCACCAACTTCACCCGCTTTCTCTTCACGCAAAATTCTTATGATATCCTCATGTGCATCACGATTATGGATGACAATCGGCATGTTCACTTCACGAGCCAAAGCAATTTGTTGTCGTAATACGCGATGCTGTATTTCTTTTGGTGAAGTATCCCAGTGATAATCCAATCCAATCTCACCGATCGCAACTACTTTTTCATGCTTGCATAAAGATGCAATCCACTCCAAATCGCCCTCCTGCATTGTGATCGCATCTACCGGATGCCACCCTACAGCTGCATATATAAAGTCATACGTTTCGGCGAGTTTCATTGTGGTTGGAATTGTCTCCCGGTTAAAGCCAATGTTGATCATGCGACCAATCCCCGCGTCCACAGCACGCTGAATCATTTCCTCGCGGTCCTCGTCGAATTGTGGTGCATCCAGATGTGTATGTGTGTCGAACAGCATCATGTCTGTATCTCCCTTCATGTCGAAATAACGACTATCTTCTTTTTCAAAATTCAATTTGTAAAATTCAATAATTCAATGACTCATACATAAAACATTTTGGGTAATCTGTGTATTACATCATTACTTTTGTTTCTTCACAACTACAATATATAGAAGATATACGGATATTCTGATCTATATATTGCTGATTATACTCATTCTGCCTGCTTGCATTTACAAAATTATGTCGATCTACATATACTCCCCATTAAAGCAGATTACTGTATCATGGAAAATAGCTCTTTTAGAAAGTGTTTTGATATCGAAATTCTTCATCGGATTATACCCACACGATTACAAGAAATAGGGGCGTATATGTGACGGTAATTCGTGAATAATCGCATCCACCTTGTTTTGCGGGTAATACAAATGATGTTTCCCTCGGTGAAGCCCGCTGATGGAACGGACAATGTCAGATACTTCTGACAACTCACGTAAATTGTCCTGTCGATCCAGAAGAAGAATCTGCTTATCTGTAGATTCATCCGGACGAAACACATCATACGGATTATCCGAAGGAAAATCAATTTCAAGATCATATTCGGGATCGAGGCCAGCTTGTACAAAAGCTTCCCGAATCTCTTCCATCATTGTCAAGTCGACCTGTTCAAGCTCTACATACTTATATAACTTGCGATCCATAAAACGTTCGCATAACTCACTCAGAACAGTATCGTCCTCCTTGCGCCACTGCGTAAATGCCGTCTGAATTAATGCTTCATCCAACTGCAAATATTCATCTACGGATAATTCTCCTTCAAATAATTGAGGGAGTGGATCAATCATGAAGCGGAATTGAAAACCATGCTGTATGAGTGTTTTCGCTCGCTTGAATATTTGCCGCAATATAATTTCAGAACTACGAGTTACCGGATGGAAGTAAATCTGCCAATACATCTGATACCGAGACATCAGGTAATCCTCCACAGCATGCATGCCTGACTCCTTGACTACAATCCGCCCATGATAAGGACGCAGCATCCGAAGGATACGATCAAGGTCAATCGTGCCGTAATTTACACCTGTAAAATAGGCATCCCTGAGCAAATAATCCATTCGGTCTGCATCAAGCGGACTGGTCACCAAGTTCACCACAATCGGCTTTTCATACGTTTTTTGAATGACAGACGCTACTTTCTCAGGAAAATCAGGAGCATACCGTCTTAAGATCGCCCCTACTTCGGTATCACCTGTGATAATGCGACAAGTCCAATCTTCGTGATTCATGCCAAAAGCTTCCTCGATGGAGTGAGAGAATGGCCCATGCCCGAGATCATGAAGCAGAGCTGCGCACAGAGCTACAATCTTTTCTTCCTTCGGCCAATCCGAATAATGACTTCTTTCAAACTGAGAGATGATCTTGCGTGTAATCTCATAAACACCTAGTGAATGTGAGAACCGACTATGCTCTGCTCCGTGAAAGGTAAGGTAAGAAGTACCTAGTTGACGAATCCGGCGTAAACGCTGAAATTCCGGGGTGTTAATTAACTGCCATATAACCGGATCTTGCACGTGGATATAATTATGTACCGGATCTTTGAATACTTTCTCTTCCGTTAAACGTTGTTCCATGTCGACTCACTCCTTTAATTTCTTTTATATTAACGCTTTGAGCTCTGCGATTCACCTAATATTCGACACCATATGACGAACTTTGTCGAATGAAGTAGTTTTGTCGTTTTCCAAATCGACAAAGCTGACATTGAGGTTTAAATGCGAAAAACGGCTTCCAATCCCTTACCACCATTAACCTTGTGAAAAACATCCTTAATTTTAAGCTAATTTTAAGGTTGACTGATTTGGGAATCGTTGGTATGATGAGTATCATAAAACATAAAATAATGTCGAATAATGACAAAGATAGTTAGCTGAGAGGAGCACTGATTATAATGATGAAATCAACAGGTATTGTAAGAAAAGTGGACGAACTGGGACGGGTAGTTATTCCAATTGAATTGCGCCGTACGCTCGGTATTGGTGAAAAAGATGCTCTGGAAATCTATGTTGACGGCGAGCGCATCATGTTGAAAAAATACGAGCCTGCTTGTATCTTCTGTGGTAATGCAGAGAACGTTACTTACTTCAAAGGTAAAATTGTTTGTAACGAATGTATTTCCGAAATCCCTGCACCTGTAGCAAAATAAAAAACAGGTATACTGGACTTATCTAAATTGTTATCTCTAACCTTTTTAATATTCCTTAATGACCTTCCCGGTGTGAACCCCACCGCGGAAGGTATTTTTTTGCCTAGTTATGGGTTCCATTACCCAAAATGATTCTGTCACACGCAAGCGGGGAGAGAACGATAAATTTTGTTTGGAATCTTTTTGAGCCACTCTGCTCTTTTTAATATTCCCCTAAGGTTGAATATAAGCTTCTTTTCAGGTTATGTTCCCCATTTCAGAAAATATTTGGTTAGATTACTGCTCAATTAACGCATTATATACATCCCGCTTCGTCAGACCGCGATCGGTAGCCGTTTTTTTCATTGCATCTTTGCGGTTATGTCCTTCACCCTCATAATGGCTGACATGATCCGCGAGTGACATGAGCTGCCACCATGCTTCGCGCTCAGCCTTACGCTCCTCTGCCTTAATGCCTTCTACCAACAAGCAGTACTCGCCAAGAGGCGGATGTTCTTCAAGCCAGTCTATGCATTCCCTCACAGTGCCCCTTGCGAATTCCTCATGACGCTTGGTTAATTCACGAGCCAGGACAATCGAGCGATCACCCAGAATTTCTTCAAGGTGGACTAATGTTTTCCGGATACGGTGAGGCGATTCATAAAATAACAAAGTCCCGTTGGATTCGTCAAAAGCCTCCAGCACTTTTCGCATGTCCTTTTTCTCCCGCGGCAAAAAACCGCCGAATGTAAAACGCTCCGTCGGTAATCCGGACACGATCAGAGCAGACAACGCAGCGTTGGGCCCCGGGATGGGAATGACCGTTATTCCGGCTTCCAGTGCAAGCTGTACAAGGTCAGAACCAGGGTCCGAAATGGCTGGCAAACCGGCATCGCTGACGAGTGCCAAATTTTTTCCTTCTATTATATAGCGTATCAGTTCAGGTCCACTCGCCCCCTTATTATGCTCATGATAACTAAACAGCATCGAAGGTGTAATTTCAAAATGGGTAAGCAGCTTTCGGGTCTGGCGTGTATCTTCTGCTGCAATGATGTCACAACTCTGCAATGTCTTGATGGCACGGAAGGTCATATCCTCGAGATTACCAATGGGTGTTCCAACCAGATAGAGCTTGCCTGATCCTTCAGGCTGCTCCGCATAGCTTTTCTGAATATGCAAAGTCATCTAAAGCCCTCCTTTCGTAGTACGCTCAGCATGTTGCTGACCATAGTAAATATCCATAATCTCTTCGCAGTATTTCCCCTCTTCATTGTAGACAATGAGTGGAGGAAGCATCCTAACTTCGGGTTTACCATCTTTCATTCCTTCAATTAACACCATGTTGGCTTCCAGATGAGCACGGGGATGTACCATCCGAATCCGTTTTGGTTCCAGCTTATATTCGCGCATGAGCGAGATAATCTCTGCAAGGCGCTGTGGACGATGAACCATTGATACTTTGCCGCCAT
Source organism: Paenibacillus sp. PAMC 26794 (assembly GCF_000316035.1). GTDB lineage: Bacteria > Bacillota > Bacilli > Paenibacillales > Paenibacillaceae > Paenibacillus. The sequence continues at coordinate 57,436 of NZ_ANHX01000075.1, forward strand.
TACGTACAAGTCGACTGCAAGCTTGTATCACTTCTTCCAGGGTACATCCGATCTCATGACGTGCCATGGCCTGATGTGTGTTCATCTTGAGATCACTGCCATTCAGGGGCATGTATGGGGGATTAACCGTTATTGCATCGTATACAGCATGTCCTGTTTCTTTCACCAGTTCTCGCAAATCACCTTCACGAATCATAATCGACTCATCCAACGCATTTAATTGCACACTGCGACGCGCCATATCAGCCAAACGTGGCTGAATCTCGATCCCTTCCAGACTAGCCTGCGTACGCGTTGTAAGCAAAATGGGAACCACCCCGTTACCCGTACACAAATCAAGTACACGACCCCGTTTAGGTAAGGAAGCAAACCGGGCTAATAATACCGCATCCATCGAAAAACTAAACACTTCATCACTTTGAATGATTCTCAGATCATGAGAGAGCAGATCATCAATCCGCTCTGACTCATGTAACACAACTTCATTTGCTTCCATATGTTACGCTCATCCTCCGGTACTCTATATCTCATGTTTGTTATCTCTAGGTTTATAACCTTGAAAAAAAACCGTAGGGGATCCCTACGGTCACTTCATTTATTCAAAAAAGACAGGCAGAACAGACAATCGCCTTCCGTCCGCAAATGTCCATAATAGACGTTGCAGATATGGAAGCCTTCGTGATACAACCGAGCCAGATTATCATACCCTTCACCCACAACATCCTCGCCTGTAGCCGGACCTGCTGGTCTTGCTACAGGAGCGAGTGCTGAGGAGATCGGCAAATCTGCCGGAGCCTCTCGTTTGAGCAGTTTGCGTAACTGCTCATTCTCGATGGTAAGCCGCTGATTATCCTCAAGCAGCTCCTTCACAATCATTTTTAACTCTCCTAAATCACCGTGCAACTGACCCAGTTGGGTTTCCATTTCATGAATGTGCGTAAACAGATTTTTCTTTTCCAAGTTTCCACCCCGAAGCAACCTTTATGGTTTACTTGATAACGACGTCATCCAGCGGAAGTTCTTTGACTTTACTGATGTCGAACAGTTGAACATGGACTGTGCGGCTACCGGCATTAATTCCGACAACTTTTCCTTCACCCAATGAGGTGACGACCAATTTGCCTACAGCTGGCAGTTCTTCTCTCACACTTTCATAGTTATCATGCTCAAATTTCAGACAGCACATGAGTCTTCCGCACAACCCTGAAATTTTCGTCGGATTCAGTGACAGGCTCTGATCTTTAGCCATCTTGATTGATACCGGCTCAAAGTCTCCCAGCCAGGAAGAACAACACAACACACGGCCGCAAGGTCCGATTCCGCCAAGCATCTTCGCTTCATCACGTACACCAATCTGTCTCAGCTCGATTCGTGTCCGGAATATGCTTGCCAGATCCTTGACCAGCTCCCGGAAATCAACTCTTCCTTCAGCTGTAAAATAAAATATAATTTTATTGCGATCAAACGTAAATTCCACATCGACCAGCTTCATTTTGAGGCCATGGTCTTTGATTTTATTTAAACAAGTACCGAATGCTTCTTTGGCTGCACGCTTGTTCTCATCAACCACACGGGCATCAGTATCGCCCGCAACGCGGATGACTTTCTTCAGCGGCAACACCACGTCGGACTCGCCCACTTCCTTCTTACCTACGACAACCTTACCGTACTCAACCCCCCGCGCTGTCTCCACGATAACGCAGTTTTCTTTCTCAATGGGAAGGTCCAGGGGATCGAAGTAATAAATTTTGCCCGCTTTTTTGAAACGGACACCCACTACACTGTACAAAAAATTAACCCCCTTGTAAGCCAACCCCACTTCGTCTGAAGCCCCGTCTTCTTAGGGAACCGGCCGAAGTTATATCCGTTTGCATATGATTGGAGCTAACTTTGCCCTCTCCCAGTCTTATGCCAAACCGATCAAAAATTGCTCCAGACAAAGCTGGCCATTGACGTTGAAACGCAATTTTTTTCTGCATGCTGCGGCCATATCCATATAGGAGACCCACTGCTCTGTGCTGCGGGTATGTGCCAACTGAGATAACATGTCTAACTGATCTATAAAAACGATATGTTCATGCCTATCGTACTGAACATACAGCATGTCCCTAAACCATAGATGGAACAAACTAAGCAGCATGTCCAGGTGTTCAGAGAGTCCGGTTTTAAAAAGCTTCTGCTGTGCAGAGATCAATGATGTACTTCCTCTACCCAGGGACTCCTTCCCTAATTGTAACATTACGTTTCTAATTTCTGCAAACCAATTCTGCTGGAGAATTTCTCTACATGCTTCCAATCCTGACGCTAAATGGACGGCAGAGCGAGCCAGATTGGCAGGATGCCCTTCCTCAATTAGTGATTGCAGCATCTCTTCCGGATTCAGTGCGCTGAACGGCACCAATTGGGAGCGTGAACGAATCGTAGGCAACATGGCCTGTCCATTATCTGTAATCAGAATGCCCACTGCTGGTACCTGTGGTTCCTCCAGAAATTTCAGCAAACTGTTTGCTGCCTGCACCGTCATTTTCTCGGCTTGTTCTATAATATATACTTTGGGATGGCCTGCCTCTGATCGGTATGAAAAGATACGCTGCAGATCCCGGATTTGATCTATTTTAATGTTGTTTCCATCTGGTGCAAGCATGGTTAGATCCGGATGGTTACCATGATCCACCTTACGACATTCAAGACACTGCCCGCACGTGTCATCTTCAAGCTCTGTACAGAATATTGCCTTGGCAAAGGTAATTGCCGTCTTCCGTTGCCCGCTACCAGCTGGACCGCTAAACAAATACGCGTGGCTTATTGCCTGACGTCTCAAACTGCTTTGTAACATTTGCTTGGCCGCTTGTTGACCCATAATCTGTTGAAAGGACATACTTCCTCCTCAGAAGCTTAAATTAATAAGCATCCCCCGAATTTCGCCTACTTGTTGTAATAGAGAGATTTTTCCTTCTTCTGTATCCAGCAGTTCATCAGCCATGGATAACAGAGCGGAGTCAATTTCATCAATCAGCTTATAACGCTTGCCTCTGCCACGACGATCCCAACCCCTTGTCTCTTTCATGGATACACCGCGACGAACGGTCTCTTCCAGGAACCTTTTAACAAGTTGCTTATACGCCTTCAGTTCACGAATCGTCATGGAACGTGCCAAGCGATCGCCCTGAAGCTGGATTTCACTAAACCGGCGATTCAGTTCAGCTTGTGAGGCCCGCTCCCCCTGGTGGTTCATCATATCAGAGAAATTTTTGGATTGAACCGGTTTGGAACCTGAATCAGTAGAACTGATCCCGCTCTGAATCGGTCTGAATCCAGGATTGATTTTCATGGATACGCCCGCTTTCTATCATAGATAGCCAATCGCCCATCAGCACAGTGCGCGTAGCGCCTGTGCGTGAGGATGAGGCTTTTATATAATGCTGATCACACTCTATATATAATGGTAGATACACATCACCATCAAGGACTTGTTGTTTGTAGTCAACTTCTTCCCGGATGAGCATTCCCCAGTCAGGAGATGCTCATCCGGAAAGAGTGTGCCAATTCTTCTGATCAAGAAAGGCGTTCCGTAAGTGGCACGCACGAACGCTGTTAACTCTTCTTGCATCCATCGTTCCAACATGCTATCGATCATGAAGGACCCTCATGAGATCCATGCAATAGGTTTAATTAGAAATGTTCGAAGCGATCTACCGGGAGAACAAATACAGTAGCTCCGCCTACTTGAACTTCAACAGGTAGCGGCAGGTAAGAGTCGGTTGTTCCACTCATCGGTGTGACCGGAGTCACGAGCTGTTCACGAACCTTACAGCTGCTGCGAATGACGTTCATTACGGATTCGACTTGACCATCATCGACACCGATCATAAACGTCGTGTTGCCTGCCTTCAAAAATCCGCCCGTACTGGCAAGCTTCGTTGCCCGAAAGTTTGCTTTGACCAATGCGCTGGATAATCGGTTGCTGTCTTTATCCTGTATAATCGCAACAATCAATTTCATCCTGCATAACCTCCTTTAGAATAAGCACCTTTATCAAATGCCCTGTCTATATATTAGACAATTACTCGTCAAAATCCTTCAAAATCCCTGTCTCCAGCGACAAAATCATTGCTGCCAAGACATCCTCCTGCTTCATGGAAGCATCGATAACCCTGATCCGTTCCGGGAACTGCTCTTTTAATAGGAAGTAACCCTCTCGCACTTTACGGTGAAACTCCAGATTTTCCAGATCCAGACGGTTCACTTCGCGGCCATCATGAGCGTCGATCCGGGCAAGCCCCACTTCAGGCTCAATGTCCAGATATAAGGTCACATCCGGCATGAGATCACCAATCGCAAAGCGATTAATGGCCCATACATTCTCTATCCCGAGTCCACGGGCGTATCCTTGATAGACCAGACTACTATCGACAAATCGGTCACAGATGACTGCTTTTCCAGCTCTCAGTGCAGGCTCTACTTTCTCCGCCAGATGCTGGCTACGTGCAGCTGCATACAATAGCGCTTCGGTTCGAGCATCCATTGCCGTATGAAGAGGGTCCAGGATAATTGAACGTATTTTCTCCGCAATCTCTATTCCGCCAGGCTCTCGCGTAACTACGTAAGGTATACCCCGTTCTTCAAAATAAGAACCTATTCTACCGATCATCGTTGTTTTACCGGAACCCTCTCCCCCTTCCAACGTAATGAATTTACCTCTGCCCTGCATATGCTTCCCTGCTTTCTATGTCGATAATTGCATCTATTGCTGCTGTAATTGAATATGCTTAGACCCTCTTGCTACAAGATATGATATCCCCCGCCCAGAGGTGTATAGCTACAGCTATATCGGTACGTATTAATAACACCAAGATCATACAAGCTTGTTTCTTTCTATAATACTATAGGTCAGCAGTTACTCCAACATGAACAACAAAGTAAAGCGTTCAACCGTAGATAATCCATACCCATAATGGAAGCATAATTGATCCGGCAATAGCACTGACAATCATGGAAACTGAACTGAGGGCTACCGCATTCTCTCCATATTCAAAAGACCTTGCCATGCCGAGGGCATGAGATGCTGAACCCAGTCCAATCCCATAGGCATGTTTACTGCGGACTTTGGCCCATTTCAAGAGCATCGGCCCCAATAATATCCCTGAGAATCCTGCAATCATCACAAACAGCGATGTGAATGAGGCATTCCCTCCAACCTGATTAGCGAGTTGAATAGCCACAGGAGTTGTCACTGATTTTGGCAATAAAGCGATGACCATCTCTTGAGGATAGCCAAGCAGAATGGCGATCAAAGCCCCTGTGGAGACACCTGTAATGCTGCCTCCGATCGTTCCACCCACAATTGGAATGATATTTTTCTTCAGCACATGCAGATGTCTGGACAAGGGAAAAGCGAGAGATACAACTGCTGGGCCCAAAAGCTCCTGTATCCATTTGCCACCCAACATGTACGTATCCAGCTTTATACCGAAAATCACCAAAATCAGGATCAGTATGGCAGTCGTTGTGAGTACAGGCATGAGGATCGGCCATTTCAGCCTTTTATATAGACGAGTGGCTGGAATATATACAGCGATGGTTAGCGCAATCATTCCAATTCCGAGGATGAATGCTGACAAGTGATCGCCTCCTTTTTGCCTGAATGAGACGATCTCCATGTCATAAGCCACTCACTTAATTTGGCAGATATCAGACATGTGATTAATGTGCTAACGATCAAACCAAGAACCAATAACAAGGTGTTAGCTCGAAAAAAATCAAAATGATTAATAATGCCCACAGTTGGCGGGATGAACAACAATTGCAGATGAGATTGAAGCCACGTCGACCCTTCTTCTCCCCAGTTCATTTTGATCCATTCCAGTTGAATGGTGACAAACAATACCAGCATGCCCACAATACTGCCTGTTAACGGCAGATGTAATACAGCTTGAATCAAGTTTCCAATCCAATAAAAACCGTACATTAACAAAACTTGCAGGACTATTCCTGTATATTTTTTTAGCGGAATACCCAAAGTGTTCCCTTCTTTCTTATGTCTATCTGTATAAGTTGAACTAGAGCGTGTCTTCATACCTGCCGAAAGCCGGAACGTAACTGAACGTGTCTGGAGCAGGGGACGGAGCGGGAGCGCTAACGAACCTGTGACGTCTTATTCAGCGATTTGAAGCGCCCGCAGCAATCTAAGGAATCTGAAACACGCTATATTGGAATAACCAGCCGTTTACAGCGTGTTTGTTAGGTGAATTTAGTTAATAACGTGTCTCAGGTTCCTTACAAAATAAAAGGAGGACTCGAAGGCTAAATAAGACGTCCTCGGTTCCTTAGAAAATCGTCTGGACAATTCGCCAGGATCAGCGAGCCTGGACTTCAAGATGTTGGACCCTGACATCCTTCAACGTATTGCAGCCCTGAGTTTGAAGACACACCCTAACAAGTGGATTAATGACCAAGAGACCCTCACATGTGTAGGGTCCGGTATCGCAATTCGTATTGGTCATATTGCCTACCTATTAGTGAATGCAATTCAGATCTTCATGTGTTCCCTTCATTCCTTCATGACCCTCAATGACTGTAGAGATGCATCGGATACCCCATGAAACTTTGCACCCTCATCCCGCAGGAGTTGTATACGTGCCACCATCGATGGACTAATACGTTCACCCGGATATACAAGTGGAATCCCTGGAGGATATGGAATAACCATCTCGGCTGATCGACAACCCGCGCTTTCTTCTATCGGGACATTGATCGTATCCGTCTCCACAATCGGTTGCAGTGTGAAGGAGATTGGTTCCGAGTAGCGAGTGTTTTCTTGTGAATTGTTCCACGTGGAAATATAATGTGCAGAACCTTTCGCAATCTGTTGCGATGGCTCTGCATTGGATTGTTGGACCTGCTCATGCCCATTGGCAGAGCTGATATGGTGTAAAGCCTGCAAAAGGTGCTGAGCATCTTGCACCGTTGAGCCCAGGCTGAAGAGCAAGACGACGTACCGTTCGTCGCTCATCTCAGGCACACAGCCGCATGCTTCCAGCTGCTGCTGTAGCCCATAACCGCTCAGCACCCCTGTGCCGTCATAGATGACGGCCTTGAATGGGTCCTGAGCGGTATACCCCGCGGCAGATGGCATCGCCGCCGCGGTCAGGCCCTCCCGTGTCTGCTGCGCAGCGGACACGGGCATGCCAGCCGGCTTCGCTGTTCCGGCTGGCGGTTCTGGCTGCAGCGGCTGTGCAGGCTGCAGCAACTGGAAGCGCGGCAGCTCCGCGAGGCCGCGCTTAAAGGCATTCACGGCGGCGAGCCCCGCCGTGAATGTGTTCGCTCCCTGCACATGCAGCAGGCGGCGCGCCAAATCAAGTGAAGCCATCACGGGGTATGATGGGCTTGAGCTTTGCACCATGGCCAGGCGCTGCCGAAGCAGGGACCGGTTTAACCGAGGTCCCTGGATGTGCAGCATGGCACCCATGGTGAAGGCCGTCAGCATCTTATGCGTCGACTGCACTACACCGTCTGCTCCGCATGACAGTGCAGAGACAGGCAGCTCCGGATGCTGCCCATAATGCGCGCCATGCGCTTCATCCACGAGCAGTGGCATGCCAGCTGCGTGGCATACCTCGGCTATGGGCGTCAAATCTGCGCCCATGCCGTAATAATTGGGCAAAGTGACTAATACGCCCTTTGCCTCAGGATACGTTTGGACAGCAGCCTGAACCGTCTCCATCGACGGCATGACCGCAAGTCCAGACGCAGGATCAACCCATGGCTCCAGAAATACAGCTCTTGCGCCCGCCAGCATCAATCCATGGATCACTGATTTATGTACATTGCGTTGCACCAATACAATGCTATTCGGCTCATCACACACAGTTAGCAATAGAGACAAATTACCTGCCGTACTGCCTCCTACAAGGAAGAAACTCTCCTCAGCACCAAAACAATCTGCCGCAAGCTCCTGTGCTTCCTGGATCACACCTTCTGGATGATGTAAATCATCGGTGCCCGTAATCTCCGTAACATCCATCTCCATCATCTCCAGAAATGAACGCACTGGTACCAGTTCTAATTCCGAGTGAGCCCCTTCAACGCTGAGTCGTTCCACGCTCTCCAGATCAGCCCCATGTTCACCCACCGAACTGAAACGCTCTACCTTCTGGTTAACATTCTTTCCTCCATCATTCTGAATCTCACCGTTGTGCTGGTGTTCCTCATTAACGATATCCTTAGCTGGAGGTTGCCCTGCTTCTACTTGTTCTACCAAATGTCGGTAAGCTTGTCCATTCTTATGCCCAGGCACATGAAAAGAACGCTGCTTCGAATCACGATACGCAAGCAACGCTTCATATAAAGGGGCACTACTTAATTTATTTTTATGTTCCATGAAATAACCATCCTGTACATATATAATGTGCACCCTATGCGCTTCAAAATGCTCCCTAATCCAAGGAACGCCATTCTTCCCTATCTCCACACGCTCTACTGCAAATGATCTATACCCATTATATCAGCATACCCCTTCCCAAGATGGCAAACAAGACAATCTCTCCTCTTAAAAACAGAAAAAGGCCCAATGGGCCTCTATACACATCAGCATCGTTACAATGTGATGTTTCGCTTCTACTTCTATTAGCAACATTCATTATGCGTTTTTTTGTACCCAAATTTGCTTCATTTGATGAATAAAATAATTGTACTTGGCATCCTGCGCGTCGGTATGAACCATTTCTGCTTCACAAGTGTCACATATGAATTCAGATACAATAAAAATGCCTTCTCTTTTTCTTTGCTCGCAGATAATACATGTGTGTTCGGCATGTTCTTCCATGAACCATCCCACCTTGTTTTACGTTTACTATCAGTATTGCACAGTTTCTATTATTTTAAACATTTTCATAGTGCTTTCTTTCTATAAAATATATATATTCGCCCACCCCCTCTTGGGTGTCTGTACCGAAAAATACATTCATTCTGCCTACAAGAACATTCACCTGCTTATGTATATACAGTACTCCTACAATCCATCGCATTTACCTCTACATCACGTATCCCATGGCCTGACTCAAACTTATATTCAATTTCCTTAAAAAAACTTGGAATCCCAGCCGATATATAATACATGATAACGATATCAAAGCCTGACAGTCCGTGTATTCGGGAGTATACTGAGATAAGCTCCGTCGAATCTCAATATCTTGTACAATCGTCATGGCGTGAGATACAAGGTTCATATATACATACATGCATGATTCATTCCCTTTTACTCGTGTAAGAAAAACGAATACCTACCCCACACAACGTGAATCCGAAGGAGGATATATAATCGTATGATCGACGAACCGGAGAATAAAGCAACATTTTATCAATACCGGCTTCTGAAAAAAAAGGCTATCGCCCGCAGTGTCATTTACAGCTATCTGTGTCTGCCGGTCATCATGCTCTTATTCAATCTACTCGCATTCTCCTGGACTGGCCTCTTCTTTTTTGTACTGGCAGGTCCACTCACCATCTGGATTCATTATGTCATCGCCAGAACGATATTACTTCTGGTCCGTACCTCTTACGCCAAACGCTGGCGCTGGAATATGCGTATGCCCTGGTTAGGTTATATCCCTGATCAGCATTTTAGCTTCCGTATGTATGTCCGGGTACACCTTAACATGAGCTGGATTGGACTATGTATCATTACAGTATGTTTGATATGGTCGCCATTGTCCTTCACCCTCTCGCTGATCTTCTGGCATTTGTGGTTGCTGGGTCCTCGCTTGTATGTTGTAATGGTACTCTCCCGTGAGCGCAAAGATGGACTCATCAAATTGAATGAACAAGATGTCTCATACTATCTGCAATAACACTCCCTCATTTATGGAATACTGAATGTACCTCACTTACCTGTAATACATAATCGCTGAGCCCTTCGAATACAAAAACATGATCGTTGTATCGTTCAGTTGACTCAGCCTCACATGCTCAAATAAAGGTTATCCACAGTGGATAACCTTTATTTATTGTTCCCTTTTCATCCATTATCCACAGCATGGGTATAGTTAAATGAGTTATCCCCACGCTAGGCTCCATTCTTCACCTCTTTTCCTGCCACTGCTCCATATCCTTATAACCCCAGATATCTCGTAGATCTTACACCTTTAGGCGATCTTTTGCCTCAGTCTCAGTCTCAGCTCTATCTGCCTTCTAGCTGCTTCCCATCAGCCATTCATTACTTCAATACCTTTATCCAACTTATATCTCTCCCCCTCTATTTTTAGCTGTTTACACTCCCCTATGCTTCAAGCACACCTACTTAGCTAAATAACAAAAAGCCCCCGATCATGTACACGGGAGCTTTACTATATTATAAGGAACATCACAGCGTTAATTAATCATACCGAACCATACCTGAACCAACTCAATCATCTTCAGCCAATGATTTAACTGTCGTTTGAGTAGCATCATTTCTAGGAACCATTAGTGTAAAGGAACCATCATGTACTGCTAAATGCACAGTATGTCCTTCCTTTGCAAATACACGCAAGGTACTGGATTCATTGGATGTACCCTTGGCTTGCCTCTCTGTCCAACCCCAGCTTTTAATCTCGTCTAGATATACCTCAGGCAAGCTAGTACTCTCACTAATACCAGACAGCGTATATCGAACATAATCCATATCCGAATTATTTTCAGACTGGTCAGATTTATTCGCTACTTTCGGCACCGGAAAACTCTTTTCGTTCACCGCACCTTCATATGAAGTCCATACAGATCCTGAAGCTTCACCGCATCCTGCCAGAACAACGGTCAAACAAAGCAACAGAAATGATTGTAGTCCAAGTCTCCGCCAACTTAACACACACACCCTCCTTTTCACAGCTGCACATTCCAGCTCTGTGGTCAGGTACTTTTAGCATATTTAACATAGTCCTATTATACTGGTTTTACCGCTGTTATCCGTAACAAAAATGTTACCTTCCAATATCGATCATGTCAGAGCTTCTGCTCAACGTATCTAATCCTTATAAACAAATAAAAACCACCACCGAATAACATCGGCAGTGGTTCTTTGCTTGGCGGCGTCCTACTCTCCCAGGACCCTGCGGTCCAAGTACCATCGGCGCTAGAGGGCTTAACGGTCGTGTTCGGGATGGGTACGTGTGGAACCCCTCCGCCATCGCCACCAAACGCATAGCTTAGCTTACATTCAGAGTGTTGTTCTCTGAAAACTAGATTCGAAACGAAACATGCGAATTACAACTTGCTATTGGATAAGCCCTCGACCGATTAGTACTGGTCAGCTCCATGCATTGCTGCACTTCCACCCCCAGCCTATCTACCTCGTCGTCTTCAAGGGGTCTTACATACTGGGAAATCTCATCTTGAGGGGGGCTTCACGCTTAGATGCTTTCAGCGTTTATCCCTTCCGTACATAGCTACCCAGCGGTGCTCCTGGCGGAACAACTGGTACACCAGCGGTACGTCCATCCCGGTCCTCTCGTACTAAGGACAGCTCCTCTCAAATTTCCTACGCCCACGACAGATAGGGACCGAACTGTCTCACGACGTTCTGAACCCAGCTCGCGTACCGCTTTAATGGGCGAACAGCCCAACCCTTGGGACCTACTTCAGCCCCAGGATGCGATGAGCCGACATCGAGGTGCCAAACCTCCCCGTCGATGTGGACTCTTGGGGGAGATAAGCCTGTTATCCCCAGGGTAGCTTTTATCCGTTGAGCGATGGCCCTTCCATGCGGTACCACCGGATCACTAAGCCCGACTTTCGTCCCTGCTCGACTTGTAGGTCTCGCAGTCAAGCTCCCTTATGCCTTTGCACTCTTCGAATGATTTCCAACCATTCTGAGGGAACCTTTGGGCGCCTCCGTTACTCTTTAGGAGGCGACCGCCCCAGTCAAACTGCCCACCTGACACTGTCCCCGCACCGGATTACGGTACCAGGTTAGAACCTAGATACGATCAGGGTGGTATCCCAACGTTGCCTCCACACAAGCTGGCGCTCATGTCTCTTCAAAGGCTCCCACCTATCCTGTACAGATCGTACCCAAATTCAATATCAAGCTGCAGTAAAGCTCCATGGGGTCTTTCCGTCTTGTCGCGGGTAACCTGCATCTTCACAGGTATTAAAATTTCACCGGATCTCTCGTTGAGACAGCGCCCAAGTCGTTACGCCATTCGTGCGGGTCAGAATTTACCTGACAAGGAATTTCGCTACCTTAGGACCGTTATAGTTACGGCCGCCGACTGGGGCTTCGGTTCACAGCTTCGGATTGCTCCTAACCACTCCCCTTAACCTTCCAGCACCGGGCAGGCGTCAGCCCGTATACTTCGCCTTACGGCTTCGCACAGACCTGTGTTTTTGCTAAACAGTCGCTTGGGCCTTTTCACTGCGGCCCCCTCGTGCTATTCACACTACCGGGGCACCCCTTCTCCCGAAGTTACGGGGTCATTTTGCCGAGTTCCTTAACGAGAGTTCTTCCGCGCGCCTTAGAATACTCTTCTCGCCTACCTGTGTCGGTTTGCGGTACGGGCACCTTCACCTGGCTAGAGGCTTTTCTTGGCAGTGTGAGATCATGACCTTCGCTACTACAATTTTCGCTCCCCATCACAGCTCAGCCTTACAATGTGCGGATTTGCCTACACATCAGCCTTACTGCTTAGACGGACATCCATCAGTCCGCGTCACTACCCTACTGCGTCCCCCCATTGCTCATAACGGCTTACGGTGGTACAGGAATTTCGACCTGTTGTCCTTCGACTACGCCTTTCGGCCTCGCCTTAGGTCCCGACTTACCCTGAGCGGACGAGCCTTCCTCAGGAACCCTTAGGCTTTCGGCGGATCAAGATTCTCACTTGATCTTTTCGTTACTCATACCGGCATTCTCACTTGTATAATGTCCAGCGCTCCTTACGGTACACCTTCAACCCTTATACAACGCTCCCCTACCCCTG
>NZ_ANHX01000076.1 GCF_000316035.1 Paenibacillus sp. PAMC 26794
TCAGCAACTTTTATATCTTACCACATCCGAACCAACTTTGCAAGCTCTTTTTTTAAGTTTCTTTCGAAGCTTATTTCATTTGCTTGCCGCACCGTGTGAACCGTGTTTTCTTGGCCGGACTTAGAATATATCATGTACAGATTTACATTGCAAGTCTTTTTTTTATTAATTATAAATCTTTCTATAATCTTCGTAGTATATCTACATTCCCACCACATTTATCTCACTTAAAAGGCCTCTCTATAAAAGAAAGGCCCTCTCATCAAGTTACTTTAATATCTATTGTTATCCGATAACCTCTTGGATGTGAAGCTGCCGTTGCTGCATCAGGTTAATGATGGTTCCTTCTACTGACACCATAGGCCGTGTAGGATGATCTCGATCAGAGAATACGATCTCTCCAATTTGGTTATTGCTGAGTTTTACTCGAATGCCATTATGAATCTGAGTCGACCGTTGAACAAATACACTTACGATTGCAGGATCCAATTTCCCAAATGCCTCACTTTGGATCTGTTCTAGGACTAGGTATGGTGATTGTGCCTTGCGGTAGATCTTCTCCAGCGTCATGGCGTGGAAAATATCAGCGATAGCTACAATCTTGGCATAAATATGAATCTGCGTCCCACTAAGCTGCAACGGGTAGCCTGATCCATCCACTTTTTCATGATGCTGCAAAGCTGCAAGTCTGGCTCCCTCATTAATGGACTTTGCCTGTTTAAGGATCTGATAACCATACTTCGTATGCTGACGAATCTCTTCCTGCTCTGTAGCCGTCAACGTGGATGGTTTATGGAGAATCTGCGGATCTACCTTGTTGTTACCAATATCATGGAACAAACCTGCAAAAGCAACTTGCATCCAATCCTTGGAGGGGAGATCGATCCATTGAGCCAGTTGATAGGATGTGATCGCGCTCAGTACGGCATGGTGATATACATAATCATGTTCTTGCATTACTCGTGGACTGAAGGTAAGCACATTATATTGTTTGAGATGTGCAAACACAGCCTCCAACTGTGTACGTAACTCATAGACCGGTAATTCAGCCGCCAAAGAGGACAGGAAAGCATTTTTCGTTAGTCCGACCATCTTCTCATACTCATCCTGCAAAGACGTTACTACAGGAGTTGTGGTGACGTTCCCTGTCTTCCCTGCCCGTTCACCATTGTTGTCATTGGCAGAACTTCCTGCGGACACAGATGCACCTTTGGTTCCTGTACTACTCGACGCCATTCTTTCTTGTTCAATATCTACCTGTTGAATCATAAAGGCTCTGAGCACTTCCATATCCTTGGGTAAAATGACTTTTCCCTTCTGAAGCAGAACGTTGCCGCGAAGTGTTTGCACATCACTCCCAAGTTTGAGTCCTGGTTTGACTTTTGACAGGGTGATTAATCCCATGTGTATTCCCCTCACTCATCGTTCTTCTATGTTAATACAAACAAGACCATAGTCCCGGTTTTTCATGATATTTCCCATTATATTATTCAGGAATCAGGCTGTACATCCCAGATTCGGAAGAATAAAAAGAAGAGATTCCTTTATACAAACAAAAGGGCTCCCCGTGGGAGCCCTCGCAATCTTCTTCCAATCTCAAAGAGATCAGTCTTTATAAAATTCTATTCTTATGCTTCCGAACCGGAATCGTCGTCCTCAACTTCAGCATCAGCGTCCGCGTCAGAAACGGTGCCTTCTTCCAGGCTTAGTGCAGGAGCTTGGGTTTCCCCGCCTTCCAAGCCTTCAAGTGACTCATCGTCTGGTTCTTCTTCATTTTTGTCAATTCGGCTGACTGTAGCTACCGAATCCTCGTCACGAATATGAATCAGCTTCACACCCTGCGTGTATCGACCCATAGTGGATATGCCTTCCATGCTCATCCGGATCAACGTACCGCTAGACGTGATAATCATCAGATCCTCTTCGGTTTTAACCATTTTGAGGCTGACTACTGAGCCGTTCTTCTCTGTGACATTAATAGTCTTGATCCCTTTACCGCCACGAGTCTGCATCCGATAATCACTGACAGGTGTACGTTTACCGTAACCTTTGGCTGTAACGATCAGAACATCAAGCTCTTTATCAACTACATCCATGCCGATAACAGCATCCTGTTCATCCAATGTAATCCCCTTAACTCCGGTTGCACTACGTCCCATGGAACGTACGTTACCTTCCGAGAATCGAATAGACATTCCGTGAGCTGTACCCATGATGATCTCTTGCAATCCATCGGTCAGCTTAACATCGATCAGAACGTCATCATCACGTAAGGAAATACCGATCAAGCCACCTTTACGAATATTGGTGTAATCCTCAAGTGGCGTCTTCTTCACAACCCCTTGGCGGGTAGCAAAGAACAAGTATCTGTCACTTTCGAATTCCTGAACCGGAATTACGGCATTGACCGATTCGCCCTGCTCGATCTGGATCAGGTTGATAATCGGCGTTCCCCGTGCGGTACGTCCAAGCTCTGGAATCTCGTAAGCTTTGAGACGGTACACTTTACCTTTGTCGGTGAAGAACATGAGGTAGTTGTGAGAGTTGGTCACAAACAGATGCTCGACAAAGTCGGTATCTTTCGTATCCATTCCCACAACCCCACGTCCACCGCGTTTCTGGCTACGATATGTGGATACTGGCAGACGTTTCACGTAGCCTGTATGGGTAATCGTGATGATAACCTCTTCACGCGGAATCAGATCCTCATCCAGAATGCTTTCTTCACCTACAGTGATCTCTGTACGGCGATCATCGCTAAAGCGATCGCGAATCTCTTGCAGCTCCGTACTGATTATCTCAAGCACCAGATGCTCATTGCCCAGAATTTCACGATACTCCTTGATTTTAACCATCAGTTCGTTATATTCATTCTCAATACGTTCCCGTTCCAGACCTGTAAGGCGTTGCAAACGCATATCGAGAATGGCTTGAGCTTGATCATGACTGAGTGAAAAACGCTCAATCAACCCTTCTCTGGCTGCATCTGCATTGCTGGATGAACGAATTAATTTAATAATTTCGTCGATATGATCCAGCGCAATACGTAAGCCTTCCAGAATGTGTGCACGAGCTTCAGCCTTCTTCAGATCAAACTGCGTACGTCTGCGAATAACCTCAATCTGATGCTGCAGGTAGTGATACAACACTTCACGCAAGTTCAGAATTTTAGGTTCTTTATTAACAATCGCAAGCATGTTAATCCCAAAAGTGGATTGCATCGATGTATGCTTGTACAGGTTGTTCAGAACAACCCCCGGATTCACGTCTCTGCGGAGCTCAATCACGACCCGCATACCGTTACGGTCAGACTCATCACGAAGGTCTGTAATACCATCAATTTTTTTATCACGTACCAACTCAGCAATTTTCTCAACGAGTCTCGCCTTGTTCACCTGATATGGGAGTTCCGTAACGATAATACGGGCCTTGTTATTATTTTCTTCGATATTGGTTTTGGCCCGCATTGTTACAGATCCGCGTCCGGTCTGATACGCCTGGCGAATGCCTGAACGTCCCAAAATATAACCGGAAGTAGGGAAATCTGGCCCTTGAATGTAATCCATTAATTCCATGGATGTGATCTCGGGATTCTGAATCATCGCCTGTACGCCGTCAATGACCTCTCCCAGATTATGAGGAGGTATATTGGTTGCCATACCTACCGCGATCCCGCCGACACCATTCACAAGCAAGTTGGGGAAACGAGCTGGCAGAACGATTGGTTCGTGTTCTTCACCATCATAGTTCGGCTGGAAGTCAATCGTATCCTTGTTGATATCTCTGAGCATTTCCATTGCAATCTTGGACAGACGAGCCTCGGTATAACGCATAGCTGCTGCCATATCACCATCGACCGATCCAAAGTTACCATGCCCATCTATATGCATGTAGCGCAGGGAGAAATCCTGTGCCATCCGTACCATCGTTTCGTATACGGCAGAGTCACCATGCGGGTGATACTTACCGATAACTTCGCCGACGATTCTGGCTGATTTTTTATGTGGTTTATCGGGTGTCATGCCGAGCTCTGACATCGCGTAAAGAATACGCCGGTGAACCGGCTTCAATCCATCACGCACGTCAGGTAAGGCACGGCTAACGATGATGCTCATCGCATAATCCATAAACGATTCACGCATCTCGACGCCTATATCCCGATCTGTAATCTGAGAGTTCATTTCTTCCGCCATGCTGGACCTCCTTCTTGTCCTTCAACAAACGTTCCATTCCGTCATGCAAAAAAGTTGATTATATGTGAAAAGCCTAACAAGGCTAAAACCGCGCAAGAACGCTACTCTTTATTATATTACTTTCACAAAAGTTACACAATTAAACGTCCGCTGGGCAATAGCCTTTCTTCCGGGAACTTCTGCGTGTCTGGGGATACGCCCTGCCTTCCTCCCCAATTGCACATACAATGCTAGAAAAAAGGCATATGTACTGTGCCTACCGAGGCTAAAGCCATTCCCGTCCTACGATCAAACTGCAAATTGTGCAGCTCATCGCACAAAACGCCATATTTCTCTATTATACCACTGAAATCGTCTCTTGTCCTTTGATTTCTCCGTGTCTTTCCCTCTTTAGAACTGAACAAAACATGAAAGGACTGATGAATCTTGGGTATCCAACGCGTCTCCAGCAAATGGGCCAAAACAGCTGTGTTACAACGCAGTCGCATTGTGAATGAATATATCCCAGTGACCCGAAAATATAGCCGTCAAACTTTGGAACGAATGACTGAATTATTTGAGTCAAACTATATCAAACCGGACCGTGGTACTTACGGTAATGGCGTTATGCGGGTGAAAACAACCCGTTTATACGAACCTATTGTTAATTCCGAAGATTCCACCACAGATGCAGAGGTTTCGGAAGAAACCAATGATCGGAACCTGGCTGATGAACCCGAAGCAAGTGCTGTTACCTCCAGAGCTACCTATCTCACAACAACATATCAACTCCAATACGGTACAGAGGAGAGATCATTTCATTCCCTGGACGAACTCGAACGAGCACTGAATGATCGCATTCAGGAACGTGATTATATCATTCAACAGGGAATCTCGCTGATGAAGCATGGAGATTTGCCTTTTGACTTGCGTGTGTTAACTCAGAAGAATCTGCAACACAACTGGGAAACAACAGGTATTCTGGGACGTGTTGCTGCGCCAGGCAAAATCATCACCAACATTCATGGCGGTGGGCGATTGGCCACGTTTGAAGAACTCGTACTCCCCCATCTTCACCAGGATGGCTTCAAAAAACTTCGCACTGAGCTTTACCGCTTAGGTGTTCATACCGCTGTGCAATTGCAAACATCATTTCCAAGACTCAAAGAGATTGGTATAGATATTGCGCTAGACGAAGCAGGGCGTCCCTGGATTCTTGAAGTCAACACACTGCCAGGCATTTACGCCTTTGGCTTATTACCGGACAAGGAGACGTACCGGAAGATCAAACGCTATGCAATTGCGTACGGTCGTTTGCCCTCCAAAAAGAGTAAGAGTTCTCGTCCATCCCCCAAAGCACAGGCCTCGTCTACCAAAAAACGTGTACGTCGATAACAAAGGGATACAAAAGTCTACTGCTTCCTATTTCGTGATTCCAATAATATAAAAAGGCGCCCTCGCAGGCGCCTCTTCGAATATCGTTAAATGTCGAGGTTTTTCACGTATTTCGCATTTTCCTGAATAAAGTCACGACGCGGTTCAACGTTATCCCCCATCAAGGTGTCGAACATGGTATCGGCAAGTATGGCATCATTGATCGACACTTGCATCATGGCCCGGCTTTCCGGATCCATCGTCGTTTCCCATAATTGTCCGGCATTCATCTCACCGAGACCTTTGTAACGCTGAATGTTGAATTTCGCATTTTCGCCGAGCGTAGCAATAATTTCATCACGCTCTTTCTCGGAACCGGCATAGCGAATCACTTTGTTACGCTCAATCTTGAACAATGGCGGCTGAGCAATATATACATAGCCTGCCTCAATGATTTTACGCATGTACCGATACAGGAATGTCAGCAACAGTGTTCGGATATGAGCACCATCGACATCGGCATCGGTCATCAAAATGATTTTGTGATAACGGGCTTTGGCAATATCGAAGTCATCACCAATACCTGTACCCATCGCCGTAATAATTGCTCTAATCTCGGCATTACCCAATATCCGGTCAAGACGAGCTTTTTCCACGTTCAAAATCTTACCACGCAACGGCAAAATCGCTTGGAAATGACGATCCCGGCCTTGCTTCGCTGATCCGCCTGCAGAGTCACCTTCGACGATGTACAATTCACTGATTGAAGCATCCTTGGATGAACAGTCTGCCAGTTTACCTGGAAGTGAGCTTACTTCGAGTGCACCTTTACGACGTGTCAGTTCACGGGCTTTACGGGCAGCCTCACGCGCACGTGCTGCTTGCAGCCCTTTTTCCAAAATACGACGGGATACGGAAGGATTCTCTTCCAGAAATTCCTGCAGCTTCTCGGCAAACAAGGATTCGACAATACCACGCACTTCGCTGTTTCCCAGCTTGGTCTTCGTCTGTCCTTCAAATTGCGGTTCCGGAATCTTGACCGAAATAATGGCCGTCAAACCTTCACGCACGTCATCTCCGGAAAGGTTCCCCGTGCTGTCCTTGATTACACCCGCCTTACGAGCATAGTCATTGATGATCCGTGTAAGGGCACTCTTGAAACCTGATTCGTGCGTTCCGCCCTCATGCGTGTTGATATTGTTCGCGAAGGAATAGATATTCTCGGTGTAGTTGTCATTGTATTGCAGGGCAACTTCCACCTGGATGTTATCTCTGGAACCTTCAACGTAAATTGGATTCTCATGCAGTACTTCGCGCTTCTGGTTCAGGTAGGAGACGTATTCGATAATGCCGCCTTCGTACATGAAAGAGTTGGTTGCACCGGTACGCTCATCCGTCAATGTAAGACCGATGCCCTTGTTCAGGAATGCCAGCTCACGAATCCGGGCAAGCAAGATGTCATATTCGAACACTCTTGTTTCCGTGAAAATTTCAGGATCTGGATGGAATCTAACCGTTGTTCCCGTTTCTTCTGTTGTACCAATCGTTCTCAGATCATATTGTGGAACACCACGGCGGTATTCCTGTTGATACACCTGGCCATCAACCTTAACTGTAACAATGACTTTCGCTGATAGAGCATTGACGACCGATACACCTACCCCATGTAGACCACCGGATACTTTGTACCCACCACCGCCAAATTTACCACCAGCATGCAGAACAGTCATAACAACCTCAAGCGCAGGACGTTTCATTTTGGCATGTTCGCCGACAGGAATCCCCCGCCCATTATCGACTACAGTGACGCTGTTATCTTCATGAATAGTAACTTCGATATGATCACAATAACCTGCGAGTGCTTCGTCAATACTGTTGTCCACTACTTCCCAAACGAGATGATGCAGACCTCTGGCACTGGTGGAACCAATATACATCCCCGGTCGTTTACGTACGGCTTCCAGCCCTTCAAGTACCTGAATTTCATCTGCACCATATGACGGTTGATTCATAGACATGCTTTCACCTACTTCTATAGATTCAATATCGTAAATATGCGTTAACTAAGAATGTTTGCTGAAATAGGCAACGTCCTTCATTTCAGCCAGCTATCCAAATTTAAAGACAAGCAGCAAAAGAGACATCTTTTATGCCACACAACGCTAGAGATCAGGAAAAATGTGAGCCCGCTTCTTCAGCGTGGCTGAGGAAATAGGCGAGTAGTACACAATGTTTTTGGTCACCACAATGGACTTGGCTTCCTCTTCGCCGATGTGTTCCACTGTTTTTTCCTGCTCGGCATGCGTGACATACTGCTTGGAGATCTTTGAGGATTTTTCAATCGATATATCAAAAATAGCGACCAATTCGGAAGAACGGATGATCTTCTCACCGCCCAGATGAATGTACATAAGCCCTCACTCCTTAGCGTTCAACCTGTCCGGCATGAACGTGATAAATACTGGCATCTTTGAGCTTGTCAACGTTCAGGCTCTCAATCCCCGTAGCCGTAATAAAGGTTTGCACCTTGCTCTGGAACGTTTCGATCAGCTGCGTCTGGCGAAAAGGGTCCAGCTCGGACAGAACATCATCCAGCAACAGAACTGGATATTCTCCGATTTCTTCATGAATCAGTTCAATTTCCGCAAGTTTAAGGGACAACGCCGTTGTGCGCTGCTGCCCCTGCGAGCCATATGTTTGTACTTCCCGATCGTTAATGAAAAAGGACAGGTCATCCCGATGCGGCCCACTAAGGGTTGTGCCTCGGCGAATCTCCTGCTCTTTCATTTGTGATAATTTTATCATAAATTGGTCCATTAAGACAGCTTCATCTTCCTCAGCGGCTTCGCTGAAGGAAGGAAGGTAGGCCAGCCGCAAGACTTCTCCGCCTCCGGTGATCCCCTGATGAATCGTTTCTGCCCACTTTTGCAGTTTCTTTATGAATTGTTTCCTTTTTTTGACGATTTTAACACCATGCTCAACCAGTTGTTCGTTCCACACCTCAAGCATGGTCTGGGCCGATGCCCCTTTTCCCCATAACTGCTTAAGTAAATTGTTTCGTTGGACGAGCACTTTTTGATATTGCTGCAGATGATACAGGTAGCCTGGTGCAACCTGTCCGATCTCCATGTCAAGAAACCGGCGGCGGACCCCCGGTGTGCCTTTTACAATCTCCAGATCCTCCGGTGCAAACATCACAACATTGAGCGCTCCGACAAAATCACTTAACTTGCGCTGCTCCAAGCCGTTAATCTTTGCTTTTTTGCCTTGTTGCGACAAAGATAGTTCAAGCTTGACCGATCCGTACTTTTTGTCGACCTCTGCTGCAAGTCTGGCACGTTCCTCACCGAAACGAATTAACTCCTTGTCACGGGATGTACGGTGGCTCTTGGTGAGTGCAAGTACAAAAATCGCCTCTGCAAGATTGGTCTTGCCTTGGGCATTTTGCCCGATCAACAAGTTTACGGGACCAAAAGAATCCAGTCTCAGATGTTCATAATTGCGGAAATTCTGCAGATCAATGCTGTTCACAAACACGCGGTAACCTCCCTTTTATCCCGTCCGTCAGGAGGCAGCAGGATCGAACTGGTCTTCTTATTCTGCAGCAACTTCGTATGTGCCTTCTCCGTCCACTTCAACGATATCCCCAGGGTATAACTTACGTCCCCGGCGTTCCTCAGGCTCTTTATTCACACGTACAAGACCTTCCTGAAGCAGAGCTTTGGCCATACCTCCAGTTGGGATGCAATCAGCCAATTTCAAAAATTGATCAAGCTTAATATATTCCGTACGAATCGTAACTTGGTTCACTGTGATCTTCCTTTCGTTAGTTGGTCGTCCGATATGGCAATATCACGTAAAGGCTGTGACTGTCATCCAGCGGTTTCAAGATAATTGGACTCATGACTCCTGTAAAAGCGATCATCAGCTGCTCACTTTCAACAACTTTCAGCACATCCAGCATGTATTTGGAGTTGAACGAGATTTTTAACGGATCTCCTGTAAACTCGGCAGGTTCGATTTCTTCTCTTACTTTACCTAGCTCGGAAGAGCTTGAAGAAATTTCAACGGATCCTGAATCCATCGTCTGCATACGCACGATGTTTGTTTTCTCTTCACGCGACAGCAAATAAGCCCGGTCAATGGATTCGCTTAATTTTTTTGTATCTAAAACAAGTTCTGTTTTGTATGACGTTGGAATAATTCTAGAAGTATCCGGATATGTTCCGTCCAAAATACGGGAGTAGAACAATACACGGTCGATTTTGAACAGGACCTGATTATCTGCAACAACGATATCGACAAGGGTATTTTGATCCGGAACGATTTTGCTGAGCTCGTTCAGCGTTTTACCGGAAATGACCACGTTGTTGAAGCGGATACCTTCTGCATTATCCAGCATTGCTGATCGAGTAGCAAGACGGTGACGGTCTGTTGCCACAAATTTCAATTCGTTGTCACCCAAACTCCAGAGTACACCTGTCAGGATTGGAGTAGTCTCATGTGTGGAAATCGAGAAGACGGTTTGTTTGATCATATTTTTCAGCAAATCTCCTGGAATGGAGACCGTTTGGTTTTCTTCGATGCTTGGCAGTACCGGGAATTCTTCCGGATCAAGACCTACCAGTTGAATCTCGGTAGCACCTGCGGAGATAAAGGTGTTGAAGTTCTCTTTGACTTCCATGTGCACTTCCTGTGATGGCAGCTTCTTAATGATCTCCACAAAAAACTTGGCTGGCAAAACTACACTGCCGGGTTGATCTACCTGAACTACGCTTTTATCTCCATCTTCAAGCGGGATGAAGGATTGAATGGATATATCGGTGTCACTTGCTGTCAACGTTACACCTTGATGATTCACGTCGAATTTGATACCGCTCAGAATCGGAATCGTTGTACGGCTCGAGATCGCTTTGGATACTTGCTGTATGGAATCGTTTAAGTAGTTTTTCATTATGCTGATTTTCATGGTTTCACTCCTAGCTGATTTTTTGGGTGTTGGGGTGTTAAAAGGCGTTTTTCGAAGGCCGAAGGCTAAGCTCCGAAATGGCTATTTTGGAGATGATATCTTTAAGATCTTTTTAGTAATAATAGTAATAGGGGCACTGAATATGTGGATAAGTGGGTATAAACCCGTACACCCAAGCCTATCCACATGTGTATACGTTGTGCATAGGCTTGGGACTTGTTCAGGTTGGATTCTTTATTTTTTCGGTTAAGTTGTTGATAACTTTATAGAGATCCTGATCGATTTTAATCGCTTGGGATATTTTTTCGTGCGCATGTATGACAGTGGTGTGATCTCGTCCTCCGAATGCTTCTCCGATTTTGGGCAGAGAAAAGTCTGTCAGTTCACGAGAGAGATACATGGCAATCTGTCTTGGGAAGGCAACTGCCTTGGTCCGTTTCCGTGCTTTGAAATCTTCAAGCTTAAGGCTATAATACTCGCCGACCTTTTGTTGGATGTCATGAATAGTGATCATTTTGGGACGACTGGAAGGAATGATGTCCTTCAGTGCTTCAGCTGCCAGATGAGTGGTTACATCTTGATTAGTCAGCGAAGAATAAGCAACGACCCGAATCAGGGCACCTTCCAGTTCACGTATGTTGGTGTCAATCTGGTTGGCAATGTACATCATCGCTTCATTCGGAATATCCAGGTTCTCCGCACGTGCCTTTTTACGCAAAATAGCGATCCGTGTCTCCAAATCTGGAGGCTGGATATCCGTAATTAACCCCCATTCAAAGCGAGAACGAAGTCGTTCTTCCAGTGTCGGAATTTCCTTCGGTGGTCTGTCGCTGGAGATGATAATCTGTTTCCGTTCCTCATGCAGCGCATTAAACGTATGGAAAAATTCCTCTTGTGTCGATTCTTTTCCCGCCAAGAACTGAATATCATCAATGAGCAGAATGTCGACGCTCCGGTATTTGTTACGGAAGCTTTCCCCGCGGTTGTCACGGATCGAGTTAATGAATTCGTTTGTGAATTTCTCAGACGACAAATAAACGACTTTGCTGCCCGGATCATGCTCCAGAACATAATGTCCGATCGCATGCATCAAGTGAGTTTTACCGAGTCCTACTCCTCCATACAGAAAGAGAGGATTGTAAGCTTTGGCGGGCGCTTCAGCGACCGCCAGCGATGCGGCATGGGCAAAACGGTTGCCCGGCCCGATGACAAATGTATCGAACGTATATTTCGGATTCAACATGCTAAGCACCGCTTCTTCCTTTACAACAGTCGGCGTTGGCGCCGGCTGTTGTGGGTCCGGTTCAGCAGGTTTGTTCTCTTCGATGACAAATTTCACATCGACTTGTTTGCCAAGCAGCTCGTATACCGTCGAGCCAACCAATTTGGTGTAACGGCTCTCCAGCCATTCGACGGCAAACGTGGTTGGAGCGGAAATGACGATTGAACGGTCATTCAGCTTGGTTGCTTTGGTTGCTTTGAACCAGGTGTCAAAGCTGGGTTTGCTGAGTTTGTTTTGTATAATTGATAAAATTTGCTGCCATAAATCAGAAGTATGGCTGTCCACAGACTGTCACTCCTTTTACATGTTCCAAGTGTGGCTTAAGCCATGATGCAGTGTCGAAATACGAGATATATTGTTGAATTTATCCCCAAACCCCCGCAGGTCGAAAACAAAAAAAGTCTGAACAACTGAAAATTGTTCACAACTTTATCCACAGGCTGTTGATAATATTATGAGTCAGATCACATATTCACATCCAAAAGTAATACAATCATAGCAAAAGAAGCCTCGCATTTCAACGTATCGTGTGATTTTATCCACAAATTCAATAACTTGTGTATAATTTTTAGTCACAACACAATATATTGTTTATAAACTGTTTAACTTTCGACAGAATGACCCAAAAACCAAAAATTTTTTATCCACAGGTTATCCGTCAAATGATGCAAATTGTGTGTGAAAGTATTCTTGGTTTGTGAATAACCTGTCTGTGGATAACCGTGTAGTGAAAATGAAGCATGATCGAGATCGGAAAAAGAGTGACCTCTCACCCTCGTGTTTTTCTTGCCAATGGGACGATGATGAAATCCACGAATTCAGTGTCAGGATGGGAGACGGAGAGGGGAGTAAACTCATGCCTTTAATTGAATAAGATCAGTGGTGTGTTTTCTGAGCAGATGATAATTCTGTGATGGCAATGTATAAGAATAATGGACATGGATGACTTCATTTTGAGACATATGTAATCTAAATTATCAGGAACAAGAGGTAAGCTGATGCTCGAATATGGAGGTTGAAGTATATGAATGTATGATATGAATCCAAAGGACATTTTATGAATTTATATCAAAAGAGGGTGTCCCCTGAAACCGATTTTTGGTTTCAGGGGACACCCTCTTTTTTTGGTGCAGAGACGTAGTATGGATTGATGATTTAGAGACGGGGAAGGGACATCTTACGCTGGAATTCAGCGATATCTGCGTATTCCTCTTCCAGTTTGCGAGAGATCCGAATAAAGATGGGCAGCAGCTCTTGGTAGAGTACAGCATTCTCTTTGACAGGGGTATGCCGATGCGTTGTACCCACCATGGAAGAAACGGCATGAAGCGATTGGATCCGCCCTGTAGCGTACAAACCAAGCACGACGGCACCCAGACAGGAACTCTCGAAGCTCTCGGGTACAACCACTTCCTGATTGAAGATATCGGACATCATCTGGCGCCAGAGAGGAGAACGGGCGAACCCACCTGTGGCTTGAATGGAGGTAGGTTGCCCAATCTGTTCTTCCATGGCGAGCAGTACCGTATATAGGTTGAAAATAACCCCTTCCAGGACAGCACGGATCATATGCTCTTTCTGGTGATGGAGTGTTAAGCCAAAAAAGGAACCACGGGCATCCGGATTCCATAAAGGGGCACGTTCGCCCGAAAGGTACGGATGAAACAGAAGTCCTTCCGATCCCGGCCGGACACGTTCGGCAATTTTGGTCAGAACATCATAGGAATTGATGCCGAGTCGCTTCGCTGTCTCCACTTCAGACGCGGCGAATTCATCCCG
This sequence comes from Paenibacillus sp. PAMC 26794, assembly GCF_000316035.1. Classification (GTDB taxonomy): domain Bacteria; phylum Bacillota; class Bacilli; order Paenibacillales; family Paenibacillaceae; genus Paenibacillus. The sequence continues at coordinate 13,577 of NZ_ANHX01000076.1, forward strand.
TACCCAACGAAACAGCATGCCACCGTTATTCACAGGTCCACCAATGACCCAAAGATTCTCTGTGAGGGCATAACAGAAGGTTCGACCTTTGGGATCGGTAACCGGACGGTCCACGACAGTGCGAATGGCCCCGCTGGTTCCGATGGTTGCTGCGACAACACCAGGTTCAATGGCGTTTACGCCGAGATTGGATAAAACCCCATCACTTGCGCCAATAACAAAGGGCGTGGAGGGGGAGAGAGCCATTTTTTCAGCCGATTCGTGATTCATTCCTTCTAATATATGTGTTGTAGGTACGAGCTTCGAGAGATGGTCGGGTGTAATGCCTGCAATCTCAAGGGCCTCTGCGTCCCAGTCCAGTTGTTCCAGATTGAGCAAACCTGTGCAGGATGCGATGGAATGGTCGACGACATATTGTCCGAATAGACGGAAGAATAGATATTCTTTAATCGAAATAAATTTGGCGGTGCGCTCAAAAAGTTCAGGTTCATCGTGGCGCAGCCACATTAATTTGGTCAGCGGTGACATGGGATGGATCGGTGTACCTGTGCGCAGGTAGATGCGATGGCCCAATCCATTCTCTTGCAGCTGGGCAGACCAAGCTGCACTTCGATTATCCGCCCAGGTGATGCAACGGGTTAAGGGTTTGTTATCCTGTCCCATGGCAATGACACTATGCATAGCCGAGCTGCAGGATACAAACAGGATCTGCTCGGCAGCAACACCACTCTGATCCATGACTCCTTGCACAGAGCGGAGGGCTGCTTGCACAATCTCTTCAGGGTCCTGTTCGGCAACATCGGGTGCAGGGGTGTACAAAGGATATTCCTGCGTTGAGGTACTGACGACGGAGCCTTGCTCGGTAAATAACACGGATTTGGTACTGGTGGTACCAATATCGATCCCAATCATATAGTTGTTCATGTATTTAATCCTTCTTTCTCCAGAAAGCGATGAGATTTAATTTCTTTCTACTATAGAGAGTCCATTTATACCACTGTACTCAGGAGCAAAATAAAGATCAGTCCGACTACGGACAATAGTGTTTCCATAACGGTCCACGTTTTCAATGTCTGGGAAACGCTCATACGGGACCTGCAATAATCGCTGTAGGAATACCAACAATAAGAGAGTACAAAATGGTTTTACCCAGATCCGCGCTGAAGGCTTCAATTGCTATCATTGGCGCCGGGTGTGGTGGAACCAAACCGTGTACAGTCGACAGACCCGCCAAAATGGGAATACCAATCTGCAGCAAAGACATGTTGGTTTTACGTGCAACGGTAAAAATGATGGGGATCATCAAAATCAAGCCAACTTCGAAGAAAACGGGAATACCAACGATAAATCCAACAATCATCATGGCCCAGTGCACACGTTTCACACCAAACCGATCAACCAATGTAGTTGCAATGCGCTCGGCACCGCCAGATTCGGCCATCATCTTACCAAGCATTGTACCGAGAGCAATAACAATTGCGATGGTTCCAAGTGTGCCTCCAAGTCCCCCGGTAATGGAAGAGATCACATCGGCAGGTTTCATGCCTGTAAGCAAACCGAGCATTAATGCGGACAACAGCAGGGTGATAAAGGGATTCCATTTATACTTGGAGATCAAAACGATCAGAAAAACGATCGCAATTAACGTCCAAACTAATAATGTTGCGTTGTGGGATAGTCCAAAAAGAGTGCTCATGATGTTGTGTGCTCCTTTATTTCTGATATAGAACGCTTACAAGTGAAATTATCGTCAACAATTAAAGTTGTGCCCATACTGAAGAAGAGGTGTTGGCGAAAAATGTAGTTTTATCATCCCAAATTTGAAACAAAATCGCATTTTGTATACTTGTCGACAAGTTAAGCTGCAATCATTCACGACGGATATGATTGCAAACGCCTTGCACCGATTAGGAATCAAAGCTTTCGTGCAGGGTTTTGCCGGAATCTTGAAAATACGTGCGGACTCCAGCCTGAATGAGCATCTTGTCACCTGATTCAAGTGCTTCAACGAGCAAACGATGTTTCTCAATTACAGCGCTTACTTTCTGCTCGCCTTGAACAAATACTCTGCGCGTCGTGAGCAGCATAACGGTCATCACAACATATCGAATACTCTTCCATAGATGTGAAATACGGGAATGCTGGGCAGCTTCAATGATGGTTTCGTGGAAAACGAGATCCTGATAGGCGAATTCGACGGCGTCCTGATGCCGTCCAGCAAGTTGCATTTTGTCGATCACGTTACGCAACTGGGTGATTAATGATTCTGGGACATCACCAGCAAGTCGCTGCTGCACAAAACTTTCAATCAGGAAACGGACATCATACAATTCTTCGACATCCTTGATTCGTAGTCCAATGACAACGACACCCATACGTTCAAGTCGAATAAGACCTTCATTAGACAATGTTCGTAACGCTTCACGGACAGGTGAACGACTGCTGTCAAAATCAGCCGCAATTCGATTTTCCGACAAAATTTCTCCAGGACGAAGGGTACCGCTAATGATCCGCAGCCTTAATTCGCAGGCAATAGCTTCACCACGGGAAGCTCCTTGGAGCCAGGAAGAAGGAAATAACATATGGCTAACGCTCCTATTAATAAGTAATCAGTTCATTACTGATCATAGCATAACTATTTTGCGGACTGGACATTCAGTTCAATCCATAGTCTGTAGCTACAAGCTAACGGCTAATTGTTTTTTTCAAAGGACTACTTGTATACAAGATGTGATTTTTATCCTACACCTTTCTCAAAAGCTTGTAAACCTTAATTGAAGCGGATACAACCTGAATAGAATTCGACGATATTAATAGCTTATAATCATTATCCACATGTGAATAACTTTAAACAGGATGTAATGAAGGAGATAACAGGTATTGGAGGGTGTGGATAACTAAAAACGCTGAAATATGGTGATCTGATCAGGGTCTGGGGATAACTTTCAGGACTCTCTTCGGGGCTTGATCATGGTGTTGAAGTGAACGGACTGTGGTCATTACTATGGGTGGGATGGAGAGCGTATATAAAAGAGGGAGAAGCCTTGCGCCTTGCAGTTGACTTTTCCAGGTGGTCATGGTTAAATATATAAAGGTGTTTTCTGTGAAGATGAAAGTGATTCATCACATAAGTATTTCCTTGTGAGGAGGTGCAATACATTGAGACCTACATTCAAACCGAACGTTAGCAAACGTAAAAAAGTTCATGGTTTCCGGAAAAGAATGAGCACGAGCAACGGCCGTAAAATTTTGGCCGCACGTCGCCTTAAAGGCCGTAAAAACCTGAGTGCTTAATGCATTGAAGACCACCGAGGTGGTCTTTTTTTTCTTAATTAGCTCAAATCAGACTGGATGCTGCTACAGATCAGGTCTGAATGGTCTGCGAAAAAGTGCTGAATATACACGATGTATGTTGAGTGAGTTTTCCATTTTTCGAAAACTTACCTTATATAATGATGAACGTTTATTCAAGTAACCGTTCAACAATCATCCGGGATGATTGTTTGCTCAGTTTAAGTAGCTGGCCAACAATCATCCAAATGAAGTTGTCGCCAAGACGGTTTACCGTCATTCAAGAAAGCCTATACTAAATCAGTAATGAGGCCTCCGTCAATAACATTGGTGGAGAACAGCAAGGAGAAGCGCCGTGTATAAAAGACTGCGTCTACGAAACCGGGCGGATTTTAGCCGCGTATACCGGTATGGAAAATCGTTTGCCAATCATCAATTCGTGGTGTATGGCTGCCGCCGTAAAGATACGGAACAATTTCGAGTGGGCGTATCATGCAGCAAGAAAATCGGAAACGCTGTCGTACGCAACCGGATGAGACGCATGATTAAGGAAATTGTTCGTCATCATGAGCATGAGATCGTCACGCAGATGGATCTGATTTTTATCGTCAGAAAAGGTGCACTGGACATGCCCTATAAGGAAATGGAAAAAAGCCTGCTACACGCGATGCGTAAGGGCTCTCTTTTGAAGTCGGGCAAGCGGTAAGCTTCGGTTTATTTGTCCTCCTAATTATGGTATGATTTTACGATGGAATGGATTGGTTAAGAGAGGGGTTATGAAGTGTCGCGATTGAAGACATCAAAGGGGAAGTGGATTCTCCTCATTGCAGTCATTGCAATGGTCACTGTACTCGCCGGATGTACTCCACAAGGAGCCGGGGTTACAACGGAAGATCTGAAGAATAGTGATTCTTTTTGGCAAGCTAATGTTATTTACTGGTTCTCACTGGCGCTCGATACATTCGCCAACTGGTTCAACGGTGAATATGGACTGGCCGTCCTCGTGATGGTGCTTATTGTACGGACATTGATTTTACCATTAACAATGAAACAAGTCCGTAGCTCCAAAGCTATGCAGGCAATTCAGCCGCAGCTGAAGGAGATTCAAGCCAAGTTTAAAGATACACCTGAGAAAGTTCAGCAAGAAACGATGAAGTTGTTCCAGGAGAACAAAGTTAATCCGATGGCCGGTTGTCTGCCACTTATCATTCAGATGCCGATTTACATCGCACTTTATAACTCAATTTACGGAAACTCCAGTCTGAGAACGCATGATTTCTTGTGGCTCCAGCTCGGATCACCCGATCACCTGTTTATTTTGCCAGTGCTGGCCGCTATTACAACATTCATTCAAACATGGATGATGATGCGTATGAACCCTGCACAGCAAGTGGGACCGATGCAGTTTATGCTGTGGGTGTACCCGATTTTGATCTTCGTGATGTCTTATCAGTTCCCGTCAGCGCTTCCGCTGTACTGGTTCTACAGTAACATCTACACGATCGTGCAAAACTATTTCCTTTACCGGAATAATGATAAAATCGTGGCTGAGGTCAACGTGAAGCAGAATAGCTCTTCCAAAAATGGAGCTAAACGCAAAAACGGTGGCAAAGCGACCGTCTCTGGAAAAGGGTCGAAAGGGGCCAAAAAATCGAAATGACCAAAGTCATTACGTCAGGAAAAACCGTTGAAGATGCTGTAAACCAAGGATTGACCGAGCTTGGCGTAAGTCGGGACAAGGTCGAGATACAAGTGTTAGAGCAGCCGTCAAAAGGATTCCTGGGTTTGTTCGGGGTGAGGGCGGCCAAAGTTGAAGTGAAATTATTGCCTGTACCGGAAGTTGTTCCACAGCCGATCAAACCAGCTGCATACAAACCTGAAGTAGATGCATTACTTGAGGATGTCGCAGCTAAAAATCCCTATGAAGAAGCGGCTGCTTTCTTGAAAGAGGTCGCAGCAGGTATGGGACTGGATGTTGAAGTGCATATCAAAAAACAGCGGGATGGACATATCTTCAATATTGCCGGCGAAGATCTGGGCATGATTATTGGCAGACGTGGACAGACGCTGGATGCGCTTCAGTATCTAACGAACATTGTAGCGAACCGATATTCGGAAAGCTTCGTTCGAATTGTGCTCGACGCGGAGAATTTCCGTCAACGTCGGCGGAAGACACTGGAGGATCTGGCTGAACGGTTGGCTGGACAAGCAATCCGTACCGGTAAGGAAGTTGTACTGGAACCAATGCCTCCGCTCGAACGAAAAGTCATCCATGCAAAACTGCAAAATCACCCGCAGATTAAGACGTTAAGTAAGGGCGAGGAGCCTAATCGGCGTGTGGTTATTACGACGAAATAACACGAAATTGAAGACGCAATGGCTTCCTGCCCGGTGCAGAAGCCATTGCTTTTTTCGTACAGAAGCAATTTGATAAGGTGCTTAGAACAAGTAAAGAGTGAACTTAATACGATAAGTGACATGTCATATGATATATCATTAATAGATTTGAAAATGGATATGGCGTCCCCCGAGGGGCGGCAATTTTAAAATAGAGCAAGGAGAGATAACCATGATCAGTGATACGATCACAGCGATATCAACGGCTGTCGGAGAGGCGGGTATCGCCGTGATCCGGGTCAGCGGCCCGGAAGCAGTGTCGGAGACGGAAAAGATTTTTCGCAGCAAAACCCCTTTAACTCATGCAGCATCTCATACGGTTCATTATGGTCATATCATAGATCCTGTTAATGGGGAGAAGATCGAGGAAGTGCTGGTAACAGTCATGCGAGCACCACGCTCGTTCACAACAGAAGATGTGGTGGAGATCAGTGCGCATGGCGGTGTAGTGTCTGTAAAACGGGTCATGGACCTGTTGTTGCAGCTTGATATTCGTCTGGCTGAACCTGGTGAGTTCACGAAGCGTGCTTTCCTTAATGGGCGGATTGACCTGTCTCAGGCTGAAGGTGTCATGGATCTTATTCGTTCCAAATCGGACCGGGCTTTCTCGGTTGCATTGAAACAGGTTGAAGGCAAACTTTCTTCCAAACTGCGTGATCTACGATATACATTGGTGGAAACACTGGCTCATATTGAAGTGAATATCGATTATCCCGAGCATGATGTGGAGTCGTTAACGTCTGATTTTATTAAAGAAAAGTCTAGTCAGGTTATGACTGAAATTGATAAATTGCTGACTACAGCAGAGCAAGGTAAGATCCTGCGAGAAGGTATCACGACGGCTATCGTTGGAAGACCTAACGTGGGTAAATCCTCATTGATGAATACACTGGCTCAAGATAATCGAGCTATCGTCACGGACATTCCAGGAACAACTCGTGATGTAATTGAAGAGTTTATTACGATTAATAATATCCCGCTCAAGTTGCTTGATACGGCAGGAATACGGGAAACGATGGACGTTGTAGAGAAGATCGGGGTAGAACGTTCTCGTTCTGCGGTAAGTGAAGCCGATCTGATCCTGATGGTTGTGAATGCTGCTGAGCCACTTCATCCCGATGAGATTGAATTATTGGAACAAATCCGCGGTAGACAATCGATAATCATTATGAATAAAATGGACTTAACGCCACAGGTAGAACGTGACGTGCTGCTTCGTTACATTCCGGAAGAACGGCTTGTGCCGATGTCAGTGAAAGATGATCTGGGTGTGGATCGGCTGGAAGATGCCATCTCTACGCTATTCTTCAGTGGTAAACTGGAGTCCGCAGACCTGACCTATGTCAGTAATGTGCGTCATATTGCTTTGCTCAAAAAAGCGAAGCAGTCCCTGGTTGATGCCTATGAAGCAGCAGAACAGTTCATTCCGATCGATATGATTCAGATTGATGTTCGTTTGGCGTGGGAGCATTTGGGCGAGATTGTTGGAGATACAGCACATGATGCATTAATTGATCAGATTTTCTCCCAGTTCTGTCTAGGAAAGTAAAAATAATATACTGCCGATTGACTTAGATCGTAGTGTATGATAGAAAGGTACAATTTCTGCCTGTTGTCAAAGGATGGAATGATGTTGTAGCCATTACGTGTTGGTTTCATATAGATAGGAATGCAAGTTCCGATGAACGGTTAGAAGTAGTTTCATGATTGTAGAACGTGATCCGCCTGTGTGAGTTACACCAAATGCAGCGGAATAAGGAGGTAAACGGGAATGGCTTTTGATGGCGGCAGTTATGATGTAATCGTCGTTGGTGCAGGACATGCTGGTGTGGAATCCGCGCTGGCCGCAGCTCGTATGGGGTCCAAAACACTAATGATTACGATCAATCTGGACATGGTGGCCTTTATGCCTTGTAACCCATCTATTGGGGGACCGGCTAAAGGACATGTTGTCCGTGAGATTGATGCACTTGGTGGAGAAATGGGACGGAATATCGATAAAACCTTTATTCAGATGCGGATGCTTAATACAGGTAAAGGACCTGCTGTTCACGCGCTTCGTGCTCAGGCAGATAAATTCTCATACCAGCATAAAATGAAGGAAACGATGGAGAATGAACGTAATTTGACGATGCGTCAAGGTATGGTTGATCGCCTGATCGTTGAAGACGGAAAGTGTGTAGGAGTTGTGACTCAGACCGGAACAGAGTATCGGGCCAAAGCAGTCGTTCTGACAACAGGCACATACTTGCGCGGCAAAGTGATCATGGGTGAGTTGATGTATGAGAGTGGACCAAACAATCAACAACCCTCTCTTAAATTGTCAGAGAATCTGCGTGAACTGGGCTTTGATCTGGTTCGTTTCAAAACAGGTACACCACCACGTGTGCATAAGGATACGATTGATTTTAGCAAAACCGAAATTCAGCCTGGAGATGACAAGCCGAAGTTCTTTTCCTATGAGACAGAATCTTCCGATAATGAGCAACTGCCTTGCTGGTTGACGTATACATCTGTGGAAACACATCAGATTATTAATGATAATCTGCATCGTGCTCCGATGTTCTCGGGTCTTATTGAAGGAACCGGACCACGCTATTGCCCTTCCATTGAAGATAAAATTGTTCGTTTCAGCGACAAACCGAAACATCAGATTTTCCTGGAGCCGGAAGGCAAGAACACATCCGAGTATTACGTACAGGGGTTGTCTACGAGTATGCCAGAAGACGTTCAACTGGCTATGCTGCGTTCAATTCCAGGTATGGAAAAAGTGGAAATGATGCGTAATGGTTATGCGATTGAATACGATGCGATGGTGCCTACACAATTGTGGCCTTCACTGGAAACTAAACGTCTACCAGGTCTGTTTACGGCGGGTCAGATTAATGGTACCTCCGGCTATGAAGAAGCAGCAGGACAAGGTGTTATGGCTGGAATCAACGCTGCACTCAAAGTACAGGGGAAAGAGCCGGTAATACTGGATCGTTCCCAAGGTTATATTGGCGTGCTGATTGATGATCTGGTAACAAAGGGTACAAATGAACCGTATCGTCTGCTGACTTCACGTGCCGAGTATCGTTTGTTGCTTCGTCATGATAATGCAGATATGCGTTTAACGGAAATCGGACATGATATTGGCCTGATCCCTGAAGATCGTTATGCCAAATTCCTGGATAAAAAGGCGAAAGTCGAGCAGGAAGTCGCGCGTCTGAAAGTGGCTAAAGCTCGCCCGGTTGAAGTGAATGCCAAGTTGGAAGAGTACGGATCTACACCTATTCAGGATGGTAGTACGTTGCTTACCTTGCTGCGTCGCCCGGAGCTAGGGTATGAACTGATTGAACAGATCTCACCATCTGAGGTAGAACTGACAGCAGATATGAAAGAACAAGTCGAAATACAAATTAAATATGCGGGTTATATTGAGAAACAATTGATCCACGTGGAACGTTTGCAAAAGATGGAGAAAAAGAAAATCCCGGACACCATCGTATATGATGAGATTCATGGTCTTGCTATGGAAGCCAAGCAGAAGCTTGCTACGATTCGTCCAATCTCGATTGGTCAGGCTTCTCGTATTGCTGGGGTTACTCCTGCCGACATCTCCATTCTGCTGGTCTACCTGGAGCATTATAACCGTGTAACCGCAGCAAGGGGACAATAATGGACGATATTCAACAGCAACTGCAGCGGCGCTTAAAGAAACATGGATTAGAGCTGGGAGAACTCCAATTGGAGCAATTCGAACTGTATTATCAGGAGCTGGTATCCTGGAATGAAAAGATGAATCTGACCGGAATTACGGATCGTGAGCAAGTGTATACCAAGCATTTCTATGATTCGGTATCGCTGGCCTTTTATACAGACATGACCAAAGTGAATAAGTTTGCTGACATTGGATCTGGAGCGGGTTTTCCTGGATTGCCACTGAAAATCTGTTTCCCGCACATTAAGCTGACGATCATTGATTCATTAAATAAACGGATTGGCTTCCTACAGCATGTGGTAGATATCCTTGGCCTGACAGACGTGGAGTTGGTCCATGGACGTGCTGAAGAGATTGGACGCAAAGAAGGGTATCGTGACAGCTACGATCTCGTTACGGCGCGTGCAGTAGCCAAGCTGGCTGTGCTAAATGAATTCTGTCTTCCTTTTGTTCGTAAAAGTGGAATATTCGCTGCCATGAAGGGTGGAGATCCGCGTGAAGAAATGAAGGAAGCGGAGTTCAGCTTCAATCAGCTGAAAGGACGGGTTAAGGCTGTTCATCCATTCCAGCTGCCGGTTGAAGAATCAGAGCGTCATATCATTCTGATTCAAAAATTTGATAAGACACCATATAAATATCCGCGCAAACCAGGTACTCCAATGAAGACTCCGCTGATATAGTTGCTGGATGGTTTTGAAATCAGTCAAAACAAAATAGAATTTTAGACATAGATAAAGAGAATGTTTCACGTGAAACATTCTCTTTTTTTTGTTTTCTGAAATGGAGGACTGGATTAACATTACAGATACTCTGTATTACATATGTCTTAAAGAACCCTGTAATGATGAATTTTATGCACAGTAGCTCAGGAACATTTTCAGGAATTCAATGTGTACAAGTCGTCATATTTTCAATATTCACAAAGAAAAAGCAGGAAAATTAGCAGAGTTTAAAGAATAGGTAATCATAGGATTATGATAGAAAAGATGATAGAATAGAAGTATCCGATCCTGGGTCACAGCGATCATAGATTATATGTATAGATAGATGGATATGCGTTCGATGTTGCATGACAGGAAGCGTTATGAAAGGCAAAACTTATTCCAAGAACGATGCATGTGAAGGGTCGCTTATTGAATAAGAAGCACCTGCAAAGACTGTGGGAGCTATTACGAAACTAGGTGGTAATCTGCGGAATGAAAGAACAATTTTCGAAGTTGTTTGGTTTGGCGGAGCGCAATAACGGAGATGAGATCAAACAAATTCCGGTTAATGAAATTGTGAGCAGCCCATATCAACCCCGTACTATTTTTGATGATGATAAAATTGATGAGTTGTTGCAGACGATCAAAACACATGGCGTAATTCAGCCTATTGTCGTGCGCGTGCGAAATGGATCATATGAGATTATTGCCGGGGAACGTCGCTGGCGTGCAGTTCGAAAACTCGGTTTGGATACCATTCCAGCCATTGTGCGTGAATTTAATGATTCACAGGCTGCATCTATTGCACTCATTGAAAATCTTCAACGTGAAGGGTTGACCTCCATTGAAGAAGCAGTTGCTTATCAGAAGCTGATCGACTTGCATCAACTGACACAGGAGAGCCTTGCACAACGATTAGGTAAAAGCCAGTCTACCATCGCGAACAAAATTCGGTTGTTAAATCTTCCGGATGGAATCAAGATGGCACTGATGGAACGCAAAATTTCTGAACGGCATGCAAGAGCATTACTTTCTCTCGATACGGAAGAACTGCAGATGAAGTTGCTCGGCGAGATTATCGAGAAAGAATTGAATGTGAAACAGACAGAGGTACGTGTTGCCTTCTACAAGGAATCTTCCAAGATCAAAAAAACTAGACGTGTTTCTTTTACCAAGGACGTAAGACTTGCACTTAATACGATTCGCCAATCCATTGATATGGTAACTGGCTCCGGTCTGGACATCAAAACAAAAGAAGCAGACCATGAGGATCATTATGAGATCGTTATCCATATTCCAAAACGCAAATAATTGAAGCTTATGGCGGCAATGGGCCGCTTTTTATGTCTATAAAGCAAGTTAGGTCTGACATTTTTAAAGAACGGTCGGTATATTGATGGAACGGTAGTTGTTGTTTGTGTGGACGATAGCCGCCTGCTTTTTGTTAACAATATCTCACAACCTACAGAAAAGACTCCTATTTTATTTGAGGTGAAGTAATTGTCTAAGATTATGGCCGTAGCAAATCAAAAGGGCGGTGTGGGGAAAACGACGACATCTGTTAACTTGGGTGCAGGACTGGCTTCACTCGGGAAAAGAGTATTGCTTGTCGATATTGACCCTCAGGGGAATACAACCAGCGGAGTCGGAATCAATAAAGCAGATGTGGCTAATTGTATATATGATGTCATTATTAATGAGGTTCCTCCTCAAGAAGCGATTGTGGAGACTCAGATTGAAGGACTTCATATCATACCTGCAACGATTCAGCTTGCCGGAGCCGAGATCGAATTGGTGTCCACGATATCACGGGAAGTTCGCCTGAAAAAATCACTCGCCATGGTGAAAAAAAACTATGATTACATACTGATCGATTGTCCACCATCTCTTGGTATGTTAACGATCAATTCGTTGACTGCTTCCGATTCGGTGATCATTCCGATACAGTGTGAGTATTATGCACTTGAAGGATTAAGTCAGTTGCTCAATACGGTTCGTCTGGTACAGAAACATCTGAATACATCCCTGCAGATTGAAGGGGTATTGCTAACGATGTTTGATGCGCGGACCAATCTGGGGATTCAGGTTATTGAAGAAGTGAAAAAGTATTTTCAACAAAAAGTATATCAAACGATTATTCCGCGTAACGTACGGCTTAGTGAAGCACCATCTCATGGTCAATCCATTATTACGTATGACCCTCGTTCAAGAGGGGCGGAAGTGTATTTAGAGCTCGCAAAGGAAGTGATTTCTTATGAGTAAGCGGCTTGGAAAAGGTCTTGATGCCCTCATTCCTTCGCTTTCAATTAATGACGATGATAAAGTCGTAGAAATCCCGATTAGTCAACTGCGGGCTAACCCCTATCAACCACGTAAAGTATTTGATGAGGGCGCAATACATGAACTGGCTGAGTCCATTCGTCAGCATGGTGTCATACAACCCATTATTGTTCGTCCTGTATTACGAGGTTATGAGATTATTGCCGGAGAACGACGGTTCAGAGCTTCGCAATATTGTGGTAATGCCACGGTACCTGCTGTAGTTCGCAACTTCAGTGATCAGCAGGTAATGGAGATTGCGTTGATTGAGAATCTGCAACGGGAGAATCTGAACGCCATGGAAGTTGCAGTTGCTTATCAGGGGTTAATGGATCAATTCGCGTTGACTCAGGAAGAGTTGTCTGTAAAAGTAGGTAAATCACGTTCTCACATTGCTAACTTCTTGCGTCTGTTATCATTGCCCGAAGAAGTAAAAGACCATGTTTCACGTGGAACATTATCAATGGGACATGCACGTGCAATCGTGGGTGTGAAGGACGAGGTTGTGGTGAAGCAACTTGCCAAACAAACCATTGATCAGCAATGGAGTGTACGTGAGTTGGAGGAAGCTGTTCAACAACTGGATCGTTCCAAAACAGGTGAGGCTAAAGCCAAATCGAAGTTAAAAAAGAAAGATCCATTCATTGATACATTGGAAGAATCTCTGCGTGAACGTTTCAAAACAACAGTGAAAATCAAGCACAATAAAGATAAAGGTAAAATTGAGCTCAACTACTACAGTCAACAGGATCTGGAACGGCTATTGGAATTGTTACAATAACAGTCGGGTCTAAGATTCATTAACAACATGCGGGGCTTACTCATGTCATGACATATCGCCTCTGTACCATGGAGAAACGATATGTCATTCTTTGTTTATAGGGTTATATGTGCAATATGTGCAGGCGAATTATTAATTTATGGGACAGAGGTGGTTGTGAGGTGGAGGGAGTTATCTATCTAGATCATGCAGCAACATCTTGGCCCAAACCACCTGCTGTCGGTGATGCGATGTTGAGTGCATTGGAGATTGCCGGAGCCAATCCTGGCAGAGGAAGTCACCGTATGGCTGTTCAGGCAAGTCGTGTATTGTTCGAGGCGAGAAAATCCATATCCAATATGTTTGGTATCAAAAATGCGAATGATGTTGCCTTCGGATCAAATACGACAGAAGCGCTAAATCTAGCTATTCAAGGTTCGCTCAAAGAAGGCGACCATGTGATTGCCACCATGGCTGAACATAACTCAGTCAGACGACCACTGGAATACATGCGCAGAATCCGAAATGTGGAGATTGATTATGTACCTGTTAATGCTGCGGGAGACATTGATCTGATGCAAATGGAACGTATGTTTCGTTCGAATACCAGATTGGTGGTATGTACACATAGTTCGAATCTGCTTGGCAGTATTCTTCCTATTGGAGAAATTTCGCTCCTGTGTCGTAGACATCGGGCGATCTTGTTGGTAGATGCGGCTCAAAGTGCTGGGGTTATGCCTGTGAATGTACAACAATTGGGCATTGATATGTTGGCTTTTCCAGGGCATAAGGGACTGCTCGGTCCTCAGGGTACAGGGGGCTTGTACATTGCTCCAGAGCTCGATATAGAGCCTTTACTTCATGGAGGAACAGGAAGTCAGTCAGAAGCTCTCGAGCAGCCAAAGGTCCGTCCTGATCGGTATGAAGCGGGGACGCCGAATACAGTCGGGATCGCAGGGCTGAATGCGGGTGTGAAGCATGTACTTGAGATGACACCAGCGGTCATCTACCAACATGAGTGGGAACTGACCCAACATATAATGGATGGGCTGTCATCCGTTAAGGGCATTCGAATGCTTGGTCCAGAGATTGGACAGCCACGCACCGGATTAGTATCTTTTACTGTAGATGGGTATGATTCAGCACAACTCGCCTTCCGTTTAGATCGGAATTATGGGATTGCGGTTCGCTCCGGTTTTCATTGCACACCGCTTGCACACGAATCTGCTGGTACAACCGCTACCGGAGCAGTAAGGGCCAGTGTGGGGTACAATTCAACTAGAGAACATGTGGAATCACTCGTTAAGGCAGTGTTGGAATTGACTGGGGCAGACTAAATTAGAGTTGAAATGGTGAACTCATCTGGTACACGGTTGCATGATTAAGCTTATGGATATCGGGTTGATTTATAATGAATGATAATATTACAGGACCGACGTTAATCTGATCAAAAATATAGAGGGGTAGTTGCACTTACATGACTGAATTAAACGAGCTGATTCTGGAACAGCTGTTATGGATTATTGGCGGAATGGCATTACTTACGGTGATCTTGCTGATTGTGAGTATTGCTCAAGGGGCAAAGTTACGAAAGTTTAAACGTAAATATGAAGCCATGATGGCTGGCAGTGGAGTAGAGGACCTGGAATCGTTGCTGATTAATCTGAAAATTCAGATGGACAGCATTGAGGATGAACACAAACTGCAAACGAATCAGCTGCAAATTGTCATGCAAAAGCTTACCCGCATTCAAGGTAAAGTTGGCGTGAAAAGATACAATGCATATGGAGAGCGTGGCAGTGATCTGAGCTTCTCAATGGCTATGATTAACGACAGCCAGGATGGTATGATCCTTACGGGGATATATAACCGTGACGGTTCTTACGTATATGCCAAACCTCTTAAAGGGGGAGAGTCCACGTATACTCTTTCCCCAGAGGAAAAGGAAGCTATTACTCTGGCACAGCAAGCAGAGTAGAACGTGTATGCCATTCCCGGATGGCCGAGTATAGACTGCTGGATATAATCTCGGACATGCGCATAACAAGACTGAGCCGTGTGTTCTGTAGAACAAAGTATTCCATAAAGCCGCCGACGTTAACGATACCTGTCAGATGGATATCGCCGACCGGCGGTAATTCTTTATTTACCCCCGCACCTGGTTTGAGTGGACCATTCACAACTTGAATGCATCCCACACTGGATGATTGTCCGAGACAGGCGTCAATGCCTATCACATAAGGGTTATGGTGTGTTTTCTGTATGTTGTGGAGTGTATCCTGCAGGTTCATCGCATGGACTGGTTCATCCAAGGTACCATATAGATGGAATAAAGGGCTGTCCCACTTGGAAAGGGCTGATCCGACCAGAGGACCAAGGCAGTCGCCTGTTGAGCGATCTGTGCCGATGCAGACAATCACTACATTTTGCAGAGAATGGGCTTTATAGAGATGGAACATTAAACGATGGGTAATGGCCGAGTGAATGCTTGGATCGGTATGGGGGATTTTCAAACTGGTCATGTCTTGTGATGAAAAGGAACGCGAAGTAGGATTCATAGGATCTATCCTTTCCCTTGGAATAGTAGTAACAGTATATGGAAAGGTAGAGCGTTTTATACTTCACGAGGACAAGCTTTTTCTCTAGGGTTGGACGTATGGCGAAAGGAGCCGAACATGGACGAATGGATTAACGATTGGATGCTGATTGCGTTTGATTCAACACAGCAGGCACTGCGTGCTGAAATGCTGCTGGAGTTTGCCGAGATTGAGATCGACTTGTTCCCTACACCAAAAGAAATTACAGCAGGGTGTGCGCTATGTATCCAGTTTCCAAAGGAGGATCTGGAGCGAGTGCAAAAGATCATTCGTAACGAGTTCGTAGAGATCCGAGGCCTCTATTTCAAAACAGAAGACAGCTATGATAACATACCGATGTAGAGGAGGCATGATGGATGTTGCCATTTCAGTTAGCTCAAGGGAATGATGCCGGTGCTACTGGTGCTGTGAATGAAGCACTTCGTTTAACAGATCAAATCTGGAACAAAATTGCGGATGCCGATATGTGGCTTAACATTATGTTCAGCTCAATCCGGATCATCATTATTTTTATTATCACCCGTATTGTCATTAAGGTCGTATATCGAATTATAGATCGTTCCATGGAACGCAAGCAGGAAGGCAAGATTCGTGTGAATCCGCGCAGATTCGTAACCGTAGGGGAACTGTTGAAAAATGCGACCTCCATAACATGTAATTTTATTATGATTCTGCTACTGTTATCTGAGATCAATATCCAAGTGGGGCCGCTGCTGGCAAGTGCCGGCGTGCTCGGACTTGCCATTGGTTTCGGTGCACAGGGGCTGGTCAAGGATGTTATTACGGGTTTCTTCATTATATTGGAGGACCAATTCGCTGTGGGGGATGTTATTCAGACGGGAACCTACAAGGGAACGGTTGAGGTGATTGGACTTAGAACAACCAAACTGGTCAGCTGGCAGGGTGAGGTGCACATTATCCCAAACGGGGCGATTGCAAGTGTAACGAACTACTCCATGTCGAATTCGCTGGCTGTAGTGGATATTCCGATGAAGGCGGACTTAAGTCTCGATGAGTCGGTACATCTGGTGAAGAAGTCCTTGGTCGGGATTGAAGAGCGTGACCTAAATATTGTGAAGGTGCCGGATGTGCTCGGTATACAGTCGATGTCTACATCTGAGTATGTGGTGCGAATTGTAGCTGAATGCATGCCTAACTCTCGTGCTTCTGTGGAACGTCAGATTCAGGGCGATGTGAAAAAAACACTGGAGTATCATGAGATGAGTCATCAAGCCGTATTGGAACAGGCAGTAGCTTTGGAGAAAGATGAGGGGGATGGCACAGGTGGAGCGTAAAAGTTTCCAGCTTGGGGATACAGTGCAGATGAAGAAGCAGCATCCCTGTGGCAGCAATGAGATGGAGATCATTCGTATGGGTATGGATATTCGAATCAAGTGTGTCGGATGTAAACACAGCGTGTTGATTCCAAGAGCAAAATTCGAAAAAAACATGAAGAAGGTACTGCGTTCAGCCGAATATTCCACTGAATCCTGACCTTGAAAACATTCGGGATTTGGTAGTCAAAATAGCGTTTACATGCAGGCTCTGTATGGGTGTTGCGTTCTGTAAATGATCATGCTATAATCAATATTGTTGCGGAAAGGTACCCAAGAGGCCCAAGGGGGCTGACTCGAAATCAGTTAGGCGTGTCACAGCGTGCGTGGGTTCGAATCCCACCCTTTCCGCCACTTCAATTGTAACTTACTCAATACACATTGAGTTTAATAAAAAGATTGATAAGAAGGCTTTCCATTAGGAAAGTCTTTTTTTGTATAACGTTTTATCGAACATGTATTGAACACATATCCATATCAGATGCATCATTAATGACTAAAGACGAAAATAAAGAGCCCCGAAGGGCTCTTTATCCGGCGGTGCATTTGTTTGTTAGGAAACAATCGGTCGTAACAATCAGAAACTTGGTGTACTGCACGTAGCAATACGCGTGCTTCAGACGAGGGGCCTTACAACACATAACCACTTGCTTCTTAAATTACGTGATGAATCTCCAACAGCGAATGATCGGCTTCGTTGTCCAACGGAACCACACCTCTCTCGTGCACCGCCTGATTGTATCATGTGCTTTATTCCGTTTTATATACATGGATCGTAAAAAAGAATTGCGATTAATGGACGCGGGCTTTGGTCAGCTTCTTCCACTTGCGATTATGATTGCTTGTTTCGGGAAAAGATTCACCTTTTTGCAGCGTTACCCGCTTCGGGTTCTGAATTTCCGAGACAAAGCTTTTTTCCCCAACTTCCGTGTATTCTCCATCGTTTGGAGCTTTGTCTCCTGGTTCAAACTCGGTTTTTTCACCCATGATAAAACCTCCTCTGCAGATTATGTTACTTTGTTGCTTCTGTAGTGTGCTCCATAGCCGGGCTGATCATGTGCCAATATGTACAGGGAACGTTTGCTTGCACTTTGACTCGGTATTTGTTATATTAATATAGTTCGAGTTTGTGCTCGTTCCTTGCTCTCAACCTAGATTGAGGGCCAGAGTCCATAAGGAGGTGAAAATTATGCGCAAATATGAAGTGATGTACATTATTCGTCCTGACATTGAGCAAGATGTTGTTCAAGCTACAGTCGATAAATTCCAAGGCATCATCTCCAACGGCGGTGGTGAAGTTACAGCTCACGACGTTATGGGTAAACGCCGTCTTGCGTATGAGATCAAGAAATTCCGTGATGGTTTTTATGTTCTGGTACATTTCACTGCTGAACCAGCAGTTGTAACTGAACTTGAGCGTCTCATGAAGATTTCTGACGAAGTAATTCGTTATCTCATTACCAACGACGTTAAGTCTGCTTAAGACAACTCGTGATTAACGCACCAATACGCTCTGAAGGAGGGGATTACATTGTTGAACCGTGTCATTCTGATCGGACGGTTAACCCGGGATCCTGAGTTGCGTTACACTCCAGCAGGAGTAGCAGTTACGCAATTTACTTTGGCAGTAGACAGACCGTTTACAAGCCAAGGGGGAGAAAAGGAAGCCGATTTCATTCCGGTCGTAACCTGGAGACAGCTTGCCGAGACCTGTGCGAACTACTTGCGCAAAGGACGCCTGGCTGCAGTCGAAGGACGCATTCAAGTACGGAACTACGAGAATAACGAAGGAAAACGTGTATACGTGACCGAAGTCATTGCCGATAATGTCCGTTTCTTGGAGTCAGCTAACCGTGATAATAGCGGTGGCGGCGGTGGGCAACCAATGCGTGAAGAGCCTTCTTATGGAGGCGGCGGACGCGCGAACAATAACAATAATTCGCGTAGCAACAATCAGGATCCTTTTTCCGATGACGGAAAACCGATTGATATATCGGATGATGATTTGCCATTTTAACATGAGCTGATACTCTTAGGAGATATGGGTTACATGATAGGAAAGGACTGAAAAGCATGGGCTTCAAGCAAAGAGAAGGCGGAGACAACGATAAAAGACCGGCACGTCGTGGCGGCCGTAATAAACGTCGTAAAGTGTGCTTCTTCACAGCTAACAAAATTACTCACATCGATTATAAAGATACGGACTTGCTTCGTAAATTTATCAGCGAACGTGGAAAAATTTTGCCACGCCGTGTAACAGGTACTAGCGCTAAATATCAACGCATGCTGACGATTGCAATCAAACGCTCCCGTCAAATCGCATTATTGCCATACACAACTGAGTAGTTTTTACTCAGCTTGCATACGAAGCAGTCGGCTTATAGCCGGCTGCTTTTTTGTATATATCAATAGAAGTAATAGAAATAACAGATCCACTCTAACAAATGGAAGAATTCAATACTATGGTGATAGAAGCATTCAAGGCTCAAATGAATTATAATAGAGTCTAATCTACTGAAAAGGTTCAGGCAGCAGGAATAGCTGTTTATTTCAGAATAAACACCAGGAGTGGATATGAATACATCAAAACGTAAAGGCAAACAGAGAAAAAAGAGTCTGAAAACCTGGATTATAGGTACTCTTTTACTTTCCATTATATATGTGTGGTTACAGCAAAAAGGTGATATAGATAACATGTGGCCCGGGACAACAATCCAAGAAGCTGTGCCAATCACCGGCCTACATCCTGTGGTAGCAGAGAATGAGAAATTATTGGTACGTAAGGCAGTGAGACGTGGAATAGAGATTGTGATCACCCACGGCTACCGAAGTTCCGAGGAGCAAGATGCACTATTTAACCAAGGACGCTCAAGCGCAGGCAATATCGTTACTAATGCACGTGGTGGTGAATCATATCATAACTACGGATTGGCAATTGATTTTGCACTGAGGACGCCTGAGGGTGATGTGGTGTGGGATATGGAACGTGATGATAACGGCAATGGCGAGGCAGACTGGATGGAAATTGTGGATCTTGCCAAAGAGTTAGGTTTCACTTGGGGTGGAGATTGGGCAAACTTTCCGGACTATCCTCACTTGCAGATGGATTTTGGCTTGAATATCAATGAGTTAAAACGTGGTAAAAGACCTCCTGATTCTCAGTAAAGGGTGTTATATATACACTTAAATGAATAAATATTAGATAAGCTCTGCATTTTGCAGGGCTTTTTTCTTTCTTTTGTAAAATAAATGATAAAAGATTACAATTTGGTCTTTACATTAGCAAATAAATAAAACTATACTAGATTAACTAGATTTTTTGCTCTGATCGCACATATTATTTCAATTGTAAGCATAACGGCGTCGATTCAATAAAATTCAGCTATAGATCGAGAAATAATCACCACTCATATATGTAACATTTACCTCACGCAAAATTAAGAATGTCTACTTAAATCAGAGCATATACATACACTAGATGTAACTACTATGTTATGTATATGTTATTATGACCAATTGCCTATGTACACCTCACAGCCAAAAACAAGATAACACCTCTCAAAATTCCTTCTATATGCCTTTATAGTATTACTAATATCCAAATCTGTAGTATAAAAAACATTTATGCCAAAAATCTCAAAATAAGCATTGACGTTAGCTAAAATTACACGTATGATTACATTAATTATTTTGATATATAATTCCGCTAGGAATTATCAACATTAATTGACCAATGGTCTAAATATAAGTCTCTTAAACTTGTTTCTCCTAACAATTTGGTATTTTGTATAAGCTATTGTTCGTTATCTTCAAGAACTTGGAAATATACAGTGGATGCATTTCTCTACACACGAATACAATCTACGGAAATTATGGGGTTAGGGTGATTGATTTGAATACAGAGCTATTGGAAGTCAGAAATCTAACAACATCATTCAGAATTGAAGATGACTATTATGCAGCAGTGGATCACGTTAACCTTACGGTGAAGAAAAATGAAGTGTTGGCAATTGTAGGTGAATCCGGGTCAGGTAAAAGTGCTTTTGCATTCTCTCTTATGGGTTTGCATAACAAAGCAAAGATCGAAGGCCAGATCCTCTATAAAGGACAAGATATTGCCAACATCTCCCCAAGCAAGTTAAACAAGCTACGCGGTAAAGAAATGGGCATGATTTTTCAGGACCCATTGTCCGCACTAAATCCTCTAATGATTATTGGTGAACAGATTGAAGAGATTCTCACACTTCATCAGTCCAAGCTGTCTTCCAGAGAGAAGAGAGAAAAGGTCATTCACTTATTGAATCAGGTAGGGATTCCACGTCCCGAACAAATATACAAGCAGTATCCCCACGAATTATCTGGTGGTATGAGACAGAGAATTGTTATCGCCATTGCGATTGCCAACAAACCGGAACTACTTATAGCCGATGAACCAACGACGGCGCTTGACGTTACGATTCAACTACAGATCCTGGAGCTAATCCGTGATCTGAAGAATGAAATTAACGCAGGCATTATTCTGATTACACATGATCTGGGTGTCGTAGCTGAGATGGCTGATCGCGTTGCAGTTATGTATGCAGGCGAAATTGTTGAAATCGCAGATATCTTCACATTGATGAACGATGCGAAGCATCCATATACCCGCTCACTGTTGAACTCTATTCCCACCCTGTCTGAAGAAGGATCCAAATTGCATGTCATCCAAGGTATTGTACCATCACTCAAAAATCTTCCTCGCAAAGGGTGCAGATTCAAAGCCCGAATTCCATGGATTAGTGAATCGGCTCATGAAGAGAACCCACAGATGCATGAAATTGCACCAGGTCACTTTGTACGGTGTACCTGTTACCAGCACTTTCATTTCCCTGACCAAAGCTGAGGAGGAATAACATAATGGCATTACTCGAAGTAGAAGGGCTCAAGATACACTTTCCGATTCGCGGTGGATTGCTTAAACGGGAAATTGGCAGTGTAAAGGCTGTTGATGATGTTAGCTTCTCCATTGAAGAAGGACAGACTTATGGTCTGGTTGGCGAATCAGGTTCAGGTAAGACAACAACAGGCAGAGCCATTATTGGGCTAAACCATGTCACTGACGGAAAGATTCTGTTTAACGGCAAAAATCTGGCTACGGAGCGACGTAAGAACAGGCAGCTCCAGCGGGATGTACAAATGATTTTTCAAGACCCATATTCATCACTGAATCCAAAGAAGCGGGTTATCGATATTATCGCTGAGCCGTTTCGTAACTATGAGCGTCTGACAGCTACCGAGGAGAAAAGACAAGTAAGAGAATTACTTGAAAAGGTTGGCTTGAGTCCGGAATCAATCTACAAATATCCGCATGAATTCTCAGGGGGGCAGCGTCAACGGATCGGTATTGCACGGGCTATTGCACTGAAGCCGAAGCTAATTATCGCTGATGAACCTGTATCTGCACTCGATGTATCGGTACAGGCTCAGGTACTCAACTTCATGCAGGAGATTCAAAAAGAATTAAATCTGACCTATCTGTTCATCAGTCACGATCTGGGCATCATCCGTCATATGTGTGATGAGATTGGAATTATGTATAAAGGTCGATATGTGGAACAGGGCACGACAAATGATATTTTTGAGAATCCGCAACATATCTATACCAAACGTCTCATTGCAGCCATTCCGGATATGGACCCAACCAAACGAGAGGAAATGGTAGCCTTCCGTCAACAGGTCAAATCCGAGTATGAACATTCATACCGAAATTTCTTTGATGAGGAAGGGCTTGCATACTCGCTCAAATCCATTTCCGATACTCACCGAGTAGCTCTACCTCAGAAAGGTTGAAGGCCATATGTGGAAAACGATAGTACGCAGAATTATCATAATGATCCCTCAGATATTTTTACTTAGTCTTTTGGTCTTTCTGATGGCCAAGGCCATGCCGGGCGACGCGCTAACCGGATTGCTTGATCCAAGCGTTGATCCCAAAGCATTGGAAGCCCAGCGAGAGAGACTGGGATTGAATAATCCTTGGTACGTGCAATATTGGGACTGGATCAAAAATGCCATCCAAGGTGATTTTGGACAATCCTTCCGTTTCAAAATGCCGGTTACGGACCTGATCGGTCAGCGTGTAGCAAACACATTTTGGCTCGCGCTGGCGACACTTGTACTGACTTACCTGATCGCTATTCCACTGGGTATCATCAGTGGTCGTTACAACGATACCTGGTCTGATCGGCTGATCACGGGATACACCTACCTGGGCTTTGCCGCACCATTGTTCATCTTCGCACTGGTGATGGTATGGATCTTCGGATTCCACTTCGGCTGGTTCCCGACAGGAGGTAGCGTTGCGCCAGGGCTTACACCAGGCACATTCAGCTACATAATGAGTAAGTTCTATCATCTATTATTGCCGGCACTATCCATGGCACTGATTACAACGGTATCTACGGTTCAATATTTGCGTAGTGAAATCATTGATATCAAGCATAAGGAATTCGTTATTACTGCCAGAGCCAAAGGTGCCTCGGAATCCCGGATCTACAACAGGCATATCTTGAGGAATTCACTATTACCTATCGCCGCGTTCTTTGGATATGAGATCACAGGACTTATCGGAGGTACGGTATTTATCGAAAGTATATTCAGTTATCCAGGTATGGGGCAGTTGTTCCTGAGTTCCATCTCATTGCGTGACTTCAGCGTTGTGACTGCACTCGTATTGTTGTATGGCGTAGCTTCCATTCTCGGGGCATTGCTGTCTGACATAATTCTAGGAATTGTAGATCCACGTATACGGATCAAGTAAGAACTTGAAGATTTCGGGGTGAAAACAAGATGAGCAAGGCCAACGAGGTAGTTATAACTTCACAAAAGGTTGATAAAAGCCCCTCCAGCTTGAGTATTTTATGGAGGGAGCTTGTCAGAGATAAGGTGGCACTAATCTCGCTCATTTTCTTGGGCTTGGTCATGTTGCTGGTATATGGCACGTCTCTCATTCTGAATCAGGATGATATCGTACGCGTGGATCTGTTTGCCTTATATGAACCACCATCTGCGAAATATTGGCTTGGAACGGACTATGGAGGTCGTGATGTATTTGGCCAACTGGTCATCGGTACACGTAACTCCCTGACCATTGGAATTATCGTAACGTTAATGACTGGCTTCATAGGTATCTTAATTGGCCTTTTATCCGGTTATTTCGGTGGAATGATAGACAACCTGTTTATGCGTGTTGTTGATTTCTTCATGATCCTTCCGATGTTGATGATTGTTATCGCGTTTGTTACGGCAGTACCGAAATACAATATCATCTCGTTCTCTCTAATCATGACGGCATTTCTCTGGATGGGTATCGCCAGATTGATTCGCTCCAAAGCATTACAGGAACGGGAACTGGATTATGTAAAAGCTTCAAAAACATTGGGCTCTTCTCATCTGAAGATTATGCTCTCACAGGTTCTTCCGAATCTGAGCTCGATTATTATCGTAACGATGACATTGAATCTCGCTGCCAACATTGGCCTCGAATCGGGGTTGTCTTTCCTCGGGTTTGGTTTTCCCGAAAGTACACCCAGTCTTGGAACACTCGTAAGTTATGCACGTAATCCGCAAACCCTGGAATCCAGATGGTGGATATGGCTACCCGCATCGGTGCTGATCCTGGTATTGATGTTGAGTATAAATAATGTCGGTCAAGCCCTAAAGCGTGCGACTGATGCAAGACAAAGAAGAGGTTAAAAAAAGGGAGGAAAGGTTCATGAAAAAGGGATTATTTTCACGGGGACTATTTTTCACGATGATGCTGGTCTTTGTATTGGTGCTCGCAGCATGCTCGGAGAAAGAAGCAGCTACTCCAGCTCCAACTACAAACACAGAAGAGGGAAAAACAGAGGAAAAACCTGCTAATGAAGAGGGCGTTTACTCCATTGAAGACTTTAACAATGTCAAAACGAATGAAGGTACTGCGATCGAAGGTGGATCGATTACATTCGGACTTGTATCGGATACTGCTTTTGAAGGTACACTGAACTACAACTTCTACTCCGGTAACCCGGATGTTCAGGTACTACAATGGTTCGATGAGCCATTGCTTACATGGGACAAAGACTATGTATACACCAATGATGGTGCAGCAACGTATGAGACATCTGAAGATGGAAAAACGTTCACACTGACCATTCGTGACAACGTAAACTGGCATGATGGCAAGCCGGTAACGGCTGAAGATCTGCAATTTGCTTATGAAGTTATTGGTAACAAAGGGTATGATGGTCCACGTTATGACTCCAACTTTACTAGCATAGTAGGTATGGAAGAATTCCATGCTGGAAAAGCAAAAACAATCTCTGGTATTAAAGTGCTGAGCGACAAACAAATCAGCATTACGTATAAAGAATCTACTCCGTCCCTGCTGACAGGTGGCGTATGGACGTATCCACTGGCTAAACATATCTTCGGCGATATGGATGTAGCAAAAATGTCTTCTTCCAAAGAAGTACGTGAAAAACCAATTGGTTTTGGTCCATTTAAAGTGGATGTTATCACTCCAGGTGAGTCTGTAACTTATGTTAAGAACGAAGACTACTGGCGCGGGGCTCCGAAACTGGACAAAGTGACTCTGAAAGTTATCAACCCGACAACGGTTGTTCAAGAACTGAAATCTGGCGGGGTAGATCTCGTGGATGCATTCCCGACAGATCAATACAAAGATAATGCTAACCTGTCCAACGTAGAATTCCTGGGCGCAATCGATCGTGCTTATACGTACATCGGTTTCAAACTGGGTACGTGGGATGAAGAGAATGGAAAAGTTGTAAGCAATGCCGAATCAAAAATGGGCGACAAAAACTTGCGTAAAGCAATGTGGATGGCTGTAGATAACGATCAAGTTGGTAAACGTTTCTATAATGGCCTGCGTTGGAACGCAACAACCTTGATTCCACCGTCTCACCCAGAATTCCATGATTCCAACAATCCGGGTGTAACATATGATCCAGAAGCAGCGAAAGCATTGCTCGACGAAGCTGGTTATAAATTGGATGGTGAATTCCGTACGAATCCGGATGGAACACCACTCGAAATCAACTTTGTATCCATGACTGGTGGCGACACAGCTGAACCATTGGCTCGTTATTATGTTCAATCATGGGCAGCTATTGGTTTGAAAGTAAACCTGGAAATGGTTGAGTTCAACAGCTTCTATGACCGTGTAGGTAACACAGGTAAAGATGATCCAAACATTGATGTGTATCAAGCAGCATGGGGCGTTGGTATTGACGTAGATCCATCTGGTCTGTATGGCCGCGATGCACTCTACAACTTCTCCAGATTCTCCAGCGAAGAGAATGACAAATTGCTGGCACAAGGTATCTCTGCTGAAGCATTCGATGTAGACAAGCGTAAAGAGATCTACAATCAATGGCAGCAATACATGGTAGATGAAGTTCCTGTATTCCCTACACTGTATCGTGCAGTTGTAGCACCAGTTAACAAACGTGTAATGAACTATGCGATTGGTGATGGAACAGGCGTTTACCTGAGCGACCTGCAAGTTAATGCAGACAAAGCAGTTGTAGCTCAGTAAAACATTCTTAAATTAGCAGCTGTAAGGATTGGGGTCCTTTAAGAAGCCGGTTGTTAGATTATTAATGAAGAATTCTCCTGGGAAAATGATTAAAAAGTGTCTTTAAAAACATGGATTCTGTACACTCTGGCATGGGTGTATGGGGTTCATGTTTTTTTTTGTAACCAAAAAATAAAAAAATTTAACTTTTTTTCAAAAAAGTGCAGACAAAATGCCTCTTCACTTCGTCTATATAGGTAAGAGGTGATTATCTTATGAAAAAATGGTGGAAACGGGCAGGCATGCTGCTGGCTCTGCTGCTTATTATATATTTGGGTGTGAAACCGGACATGCTGGTAGGCAAACCGGGAATTAAAGCTGAATCTGCGGTATTAATGGATATGAACTCTGAACAGATCTTAATGGATTTTAACGGCTCCGAAGAGATTGCTCCGGCAGGCGTCAGTAAGTTGATGACAGAACTGTTAGTGATGGAGGCCGTGATCAATGGTGATATAAGCTGGAATGATCTTGTTAATGTGAGTCTGTATGCCAGCTCCGTGGGCGGCAGTCAACTGACCCTGAAACAGGGAGAGCAGTTCACTGTTCAGGAGTTGTTCGAGATCGTAGCTGTCTATTCAGCCAATGATGCAACTGTCGCTCTGGCTGAACATATCAGTGGTACAGAGCAGAAGTTCGTGCAACAGATGAATCAGAAAGCAACTCAGATTGGACTTTCTGAGGATACACAATTCACGAATTCAACGGGCCTCAGTGAAAAGCTGCTTGGTCCTAACCGTCCGATGGAAATACAAGGGCAGACCTTAATGACGGCTATAGATGCATGCAAGCTTGCGCGATATTTGCTGAATTACCATCCCGAGATTTTAAGAATATCCAGTCAAATGCAAGTATCAATGCATCAAAAAGGGATGTACATGAGTAACACGAACTGGATGTTGTCCTCTATTGGCGGGCCGTATGCTTACGATGGGAATGACGGATTGAAGACCGGGTATGATGAGGATTCCGGCTATCATTTTGTGGGGACAGCAGAACGGGATGGCAAAAGGCTGATTTCAGTTATATTTGGAACAGATACACGTGAAGGGCGTTTTGTGGAGACACGGAAGTTGTTTAACTATGGATTTTCGGGCTCAAAATAAAGAGTGGACATGAGCATCATCAAGGAGACCCATCTTGCTGTTAACTTGTGGTTAATCATGGTAATGACTTACGTATAATTCCATATTATTATGTAATTCACTTTAAAGGGGGAAATTGTTTGAACGCGATTAGTAAAAAGGTATACGCTCTCACGCTTACCATGGCCATGTCCATTGCACTGATTCAACCAGCTGTACAGGCGGCCGAAGCCGTAAAACCTACAGCCTCAGTCTCGGAGGTCATTGCTTCCAAGGCGACACAAACACTGCAACAACTGGGATACATAGATGGCACCACAGATGGCATGACCCAATTAACGACTCCAATCACTCGCGCGGAGGCAGCGATCATTCTGCAACGTGTGCTTAAACTGGATACGCCTGCATCACTTACAGGTTTTGCAGATGTTTTGCCGGAGAATGAAGCTGCGCCTGCAATCTACGCATTAAAGCAAGGCGGATTCATTCAAGGGAAGGCCAAAGGCTATGCCCCCGATGCTCCACTTACACGTGCACAGATGGCATCGTTGTTCACACGTGCATTCGAACTGAAAGATAACGGAATCCAGGTAGTATACAGTGATGCCGATCAGATTCCAGCTGTGCATGCGAATGACGCTGCGCGGGTTAAGCAACATTTTATTATCGAAGGTAGCGCCTTTAATGCCAAACAATCAGTCACCCATGGGGAATTTGCTGATGCACTTTATCTGGCGCTTGGACTCGATGTGAAGTCGGATGGTCTTACGCCTCTGGAGGACTTCTTCAAACAGCCTGCTCAGGCAGGGTTCCAGATGTCGCCGGACGGTAAGCATCTTGCTTACCTGGAGCCCTGGAACAACCGCATGAATATCGTAGTTACTGCAAACGGTCAGGATAAGCCTGTACGCATTACAAGCGAAACAGAACGTAATATCGCAGCATTTGCGTGGGCAACCAATGATAAGCTGCTTTATGTACAAGATAAGGCAGGCGATGAGAATTACCATCTATATGTCACAGATATCGATGGTAAAAACAGCAAGGATCTGACGCCGTATCCTAACACAAGAGCCATCCTGATAGATCCGCTTGAGAATATTCCGGATGAGATTCTGGTAGGCATGAACAAGCGTGATCCGCGCATTTTCGATGTGTATCGTATTAACATCAAGACAGGGGAGGCTGTACTTGCCGCAGAGAACCCGGGTAATATTACGGGCTGGCTGACGGATCACGAAGGTGAAATTCGTGTTGCTGTGTCCAGTGATGGCAATGTGTCTTCGTTACTGTATCGTGAATCAGAGGATAAAGAATTTGAGCCGCTTCTGACAACGAAGCTTGGAGAGACTTTTGCTCCAGTCATGTTCACGTATGATAACAAAAATATCTATTCAATATCCAACTTGGAGCGAGACAAAACGGCAATTGTCGAGTACAGCCCAAGCAGTAAGAAGGTAACCAAAACCATCTATGAAAATAAAGATGTGGATGTAAGCAGCTTCGTACCCTCCAAAGAAAAGGGTACCATTCTTGCTGCTGTGTATGAGACAGATAAAGTGAACTATGAATTCTTTGATCAAGAGTTCAAAACGTTAATGCAGGATATCAAAGCGAAAGTGCCAGGCAAGGAAGTTAGTATTAGTAGCATCAGCGACGAAGGTCAAGTATTGTTCGTAGCATATAGTGACAAAGCGAGGGGCACGTATTATTTTTACGATTCCAAAACAGGCAAACTCAATAAACTGGCTGATGCCGCACCTTGGATTGATGAGAGTCAAATGGCGGATATGAAGCCCATTACGTATAAGTCACGTGATGGCCTCACCCTTCATGGTTATCTAACACTGCCTCAAGGAGCTGAGACTTCCAACCTGCCATTGGTGGTTGTTCCACATGGTGGTCCTTGGGCGCGTGATTCATGGGGCTTCAATCCTGAGATTCAATTCCTCGCAAGCCGTGGTTATGCGGTACTTCAGGTCAATTTCCGTGGTTCCACGGGATACGGCAAGGAATTCCTTGATGCAGGTAATAAAGAGTGGGGAAAAGCTATGCAGAACGACCTCACAGACGGTGTTAACTGGCTGGTTGAAGAGGGGACGGTTGATCCAAAACGTGTAGCAATATATGGAGGATCTTACGGTGGATATGCCGCTCTGGCAGGACTGGCGTTCACACCGGATGTCTATGCTGCTGGCATTAGCTATGTGGGACCTTCCAACATCTTCACCCTACTGGACTCACTGCCACCTTATTGGGAGTCAGAGCGCAGTATGTTCTATGAACGTGTGGGAGATCCCGAGAAAGACAAAGAACTGTTAACGGCGATTTCACCGCTCTTCCATATCGATCAGATGAAGGCTCCATTATTCGTGGTTCAGGGCGCTAATGATCCACGTGTCAAACAAGTTGAGTCAGACCAGATCGTTGAAGCATTACGCAAGCGTGGAGTTGATGTACCCTATATGTTAAAGACCAATGAAGGTCATGGCTTCGCGAACGTGGAGAATCAGCTTGATCTGTACCGTGCGATTGAGAAATTCCTGAATCGTCATCTGATGCAGCCATAATACGTTAGATATGAGGGCTGTCCCACAGGTTTTATCAAACCTGTGGGCAGCTTTTTTTATCGGATCAGAGGTAAAATGAACCAAACATCATATTATTAAATTGACATATGGTTTTCTTTTGTTTTAAAATGACCAGTGAGTCATTATTATTCAATGCGGTTTAATATATATGTACCAAACCAACTGTACGATACTGAATTTACGATCTGATCGGGAGGTAACATGTGATGCAAAAACAAATGAAATGGCCGCTAATCCTGTTTGCCATAGGGGTATTTATGGCTGCGTTGGATAACGGAATCATCACCTCTTCACTGACCACCTTAAATGCATCATTTGGTGTGTCGCCAACGTGGGGGGCATGGACGATTACGCTCTACACGCTTGGGCTTGCGGTAAGTGTTCCTATTGCAGGCAAACTGTCGGACCGTTATGGTCGCAAGAAACTGTTTTTGATTGAGGTGGCGTTGTTTGGGATCGGGTCGCTGCTGGTCGCGCTAAGCACATCGTTTACCTTTTTCCTAATCGCTCGTGTCATTCAAGCTTTGGGCGGTGGGGGGATATTTATCATTGCCAGCTCATACGTATTAAGCAAGTTCCCGGCGGAGCGTCAGGGTACAGCTTTGGGTCTGCTCGGAGGTATGAATGGTGTTGCCGCTATTTTGGGGCCCAATGTCGGTGCTTTTATACTGGATCTTACTGGAAACTGGCATTGGTTATTCCTGATCAACGTGCCTATCGCCATTCTGCTATTCATCGCAGGTATTCGATTTATTCAGGAAGAGCAGGAACTGAATCGTGCAGCAGTGGACTGGAGCGGTATCGCTGTCCTGACGTTGGGTGTACTCAGTTTAATGTATAGCTTCAGCAATCTGGACGGTGTGAACATGCTTCAAAGCCTGGGATCACCGATGTTCTACGGCTTTTTCTTGGCAGGTGTAATCCTTCTTGTGCTCTTTTACTTCATGGAAAAAAGGCTGGAAGGATCTGAACGTGAACCTGTTGTATCGACACAGCTTCTGGGCATTGCGTCCTTTCGCTGGACGTTGCTGATTGCCTTTTTCTCGGGAGCCATTCTGGCCTCGGTGATCTTTATTCCAGGCTTTGTAGAGCAGTATCTCGGCGTATCCAACACAGCTTCCGGTTACTGGTTCACTCCGCTTGCGTTGGCATCCGGGATTGGGGCGGCTGGCGGTGGATTCCTCGTTGACCGCAGAGGTCCGATCTGGACGTTATCGGTTGCGGGGCTGCTATCTGCCATTGGATTCCTGCTGTTCCCGCTATGGGTAGAGCAGATCTGGCAATTTGTCATCGCGAGTACACTCGTAGGAATCGGCTTCGGAATGATGCTTGGTGCACCAGTTAACGTACTTGTCACAGAACAGGCGGGGGAGAACAACAAAGGCATCGCGGTAGCGACCAGCTCGTTATTCCGCCAGATGGCGATGGCTATTGCACCTACGATTTTCGCCGGATTCCTGGCACGTTCTTTCATTAATCTGGGGTCCAACATTCAGGCAGGATTCGCTGACAAAGGAATTCAGGTGCCGCCCGAGATGCTACAACAATATGCCTCGGGAGGGTCATCAGGGAGTGATGTCTCCAGTCTGACAGAGGGCCTTTCCCAGATTCCTGATGAAGGTATCCGCGATGTGTTGCTTCAGGCAGTGCATCAAACGACAGGGGAGGGTTACAATGGCCTTTTCTGGTCTGCGGTGGTATTCAGTGTGCTTACGCTGGTAGCTGCGCTTATAACGGGACGTCTACGTCAAAAAGAGAAGAGTCATCATGTGAAAAGTGTATCCACAAACGGATAGGATTGGGTGTGAAAATGAAGAGAACAGTGCACCTTTTGTAGCTAAAAAGGAGTCGCTGTTCTTTTTAATTTAACCGGATTGTAACTTTTCTTGCTCCTGCAATGATTACAATAGAACGAGCGTAAGCGGTGTCTTGATTCCAGAGAGAGAAAACTTCAGAGAACACCGAGTCACAAGGCATCCCAGACGTTTAATTGGTATTATGGATTATCATTTTGACAGTGAAGAAGGAATCAATGGATGAAAAGCAGAACTAAAGATAAGAAGAAGAAAAGAAGAAAAGGCCTATATATAACGCTCGTTTCACTTGTTGTTTTGTTAATCGGAGGTTATTTGTTCCGTCAGCAGCTGGCTGTAGCGGCATTTGATCTGTTTCTCGCCGGTTCGGTAGAAGATCAGCTATCCCGCTCTTATGTACCGCAAGAAGGCAACAACACGCCTGATCCAACGGTATACCGTAAGGAACCTTTCTCCGTATTACTGCTCGGTTCGGACAAACGCGCCTATGAGAAAACGCGAGGACGTTCGGATACCGTCATCTATGCTGTAGTACGTCCGAAGGAATCCCGTGTACTTCTGGTATCCATTCCACGTGATACGTATGTGCAGATTGTAGGACGGGATGCCAACAAGGACGGCGAAGATGATTATGATAAGCTGGCGCATGCCTATGCTTTTGGTGGGGAGAATATGTCCATCAATACCGTGGAGAAATTTCTTTATGCTGATGTGGGTTACTATGCAACGATCAACTTCGACGGAATCAAAAAAGTGGTTGATGCACTTGGTGGTGTAAAACTGCCAATTGATGAGGACATTGTGAACAAAAACCCGGATCATGTGCAATTCACGATTGAAGGCGGTAAGCCGATCTATGACGGGCAGGAAGCATTGTATTATGTAAGATACCGTGAGGATAGCGATTTTAATCGTACCAAGCGGCAGCAGATTTTCCTGAACGCGATGGCGAATGAGATGCTGAATTTGAATCAAATCGCCAAAATTCCAGAATTGATTCAGATCATGGGAGACAGCTTCCAGACGGATATGCGAGCTTCTTTCATTATTGATCTGGCTAAACAAGTGCTTACTCAGGAGAAACCACAGATTTCGAGCTTCACCATCCTAGGTGAGGGGATGAAAAAAGACGGTATCTATTATGGTCAGGCTGACGAGAAAGATGTCCAATATGCCAAAGAGCTGATTAACAACTGGATGGATCAATCGACCCCAGCCGGTGAAGTAATGATCCCTGACCGGCAAAAGATTGAATAACCAATTCCATACCAATGATGTGTTGTAGACCACAATCAGCAGTACGTTTATTCGCGGGCTGCTGTTTTTTTTCTTTGTATTGAGAACTATTATCCTTTTGGAACATCCTGCGTTCTGATCCGTATAATATAAGTTGAGCGAGATAAGTTGAACGAAGAAATTCACAAGGAGGATACACAAGGGTATGAACATCGCATTTTTTTTGCTACCCAAACAAGAGGTTACGTGCGTGACGTCGGATTCTACGCTGCGGCAAACGTTGGAACGGATGGAATATCATCGTTTTACGGCGGTACCCATTTTGAATAAAGAGGGCAAATATATTGGTACGGTTACCGAAGGCGACTTACTGTGGTATATGAAGAATGCCGAGGGAAAGATTTCATTTGAAAACGCTTCAAAGTTCTTGCTCAAGGATGTTCCCCTTCGCTTGGATATTAAACCTGTATCCATTAACGCCAACATGGAGGACCTGATTAATCTGGCTAAAGTTCAGAACTTTGTTCCTGTGGTCGATGATATGGATCGGTTCATTGGTATTGTCAGACGGAGTCAGATTATTGAGTACTGCGAGGGCATTGTAGCCAAAGAATCGATCAAGGCTAAGTAAGTCTGTTACGAATTTAAACATTATTGTGTCATTAGGGATAATCACAGCCGTCAGGTATCATGTTAAACTTAAGAAGTCCTGAACCAGGGGCGCATTCGAAGTTTTTTACAAATATATAGGTCGATAGGATGTACGGAGGACTCCGCATAAGTACCTGACATCAGTTTCGGAGAACTTCTCCGCTTTTTGGGGTAATTTTGCGGGCCCTCTTTTTATGCTATAATCGAGAATAAAGCTTTTTCGGGGGAGAGTGACTTTCGCCAAATGCCTAAAGAACTGGATGTAGCCAAACGCGCTAAAGTGATTGAATGGCTGAAAACCGAAGTGCTTGATCAGGTATCCCGATTATTCAAGGCGTTATGGGAAGGCAGTACAACTCGAATCGGGGACAGTCTTGCCAGTTTGATTATGAGTAGTTACATATTGGGCCGCAGGCTCGGTATTCCTTTCAAGGATCTGGATGCACTGCTAGTTGAGAAGTTGAAAAAGCATAAACAGGAAGGTCACCAGCTTGAAGACTGGTACCAAGATATTTCCGCGCTAGAAGATCATATGCGTAAGAGGTGAATTTGTTGAAATTTAGCTTTAAATCAGCTGTTTGGAGCGCAGTCTATCTGCTCTTGCTACTTTCGCTGTTAACTCCTTTATCGGTACTTGCCATATTTTTTATGATGATTCCGGGAGTTATTTTGTATGCTTCATTATCTTTAAAATCATTTATATGGCATCTCGTGCCCGTAGCCGTTATTTTGGTCGTATTCCACCCCATCTATCTGTTACTATTGCTCATCTTTACCCTGCCTGCGATCGTTATGGGTCACGCGTATAAAACGCGCAAATCGGCCCTGTTCGCCCTGATGGCGGGAAGTGGCATGATGTTGGCAGAATACTTGTTGTTGCTCTTGGTCGGCAGTGTCATTTTCCAATTCGACCTGTCCAGTTATATTGAAGATGTGGTCAAATTGACCATTGAACCGTTAACCAATTCATCGAATCAGATGATTAACGGTTTTGCATGGACACCTGAGATGACCGAGGATGTTGCCAAACAAACGCAGCTTATGATTCCGTTTGCTCTCGTTGTCACGTCGATGGTAATGGCCTTTATTACACACGCCATTGCTCGTCCGATTCTGAACGTGATGGGTGTGGTGGTATCGAAACTTCCACCAGCGAGAGAATGGCGTATGCCGCGTGCGTTGATCTGGTATTATTTCCTCGCATTGTTGATCGAAGTGATCTCCAGACAAAGTGATGGAACGTACTGGACCATGATTGCCATGAATCTGTCCCCGTTAATTAATCTGGGCTTCATGATTCAAGCGATCGGTTTCTTCTTCTTTCTCTCACATACAAAGAAATGGAATCCGGTTATACCATATTTCCTGGCGGCTGCGGTCTTCTTCATTGGTCCGCTTCGGATTATCGGAATTATCGATCTGGCGTTCCCGCTTCGTGAGGCAATATCGAAATCAAAACGATAGGGTGATGAGTCATGCCTAAATTTCTGAAGAAACGCTGGCACGGCTACTATACCGTATGGGCGTTCATACTGCTGCTGTTGCTCGTTATGTTCGTTACCATTTATAACTGGACGCTTGGTTTGATTAGTCTGATACTGGCTTCGGCGCTGGGAATCGTCATGATTAAGGCGGAGCTCGCGTTCCGCCGTGAGCTTAACGACTACATTAATGGCCTATCTATTCGGATCAAACGGATGGAGGGGGAAGCGGTCAGCATGCTTCCATTCGGAATTGTGCTGTACAGCGAAGATCGTACGGTAGAGTGGCATAACCGCTTTGTCGCGGAGATGTTCCAAGAGAAGACAATGGTGGGTAATCCGCTACTTAATTTGTTTCCCAAACTTCCTCAGCCTAAAGAGAAGAAGGATGGGACGAAGGAACATTCATCCAAGGAGTTCCATGACGAATTCCAGTTGGATGATCGGCATTATGGAGTTATTCATAACCCGCAGGAGCGGTATGTATATGTATACGAGATTACGGAGCTAGCCATTCTTCGTGATAAATATGAAAATGAACGCCTTGCACTGGGAATTCTCGTTCTGGATAATCTGGACGAGGCTGCCCAGGGCATGGACGACCAGCAGCGTACAGCACTGATTGCCCGTGTGACTAGCGAGATTACGTCATGGGCCAAGCAGTACGGAGTGTACCTGCGCCGGCTGTCTTCTGATCGTTATCTGTTGATGCTGAATCATAAGTCTTTGCAGGAACTGGAGCAGAGCCGATTTGTCATTTTGGATGAAGTTCGGGAGATGACTGCTGATCTCAAAGTACCAATGACACTCAGTGTAGGACTGGCGTTTGGTTCGGATAGCATCAGTGAGATGGGAGAACTGGCACAGTCCAGTCTGGACATGGCACTTGGACGCGGTGGTGACCAGGCCGCCGTGAAATCGGGGCAACGTCTGTCATTCTATGGTGGCAAGTCCAATGCAGTGGAGAAACGGACACGGGTAAGAGCACGTGTTATTGCGCACGCGCTGCGTGATCTCATGCAGGAGAGCGATAGGGTGCTCATCATGGGGCACAAAATTCCGGATATGGACGCGATCGGCGCATCCATCGGCGTATGGAAAGCGGCCAGTCTGTACAATGTGGAAGCCCGAATTGTATTGGATGGAATTAATCCATCGATTGAACGTATGATGGAGCAAGTGAACAAGGATGAGAAGTTATCCAAGGCATTTGTATCCCCTGAACAGGCAACCCAGATGATGACCGAGCACACGTTGTTGGTGGTGGTGGATACGCATAAGGCCTCCATGACCATGGAGCCAAAACTGGTGCAGTCTGCAACCCGTGTTGTAGTTGTCGATCACCATCGCCGGGGCGAAGAGTTCATCAATGACGCAGTGTTGATCTACCTGGAGCCTTACGCGTCCTCAGCTGCGGAACTGGTAACGGAGCTCTTGCAATACATTCATGACAAGGTACAGTTCACTCCGCTCGAAGCTACGGCTCTACTTGCCGGAATTACGATGGATACGAAGCACTTTGCATTGCACACCGGGTCCAGAACGTTCGAAGCGGCAGGTTTCCTGCGTCGTAGCGGTGCGGACACCATTATGGTCCAGCGGTTGATGAAAGAGGATCTGTCAGAATATATTGCTAAGGCAGAAATCATAAAGCATGCTAAAATGGTATATGGAAACATTGCGCTGGCGGTCACAGACCCTGGCAGCAAGATTTCACAGATGATGATTGCCCAGGTGGCGGACACATTGCTGAACATGACTGACGTAGCTGCTTCATTTGTTATAAGCGAGCGTCCGGATGGATTGATTGGCATCAGCGCGAGATCGCTGGGGCGCATGAATGTTCAGGTTGTCATGGAACGACTGGGCGGTGGCGGGCATTTGACGAATGCTGCTGTACAGCTTGAAGGAACGCTTGGAGAGGCAGAAAAACGGCTGACGAACGTACTGGCTGAAATCGAAAAGGAAGAGGGGCTGTTCGAATGAAAGTCATTTTTATAAAAGATATGAAGGGTCAAGGCAAGAAAGGGCAAGTGAAAGAAGTATCTGAGGGTTACGCACAGAACTTCCTGCTGCCACGAGGAATTGCACGTCTGGCAACGGACGGCAACATGAAGACACTGGACAACCAGAAGGCGGCTGAAGAAAGAATCAAGCAGGAAGAGAAAGCAGAAGCGGAAGCACTCGCGAAAAAGCTGGAAGCAGAAGTGACTGAACTGAAAGCCAAGTCCGGCGAAGGTGGTCGTCTGTTCGGCGCCATTACCAGCAAACAAATCGCAGAAGCTTTGTCTAAAAAAGGTCTGAAAGTAGACAAACGCAAAATTGAGCTGGACGAGCCTATTCGTACACTCGGCGTAACACAAGTAACTGTCAAGATTCACCCTGAAGTGAAGGCAACCTTGAAGGTACAGGTAACGGAAGAGTAAGATGGGCGGAGAAATGTTATTCGACCGGATTCCCCCGCAGAACCTGGAAGCCGAACAGGCCGTGCTGGGTGCAATCCTGTTGCAGGGCGAAGCCCTGATTACAGCGATGGAACGGGTGCAAACCGAGGATTTCTATGATAAACCCCATCAATTAATCTTTGAAGCGATGATCCAGCTTGGTGAGGGAAATCAACCGATTGACCTCGTGACACTGACTTCGCTTCTGAAGGATAAAGGTGAGCTGGAGGACATCGGCGGCGTTAGTTATCTGGCGAAGCTAGCCCATGGTGTACCTACAGCCGCGAACGTAGACTATTACGCTCAGATTATCGAAGAGAAATCGATGCTGCGTCGCCTGATTCGTACGGCAACACAGATCGTGAGCGAAGGATATACAGGCGGCGAAGATGTTGCAGCGATGCTCGGAGAAGCTGAACGTCGCATTCTTGAAATCTCCAACCGTCGCTCCAGTAGTGGTTTTATAGCCATTCAGGACGTACTGATGGAAGTATTCGATCGTGTAGAAACACTTCATCAGAATAAGGGTACAACGACAGGTATTCCGTCCGGGTTCATCGATCTGGACAAGATGACTGCCGGATTCCAGCGCAGTGACTTGATCATTGTAGCGGCCCGTCCTTCCGTAGGTAAGACGGCCTTCGCCCTGAATATTGCTCAGAACGTTGCCATTCGGGCACAGGAGACGGTAGCCATCTTCAGTCTGGAGATGTCTGCTGCCCAGCTTGTGCAACGTATGATCTGTGCGGAAGCTAACCTGGATGCCAGCGTGATGCGTATGGGTGACTTCAAGGGTGATGAAGACTGGCAGAAGCTGACGATGGGTATTGCAGCTTTGTCGGAGGCCAACATCTATATAGATGATACGCCAGGAATTACCGTAGCAGATATTCGTGCCAAATGCCGTCGTCTGAAGAAAGAGAAAGGCCTTGGCATGATCCTGATTGACTATCTTCAACTGATTAGTGGACGTGGTAAAGCAGGGGAGAACCGTCAACAAGAGGTATCCGAGATTTCACGTACACTGAAACAGATTGGCCGGGAACTGGAAGTTCCGGTTATTGCCTTGTCCCAGCTGAGCCGGGGTGTAGAGCAACGTCAGGACAAACGTCCGATGATGAGTGACTTGCGGGAATCGGGATCGATCGAGCAAGATGCTGACATCGTAGCGTTCCTGTACCGGGATGACTACTATAACCAGGAGACCGAGAAGAAAAATATTATCGAGATCATTATCGCTAAACAGCGTAACGGTCCGGTAGGTACGGTTGAACTGGTCTTCCTGAAAAACTTTAATAAATTCGTCAATTACGAGAGGGCACACAATGACGCCTTCGCGATGTAACGGGCAGATGCTGACAGCTTCGATCAGGAAGCAAATCCGTCTGTCCCGAAGATCAACCATTAGAGCAACTGAACTCAAACATGTCTTATAATTACCAGATATAGATTCACATTCAAAGGGGTATCCTTGAACCGGTGATAGCAGTCAAGCAAGCTTGGACTGAAGTCTCCGGTTTTTTGTGTCGAAATAATGGGTAAATCCCGAACATTACGGTTGTACTATATCTAATTGTTCGCCATTTGATTTGACTTTGAAAAAGGGTACTGGTACACTAATACTGCTGCGTTAAAGCAGCGCAAACCTTCCCTTGAATGTAACGGAAGGACATTTTTACTGTCCGTTAGCACGCTTCTCAGTCGGTTTATTGCGTAACATGCCTGCCGGGATAGAGGACGGACAGACCAATACAAAGGTGCGCAAGGCACCCACGGAGGAATGTTAACTATGTCAACGGTAGTTGTAGTGGGAACGCAATGGGGAGACGAAGGAAAAGGTAAAATCACGGATTATTTGGCGGAGAGCGCTGATGTGGTGGCTCGTTATCAAGGTGGTAACAATGCGGGTCATACAATTCTGATTGATAACAAAAAATATAAACTGACGATGATTCCATCAGGGATTTTCTACACGGATAAAGCGTGTGTGATTGGTAACGGAATGGTTATCAACCCGAAGGCACTCATCGAAGAAATTAACTATATTCATGACAATGATTTCACAACGAAGAACCTGTCCATCAGTGAGCGCGCACATATCATCCTGCCATATCACATGGTATTGGATGCACTCGAAGAAGAGAGCAAAGGTCCGAACAAAATCGGTACGACGGGCAAAGGAATTGGCCCATGTTACATGGACAAATCAGCTCGTATTGGTATTCGGATGGTTGACCTGCTGGATGCTGAAGATTTCGAACTGAAACTGCGTCATCTGGTCAAAGAAAAGAACCGCGTCATCGAGCAAGTCTACGGCGGCCAGCCTGTTGATGTGGAAGAGATTCTGCAAGATTACCTCGGATATGCTGAAATTCTGCGTCCTTACGTACGTGATACATCCGTTGTTCTGAACGAA
Source organism: Paenibacillus sp. PAMC 26794 (assembly GCF_000316035.1). GTDB lineage: Bacteria > Bacillota > Bacilli > Paenibacillales > Paenibacillaceae > Paenibacillus. The sequence goes on from NZ_ANHX01000076.1 coordinate 54,019, forward strand.
TATATTGATGAGGACAAAAAAGTATTGTTTGAAGGCGCACAAGGCGTTATGTTGGACCTTGATCAAGGAACTTATCCATTTGTTACATCATCCAATCCGTCCGCAGGTGGCGTATGTATCGGTTCTGGCGTAGGCCCGGCTCGTATTCAGCAAGTCATTGGGGTAGCGAAAGCCTACACAACCCGTGTAGGAGATGGCCCATTCCCTACGGAATTGCATGATGCAATCGGCGACCAAATCCGTGAGACTGGACATGAGTACGGTACGGTAACTGGACGTCCACGTCGTGTAGGTTGGTTCGATAGTGTTGTTGTTCGCCACGCGCGTCGTGTCAGTGGAATCACAGGTCTGTCCCTGAACTCTCTGGACGTAATGTCAGGTCTGGAAACCGTAAAAATCTGCACAGGATACAAATTCCGCGGCGAGGTCATCACACACTATCCGGCAAGCCTCAAAATGCTGGCAGAATGTGAAGCGGTATACGAAGAGATGCCAGGTTGGAGCGAAGATATCACTGGAGCTAAGAAACTTGAAGACCTGCCAGTGAACACACAGAATTATGTAAAACGTGTTTCCGAACTGACAGGCATTCCAATTGCCATCTTCTCCGTTGGTCGTAACCGTGAGCAAACGAATCAAGTTCTTCCAATCTACGAGTAATCGAAGAAATAGAGAGATTGTTTCTTGAATTATAAAATAGAATCGTCTGCCGACTTAGGCATGTTAAGCCTCCAGTTGTTGCTTTTATAGCGATGACTGGAGGTTTTTTGTATGTTTATCGGATATAATCCCGAGATTTCCGTCAATACTGGTTAACAGTAGAGTCACAGACCCCGACATGCGCATGTTAGACGGGTGGGATAATCGGAGGGAGAGAACGGAATGAAGTTGCTTGTGTGGTTTGTCAAAATCGTGCTAACCGTGTTGCTGGTCAGTTCACTGACACTGCTCACGACCGGATTAATTGTACAGTCATATGCGAAGTCGCTACTCGCGAGTTTCAATATTCAGTGGGAAGGTCAACCCATGGGGTTAACCGCCATGTTCCAAGGTGCTTTGGGCGGTAAAACCAGCGAGGGGAATAAATCGGGAAATGGCACGACAGATCAGCCGACAGGAGCGGACGAAGAGAAGGCTCCGGAAGATGCTGTTTCAGTTATGGGGAATGGGACAGAGAGCGGTCAATCTGGCGTAGATGCAGGAAATAATGCGTCCCAAGGGAGCGGTTCAGGCGAGGGCGCAGGTGCAGGCTCAGGTACAGATACGACTGGCGGATCAAATTCAGGCACAAGTGCAGGCAATGGGACGGATACGGGCACGGGTAATGACTCAGGAACAGATCAGGGTAGTGGTACAGCTTCAGGTAATGGAACCGGAGCGGCCAGCGGAGGTGCTTCTTCAGGTAATGATGCTATTGTCGTATCACCGGATGACATTACAGGAGCGAAGGACAAGCTGCCAGCAGAGGAAAAAGAAAAAATTTTCAGCCTGCTCATGAACAAGCTGCCGCAGAAAGAAATGCAACAGATCTCAGGCGCCATGGAAGGCGGCCTAACGGAACAGGAACTGCGTGAGATTGAACAGGTAATCTCGAAGTACCTGACAAGTGAAGAGTACGACAACCTGATGGAAGTACTGCAAACGGAGTAAGATATGTAGGTTTCTATGATATAGGCGCACTGGTCTATTATCTGAAGACCATCCCGTGGCAAGTACCTGATTTCAAAGTAGAACAGTTCCGTCAGCCCTTAATGGATATTTATACGGAGATGGAGCAAAATGGATTCTGGGAAGTACAGCAGAAGCGATTTGTAATTCTTGCAGTCAAAGAATAGGACATAAAAGTTAATTTCTATTGTGGCATGAGATGAAATCCAGTTTAAGATAAACCACAAACAGGTTGTTTACGTAATCCCTTATCAGAGTTGATCTGGTGAGGGATTTTATTTGTATTTTTATGAAAAATAAAGCATATTTCACTGGGTCTTAGAACCTAGTCTTAAATTGCAAGCAAAAGTACATAGTACAGCGGATGTTGAGGCATAATGGGTGATGGATTAGCCGTGGTATCTTATGGATAATTCAGGGAAACCAAGCGGGGCGTGGCTTTGCGGTGTGACGTATAGAGTTGAAATGAGTGTAAAACCTGTGTTAAAGTATACGGGTGTGATAAAAGGTTAAAATTTTGACACTTTTACGAGCGCAGCTAAAGTCCTGATTTTGCGGACACCCAATACAAGTATCAACGAGCATGGGACAGACACGATGGGTGATGTCTTGACAGAAATGCGAACTGAGAAGTGCTGAAAAGGAGAGAATCATGAAAGGTTTCAGAGGCATACGCCAACCGGGCAAAGACCGGGTACACGAACAATCCGGGGAACACCGGACGGCCGAAGACAAAAACAACATGAGCATGTCCACCTTCAGTGTGAATAAGAAGCACGTTCTGGCCTCACGCAAATGGATTATTACAGCAGCATGTGGTGTATTCATCGCAGCATCGCTCGGGTTCGCAGGCAAACAATATGTTACTGCAAACACCGTACCGTACTATAAAGTAATGGTTAAAGGTAGCGAGATTGGTACCATTGCAGATGAGGCACAATTACAACAACTATTTACAGACAAAACTGAGGAATATCAACATAAATATCCGGATGCAGAGATGGTGCTGAACACGGATGGCATTACAACCGAAACGGTAAGAGCGTACAAACCTGAAGTGAACAGTGACGAGACGCTGGACAAACTGGGTGACATGCTGACAGCCTACGCCCAAGGTGTGGAGCTCAAGGTAGACGGTGAAGTCATTGGTATTGTGAAGGATCAGGCAACAGCTGATGCAATCCTGGAACAAGTGCAGAGCAAATACATATCGGCATCGGCTGTGCGAAGTTCGCTTAAGACGAAGTCGGTATCGGCTAACTCCTCGAAGAAAGACGAGGGACCAAGCACAACCCTGAAGTCGGTAGGCATCAAGGAAGATGTAGCGACAGATGTAGTGAAGGCTGATCCAAATAAAATATGGGATGTGTCCGAGGCGGTTAAAGCATTAACCGTTGGTAAAGACGCGCCTGTAACTTATGTGGTTCGTGAAGGAGATACAATCTCTTCGATCGCTGCAAAGTATGAAATTACACAAAGCGAAATTCGTAAGCATAATCCGGGCATTAAGGAAACGTCGCTTCAAATCGGAGACGAACTGACCTTGACCGTTCCGAAACCAGCGGTAACCGTTAAATCGGTTGAGCAGGTAGTTGAACAGATTGAGATCAAACCGCAAGTGGAAGTACGCAAAAGTGCTGACCTGAAGGCAGGTACAACAAAAGTCGTGCGCCCAGGACAAAGTGGCTTAAAAAGCATGCAGTACCGTATAACCAAAGAAAATGGTGAAGTGGTTCAGGAAGAGTGGCTTGGTCAGGAAGTGATCAAGGTCGCCGTTACCGAAGTTGTCCTTAGCGGAACGAAAGTTGTTGGTGAGGGTACAGGTGAATTTGCTTGGCCGGTATCAAATGCAACGATGAGCAGCAGCTATGGACAACGCTGGGGTCGCCAGCACAAAGGTGTCGATCTGGTAGGTAACCGCGATGTGAAAGCGTCTGACGAGGGTGTAATTACTTTTGCAGGACAGAAAAGCGGGTATGGTAATGTCATCATTATTAACCACCGTAACGGATACGAAACACTGTATGGTCATTTGAACAGCATTGGCGTTAAGGTTGGACAAGTGGTTGAAAAAGGTGAGAGTATCGGCGTTATGGGCAACACAGGTCGTTCGACCGGAACACATCTGCATTTTGAGATTATTAAGAATGGAACGGTAGAAAATCCGTTAACGTATTTGAACTAATATAGAGCTTAAGGAGAGCAAGGTTGGCTATAATGCTGGCCTTGTTTTTTGCTGCTGTAAAAAATTTTCAGATGAAAGACCTTTCAAGCCTCTGATCGGGATGTGACGGTGCTTCAGGTATGTTAAACTAGAGAGTATAAACAACAAACTAGAGAAACAAATCAAGCAGGCTTGGTACAAGCTAAACATAGAAGAGAGATATAAACGCTAACGCGGATTAAGCTGGATATAGGGGTGAACTTAGCCGATGCAGGGGAAGATTTTGGTGGTGGACGATGAACAGCCCATCGCGGACATTCTGAAGTTTAATTTGGAAAAAGAGGGGTACGAGGTCATCTGTGCATTTGATGGCATTCGTGCGGTTGAACTGGCGTTATCCGAGAAACCCGATCTGATGCTGCTGGATCTGATGCTCCCGGGCAAGGACGGTATGGATGTATGTCGTGAGGTGCGTGCTCATCTGGAGATGCCGATCATTATGCTTACCGCCAAGGATGGCGAGATCGACAAGGTGCTCGGATTGGAATTGGGTGCGGATGATTACGTGACGAAGCCATTCAGTACGCGTGAGCTGCTTGCACGGGTGAAGGCACAGATGCGCAGAAGGCAAAAGCTTGCGATTACGGCAGAAGCGCACGAAGACGAAGAGAAGCAGGTCATGCGTCTGTTTGATTTGGCTTTTGATATGGACATGTATACAGCTTATAAAGGCGGGGAACCTCTCGATCTGACTCACCGTGAGTACGAACTTCTCTATTATATGGCGAAGCATTCCGGCAAGGTTATGACACGGGAACATCTGCTGCAAGCGGTGTGGGGATATGAATATTTCGGCGATGTACGTACCGTGGATGTTACGATTCGTCGTCTGCGTGAGAAGATTGAGGAGAATCCGAGCAAACCGGAAACGATTCTGACACGCCGCGGGCTCGGTTATCTCGTGCGCAGTGCCAAAAGCGTGGGGATATAATGGGCCGATTCGCGCGATTCTCGTTCTTCCGAACGATTCAGGCGAAATTGATCATTATCTATGTACTGCTGATTCTGATTGCGATGCAATTAATCGGCGTTTATTTTGTGAGCGCGATGAAGAACTCGCTTACGAGCAACTTTACGGAAGATCTACAAGCTCGTGCGGAGATGCTGTCGGTTCTCGTGGGGGAGACGATGGCGGGTGGAGAAGCAGAGGCGGGCGAGGACAAAACGGAAAATCTGCGTGTGCTGGTAAACAACCTGTTCAACATTAACGGTGCCGAGATTCAGGTGTTGGATGCTAGCGGCAAAGTACTGACGACCTCGCTAAGTTCACATTCGGATTATGTCGGGCGCAAAAATACCCAAACCGTTGTCAGCCGTGCGCTGCAAGGCATTCGGGACAATGAGGAATATATCGTGGACGAGGATAATGTTCGCAAAAAGGTCGTCGCCAAGCCGGTGCTGTCCGGCGGCAAGATCATTGGTGCGGTCTACATCGCGGCATCCATGAACGAGCTGTATTCCACGATGGAGGGAATCAACAAAATCTTTATCTCCGGCATTTTGATTGCCTTGGTGCTAACGGCGGTACTTGGCGTGATCTTGTCCCATACGATAACGCAGCCGATTAAGGAAGTGACTCGGAGAGCGACAGCGGTCGCAGAAGGTAACTTCGATCAGCAGACACCTGTATTTGGCACGGATGAGATTGGTCAGCTCAGTCGGGCTTTTAACTATATGACCAGTAGGCTTCGGGACGCACTTTCACTGAATGAAGAGGAGAAGGAGAAGTTGACTTCCATTCTGACGAATATGAGTGATGGTGTGGTGGCTACGGATGAGTACGGTAAAGTCATTCTCGTAAACCGTCGTGCCAGCAGCATTCTGGGTATGCATCCTGCAGATATTGAAGGAAGACACTTCGCTATATTACTCGGTATTGATCCGGAGGATGCGGAAGCTCTCGCGAGTGGTTTCACAGGTTCAACGTTGTTGCAGATTGCACCCGCAGGACAAGAAGAACCTGTGGTCATTCGGATGACGTTCACACCAGTTCATCGACGTGAACGGGGGATCACGGGAACGATTGCCGTACTTCAGGATGTTACGGAGCAGGAAGAGCTTGAGGCATCCCGGCGTGAATTCGTAGCCAATGTATCCCATGAACTGCGTACACCACTGACCACGATCAAGAGTTACGCGGAAGCACTGGATGACGGTGCACTGGAAGATCCGCAGCTTGCCGGTCGTTTCGTGGGTGTTATTCAGAACGAGACGGAGCGAATGATACGACTGGTTACGGATCTGCTGCATTTATCGCGGCTTGATTCCAAAGAGGCCATGCTACGTAAACAGCCAACCGACATTCTGGAAATGCTGGAGGAAGTGACGGATCGATTCTCGTTCCAGATGCATCAGAAGGATATTCAGCCTGTGCTGTCTGTAGAGAATGATATTCCGGCTGTTCCACTGGATCGTGACCAGATTGATCAGGTCCTGGATAATGTCGTGTCCAATGCGCTGAAATATACATTGGAAGGCGGCACCATTACGATTGCGGCTAGACGCAGTGATGAACATGCACTTGCCATCTCGGTATCGGATACCGGAATGGGTATCCCACAGCGCGATCTGGATCGCATTTTTGAGCGGTTTTATCGGGTTGACAAGGCTCGTTCCCGCAGTATGGGAGGCACAGGGCTAGGACTGTCCATTGCCCGGGAAATTGTGAAGGCACATGATGGCAGCATCTCTCTGGAGTCTGAGGTAGATGTGGGCACGACAGTAACGTTCACACTGCCGATGCGTGAGAAAGGGGGTGAGCACCGTGAAGGAACGGATTAAATCCTTGGTGCTTGCTACTCTCGTCGTTGCCAGTCTGGTACAGAGTTATTTCCTGATCTACCGTTTGCCCGGAGGCGGGGATTCCATCGTGACGTCAGAGACGAACTATGTGAAGACGGAAAATATGGGTCAGGAACGCAATATTGAAGAATTGATCTTCCCCGATCAGATGATTATTCATTTGGGCGAGGATAAACATACGGTGTTTTACCCTGGCAATACGTTCTATCAGTTGATCTATTCACGGTTACAGGGGCGGGCGTTCGCTGATTTTCAGCGCCGCAGTGTGCAATCGGTGAACTGGGATCAGGTTCGTAAGGAGAATCCTGGGTTTGAGCTATCGTTCAAAGAGGGTATTCCCGTAGCATTGTTACAGCGGGTGATGAGGCTCGGGACGGATTCCTTATTCCAAGGGGAGACGATTAACCGAATCTCGATCTATACGTCCAAAAATGAAACGAAGGCCCACGCGCTGTTCTTCAGCGCCAAGGGAGACGTGGTATACGAAGCAACGCAGGCGGACCTGACAGTACAAGACGTGCAGCAGCATGTTGACTTTGGTACGAACTGGACGCCATATACCTTGATGGATGGTGGGTATTATATCCCGGCGGAAGCTCTGGAGACGATTGAGGCGGATGTGCCAACAGGACAGTTCACTGTGGAGCAGATGCAGCGCAGTCTGTTCTTCGATCCAAGCATGACCCGGAACATACGGGAAAAAGATGGGTCGGAGATTTACACGGATAGTAAACGTAGTCTGCAGGTAAAACAGGAACAGCGCTGGATCAGTTACACCGATCCGGCGGCACCGCCTGCGGGACAGATTGATCCTGCCAAGGATGCGTTGTCTGCAGTTGATTTTGTGAATCAGCATGGTGGCTGGAAAGGCAGGTCGCGCATGATGCTGGAGACCGCCGACAGCAAGACAAAGCTTGAATTCCAGCAGTACTACGGCAGCTATCCGATTATGGATTCCATGCAATTCCGCTTCGGCACGATTAGCATGGAGATGCAGCAGGAGACGGTATCCAGTTATGAACGATCACTGGAATACCTGAACGAAGGTGCAGAGACGAAGAAATCGGTAAAGTTGCCTGGCGGAGAAAAGCTGAAGGCTCTTATTAAAAAGGTCGCAGGTGAGAATCGCCAGGTCGTGGACGTGTACCCGGCATATCGTCCTTCTTCGATTGAGGACGGACTGAAGCTGATCCCGGTATGGGTGATCCGCTTTGGCAATGGTGAGGAAACTACCGTATCTTGATAGGTTATAGTCTTTGAACCAAAGAGTAGCTGTACTTTATCACTACGCGTGCAGAATAACCTTCCGGTCTATAGATGTAACTGCCCAAGTGGGATGATAGGTTCCCATGAGCAGCGGGCTAACGGCTAACGAATCTGACATGCCTTAAATGCCGAATTAGCCTAGAGTGCAAAATCTAACGAACCTCAGCGACGTTATTCCGGCAGAAAACGGGTAAAAATCGATAGAAAGCCTATAAATGATTGAAATAACTTCTCTCAGATTCGTTAGATTACAAACTTGCGGAAAATGGAGCAAATAAGACGTGTGGAGTTCGTTAGCGAGCAGGCTAACGTGGATAGAGATCAATTTTCCAAGAGTGTTTGAAAGTATTTTAGACAGTTAAGTGAGAGAGGTGAAAGTTTTGGATTGGGGACGGGCGAAAAATGTGTTGATCTATGCCTTTCTGCTGCTCAATCTGGTGCTGGGATACCAGATCTGGATGGATGCGCGAGAGACGGCCGGAGCCAATCTGGACTTCACCTCACTGGCAGATAATACACAGCAGGCGATGGAAGAGAAGGGCATTCAGGTGCTGGCTCCGATTCCGAATGAAACGCCAAAGCTGCCGAAGTTGTCGTATGAGTTCATTGAAGAGGACAAGGCTGGCGTAGATATGGAGCTGGAACAGCCTGTAGATAGCAAGTTGATCTTCTCGCAGAGTGAATTGGAAGATGCATTGCAGCGTGAGATTCCACAGATCGGGACATACCGGCTGGATCAGCTGATGGCCGAGGATGGGGCTTTTGTGCTTCACCCACTCGTGGATGGCAAATGGCCGCTCTTCAATGTGAGTCTGGAGCTATTCTACAGCGACCAGAAAATAACGGGTTACCGTCAAACTCCAGTGCGGATTACGACCGCAGAGGAGAGCGATCAGCAGGTGCTTCCGGCGTCGAAGGCGCTGGGAACGCTGATCGAGAACTTTTTGCCAAATGATGCAATTGTCAAAGATATTCAGCTGGGCTATTACGGCCAGTTGTTCAATTCAGATATACAGGTAGCGATGCCGGCATGGCGGTTCGTGCTAGAAAGTGGCGAAGTGTTGTACGTGCAGGGCATCAGTGGGGATGTATTCAGTCCCAAGACAGACAAACCAGGGGAGTAATGCGTTATGGGGATATATTTTACCGTGTTATCCAGCGGTTCGACAGGTAATGCCACAGTCATACAGCATGGGGGCACCTCTCTCATGATTGACGCGGGTCTTAGTGCGAAGCGATTGGATGCACTGTTTCAGGAAAGGGAGATTTCTGGGGCAGAACTGGACGGGATTCTGGTTACACATGAACATTCCGATCACATTAAAGGACTAGGCGCGATGTCTCGGAAATATAATTTACCAATCTACGCGAATCTGAATACGTGGGCGGCACTGGAGAAGTCGGTTGGGGCGATTCCAGAGGAAAACCGGAGGGTATTTGAGACGGGTGAAAAGCATGATTTTGGGTCACTGCGCGTGGAATCCTTCGGGATCTCGCATGATGCGGCTGAGCCGGTAGGGTACACATTCGATGATGGTACGGAGAAGCTGTCTGTTGCAACAGATCTCGGGTACATGAGCGACAAGGTTCGCGATGCGATCTCCGATTCTGACGTGCTGGTGCTGGAGGCGAATCATGATGTCGAATTGCTGCGTATGGGGCGTTATCCGTGGAACACCAAGCGCCGGATTTTGAGCGACATTGGGCATTTGTCGAACGAAGCGGCAGGGGCAGCGCTTAGTGAACTGATGAACGGACGCATCAAGCGCACGTATCTGGCACATCTTAGCCGAGATCATAATATGATGGACTTGGCGAAAATGACCGTGCGCGACGCGATGGAGAGCCGTGGTTGCTTTTATCAGGATCATGAGTTCAAGCTCTGTGATACGTATTACGACCGTCCTACGCCATGGGATAGGGTGGGTGAGCCATAAAGCTGTCCAGTTCGGCGGCTTTGCGCTCGACTTCCTCGCGGGTCAGGATGCCTTTATCAATAAGCAGTTCAATGATGGTGCTGAGTGCAAGGGTATTACGATAGTGTTCATCTTTGAGATCGGCCAGCTTGGCCGCCATATGAACTTCATCCATAGCTGTGAGTGTACGTGTGCGATCCATATATATCCTCCTCTATGAAGCTTCGAATTGTCTTTTACTATTATTGTAGTCAGGCTGGGTGGAAAACATTCCTCTTTTTGCCGCTAACATTTGTGTGATGAGACGTGTATGCTGAACCTGTGACTATGCAGGGGTGAAAAAGTTCTTCAAATTTGCCAAAATGGCGCTTAGCGGACCGGATTTTGTGGTGATAGATACTATGGACCTTTATTGTTAAACGCGTTATAGCGGAAATTTGCTTTAATTTTCGTAAATATGCAACTTTTTGTGATTTGACGTGTTTAGTATATGAGGAGCATTGTGATTTTGGCTGTTTTGCGTGTGAAATGGCATGTCATAGAATGCGAGAGCATGATTGATAGAGTCACTGACAGAATGGCGTGTCCGTTCTGTTGTACATAGACGCTGTATCTTGATTTGAACCCGGGATGCGGCGATATGCAAGACCATTTTATAAAAATGCAAAAAAGCATGGGAAACGAGAGGTTATTTACGGTACGCACGTAACGAAAGACACAGAACGAGGCTGGAGAAGCGAAGCGATCGCCTGAAAGCTTTCTGAAAGAAAGCTACTTCGGAAGCATATGCTATGAACAAATTTTACCTAGGAAAAAGAAATAAAAAAAATTTGTGAGTAACAGCGATCGGAAGCTCGGCTGTGGCTGGAGTGGGGTAACGTAAGAACACCATCGTTGAACCATGCGACAACTTAGGCGGCAGTCAGGGTCTTGATGCGTGACAACGAAGGGGAGAGGATCACGATGGGATTGTTTGGAGACGATTTTTATTCAACCAAAGTATCAAGACGCGCCGAACCTGAACAGAAAGGCAAACTTCAGATTATCCGCCCTGGAGGCAGAGCACGTGGACGTGACCGCTGGAGCAATCCGCGCAGATCGCGTACGGGAATCAGTTCCACAGTGAAGGTAGCTGTGATTAGCTCGGTGATCAGCTCCATCGTGACCGTCATGCTGTTTAGCTTCATCACACAGCCCGCTTCGTTACCGCTGGCTAATGCTACAGGTAATGGTGGTGGAGGCGGTGCACAGACAGCGCAGGCAGCTGATCCATACGACCGGATTATCCAGGCAGCAGCACACGTTCGTCCTTCCGTGGTGAGCATTGTGAACCATAAAACGGGTAGCAGTCTATCGATGGAAGATTCCGCGCTGGGCTCAGGGGTCATTTTCAAGAAGGAAGATGGCAAGGCCTACATCATGACCAACCACCACGTCGTGGAGGGTGCGAGTGATCTGGAGATTGTGACCGTAGATGGGAAGACACACAAAGCGAAGCTGGTCGGTAAAGACCGGGTAAGTGACATTGCGGTACTATCTGCAGAAGATAAAGGGCTAGGTGCAGTGGCGGAGATTGGTGATTCCAGCAAACTTCAACGCGGTCAAACGGTGTTGGCAATCGGGAACCCACTTGGTCTGGGCGGTACGCTGACATCCGGTATAGTCAGTTACACGGATCGTATTTTGCCTGTATCGATTAATCAGGACGGAGTGTACGACTGGGAGCAAAACGTGATCCAGACGGATGCGGCGATTAATGAAGGTAATAGCGGCGGTGCTTTGGTGGACTTGAACGGCAAAGTGGTCGGCATTAATACGATGAAGATCTCGGATACGGGCGTTGAAGGTCTTGGCTTCGCGATTCCGATGAACGAAGTGATGAAAACAGTAGATTCCCTGCTACTGAACGGCAAAGTATCTCGTCCATACCTGGGCGTGTACACGGTTGATCTGAGCAACCCTTATGCACCATTGGATGACGAGCAGCGCAAGGATCTGAAGCTGCCATCTCACGTGGATAGTGGCGTGGTTGTGCTGGAAGCATCGGGGCCGGCATCCGAAGCAGGTATGAAGCTGAATGATGTTATTACAGAGTTTGACGGGCAAAAAATTACCTCCACGCTGGATCTGCGGAAGTATCTGTACGATGAGAAGAAGATTGGGGACACGATTGAAGTGACCTTCTACCGGGATGGGAAAGCGGAGAAAGTATCGGTGAAGCTGACGGATAAACCAGAGTAAGGGGAGCCTAACGAGCCCATACTGTTGCACGGATTGAAATAGGGAATGCTAGAAGAGTGATCAGATCAACTGACCACTCTTTTTTAGTTATAATGGGTGGACGTGCTCATTCGACAGTAAATGAGTAGATCAACCATTTTTATATTCTCATGATCAGTTAGACCCGGAGCCAAAGGAGCAGATACATAAGACTAGGGCTGTGGTAAACTGTTGTCAATATGTTGGAGACGGTCGCTGATGCAATAACATCTGTATGTCGATCTGATTTTATTTCAGAATGGAAGGGGTATTTCTAATGAAACATTTGAAGAAAAAGATGCTTGGGGGAACGAGCTTGGCGCTGTCGCTGTTTGTGCTGTCGGCCTGTGGATCGGAGGTAGCTACGACAGGAGCATCTGTAGATACAAGTGCTCTGCAAGAGAAGATTGCAGGGCTTGAGAAGAAACTGGTGGAGCAGGGAGCCAAGAGCGTTGAGCAGGAGCAAAAGATCGCAGCACTTGAGACCAAGTTGAATGAGCTGAGTACAAATGTGATTGCGGTGGGTGAGGCTGGTGGTCAGACGCCTGTAGCATCGGGAAACAACGGATCGGCCGGGAAAGGCGATGGGGTACTGATTACCTTTGCCCAGTATGAGAAGCTTGAGGTTGGCATGTCGGTGGGAGATGTCATCGAGATCCTCGGCGGCGAAGGTGAAGCACTGAGTGAAGCGGAGAATATGGTGGTTTACAACTATAAAGGTACAGCTGGCAATGGTGCCAATGCGGTTATAGCTTTTCAAGGTGGGAAGCTGTTGACGAAGGCGCAATCGGGATTGAAGTGAAATTAGTAATGGATTTGAAGAGAAAATCTTTGGAATGAATTATACTCCATTGTTATATGAATTTAAATGGGAGCCAATCAGAAAATTCTGGTTGGTTTTTTTTGTTGTTTTTATAAAGTCTGTGAGTAGCGGGGAAGTTATTAGAAATAGATTTTTTTGAATAAATAACTTGACACACGCAGTTAGTTGTAACTATAATAATTACATCGTATAAGTTGTAACTAAAGTAGTTACATATAATGCTTTGAAGGGGGATTATGATATTAAAATAAATGTTAGTCGAAGCAATTGTACAACCAGACTATAGGGCGGTTTAATAAATCAACAAATTAGCTGCTAGATACATTGTTATGGATGAACGGCGGCGACATATAGAGAGGGAGATCAATTAAATGTTTACTAAAAAATCATCAATGGGCGTTATGCTCGTTCTATGTTTCATGTTAATTCTGAGTGCTTGTGCGGGTACAGCAAGTAAAACTGAAAATGCCGAAGACTCTTCATCCAATGCTGCTAGTGCTGGAAATACAAAGAGCGAGGAAACAAACACACCAGCGGTGGAGCTGAAAGTGACCACCTATAATCCTGGGGAAAACAGCATTTTTGGCGTTTCATCAAACCTGATTGAAGGTCCAACTGAAATCGTGCTCGTTGATGCGCAGTTCCAAAAGAATGATGCCGAGCAATTGGTCAAAATGATTAAAGATACGGGTAAAAAACTGACCACCGTATATATCAGTCACAAGGACCCGGACTATTACTTCGGTCTATCGGTAATTCGTGAGGCGTTCCCTGATGCGAAAATCGTTGCGACTCCAGCAACGGTGGAAGGAATCAAGGAAACAATTCAAGTGAAGAATGACTATTGGAATCCGATTCTGAAAGAAAATGCACCAACTGCACAGATTGTTCCGGACGTCCTTGAGGGTGCTCAATTGACTGTAGATGGAGAAGCCGTAGAGATTATGGGTCTAGATGGTTCCGATCCGTCCCATACATTCCTGTGGATTCCTTCCATTAAAACTGTTCTTGGTGGCGTTCCTGTCTACGAAAATTCGCACGTATGGATTGCAGATAACCAAACGCCAGAGAGCCGTGACTACTGGCGCCAACTGCTGGACCAAATTATTGCATTGAATCCAGAGCGAGTGATTCCAGGTCATTATCTGGGTACCAGTGCCGGGGATATATCCAGTGTTACGTTCACCCGTGATTATATTGCTAAGTTTGAAGCAGAGGCAGAGACAGCCAAAGATTCTAAAGAACTGATTGCAGCTATGGAAAAAGCATATCCGGACTTTACGAATACAGGCGATCTGGAGACGAGCGCTCAGGTAATTAAAGGCGAAATTTCTTGGCCTTAAGTATAACGATGGACTTTTGGAAACGGTATAAGTAAAGGGCGAACATCCTTATCCTGTTAAGTGGGAAGGATGTTTTTGCTGTCATTAGGCGTGTAGGGGTTTCTTTTCGGCGGCAGGTGTGATAGAACTGAGAAGTGGCTATCCTGTAATGGGATACGCGGTTGTGAATCGGGAACATAGCTGGTTACAGAAAGGATGCTTAACGGATGTACGTTGTATGCAAAGAACACGTGGACATTGCCATCGACATGTTTGTCGATGAGTATGAGGACGCTCCAGATATCGTTGATCTGAAGGAGACGGAATTTGCCGACTGGGACCCGCCTGCGAAATGCGCCGAGTGCGAACAGCACGCGGAATTCCTCGTCGTTTAGCGTACTGTAGGACTTAGATGGCCGGAGGCGTGACTTAAGGTGGCGCTTCGGGCTGACTTTCCATCCGGTATGAACATCACAGCAAGAAGCCAAGGAGAGCGTGATGAGCGCTCTTTTTGTCTTTGTGTGGGGAATTGGTGGTGGTTGTTAGGCAGCGTGGAGCTGGGCGGGGGTCTTAGGGGTTAACGTGGGAGTAGGCGAGAATAAGAGAAGATTAAGGTAGGTAGGTGCCGAGTTCCGAGTTGGGAGGGAGCTCAGGTTGTAGCAACCGGGGTGTGTAGGTAATAGAGATCGAAGTCGCTGGGGCATTGGGAAAGTGACGTTGGGTAACAGCGATGTGGGTAGGGACATGGGTTGTGGCGGGGCGGGACGGAGCGGAGTAACTCTAAAGAACCTGACGGATCTTATTCGTGGCAAATACCGCCTGGTTGAAATCTAACGAATCGTAGACCTAAGCTTGACCCACAATACTTTCCAGAAAAATGGAATATAGCTAAAAGTGTTCAAACCGAAATGAAGACGGTATGATGAGAGGAAACGAAACTAAGGGTAGGCGATTAGGCATGTCCACAACACGATTAACTTCCTCTTTACTCCAACCAAATTTTCAATTCTTTCGAAATATGCGCATCCGATGTGGAAGAACGTTAAATCGGTTCATCCGAACGATGCAGACGTTGTTTAGTCATCCAGAGGCATCCATTGCTGAAGCCAGTAAGAATGCAGCGGAAGCGAAAGCCATCTACCGTTTATTACAGAATCCGCAGTTGACCGAGGAAAACGTGCTGGAATCGTATCGGACAGAGACGCTACGTCAGATGAAACAAACGGAAGAGTCCGTGTTTTTGTGCGTCCAGGATACCACTGAAATTAAATACGGTAATCGAGAAAAAACGCCAGGACTTGGCGCCTACAATCGCAAGCAAACCAAAGGCTTGCTTGCGCATTCCGCATTGGTGCTTACCCCGTCCGGCCTCCCGCTTGGCCTCTTACATCAAAAAATTTGGGCACGGGATCTGGCGCTCAAAGCGGAACGGAAGGTCAGCCGCCCTTACGAACAGAAGGAAAGCTACAAGTGGACTGAGGCCGCAAAAGCCAGTGTGCTCGGCCTCCCAGCAGATATGAAGCTCATTCACATAGGGGACCGGGAAGCCGATTTCTTTGAATTTTTATACCACTTGCATGTTGATGAACAGTCCTATGTCGTAAGATCCATGCAAAATCGGATCACCGAAGCAGAAGGACTTTTCATGCAGGACGAAGTGCGTAAACAGCCTTCCTCCGGGCAGATTACCGTTTCCCTCCCGCGAGATACGCGAAGTAGTGAAGCCGCTCGGGATACGACGCTGGAGATTCGTTTTCTGACGGATACGGTACATGTACCGGCACACCTGAAACAAAAAGGGGCTGCGTATTCGCCTCTTCCCTGCACCCTGATTCATGCGTTGGAAACCACACCGCTGGAAGGCGAAACACCGATTGAATGGTTTCTGCTCACGAATCTTACCGTGGCTACGGTAGACGATGCTCGTGAAAAAGTGGCATGGTACGTCCAACGTTGGAAAATTGAGCGGTTCCATTACATTTTAAAAAGTGGTTGCGAGATCGAAAAATTACAGGAGCGTGACGGTGAACGATTGCGTAAACTCATCCTGTTCTATTCCATAATCGCTGTACAACTCCAACAGATGACCTATCTCGTTCGGCAAAAGCCTGACGCTCCATGTACTTCGTTCATGGGTGACGAGGAATGGAAGGTTCTTTACCGTGTGGCCAACAAAACGAAAACACTCCCGTCCAAACCACCTACCCTGCGAGAAAGTGTGATCGCACTCGCCAAACTCGGTGGCTTTTTTGGGACGCAAAAGTGATGGCGATCCAGGAGCGAAGGTTCTTTGGAGGGGCCTTCAGGCCTTCCGTACCATCTTGGATAACTATCTTTATTTACTGTAAATTATTCCCTTCGTTGTGGGTCAAGCTTAGATCGTAGACACGTTATATTGCTGAAATGGCCTCGAAAGTGGTGGGGAGTGCTCGGTGGGTGCGGAATAGCGTGTTTCAGATTCGTTAGATTTTAAAGTAGCCGAAATGGGGCTGAATAAGGTGTGTGGGATTCGTTAGAATTTGGAGAAATGTGTAGTATAGGTATAATACAGTTGGAACGAACGATGCTATGAAGCATCTTACTTATAGATGATGTCGCAAGACGATATAGAAGGAGTGTTCATTATGTTTATTCAGATTATTGGCGTAGGCAAATTGAAGGAAAAATATCTCACGCTGGGCATACAGGAATATGCCAAGCGGCTCGCCCCGTACATCAAGTTTCAGATGATCGAGGTCGCAGACGAAAAGGCGCCCGATACCCTGAGCGAAGCTGAGGTTCGGGCGGTAAAAGAGCGCGAGGGCGAACGCATCCTCGCGCATGTGAAGAGCGAGGCACATGTTGTCGCGCTCGCGTTGGATGGCCAGCTCTGGAGTTCCGAGGAGCTGGCATTGGAGATCGACAAGCTCGGCACGTATGGGACGAGCCATGTCGTGTTTGTCATTGGAGGAAGCCACGGGCTCTCCGATGAGGTGTTGCGCCGCGCGAAGCAGCGCTTGAGCTTCGGGCGCATGACCCTGCCGCATCAGCTTATGCGGCTGGTGCTGGTGGAGCAGATTTATCGTGCAGTGAAGATAAATCGGGGGGAACCTTACCACAAGTGATGGTAAAGGAAAAGTTTGAGATGACTATACCTTTTCGAATTGTATTACAATGGAAAGGTATATAGTGTTGCTTCCTCTTATAATATGAAAATATTTGAAAAAATTGTCCAAATAATTAGCTGGACTGTTTGGTTATATAAATCTTGTTACATTTCTTTTTAAAGCAACATCCGTCTAACAAACGGGTGTTACTTTTAGTTTATATTTTCTGCAATCGAACATTTATCGCCTTCCATGACTGAGTATTTTTCTTTTTATCAAACGAGCGTATACTATCAAATACTACAGTATCATTCTCCTTTATACTGGAAGGTAATTCTGATTTATAACAAAAAATAGCTTCGCTGTTCGGTAAATATATAAAACAAAAAGGTTTTTCATTTTTGCCAATCCGTACATTACCAATAAGATCTATTTTTTTAGGATTAGTAGGAATAGTATTATTTACAATTGAATTGCTACTAGAAGTAGAATTCCATACCTCTCTACATAATTTTAAAGCCTCGAATAGGCTCTTGGGCTTACTATCATTACCTATTTCCTTATTGAGGTCATTTATCTGAGAAAGTAATTCTTCTGTGATTTTCCATTCCTGTTTTTCTCTAACATAGAGAGTTAAATATAAATGATTTCTGGAATTTTCAAGGTTGTTGTTTTCTTTGGAAAGGGTACTTATGTCTAGAAAAAGTGTCACCATAGATTCAATTCTAGGGTTACTTGCAGCAGCTTGATACATTAATAACAATGCATTAGTTGAATTACCTGTATTTTTAAGTACTTTTGCATATTCATGTAATAGCCACCAATCGGTTTTGGGATGCTTACACAAATTGCTATAGATTATTTCTGCTTTATCATATTCTCCAATAAGATAGTAGGTTAGTGCTTCAAGTCTAATGAAGAATTTTTGTTGCCCACGTGGAATTTCCGGTAAAAGTAAATTTATTAATTCTATAGCTTGAGAATACTGACTTAATTTGATTAGTGCATTAATTTTATAGTTATACCAAAGTGTATAATAGCTCCAACCTTCTCGCTTATTCTCTAGTATTGGATTTTTACTTAATAATGAGGGGTCAACTTTAGATACCCATTCATTAATAATATCCCATTTGTTTGTTTTTTTTGCGAATTTCAATGTAGAAAAAACCACTTTCCTTAAAGCAATATCCTCAGGTTGTAAGCTTAAAATTTTAGTAGCCACTTGTAACACGTTATCTAAAGGCTCTTTTTCTCCGAACTGCTCTAGTTTGCCCTCTATATATGTCCAAATGATTTCAATTTTACACCAATTGAAATCTTTATATTTTAATAAAAGTTCATCCGCTAGAGGTAAAGCTTCATCAAATAACTTTAATTTTCTAAGACAGTGTAGAAAACCCGCGCCATCAAATTTGTCAGAGCTTTCTCCCCATAAGGTTCTATAGATATGAAGCGCATCTATTAAATTGCCCGATTTACGAAAATTATTTGCCTGTTGTTTAAGTTCACTCGTAGTAGTCATGTTTACTTAGCTCCAGTTCAAGTACTCAGTATTTTGGTTAATCTTGAAGCGCTATGACGACATTAATTATTTTGTTCTCTACAGACTTTTGGATTACAGCCAACTTTGAGTTTGAAACTGCGGCACCTAAACTATCTTGAATTCAATTAGTCAATTACAGTTTTTTTGTTTATGTATGGAAATATAGGCAGTTCGATTACATATCCACATATATCCAGTCTATCATAGATTGATAGTACTAAAGTAGTGTTGAGGGGATGAATTATGACTAAACTAGTCTTTACGCCATAATCGATAGATTGTAAACTAATAAACTTCCGAAAAGGTAAGTTCACTTTTTTTTAATTATGTACATAATTGCTAAATTTAAATAAATGTTCGACAATATTTGACAAATATAATTCAGTTTCTCTTATATAATATGTTTAGTCCAAATATGGTGGTGATCTATTATTGCAAAATACTATGCAGTGAGAAACGGGAAGAAAGCAGGCATTTATAATAGTTGGACCGAATGCAAAAAGCAGGTTGAAGGACATAGTAATGCTGAATATAAGGGGTTTTCAACGCTTGAGGAAGCTAACGAATATTTAGGGTTTTCAACTAGTGCCGGTGAATCGGTATCGGTAAAAGAAGATGCCGACGTAAATGTAACTAAAACATTAAGGGCATATGTCGATGGAAGTTATTCAAAAGAAAATTCCCTATACTCTTATGGCTGTATAATGATTGACGGAGATAAAATCGAAAAATTTTCCGATGTAGGAAATGATGTTGATTTAATCGAGTTATGGAATGTAGCGGGTGAGTTAACAGGTGCTATGAAAGCTATTGAATGGGCTAGTAATAATAATCATAAGAATATTACAATTTACCATGATTATGAAGGTATTGCTAAATGGGCTAGTGGGGATTGGAGGGCAAATAAGAAAGGTACTAAGGGATATATTGAATTTATAAAAAAGTATAGACAAGGTATCAAAATTGAATTTGTGAAAGTGGCAGCACATACTGGTGTTCGTTACAATGAAGAAGCGGATGTATTGGCTAAAAGTGCTATTCAAAAATATATAAATAACAATTCAGTAGTATCTAGTATGGGTATTTCTCAAAAGACCAAGGAATTAGAACTTTTTTATTCAATTATGGCAGAGAACGATAACCTGAAGAATAAGTTTTCTTTTATTTACAATGGGGTAGAAATAACTGAAGGTAAGCTAAGAAAGTTTGCAAAGAACATCTGGAGAGAAACCGGTCATAAAATAAACGAAATTGAGGATCTGGAAATACAGTTAGAATGGGAAAATTGGGATCTCAAAATAACTATGAACATAAAAGTTAAAAACGGTGACAGTCAGAAATTGATATTATATGTCAGTAAATCAGGAGGAAATTATATTGTTTAGGAATCTCAACTTAAATAGAGATAAAATACATTGTTCTATTGATAAGTTCTTGAGGGTAAAAGGTTTGATTTGTACCCTTGCACCTTTCGAATCTTTTGGTGGAACGAGAAGACGACTATATATTAGTGGAGAGTGCGATACATATATTGATTTTCAATTTCTAAGTAAAGGAGGTACTTCTATTGATTTATCAAGTGGTAAATCTAATGAATTTAAAGAAGAATTAGCTAATTTTATTAAAGAAGACCCGGAATGTTCAATGGGAACTTCTAATAACCAGTGGTTTGTTGTGAAAAACATTGAAGAGGATGATTTTTTAGCTGTTATTGAATTACTAAAGATAAGTGAGTATACCAGAGATTATTGTAATCATACAGATGGTAGCTTTCGCTTTACTGGAATATATGATGAAAACTTGGTCATTCATCGTTATCAAACTAAGACCGTAATGATACAAGGTAGACCACTTTTATTATATAACGAGGCAGTCGTATGTATAACTGAACTTATTGATTTAGATGAATTACCAAAGACCTTTAATGATAACTATAAAGTTGATGTAAAAAAGTCAGATGTTGAAGCACAATATGAGTACTATTTCCCATTGTCATATGATAAACATGGTAATAAGTTTAAAAAGATTCTCCATCAAGGGATATATAATTTACAGCTGCATGGGGATATGTTTGAATATTCACACCTTTTATTTCCAGCACTTAGGGCAGTTGAAGGTCACTTAAAAATTGCATTGTATTCTTATAATATTCCTTTAGGCCCCAACAGTAGCTTCAATATGTTTAAACGTGACCCTACTAGGGGAAGATATAGATTAGATGAGGATTATTCTAATCAAATAAATAACACGCATAAGGTAGGAAATCTTGAAGATGCTTATAATTTTTACCAAAACCAACGCCATAAATTATTTCATTGGGCAGATCAAAATATACATTATGACGATACCAGAATAATTGAAAATTTAGGGGAAGCAAAAGGACTCATAAAAGACGCATTTTCCATTATTGACCTATACTATACTGTATAGCGTATATTTTGAAAATAAACTGTGTTATAATAATTTGATTACCCGGTAAGGAGGGGATAATGATGAAAGGTTACGAATTATTACAGTTGGGTTGTGATGACTATGAATATCTCGTACTTTCCACATCATTTGAAACGCCACTTACACATTTAATGGATATTACCACTGAGTTAAATTCAAAATCTAACATGAATAATTTTAAGGTTGTTTTTGATTTGCTTTTGAATATGGGTAATAATTCGGAGCGTTTCATCGAAGCATGCTATGATGGCGAGCAAAAAAGTATCTATTTATTTAATGTCTTGAAAATAGATAAAAAAAATAATTTAAGGAAAATCTCATGTGAGTATCTAAAACAAAATAATGTCTTCTTAGATAATTCGGTATTAAATTCCCAACAAAAGAAAATGATTAGCATGGGAATTCCAATTTAATGTATTGACTCGCTTGTTGAGTCACACAATAGGACGCTAGGCATTATGTCTGACGGCGAGCAAGGATTGTGTAAAAAATTTAAATGTATCAAAAAGAGTCATTTCCCTTCAAACTTACAAAACTTAGATTATATATAATAAAGCACTTGAACACAGTTTTTGTGTATTCAGGTGCTTTTTTTGTGAAGCGCGTTAAGGGGGGGACTTATTTTAATGATTTTTTGCAGATTGTTATTAGGTGCATCATCGTTATGCAAAAAATAAAATCTGGGGTTTACAGTAACAGGTAATTGACTGTAAACTATAAACGTAAACTTATAAACCTTACAAAACCTTCAAACTTGTAGCCTTTTCCACTTGCGGAAATGGCTATTTTTATTTTCTAAGAGAGGGTGCGGAATGTTATGACGAAGAAGTAAGTTAGTGAAGTTGTGAGTCGAATCAAACAGGAAGAATTGAAACTCAAGGAGATTGAAGAACGAATTCAATTTTTTTCAGCAAGGGCACGAGACTGCCGAGACATATAGGGAATAAATGTAATGGCAGAGATAGGAAGGCAGATGTTAGGCTAAATTGGTATTGCTAAAAGCTAAACCACATCCACTACCCTATGAGGTTGTGTTTTTTGCTTTTTGAGGTCTTTTAGCTATTGTTAAAAGCTATGACTAGCCATGCTTTTTTCATATAACAAGCATTCCTTTCCATCATGCTATACTCATTAGACTAAAAAGTTAGAAGGAGAAATAAATATGATACCTTTTCGTAATGATCATGTAGGTAGCTTTCTACGTCCTGCAGATTTAAGTCAGGCACGTGAACAATATAAATCAGGCAACATCACATATGAAGAATTAAGAGCCGTGGAAGATAAAGAGATTATTCGAATTATTGATAAGCAAAAAGAAAATGGCGTTTTGGCAGTTACGGATGGTGAATTCCGCAGAAGCTGGTGGCATTTTGATTTTCTGGGCGGCTTGGATGGCGTAGAGTTGTATGAGCAAATAGACGGACCAAAATTCCATAACATGCAGACTCGCAAGGGTGGGATTCGTGTTGTTGGTAAAGTTGATTTCTCGAGTCATCCCTTTGTTCAGGATTTTGAGTTTTTGAAAAAGCATGCAGGTGACGCTGTGGCGAAACAGACCATTCCAAGTCCCAACATGCTTCTATATCGATTGGAGAATGACGCCAATATATATACGGACAGAGAGCAATTCCTTCAGGATACGATTGCGGCGTATCAAAAAGCCATTCAAGCCTTCTATGATGCAGGATGTCGATACCTGCAATTAGATGATACAGCTTGGGCAGACCTGTTCTCAGACGCTGGTCACGATAAGCTACGTGCTAAAGGTCTGGAGCCAGCGGAAGAATTGAAAACGATGCAGCGCATGATTAATGAATCCTTGGCTCATAAACCGGCAGATTTAGTTGTGACGATGCATATTTGTCGTGGTAACTATAAATCGAACTATTTCTCAACGGGTGGTTATGATTACGCTTCTGAAGTTATCTTTGGAGGCTTAAACGTAGATGGATTATTTTTAGAGTTTGATGATGAGCGCTCAGGTGGTTTCGAGCCATTAAAGTATGTGAATCGAAAAGATTTGAAAATCGTGCTTGGTTTACTCACATCGAAAACAGGCGAGTTAGAGGATGCAGAACACATTAAAGCTCGGATTGCAGAGGCGGCAACCTATGTACCACTTGAGCAACTATGTTTGAGCCCGCAATGTGGCTTTTCATCTACAGAAGAAGGCAATATTTTAACGGAAGAACAACAATGGCGTAAACTTCGTTATGTTAAGGAAATTGCAGAAGAAGTTTGGAATTAATCCATTTAAATAACGGAGGGATGTAAAATGACAATTCAAGCAGACCAAGAGACAATTATAGTTGAAGCGTTCATTAATGGTCAGAATGTAAAATCCCTTTCGCAGGTAGCAAAAGAGAATCCGACAAACCCAACTGAGATCGTAGGTTATTTCCCTGTCACTACGAAAGAACAAGCGGTTGAAGCGATTGAAGCGGCGGCAGGGGCTTTTAAAACATGGAAGCAGACCCCCATTGATGAACGCATTATGATGATGCGCAAGGCGATCGAGAAGATTAGAGCAGCTGAGAATGAAATTGTACATTTGCTGTCTAGAGAGCATGGCAAGCCCCTGTATGATGCACACGGTGAAATTTATGTTTCGTTAATGTGGATGGAGTTTGCTTGTAATGAAGCCAAATCTGCTCTACAGGAAGAGATCAAAGAGCATGAGAATGGTAAAACGATTCTTTCCTATGATCCAATTGGTGTGGTGGCAGCAATTAGTCCATGGAACTATCCCATTGCTTTATCTACGATTAAGATCGCTCCTGCCTTACTTGCGGGCAACACCATTGTGCTTAAACCAAGTCCATATGCGCCACTGGCGGCAGCGAAAGTGGCAGAGATTATTGCGAGTGAGTTCCCGGCTGGTGTAATCAACGTCGTTCATGGTGATGCGGATGTGGGCGTTGAACTGACTAGTAATCCTCTTGTTACTAAAATCGCTTTTACAGGTGGAACCGCGACAGCTAAGCATATTATTAAAGCGGCTTCGGAAACGATTAAGGATATGACGCTTGAGCTTGGTGGTAATGATGCGGCTATCTTCTTGGAGAGCTTTGATGTTCATGATGAGCGAGCAATGCGCCGGATTGTCATTTCTAATTTCTTGACTGCAGGCCAGATCTGTATGATCGCCAAACGTGTGTATGTACACCGTTCTATTTATGATGAGTTTGTGGAAAAATATATAAAGGCGGCTAATCGCTGGATTCGAATTGGTGATCCATTTGATTCGAATACGACAGTAGGTCCGGTTAATAATCTGAAGCAGAAAAATTACGTGCTTGGTTTGGTTGAAGATGCGCAAAAGCGTGGGGCTAAGGTCATCCCTCTCGGTCAAATTCTGGATCAGAAGCTGTTTGACCAAGGTTACTACCTACAACCTACGCTTGTTTTAGGTTGCGATGTTCATGATCCGATTGTAGTGGAGGAACAGTTTGGTCCTACGGTTCCAATTCTTCCATTTGACGATGAAGAGCAGGTTATCAATCTACACAATGAAAGCATATATGGATTGACGAGTTCTGTGTGGGGGAAAGAAGAGGATGCCATCTCCGTCGCACGTCAACTCGAAGCTGGAACGACGATGATCAATACAGCTGCTGTGCAGGGGCTCGACGTTCGGTTCCCTTTCGGTGGGGTTAAGCAATCTGGTATTGGCCGTGAATACGGCGTGGAAGGTATCCGCACTTATACAGAAAAGCATGTCATCAACGTTCCGAAGACACAGGATCTTCCTTATATACCAGAGTAAATCTTATAGTACACAACTTCTCATCGTACAGGAATGTACATGTGAAATTGAATGTAGGCTCTAACTTTGCGCTTTGTTTACTGATCTTTAAGAATCAGTAGACAGGGCGTTTTTTAGTCAGATCAGTTTGACAGGGGTGACTTTTTTAGAGAGAAAATACCCCCACATCTGGTGGAGGTGACGCTGAAGAAATAGATAAGCCACTCCATGATGGAGTAGCTTATTATTCAGCTATTATACGGTGAACGGCGGCTATTTTCTACCTAGTGTCTCCCAAATTCCATGGAGCCAGGAATCGAACTCAGCATCTTTGTCGCCCTCGTAAGTATCATAAATATCCAGACGTGTTTTTTGCAGTTTTTCCTTGAATTGCTCGAATGTGTGACCTTCAGGAAGGCTTTTTTTAATCCGCAGCAAAATTTTGTTAGTACCTTTAAACAGCTCACCTTTGTTTTTGGCAGGCATTTGTACATCTTCATCCAACTGCTTGAGCTTTTGATATGCGGCTTCGCGCACTTGAAACACTTGATCATTTTTCAAAACATGCTGCAGCAATTTAATGGTAGGGGCTGTATTCCAGTTCCCTAATTCGTTCACCGCATTTAGTCTTTCTCTCCAGCTTGACGTCCGGTTAGCTGCTCGTTTGAGCTCTTCAAAGTTCTCCGGTAGTTCGTTAACTGCTCCAATATCATGGTTGTTCGTCAAAATTCAATCTCCTTAATCATCGCCATCTCGGCAGAATGATGAATGTTATTTATGTGATCACTATTATAGCACGAACCTGGCTAAACTACTCCTATGAAGCCGATTGACATCCTAAACATCACATTCACCAATTCATGTTTTGTATGTGACGGTTTGTCAAGTCAAGTGCGACAGTTCCTCTGTGAAAGATTCGTGAGCGGTTTTCCACCCCAAGCATTTTCGGGGTCTGTTATTGATTAAATCTAGGGAGTGGACGAGATCTTCATCTTCCACTTGAGCGAAATCAGTGCCCTTGGGGTGGAACTCTCGAAGTAATCCATTCCCATTTTCGTTGGAACCGCGTTGCCAGGATGAATAGGGGTCAGCAAAATAAACATGCAGGCCATGGGTCGTTTCCAGGTTGGCATAGCAAGCAAACTCCTTGCCCCGGTCAGCTGTAGTCGTGAGGAACGTCCCTGTGGGGTACTGTGAGATGGCTACACCAAGCGCGATTTCCATGGACAATGCGGTACGATCTGGCATGAGAATCGCGGTATACAGACGCGTTTTACGTTCAATGAGTGTGGCCACACAGCCTTTACTTTTCCCTCGACCCGATACGACGGTATCCAGTTCCCAGTGTCCAAACGTCTTACGAGAACGGACCTCTTTCGGACGTTCTGAAATGGTTCTGCCTATGGCGAATTTACCGCGGGTTTCTGCGGGCTTCTGGCGCTTCCCTTTATGACGTAAGACCTGTAATGTGCCTTGAACCAGACGTCCTGCGTAGATCCAGCGATAGATGGTTTTAAAGGAGACCACCGGCAGACCATCGACGCGGAAACGTTCCGTGATTTGTTCAGGAGACCATGTGGCGTCGAGTTTTTCCTCAAGCGAAGCAGCCAGTGTATCGGACCATTTACCGTTGGATATCGAGGCTTTACGACGTTCCTGATAAGCATGTTGAGCTTGTTCCGCTTCATAGGATTCGGATGAAGCTGTACGCTCTAATTCACGGCAAATGGTCGAAGGGTGTCTGCCCAGCTCCTTTTGCGATCGCTCGTGAGCTTTTGCCCTGCTGGTGGAGGATTTCTAGCTTGCTGCGTTCAATTATGCTAAGATGTGTGTAGCTCATGGTGGATTCTCCTTGTGTGAATGGGGTGTGAGAACTTTCATTCTACACGAATCCGGCCATGGGCCCTTTTTTATTTATTTCCAGTAGGTGTCGCACTTCATATTACAATCCGTCATGTAATTATGCATAAAGATGTATCAACCTATCTATTCTCCCTGATAAGTTTTTTTTCCTTAATGAAGTCCACCATATACACCCAACCAATTAGTCCACATAAGACAAAACCAAACGCATGCAGAGATCCGTATATGGGAATGAAATCGAGTATGGTTAAGGAGTACATATTTTTTAGTAACGGATAGAAAATAGAAAGGACAACAACCGCATAAAAGGCTAGACAAGAAAGGCCTAAAAAGAAGGTTGCCTTATTATCCAAATAGTTCTTCCTCAAGTAAGAAAGGAGATAAGTGGTGTAAACCACAATATTACAGGCGAACAAAGTGACACCAATGTATTCAATTGGCTTGGAGAAAATCATACCAATAGCAATCAAGATTGGTCCGATGATATCGATGGCAACAACCCAGGGATACCAACTTTTCTTCGTCATGATGCGTCCCAGTGCACCAATAAAAATCGGAACGATCGCAGATGAGAAATGAAAGTGGAGCGAGCTTAACGCGTGCGTTGAAGGATTAGCTTGGAACAGGTTCAATTGGTATTGATATAAGGTAAACCAAATGCCCCCGATAAAAAAATAAACGAGCCCCGCGCCAATCGCTATTTCAGCTGCTTTTCCTTTAGAGATCACAATCGTGGTCAAGCCATAGATGCCAAGCAGCAGTGTGAAAAGTAGCCACCCAAGGGACAGATTCCCCGGTATTACCGTGCTTTCTAACCCCCACATCTTATTACTCATTACCGAGGCCAGGGTAAGAAGCGCAGCGGGAAATTGAAGCCATTTCATAGCAGCATAAATCATTCGTTGATGTTTATTCTTTTCATCATGGTTCAAAAGTAAAATGACAAGAGGTACAATGACAAAAGCCGCAAAAAGCAGAAATTTTTCAACAAGTTCGAATTGGAAGTAATCAAGGGAAAATATCAGAATGGCTATGATTCCACCGGGAAACACGGGTGCTAATAATGATTTCATTCGTTGTTTCAAGGAACTATCCATGGGGTTTCCTTTCTAACTACGTTTATCGTAATAACTGTCTGCATCCAGTTGTGTAGCGTCTTTAATATAGATCGGCGATTCTTCTTTTAGTAGTCTAACACATTTATTTGTCGATATATGAAAATAAGCTTATCTTACTGCGAGAAGGATCGATATGGGAGAATATCAGTCAGATCAGTACTATGATTTTCCCCAAGAAAACGAAAAATCTCTTTATGGATTGCATTCGCTCATCCTTCCATCGTAATTAAAGATTTGCTTTATGATATTTATGAATGAGAAATCATCATTAAATCCGTTTTTTTTGTGTGTTGTCCTCGCTAACGGATGCCCATTCCCACGGGGGCCATAAAAGTGGAAAACGTAACGGTAAGCTAATCGGAAGATTAATTCAATAGTGGATCTATCACCTGCACTTGCCCTAGGTTATAATTGGAAAAACACAATTCCGGGATGCATATAACACACATAACGGCAAATGTATTGGAGTTGGACGGACCTTTTCGACCATTATGGAAAACGCAATAATTGAACTGGGAATTCGATGTTTTGTTGTAATATATCACCTATTGAAGGCTTTAAAAGAGTTTGATTTTAGTTTATCAGTTCAATATTGCAAACTAAGAGAGGCAGAGTGGTAGAGTGATGGAAAAAGACCCTTTCGTACAACTTATTATTTGGCATCAAGAAGATGAACATGAAAAAATAGTAGATAGAATTATGGAAATTCCTCAATCAGAAAGAGACTATAATACGGTCAGTTTGTTGGCAAGAGCTATGAATAATCTAGAACGCTACGATGAAGCACTTCAACAGCTTTTGACTACTAGTTAAAGTTGTTGAATTTTTGGAGCAAGGAAACCAAGATATCGAAGAAATCCAAGCAAAGCTTAATTTCGCCATTAACGCAATCAATGATATTGCAGAAGAATTTGATGAAAATGATAGCGAAATTGAAACAGTTGCGAGAGAATCAATTGCACAAACTGTCGAAGATATTTTAGCCTTTTATTGTATCGAAATAGATACAGAAGTAGCCATTCAAGAACGGGACTGGTAGTCAAGACTAGGGATCCAAAGGTAGCAATCATTACCTGATTAAAGTTAGAGGAGAGAATGCAAAGATGGATAAGGATCTATTGAAACAACTCACTCTGTGGCATAACAAAAACCAGCACGACAAAATCATTAACAAAATTATGGAGATACCCGAAGCAGACAAGGACTATGACTTAGTTTGCCTTTTGGCAAGAGCATTGAATAATCAAGAAAATTATAAGGAAGCAATCAAATATTTTTTATCTGTGCAAAAGCAAGGCCAGCATGATCCTCTTTGGCATTTTCGATTAGGATACGCTTATTATTACCTTAAACAGTATAAGGAAGCGATAGCTACTTTTGAACAAGTTGTAGCACTAGACCCTGAAGATGCGCATGGCAGGAGGTTTTTAGAAATGAGCCGCAACGCCGCTGGCAGGGCAGGAAATGAAATGGTTCATATCGCTAGCGTTGAACAGGATGAGGGTTTGTTAGAAGCTAATGAAGAAATAAATCCATTCGGGCTAGTTTCACATAATAATGGAAGCATATCCATGATTTTAGGTGTTGGCGAATATAAGCATGAAATTTTCCAAACACGATCCGAAGAGGGGTTTGAGGGCAATGGCTATGATTGGGGTTCATTAGCAGCCGTGTTTCTTAAAGAACGAATGCCACATTTAGTTCATATCGTGCGGTTTGATCCTGAAGCTGATATGTTCGTTGCCTATTCCGACGTTAGAGAAGCAATACTTAGTTTTGCAACAGCCTTTAAGGGCGCATGTGAAGATGATTTTTTAATAAAAGACCTATTCTCGCGAGCTGAATTAGATTGATTGGAAATCAAGGTACAATAATTCTCTGTTGCATGAAGAATTGAAAAAGTTTTCTCGCATTCCACTGTCCTACGATTTAGCCAAGTTTATTCCGACCGATGATATGAGGGATCTTGTACCGTACTCCGTTATATTTAAGAGGTCAGCCGACTATCACCGGTTGGCCTCTTTTAGATAAGGGATGAATTTATCTTCCTTTGAAAACAAAAAAAAGAGCCGCGCATCATGCGGCTCTCCATCTAATTTTAACGCCCGCCCGTATTGGAAGCCCAGACAGGAATCCAGCTATTCGGATAATAGTCATTGGTCAGGGTTGTGTTGTAGAGAACTAAATTCCCATCACTTTGCATGACCAGTGTATCACCTGTTGTGTTAGCCGGTAAGCTGCTCCCGTGATGACCTGGAATCCATGAGGTGGTATTGGGAGACCAAGCAGCTATCTGTACAGAAGTATCAATCATCAAAACTTTATCCCATCCCCAACCTGTATAAAATTCGAATTTACCTGTGGCGGGGTTGAATCCAAAACGATTAGCATATTGGTATACATCTTGATATTTCATGCCGTATTTATAGATGACAGGTTTCCCGTATTGTGGTTCGAATTTGAACGAAAGAGCCCCACTGTTATTAGTTCCGCTACTCCAGAGAGAAGAACCGTTTTGATAGATAACAAAGTTCCCGTCATTTTGCCAAATGGCTGAGAACCTGCCATCTTGGGAGGTGAGATAGTCACCCTTTTCCATGTTTTGTCCGATCGTGAGCTTATCTCCAAGATAGCCAGCAGAAGCCGTTGCTGGTACGGCAAATGCAAGAATCAACAAGCAAGCCATAAGAATTCGAAAAGATCTGGGAAAAAGTTGTTTGTTCATTGGACACGCTCCTATGTTCTTTATAATGGTTAACGCTAGCCTCAATTGGTGTAAAACGGGAACTAAGATCTAAAATGCTCCCAACGGTCACCTCCTTTAATAGAAAGTGTGAAAATCTTTGATACATATTATGTAATGGGATGTGTGTTTTTTAGGAGATGGAAGCTAAGTGTTCTTTAGTAGAGGAGCAGCATCATCAGGCGAAAATACATACTTTATTTTCCATTATAGCAACCAAAAAATATAAAATCCATATTTTTCTATGTGAAATTCTGAATCTATCATTTACGTCCAATGGGTCATAACTTCTCGTCTCCTGAGCTAGAAAAAAACCTATTATTCGCTTGAATCAATTGAAGCTAAACACTAACTTTGGTGCAACTCGAGACATAGATATTCATCTCCTCTATCAATCTTCCGAAATTTTTACATCAATTTTATATTTTTTATGATTTTTATGAATTGAACTATGGTAAAATATCTCAGGATCTAAAATTGGAGAGGGGTTTTTTCATTCATGTTTTGGAAAAAAGTTTTGGGTAAAAGTACACTGCGTGTAGCTACTGCTGCACTATTACTCACGCAACTATTGGGCGCAGCAGGTTCTGTCTCCGCCGCGGGTAAAGATGTAGAAGTACACTTGATTGGAATCAATGATTTCCACGGTCAGTTAGATACCACATCAATCGTGGGTGATAAGAAGGCAGGAACGGCTCCAATTCTAGCAACCTATCTCAAAGAAGCTCAAGCCAAATATGAACATTCCCTACTCTTCCATAATGGAGACTCTGTTGGTGCGTCTGCTCCAGCCTCATCTCTGGATCGTGACGAGCCTACCATGGAATGGATGAATATGATGGGATTTGATGTAGGCTCCTTGGGTAATCATGAATTTGACCAAGGTGTCGCTGCTTTAAAGGCACAGATCTTTGGTGGCCTTGATCCAAAAGAAGGCAAAGTAACGCATGCTGGTGCAAAATTTGATTACGTCAATGCAAACGTCATTGAAACTGCCACAGGAAAAACATTGATTAAGCCGTATGTAATTAAAGAAGTGGGCGGAGTCAAAATTGGATTTATCGGACTAGTGACGAAGTCTACACCTGCCAAAGTATCTCCATCTGGGACAGCTGGCGTACGTTTCTTAAGCGCAGAAGAAGAAGTTCAAGCCGTTAATAAATATGCCAAAGAATTGCAAGACCAAGGTGTAGAAACGATCATTGTTTTGGCGCATGATCCAGCAACAACCAAAGAAGACGTAACCACTGGAGAAGCAGCTGATTTGGCAAAAGCTTTACCAGCAGATTCCCCTGTTGACGTTATCGTTGCAGGTGACAATCATGCTTTGGCTAACGGTGAAGTGAATGGAAAGTTGATCGTGCAAGCTTATTCCTATGGTACGGCGTTTGAAGATATCAAGCTGATGATTGACCCTGCCACCGGGGATGTAACTGAAAAATCAGCGACTGTTACAACGACTTTCCAAGAGGGTGTAAAAGAAGACCCTGAATCTTTAGCTATTATTAAAAAATCATTGGACAAGCATCCTGAACTGACGAAGCCAGTAGGTACAACGGATGGTTCTGTTACCCGTACAGATGCTTATAATAACGAAGCCCCTCTAGGCAATCTCATTGCAGATTCAATGCGTGAAGCAGACTTTGGGGATAAGGCAAGTGCTGCTGACTTTGCATTTATGAATCCAGGCGGTATTCGTGCTGATCTGCCACAAGGCGATGTGACCTTTGCTGATCTTGCCAAAATCCAACCGTTTGGCAATACATTAGTGAAACTGGAACTGACTGGCGAACAGGTTAAAACCTTGTTGCAGCAGCAATGGGGTACCAATGCTGATGGTACACCTAATACCAAAACGCTCCAAATCTCTGGTTTGAAATACACTGCAGATTTCAATAAGCCAGTCGCAGAACGTATTACTGGTCTTAGTCTGGAAGATGGAACAACGATTGATCCTGCAAAAACATATACGGCTGTAGTTAACAACTTTATGGCTGCAGGTGGAGATAACTATAAAGTGTTGCTCGATGCTAAATCATCCCTGGCAGGTCCTATCGATCTGGATGTATTCTACCAGTACATCGTAGATACGTATAAAGGCGGTAGCATCGAAGCTAAAAATGAAGGACGTATCACAAACCTGGCGGCATCTACCGAGCCAACAGAAACACCTGTAACAACAGAAGTCATTTCTCGTGCTGAATTTGTAAGTGCTCTGGTTGACATGTTGAAACTTAACGAAGTAGCTACAGCACCTGCATTCAAGGATGTTGCGGCTAATGCTGCATATGCAGATGCGATTGCTGAAGCTACGCATGCTGGATTCATTCAAGGTTATGGTGGGAACTTCTATCCTGATCGGGATATCACGCGTGAAGAAGCTGCTACCATTCTTGCTAAATTGGTAAAAGATCAAGCGACTGATAAAGACGCTGCTACTATTATTGCTAGTTTCGAAGATGGTAAATCTGTGTCTGCCTATGCAATTAAGCCTATGGCAAAACTGATTGACAAAGGTATTTTTGCTGGAACAGATAAAAAATCGCTTCAACCTAAACAAGGTCTGACTACTAACGATGCAAAAGCATTAATTGAAAAAGCTGTTGCAGCAAAAGCTTCATAATGTAGAACTTATTCAAACTTTATATTCAAACAGAGAAACACATCCTATCGGGCGAATGAGCATTCCTCTACGGATAAACCCCTCTCATCAAGTAATTCTTTAATTGGTGAAAAGGGTTTATCCAAGAGAATGCCATATTCCAATTTAGGATGTTTTTTTATGCTTAAAATCCACGATTCTATGGAGAAATCCATGTCTGAATTGGCTCTATGCTCTGGTTACCGCTTAGTGTTCAGAATTTGGTGAGGGCTCTAAAGTAAAATGGTAAGGCAAGCCATATGAACTTGATGAATTTTATCATTTTCTGTTGTAGGGATGGAATGGCCAAAGGAAAGGGAAAAAGTTTCTGGTTGCTGCAAAAATTTTAGAAGTGGAGGAGATTTTCGTTTGAAACAAAAACGCAATATAGGTAAACCGTTATTGTCTTTATTTCTGGCAATGTTGCTCGTCTTGCAGACAGTGATATACTCCACCGCCGCATATGCGGAGAGTGTGCCAACCGATTCCGGAATGGAAGCGGTCAGTGAATCTGACTCACCGAGTGCCGACGAACCGCTTTCGGTACCTGAGGCAGTGCAAGAGGAACCGCTTTCGGTACCCGAGGCAATGTACAAAGCACCGAACAATTTCGTAGCGATGGCGGCAGTCCCAACGGACAAAACAGCGGTATTTATGGAATCTAATTCAACCTTTCCGCTGGAAGTGACGCAGGGGAATGCTGTTATTAATCCAAACGGTATTATTCAGGGTAGACAGCCCTTTACGCTCAAATCGGAAGGTCTCAAGATACCAGTGAATGGTGATGACCCAAATCCAACTAATGCAGATCCTGAGAAATACATGCAAAAGGGTGACTGGATCGAGCTAAAAAGAGAAGATTACTTCAAGGAAGTGATGCTGCCAACAGCTACTAAAACCTTGAATGCACAGACGGAATCAGGTACAAAACAGCTGGGTACCGCCTATTTCACTCCAAATAGCATCAAGATTGTATTTAACGGTGATGATAATTTTTTCAATGGAGTTGGACGAGGTATTGCCTTCAGCTTTGAATCTACTGCCAATGCAGATATAACGGGACTAGCGTATGGCGATAAAAAGCCAATCAACATCTTTGGTGGTGCATATCAGCTAGAGAACCCAGATGTTACAGCAGAGTATAACATTACTTTAAGCTCGCCTGGAATGATCAGGTGGGATCAGTATGGTTACCGCGGGATTCAGCCAGCGCAATTGGTTGAAGGTGCAATTACTTGGGAGTCAAACGTCTCTGCATTCGATCAGTTTGATAAAACAGTCAAATTGCCGTTAGACGGGAAGACATTCTATACGAATCCGACCACTTATAATACGGGTTTTGGAAATGTCCGTGGTATCTATATGGAGGGTTCATTCAAAGTAAACGGCCAAAATGTAACGCCAGTCATTGGGGCCGACGGATCGCTGACTTACATATTTCCGCAGGAAACAGGTCTAGATCCAAAGGTTGAATATAAAACATGGATTCCAAAGGAAGCTTATTATTACGAACATCGGAATCCGCCAAACAATCTTGGTCGCAGCTACCGGGACATGAATGGCAAAGTGGAACTGAGACAGGACAACAACATGTTGGTACAGGCAGGTCAGGAGATTTCTTTTGCTCCCGACTGGATTCAAGCCAGCGCTTCGTATGACCATGCGAATGAAACCATTACATGGAAAGTCACAGTTAACCAATATAACAAAAAAGGATTAAAGAACTTTACGATCACCAATGTACTGCCTGCTGGGCTGGAATTTGAATCGGCTGCATGGCAGACGTGGGTAGATGGCGTTGTATCTGGGGAAACGCCAATTACACCAGATTCGAACGGCGTTTATTCCTTCGGGGATATTAACGGAAAAGTCGAATTGTTGATTAAAAGCAAGGCAATAAGTGGTTCCAGCTTCCAAATTGACCCTCGTGCCAACTGGAATTTGGATACACCAGGGGTTATACAGAACAACGATGTAATGACGGGTAAAAGACCAATTGCTGTGACGGATGAGGCGAGCGTCAGCATTGGCGCACACACGTTTACAAAAACAGGCGCAGTATCAACCGAGGATTATAACCTGGGAAGTATCACGTGGACCGTTAATCTAGCACCACAGTATGCCTTACCTAACGCGGCAATATACGATGTCCTTGTGCATGGCGGTGACTTGAACGTCTTGGACAACGCTGTAGATGAAACCAGCGAGGTGAGTGCGGAGACAATTGCGAAAATTAAAGCAAATATCACTTCTGCGCAGCTTTGGAAGCAGTACAAAGCGGGAACTCTGAAGTCGAATGCAACCGGATTGACTATGAAAGCTATTCCATTAACCGTTGACGGTAAAGTGGTGGCGGATTTGATCAAGGTGACCGGATACACCGAAGAAGCTGCATCCTTCAGCTTCCGTGCACTTGAGACCAACCCGAACATTCTCTTCAGACAGGATATTAACGCAGGGAAAGCTGTTTGGAATCGGGCTTTGCTCATTGATGGCGAAACCGTAAAAAAAGCAGATAACAGCGCCAACCTACACCTGCGTATGTTGAACAAGGATATGCTCTTTGTTTCGAAGCCATTAAAAGTAGATGGTACTTTTGACAATGTGACGCCGAATAACGTTAGCAGTTACATTAGAAATGATAACAATGAAGCATGGACGATTTCTAGCTATGACAGGACAACCAAAACGGTCACATTCCGTTTAGGGGTTAATATGCCTGGATATAACACAGAAGAAATGGCTAAGGATGGCGGTAATCGAGTCATTAGTAATATTAAGCTAGTAGATACACTTCCCGAAGGCTGGGAATTCGTTCCTTTCTCTGAAACTAAGGACTTTGAGCTTTGGAAAGGATTTTCGGACAATGGTGCAGGAACAGAATATGGTGTTAGAAACGATGCTAGAGCTCTAATAGAACCAGGTACTAGTTCTCATGTAGTCCATTTTTCACACATTGGAAACGAGGGTACTTTCACCTTCTCCAAGTTGGAGAGTCCTTATATCATTCTGGTGAAGGCAAGACCTTCCAACGATGCTCTGCAGAAGTATTTAGAGGAATACACCATCAACGGTACAGACAAACAGGTGCTGTATAACAAAGCCGACCTTCATATGACATGGGGTGGAGTGGAGAAGGTTGTCACCGAACAGCGCAAAGTTATTGTACCTATTCAGACCCTTGGAAAGTCGGTAACTAAGCCAGTTCCAGGAGTGCTGGAATGGACGGTGAACTATACCCCGCCATTTAACATGAAGCCGGGTGTTTATTTGCAGGATACCCTGGGTGCAGGCATGAATTTGCGTTATGAAGAAAACGGAAAGCTTGTGCTGACATCACCTAGTATGGCAGTCTATCCTGCTAAATTGACCGCAAGCGGCACTCTTGAACGAGAGGGCGCAGCACTGGACCTCAGCGACCCGAATGCTGAAGTTCAAGTAGAAGCTGCACCAGGCACGGGTGGCGCTACGGTTCTAACATTTAAAATGGACGACCCTAATCAGCTTTACCAGTTTGTGTACCAAACAGAAGTTGATCCATCTAAAGCGAAAGCTGGAGACACAATGGGCAACGAGGTAAAACTGGAGGGCGATGACAATCTGAAATCTGTCAGTGCCAGAAGCGAAAGCACGCTGGA
The DNA here is from genome assembly GCF_000316035.1 of Paenibacillus sp. PAMC 26794. Lineage (GTDB taxonomy): Bacteria > Bacillota > Bacilli > Paenibacillales > Paenibacillaceae > Paenibacillus. The sequence continues at coordinate 91,127 of NZ_ANHX01000076.1, forward strand.
CAGTTCGGACGTAGCCGGCAGTTCAAGTTCCAATGCTCTGTTGCCTCTGAAAAAGGTCGATCCCAATGGCAATCCGCTAAAAGACGTAGAGTTTACACTCTATAAGAAAGACGGCGGAACTATAATCACCAAAGGAAAAACCGATAGCGGGGGGAAACTTAATCTGCTATTCCCTGATCCAGGGTATTATGAGCTGAAAGAAACTTATATTGACACCAATACTTGGCTGCCAACTACAAGAGTATACCAAGTATATGTAGGGAATACGCCAGGGAAGCCCATCTGGGTAGACGGGGTGAAATTAACCTCTGATCATCCGCTGATCGTGCCTACTCCGGCCCAAGGCAAGCTGACCATTACCAGTAAGGTGGAAGGCAACGGCAGTGATCCGGACAAAGAGTTCGAGTACACTGTGACCATCACCGGGGAAGGTAAGGACAGAGAGTATACCTATAAAAAGTCGGATGATACGTTTGACACGATTAAGAGCGGAGACAAGATTGCCCTCAAGCACGGGGAATCTGTGACGTTCCCAGCATTGCCTGCGGATCTGGTCTATACCGTAACCGAGGCTGATTATACATCCGTTGACGGTTATACGACGATACCGGGTACGAGAGAGCTGTCTGGCTCAATCGTGAATAAAGGTGATCACAAGGCGGACTTCATCAATGGACGGACCGTTAACAAGCTGACCATCAGCAATACGGTCATGGGCAACGGCGGCGATAAGACGAAGGAGTTCGAGTACACCGTCAACTTTGAGGGTGCAGGCAAAGAGGCAAGCTACTCTTACTTGAAGACGGACGGCAGCACAGGTTCGATCAAGTCCGGCGGTACCTTCCGCCTCAAGGATGGAGAGACACTGGATATTTTGGGCCTGCCTAAGAATCTGAAATACACAGTTACCCAACAAGATTACACAACCGATGAATACATGACTACTCCTGAGGAACGGTACTATACCGGAGTCATGAAAGGCATTGATGAAGATGCCCCATTCACGAACGTGCGAGTTTTGAAGGGCGGCCTATTAATCAGCAACACAGTTAAAGGCAAAGATGAAGACAAGAAGAAGCTGTTTAAGTACACGGTTGCCTTCACAGGCGAGGGATCGGACGAATCCTACGTCTATGAGAAGTCAGACGGCAGCAAGGGCATGATTAAGAGCGGTGAGAGCTTCGAGCTTACAGATGGCCAGACGCTCATTGTCCAAGGGCTTCCAACCAATCTTCAGTACAAAGTGACCCAAGATGACTATACGGAAGATGGCTATGTGACTGATCCAGAGAGTCTCATTCACATTGGCACTATTCCAGAGAAAAAATTGTCTGAAGCACACTTTGCCAATACCCGACCGTATCTGGAAGGCGTGCTGCGTAACAATAACACAGGAGAAGTCATTCCGAATGCACCGATTACGGTAACCGATCTGAAGACAGGCGAAGAGATTCAGACGCAGACGAATGAGAAGGGTGAATATTCAATTCCAGCCGTAGCGGATACCGACTATACGATCAGATATACGAAGTTGTATCGGGTAGGCGGTAAGGATGTACCTGTTGAGTTTACGCAGAAAGCAAATGTGAACAACAGTGTAACGGACGAGACTGTTCCAGCGGACATTACGGCCGTGGGGATCATTCTGTTCAAACAACTGGATGGAACAACAGTGCTATTCAACGATTTGTTGACTAGCCAGATGCATATCTATTTGAAAGACAAGGATGGCATTTATATTAAGGAAAACGGCCAACCTAAAGCATTTCCTATGGCGTCGAATGGAACTTTCTCTGTGGAAGGGCTAAGCGAGCAGAGGTACACAATGGAAGTTCGCTATCAAGTTGAGACAGGCGAGGAATTGCTCCTCAAAGTGGCGCAACTTGACGTTAAAGCTAATGGAGAGCTGAATATTTCAGAGGAATTAGTTGACCCTTACGGTACGGTCTATGATGAAACGACAGGAGATGCCGTCACTGGCAAGAAAATTGATGGAGCCAAAGTTACACTGTATTATGCGGATACGCAGCGGAATAGAGATAAAGGTCGTATTCCGGGTACAAAAGTAACGCTTCCTGCGGTTCCAAATTTCCCGCCGCACGACAATAAGAGCCCAGAGCAAGATAGCGATGCAAATGGCTTTTATGCGTACATGGTTTTCCCTGAAGCGGATTACTATCTGATCGTAACGAAGGACGGATACGAAACGCACACAAGTGGTACCATTTCAGTCGATTTTGACATTGTTAGGTATGATGTGCCAATGAAGCCAATTAGTTCTGGTGGCGGCCCTGGCGGCAATGGTAACAACGAAGGCGGCACCGTAACGCCTGGTCCAGGCACGGTAACGCCTGATCCAGGCACGGTAACGCCTGATCCAGGCACGGTAACGCCTGATCCAGGCACGGTAACGCCTGATCCAGGCACGGTAACGCCTGATCCAGGCACGGTAACGCCTAATCCAGGCACGGTAACGCCAGATCCGGGCACGGTAACGCCAGATCCGGGCACGGTAACGCCAGATCCAGGCACGGTAACGCCTGATCCAGGAACTGTAACGCCTGAACCAGGCAATGGAACGTCCGAGCCAGGCAATGGTAACGATCAGCTTAAGAACGATAGCAACGAGTTGGACGATGCTCCGAAAACTGGAGACAACAGCGTAACGCCAATGATTTACGTGGCTTTGGCTCTGATGTCCTTGATGACGATTGTGCTCTGCCTATTCGGTAACAAGAAGAACAAGCATATTCAATGACTGGAAAGGCGGTAAGAGCATGAGCAAAACAAAAAAAATTCTTATCGCCGTTTCTTTCCTTGTGTTGGTCTTTTCTCTCGTCAATATGACGAGGATTTTTCTGAGAGATTATGCCGAGCAGCAGAAAATCTCAGAGTTGACCAAGGTTTGGAGGGATAGTTCGGGTAAAGGCGGAGGGGATACATTCCCCTCACTTTTGTTTAATAAGGCGAATGAGCCGGTCATACTTCCTGAATTCCGAGAGCTTTACGAGAGGAATCCGGACATTGTTGGATGGCTCAAGATTGATGGCACTCGAATTGAGTACCCCGTTATGCAGAATCCCCAGGATGCAGAGTACTATCTCGATCATGATTTTGATAAAAAAGAAAACCATGGTGGCCTCCCTTTTTTGGATAAGCATAGTCAGACCCACAGTTCGGACATTTTGCTGATTCATGGACATCACATGAAAAGCGGCTGGATGTTTAAAGATTTAATGAAGTACAAGAACAAAAGCTTTTATCAAGAACATGCTACGTTCCAGTTTAGTACGCTTTACGAAAAGGAAGAGTATGAGATTGTTGCCGTTATTCTGTCAAAAGTTTATCGCAAATCGGACGACGTGTTTAAATACTACCAGATTGAGAATGTAAGTACGCCCGTCGAGTTCGATTCATATGTTCAGAATATCAAAAAACTCTCTCTTTATGACACAGGTGTAACAGCACAGTATGGTGACAAGCTTATTGTGCTGTCCACATGCGAGTATTCGACCGAAAACGGTAGGCTGGCGGTGGTGACCCGAAAGCGTTAATTGACGATGCTGAAACACAAAATCAATCTGCTTTATTTCGCGTTCTCTACTTAGAGGACGCGATTTTTCTTGTCCCCGAAATAAGGTGCTCATGGACATGTGGCTTGAGGAATTGCGCAGATCGATAAATTCTGACGAATCCAACGAGTATCGAGGATGTATACATTTGAGATGAGGACATGAAGGCCTGTTGCAGTCGTCAAAATGGGATATGGCGGGTTAAATCGACAAATCTATGTTTCTATGATAGGGTTGAAGCATCCCATAGGCATTCTACTCTTCGGAGTAGAGTGCCTTCATGTATATTATGGGAGCTTACATTAAATGTATTTTAAAATCAATTGGATCGTATATGGAGGTGGTGATGCTATGTTTCTCTCTTTAGCCCCATTAGGGGATGGTTGGATGGTTATAAAAAATGTGAAAATATTGTTTAATAAAGAGGAGCGAACATAGCATGACTACTAGTTTTCAGGCGGAGACCCGCATTCCATTAAATACATCCCGACTTCGGGATCTACGTAAATCCGGGCGTTTGCCAGGTATTGTTTTTGGCAGAAATACGGAGAATGAGATGATTCATATTCCAACAATAGAATTTCATAAATGGTTGAAGCAAGGAGCGTCTGGTTTTATTGAATTGCAGTTTGAAGAGAAAGGCTCATTGACCGTATTATTAGAAGACCTTCAACGGGATTCGGTTACACGAGATTTGATTCATGTGGATTTTCAACAGGTGCAGACCAATGAGATTATGCGCACTAAAATTCCTGTCAAGTTCAATGGCACACCGATTGGCACAAAACAGGGCGGAGTCGTGCAAGTTCAATTAGCTTCCATTGAAGTGGAGGCATTGCCGAGACACTTGCCAACGTCGATTGAATTTGACATTAGTGCTATGGAACTTGGAGAAACGTTACATGTAAGTGATGCTACGTTTGCACCAGATGTGACGGTTATCTCTGAGGGGAATGAGTCTCTTCTCTCTGTAGTTAAACCTTAACAATTCCAAATTCGCAAAGCTGAATAAGTCAAAATTAACCGTACGGGTGATCATCCGTACGGTTAATTTGTGCTGATTACGAGATGTTGGCGTGCTCCCATCCTCACAAGGCGGGTAGTCTGGAATTCACCCCACGTATGTCTTTTGCTCGCGTACAGGCGCAATGATCCTGATATTTGGCTACCCTTTCAAAGTTCATTCGCAAAATTCAGGTGTACGAGGCGTATCAGACGTTCTATCAGTATTATGTGGCAGGAGAAAAGAGAGATGACGTCTATCCCTTCTTTGTATACTCCATTTCTATTGTTTCAGATCAAGAAAGTTCAGGATTTTTTGTGAAAAATGAAGGTGTTTCTTATCCATATCACGGACAGTGGGCAGAGGATGAACTGTCCTGTATCTTGATTTCATTTCCAAAAGGTTTTCAAGTTAATTCGGAAGATGAAAAAGGAAAGTACTATATTTATGAGGATATCCGGGGCCATAAGCCGCTGACCTATGCGTTTTTCGATGAAATAAGAGACTCTATCAAAAAAATGACTAAACCGCTTCGCTTCTCAGCCCATGATGCCAATGCGATGAAGGAACAGAAACCCTCTGTGCGTATAAGCCATGATGCAATGCACGACTTGAGCCAATCGTGGATATTCGATAAATATGGACTTGTAATTCATGGCAAATAGGAGGGGGCCGAAATGATGTTCGCCCTAAAGATGATCTGTACCTGGGTACTGCTCGCTGCCTCATGTTCCGCAGTATGGTGGAGCTTCAGAACAGAAAAGCTTATAACCATCTCATGGCTGGCGTTTCTGCTACCGGCTGTCTTCCAGCTAGCGACCGCCTTCCGAATCGGTCCAAGCCAAGCAAAGTCACTCATTGGTTCGGCTGCATCAATCTAGTGTCCGCTGCCCTTGTGGGTGCGGGTGTCTGGTATCTAGTCCAAATAGCCAATTCATATCGAAGGGGCAAATGATCAACGAATGGAAAGGGGAACTCTAATCATGAAGCCAATGCAAGAAATAGAGACACTGGCCATAGAGATCGCCGCTGCCGCCAGAACGTCTTTGTGCGCTCTTTTTGAAAAAGCGGAGTAGATCATGGTGTTGGGAAGGATACTGAGTATACTTCTAGAATTAATGTTTTGGAAGGCAGTTTATCAATTTTGATGTTGAAAGGGTATGGCAAATGACTGAATACAGAATGGCAACTCCAGATGAGCGTGAAGAATGTATCGATTTAGCCAACTATGCTTTTCACTTGGATTTTGAAACCCTGATACCCAAAGGGTATGGGAAGAACGTAGATTCCTCTGCCATGCATAAGGTTGCTGTGGATGAGAAAGGCAGGCTGCGCGCGCAGGTAGCTGTTTTTCCAGAGCCTCTGACGGTATGTGGCTATACCCTGCGAACCGGCTATTTGGGTACTGTATCGGTCCATCCACGGGCTCGTGGTGAAGGACATATGAAGGTGCTCATGGACATGTGGCTTGAGGAATTACGCAATACTTGTGATATGGTTGTATTATACGGTCAGCGGCAGAGATATGAGTATTTTGGCTTCACGCTTGGCGGTGTAAAGCTCAAGTATTTCGTAGGAGAGGCCAATGTGCGCCATGGCTTAAAACATGTGAACGACACAGGAATATCCTTCAGGCCGTTCTTCGAGATTGAAGGAGCAGAGTCCTTTGCACATAACATCAACACCTCGCGGCTTGCTTATGTTGAACGTACAGTGCAGCAATTGCCGCTTATTTTCGGCAGCCTCCATCAAAAAGCGCTGGGCGTTCTGGATCAAGGTAAACTGATCGGTTATCTAATTGTAAACGAAACAGGCGATGAAATATCTGAATTTGCGTTGGAACATGCGGCAGATATTTCGCGGACGATTAAGGCTTATATGGTGCATAGCAGAACGGATCGTATATCTATATATACGCCCGAATATGACATTCCACTGAATAGGACGCTTGGTAACATTGCGGAAGACTATTTAATTGAAACATCGGATATGTATCATATTCTGGACTTTGCCAATGTATTGGAGGCATATCTGACACTCAAATTCAAGACCACAGGGATAGTAGAGGGAGAATTCTCCGCAGTCATGGACGGTCAGCCGATTACTGCGCGAGTGGATGCGAGTGGGGTGACTGTGGATCGGTCTGCTAAGCCTGATGCAGTTGTCCTTGATAAGCAGCAAGCTCAGGCGCTTCTACTTACACAACATGGCCGTTATATGGCAGTTGCTGCGCCCGTGGGATGGTTTCCGCTACCTATATTCTGGTATAAGGTTGATAAATTCTGATAATTCCAACGAAACACGATAACTTCAAAGAAGATAATAAACCAAGTCCGAGGCAAAATTTAATGAGATGCCTAGATTGATATAAAATCAAAAAACAGCCTTTGGAATAACTCCAGAGGCTGTTTAATATTTGTATGGCTATTTTATCTGCCAAATAGAGCAACACGAGACCAGACTGGAATTTCATACAATGTACTTTAAAGCCCGAGAACGATTCCCTTAAGCTCATGTTAAGTACTTGCGGTATAAACATCTGCAACAAAGGATAACCCGGCAGGGTTGGGATAGGACATGTATTGAAGATAGTTTACAACTGTAAAGGAAACGATCACTTTATATTCGCCAGCAGGGATCGGCCCAGTGGGGATAGAATAAAAGCGTATATTTTGCCAATTGAAGGGGAAATCGAGAACGACAGGTGTGGGGTCCATGCTTCCATCTAATAGTAAGACACCTAATGGTGGTGTCGATATAATGGTATTCGTTGTTGCGTCCACCAGATCGATCTGTGCCTCCATGGCATTATCGGCGAATGCCGTTAAATTAATTAAGACCTCCCCTGCGGCAGCTAGCGTAAAGGAATCTGTGGCTGCGGCAAAGCCAAACACTTGTCCCGGAGCTGTCGTTGCATCCCATACTATAACTGGATTGGGAACGCCTCCGAATACAGGGTTATTGTCATTATTAAATTCCGTTAAGATGCTCCAAAGCGAAAATTGGGGCACCTCTACAGCCAGCGTACCGATTCCCAAATTAGCAGCGGCTACGGCTGTATCACGGTCTGCCGCTACATATACATTCGTTGCACTGCTGCTTAGTCTCTGGACAGGGGTGATAAGTGAAGTTGGGACAAACGGGTTTTCAACAAGAAATGGAATATACAGAGTTACCAAGTCTGGATCGATGATTGCTTGACCCGTACCTGGTCCCCCACCGTTGACGTTGGGTCCACTCGGATCGCCCCACCAGTTATTCGTGGCATCGAGATTCAAATTCGGTGCTGTATTATTGTAACTTCCTGTAGCTACAGTTAAGCCAGCCACCGTATTCCCTACGATACTGTTATGTTTGGCACGGATATTAGAATTGAGGACAGCGGTAAAATCCAGTTGAACGTTAATTGCGTTGCCCGTATTAAATTGCAAGATATTGTTCAAGATCGTAATTCGGTCATTTCCACCCGATAAAAAAATGCCGTCAGACGTATTGTTACTAATCGTATTATTTAGAATACTGATGTTTTGACAAGTAAGCATAAAAATCCCGCCATCCGTAATAATCTCATTGTTAGAAATGATAACATTCTCGAAGGCCGTAGTTTCACCACCTAATAAGGTCATCGTCCCCTGATTATTAGTAAATTTATTATTGTCGATGAGAGCATTGGAAAATCCTTGATCGGAGTAAATACCGTTTCCTCCCCCGGGTCCTGCCTGATTGTTGTTGTTAATAAGATTTTGTTGCACCAAGCATTCGATGGAACCGTTCGAGTTTAAGTATAAGCCGATGGTATTGTTCTGAATGATGTTATTGAGGAACCAGAACCCCGACTGGGCTCCATTGGCGTTGATTCCGGTACCTAACGTATTGTTTTGTATTGTGAACCCGTCGATGACCACACTACTGCTGTCAATGCTGGAAATAAGGAAGAAAATGCCTGAATCTGTACTGCTTTGTACCACAGATTCTTCTGCAGGATTACCTGAGCGGGTACGCGCGTCAACCCCATATTGAGCACCATGCAGTTGAAGTGGCTTATCGATATCAACGGATTCATTATAGACTCCAGCCGCTACCTGTACGGTTCCTTGGGGAGCTACTGCGGCTACGCCTTCTGTAATTGTACCGAATGCATTAGTTCCAATGATCATTCCCGGACCTACCACGGTCCCAACCGGCAGTCCGATCCATGCGCTATTAACAAAAACCTCCTGAGGCATTCCTGTGCACTCCTCTCATGACTACCGTTTTGTATAAAATTGATCTGAAATACAGATTGAATAGATGAAAATTCAAAATACCAGTTTATTCATTTTATGAAAAGATAAATGAAAGAATGCATCATATTTATGGCCATAACAACGAACGGACAGCAACATCCTGTAGTCCTATTCCTAGTATTTTTCGCCTATACAATAACACGAATGTGTATACAACTTTTTTACCAAAAGATATACAAGTTGTTCATTTACTGTATAACAATTCGGTGTTATACTCACAATATTCAAAAAGAATTTGTGAAAATATGTCGAATTGAGGCTTAATCGGATGATTATAGATAAAACTGAAGACAGCAAAACGATCATCCTTATTCCATCGCTTGAGCCAGATGAGAGACTTCTAGCCTATGTAAGGCAATTGCGAGAATATGGCTTGACCAATATTGTCATTGTAGACGACGGATCTGGTGAGGCGTATCAGTCGATTTTCGAGGAGCTTCGTGAGAATGGTTGTGCTCTGCTAACACATGCGGAGAATCAGGGGAAGGGTGCGGCACTCAAGACCGGATTTCAGTATATTGGTCAGCAATATGATGCATCTTCCTTCGTTGTAACCGCTGATTCAGACGGACAACACGCAGCTGAGGATGTATACCGCATAGCCCAAGAAGCAAGGATTTATCCGGACTCATTGGTGCTCGGGGTAAGGAACTTCAGCGAGGGGAATATACCCCCAAAGTCCCTGTTAGGCAATCGGATGACCTCCTTTATTTTTGCCATGCTCTATGGTAAAAAACTGTCAGATACCCAGACTGGGCTTCGTGCCTTCGGTCCAGGGTTACTTTCGTTTATGCAGGATGTTCGCGGCACTCGATTTGAATATGAGCTGCAGATGCTTATTTCGTGCATTCAGTCTGGCATACCGATTCATACCATGCCGATTCAAGTCATTTATGAGAATGGCAATGCAGGCACTCATTTTAAAGCGATCCAGGATAGTGCTCGGGTCATGGGGGTGTTGTTCTCCAATTTCCTGCGGTTCATTTCATCATCGGTGGCCAGTTCTGTTGTGGATTTGGGCATCGCCTGGTTTTTGATCGACGCATTGCGGCCCATGTTGGGTGAGCAGCACTATTTAAGAATTCTGCTCGCAACCGTAATTGCGAGAGTGATTTCCATTGTGGTCAACTATGTACTGAACAGACATTTTGTATTCCGCAAGGAGGATAGCCAGGGCAGTCTATGGCGCTATCTGACGTTATGCGGAGTGGTGATCTTGCTTTCCAGTACCGGCGTATATATGTTCCATACCATTCTCTTCGTAGATGAGAAATTGGCGAAATTCGTCTGTGATGCCTTGCTGTTCCTGCTCAGTTTCCAATTGCAGCGAAGATGGGTATTTGCAGCAAGGAGGAAGCAGCTGTAGTGCAAAACGAAAAAAGGCAGAATATCTTTTTTATCATCACGATGATCCTGATGTCGATTTATTTGGTATGGCGTATGTTCTTTACGTTGCCATGGGGTGAAGGCATGCTGAACGTCATTTTCGGTATGCTGCTGATTGTGGCTGAAACGGTCACCGTACTGACAACCTTTGAATTATTCTTTCAAAAGATGCAAAAAGAACGTACACAGCTCGACTTTCCAATCGTTCCGCCGGAGTATTATCCGGATGTGGATGTATTTATCGCTACGCATAACGAACCTGTCGATCTGTTATATAAAACCGTTAATGCCTGTATGTTCATGGATTACCCGGACAAGCAGAAGGTTCATATTTATCTCTGTGACGATGGAGCAAGACCCGAGGTGGAGGAGCTTGCCAGACAATTTGGTGTGGGATATCTGGGGTTCCCCGGAAACAAGGATGCCAAGTCTGGTAATCTGAACAATGCACTGAGCAAAAGCTCTTCTCCGCTCATTGCAACGTTTGATGCGGATATGATTCCGCAGCATACCTTTTTGATGAAAACGGTCCCTTATTTCCTGCTCTCCACGTTTATTAAGGAGAATGAGGAATGGCGTCTTCGCCGCGAGGATGAGATGGACCCTAATAAGTTCAAGCTTGGGCTGGTACAGACCCCGCAGAGTTTCTACAATCCGGATCTATTCCAGTTTAACCTGTATGCAGAGCAAGGCATTCCGAATGAACAGGATTTTTTCTCCAGAGAAGTGAACATCCTGCGTAATGCCTCCAATGCGGTGGCCTATACAGGAAGTAATACGGTCATTTCCAGGCAAGGAATGGAAGACATCGGAGGTTTTCCGCTGAATACCATCACCGAGGACTTTGAGACAAGCATCCGCTTGCAGCAGGAAGGTTACATTACCTATGCGACTCAAGAGGTTCAAGCTGCCGGGCAGACGACAACAACAGTCAAGAGCATGATTAAACAGCGGATTCGCTGGGCAAGGGGTATCCTTCAGAGCCTGCAGAATACGCGTGCACCCATATCTGGAAAGCTCCCTTTCTGGACGAGAGTGACCTACTTAAGCAGTTTCTTATACTGGTGGTCCTTCTTTAACCGGTTGATTTTCATTTTGGCACCTATTTTATTTGCGTTATTCGACTTCCAGATTGTGAATACAACCTTCTGGCAAATCCTAATATTCTGGCTTCCATCTTATTTCTTCTACAGTGTATCGATGCGATATCTATCCAGTAATATTCGGAATCAGCGATGGAGTCAGGTTATCGATACCATATTTATGCCTTACTTGATCTGGCCGGTTCTCTTGGAGACGCTGGGTATTCGTGAGAAAAAATTCAAGGTTACCAACAAAAGCAGAGCAAGCGGTCGACAATGGATGTCTGCTCTGTTATATGCACTTCCGCATATCTTCTTGCTGTTGCTTTCCATTGCAGCCGTGATTCGGTATGTCAATGGCAAGTACGGCATTGCGCTGTTCTTCAGCAGTATCATTATTTTCTGGCTGATTCATAACATGATCGCGCTGTGCTACGCCCTGTTCTTCATGATCGGCCGCCGTGCGTATCGGGAGACAGAACGGATTCGGGCGCAGGAGGATGTCACGATCTACGACCAAGCTAACAATCTGCGATATCAGGCCAAAACGGTTGATGTATCCGAACAAGGTATTGCCTTCTATGTCCCTTATCCCATTTACTTGGCTGAACAGAAGATCATCTCTCTGGTTGTCAAAACCGACCGGTATGAGGCCAATCTCGATGCAGTCATCGTGTATGTGAAACAGGATGGAGAGGGCTGGCGTTACTCCGCAACGGTCCAGCCGATTGATGAGAATGATAACCGCCAATACATGCAAATCATCTATGACCGTAAACACTCATTGCCAGAGCAGATGAATCTGTGGGATACGGCTTATGACGATATGTTACGTAATGTGAAAAAACGGATTGTTCAACCTAGATCGGATCAGCGAAAAATGCCGAGGCTTTCCCTTCAACTTCCAATTCATTTCACCAATGATGCTAGCTGTACGCTGCGCAGCTTCAATTATCGTTTCTTCTCCGCGACGGGTTTCCGTGGTGATATTGCGGCAGGAGCGGTCGTTACTTTTTATACGAAGAGTAATATTGAAGTCATTTTGCAACATACGGGAAAAAAGACAGCCCGTGAGCGCGAAGTGCTTCTCTCGGTGGAGAATATCGATGATATTGTGGAGAAGGGCCTGATCGACCAATTGCTGAATGATTTGACTCAGCCACATTCCGATCGTTCCACCAGAGAGGGTTAGGAGAGATAGAGATGCTCATTGTGCTTCATTTTGTGATGGGAGTTTTATTGATATTCTCCTTTCTTGGTTATATGCAGTTTGTACGGAAGGCACTTTCACTACGTTGGGAGTTCATCCCCTTGTTTGTGTTTTCCTCGATTGCCTGCCTTGTTTTTCTGAGTGGTTTGGCAGGGCAGCTCTTTACGGGCAGCCTTGTCATCCTGATTGCAGGTTTGCTTTTGTATGGGGCGATGTTGTTTCTCAGGCTGCGCCGAGGGGCATCATTGCGTATGTCCTTTTCCATATTCCAATTTTCATTCCTGGCAGGGACTTTTGTTTTCTTGCTGGTGCTCTTTCAGAACCAATTAACACATTACGATAATTTCTCCCATTGGGCTATCGTATTGAAGCAGATGCTGAGTACAGATGCCTTTCCGACGCCAGACTCCAACCTGATTGATTTTAAAAACTATCCGCTGGGGACTTCGTCATTTATTTATTATGTCTGTCGCTTCATGGGGCATTCCCAGTCCGTAATGCTTTTGGCACAAGGTTTGCTTATCTTTTCCTGTTTTTATGCCATGTTCGGCATTGTTTCGGAGAAGAAACGCTTTCTTCTGTACGCTTTTCTCGGACTCGGGTTATCTACGCTTTCTTTTTTCAATCTTACGATTCGAATCACCAATCTGCTCGTGGATTTCTTACTTCCGATCTACGCGCTCGCAATCCTGGCGGTGATCTACCAATATCGTAATGAGATCAAAAAGGCATGTATTGTTGTTCTTCCGCTTGCGGGATTGCTGACCATCATCAAAAGCACAGGGATTATTTTCGCCGCGATCGGCCTGATCTTCCTGGTGTATACATGGTTAAAACATAAGCAAAAGTTCAATTGGAAAACAGCGCTCGCTGTAGTGGGTACGATCTGCGGTGCGCTAATTCCCTACTTCGGCTGGAGCTGGCGAATGGCGACGGTGTTCCAAGGCATTGATAACAAGTTCGATGTGGCTACTTCGGGGATTCAGGCCGGCAAAACGCCGGAGCAAATGCAGGAGATTCTGTGGACTTTCCTGAAGGCCAGTACGGATCTGACGACACGACCCGTGATCGGGATTGTTATTTTCCAGCTTATCGCAATCGCAGCTTCTGTATTTGCCATCGTTGTGCTTAAGAAGAAGTGGAACTTGTGGAAAGCATTAATTGCTTTGGACGTTGTTCTGTTACTGTACTATGCGGGTATTCTGGCGTTGTATCTCTTCTCCATGCCGTTGGATGAAGCAATTGTCCTGGCTGGATTTGAGCGTTATGCGTCCAGTATCGTGGTGCTGTTCGCCGGTGGGCTGGTGTTGTGCGCTGCGATCGACCTGGAGCGATCATTCCACTATCGGATTGGTGAAGTACCTGATTATCAGTCCTTTAAGACGGTTGAGACGAAGGGGCATTATCAAAAAGGTATTATCGGCTGTATGGCGGTTGCGGCCACCATCCTTTTGTCCGAATACAATGGTATCGTGTCTATCGCCCAAAGCTATGATACAACGCTCCCTTACAAGATTCATGCGGTTACTGGTGATCGGTGGTACTCAGGTGGGCAAGAGGATAATAACAGATATCTCTTCTACGCCTCAGACAGGGACCAACAGGTCACGAACTATTACATGCAATATGTAGGGAAGTATTTCTTGTATGCTCCTCATGTGGACGGAATCGTGTTGTTCTATGAGGACAATATGGACAACCTTCTGAGCGGCTACGATTATCTAGTGGTCGTCGAGACCGATCTCAACGCCAAGTGGTTGCTGAAAAAGCATTATGGCATCGACATGCAAGAAGGTATCTACAAAATCACCCGTTCCGGGGATCAGATCGTTCTTACACTGACCTGAAGGAAGGCATAGCAAAGGCTCCGCTCATCGATTGGTGAGAGGAGCCTTTGCTATGTTACACAACGACCGTATGAGGTATCAAATGTTATTGCAGCTTTCTCATAAATGCCTCGATATTGTCTGTGAGCAGCTTCGTGTTTGCCAATCCTGTATGGGTGATTATGTCCTTGATTTCGTTGACAAACGAAGTCAAACTGGTCGTAGAGGCCTTCTCGAATCTGTTCTGGGCGGGCAGGTTGCCGACCGACTTGGCTTCGTCCTCTCTGTATGCCTTCAACCAATCCTGATTTGTCGATACTTTCTTTGCGAAGCTTTGCAGAATGCTGTTCCAGTCTCCCCCGTTTGCAATCGCATCTTGCAGCTTACCTGACGTTTGGGGCTCGAATTTTTGCATCATATAATTCAGGTCGATATAATCATCTGGCGCCCCAACGGGCCTTTGCGGTGGTGTGGCATACTGGATTAGCTTCGTATCCGGGTCTACCGTTCTGGTCGTGGAGATGGCCCCGATCTGGCGGATGGTATTCATGAATTCTGCAGCTTGGTCGCCCTTCAGATGATTGTCCGCAATGTACTTCGCTTGAGTGAGGCCCAGCTCCAATAATGCTGCTCGGTCTTCTTCTCCGGTTAAATCCGTAATGAAATTGGATTGAATGATGCCGTAAACCGCTTCCTTCACCTCAGAGGACTGATCCTTGAGCAGGCGTTCCAGCGACTCGTTGATCTGTACGGTTCCGAAGTAGGTAGCCGATTGGTTCACAATATCGGATGAGGCAAGCTGCCTGGAGGCTGAACTGATCTCCACTGTGTCGGTGTTATGTGAGAGTTCGGGTATTGTGCCTGTGACCAAAGATGGTTGAACCACGCGTTGTTTTGAATGGATGTAGGCATTGAAGTCAAACTGGGTCGAGCTTTGAACCTTCATAATTAAAAACACCCCTATTCGTTTGTGATGTATTCCAATAATTCACTTCTCTACATACTATCGGAATATTATTCCATTTCTTTAATATGATTGGACAAAAAAAGCAATGGGCGTTTGAATAAACGACCCATTGCTTGGTTTCCATTCGATCAGCCGCCGTAAATACTGTAGGCAAAGTGATACACAATATCCGTATCATTTGCACTCGGACGACTCGTTACCCTTGCCAGCACACCACAAATATCATAATAGTGCGTGAAGCCTATGGCTCCAGGCAAGTATTGACTGATGCTCCCGGTGGAAGGAGGCAGGGATAACGTAGCGGTGAACTGACCGCTGCTGTTGGTCATAACCTTGGCACTCCGGTAGCGGTTGTTGCTGCCTTCGGACCAATAATCATTCTCCCAAATGACCTCGACCTCCGCATTAGCTACGGCATAGTTATCTGATGTCGCCGCAACGCCGGTCACGGTAAAGCTTGTTCCTGTAATGCGGTAGTAGCGTCCATAGGCGTAAGTGGGGTAATCATTCGAACCGCCATTGGAATTGTAGCCTGTGATTACCACTTTATCCGCTCTCAACACAGGTTGGAGATGTAGTGAATAGTTGTTATCTGAATAGGTGCTGGTTGTATACACTCGCAAATAATACGTGCCTGTGCCTAATGATACGTTGCCAGTGGTGGAAGGTATCAAGGCCATCCGGTTGTTGCTTAATGCGCCGTACAATTCGGCCTTGTACCCATTGCCTGCAGAGGCTTGGTCTAGATTGATATGCATAGCGTCATAGTTTCTGCTTTCGGGAACCGTAATTTTGTACCAATCCTGATCGATCTCCGAATTGACCGAGCGGCTTGCAAGTGTAGAGCCACCGACTGCAACGGTGAAAGGGTAGGCGCGAAGCGCATTCTCATCTGTCTCGTAGGTATCGTACGTTGAACTTGTGGAGACGGTTAGCGTGAACGGTTCGCTGATACTGCCTCCGACTTTGCCATAGGCCTCAATAAAGTAGGCTTTGGCGCCGGAGGTGCTGTTCTTCGTGCCCACATTTTCGGATAAGGTTCCGGACCCATTAGCGTAATTATTCAAATAAGTTCCATATATTGAATAATCAATCGGAGTTGGATTCAAGTCACCGGTGGCCATATCGAATTCATACAGATAAAGATCGTAATCGAGTTGCGCCGATGCTGGATTATCCATTTGTACTTGCAGTATGTGCCCTGACTGTACATAAATCGGGTATAAATAGGTGGACGTACCTTCCTGTTCAATGTAGCCCGTATATGTAGTAGTCTCCGCTGCGGCTGTTGCGTTCACCGATTGTGGAGCCGATAGCAGTCCTTGTTGTTTATGCATCTCAGAGGTTGTGGAAGCCGATTTCAAGTTGGCGGGCAATTTGACCTGATGTTCCTTTAATTTGGAAGTATCCAAATCAGTGGTGGCCTGTGTAAGCTCAGATATAATCTCCCCACTTGGCTGCACGACCTGTTCTGAGGCAAGCGCATCAGGTGGCCCTCCTGTTTCAACGTCATTGTTAGCCGATGCGTGAAGACCAAAGGCAAAGCTAAAAATCAGATTCATGACGATAACAATTGAGAGTGTCTTCTTCAAGATGATAAACTCCTCTCTACTTATAATTTTTTGATACAATTCTATAATATACCAGTTCAAGTGGTTTGTTAAGTGATTAAATTCCTTGTTTTAAACAATATATGCATACTATTTCTGTTGTTTGCTGATCTGCCATGTATCACTCAACGACCAAATAAGCGGCAATGAAAACAAAGGATTTTTGTTTTCATTGCCGCTTTTCGATTGTGCCCAAAGGATAGAGAGGGTAGTGTATTATTCCACTACGATCTCCTTCACCGTCTCTCCCTCAACCAGTACCGGCTGATAGTAGGTGTTTGTTGGCAGATCCTTTTTGCCTTGCAGATTCTTGATCACCCAGTCGGCAGCATCACGGCCCATTTGCTCTTGGGGATGGGTTAGCGTTGTTAGCCTGATGTTGGCGTTCTTGGCGATGTACGAATTGTCCTGTCCAATGATGGATAACTCATCCGGGATCGAGATGCCCAGTTGCCTGCAGGCGTGCACGACCTCCAGTCCCACCTCATCGTTATAACAGACGATCGCGGTGAGCGAATCTCTGTTTTCGTCCAGATACGTGGCTACACTAGAAGATAACTCTGGTTTCGATGCGGTATCAAAGGAAAGCACTTGCTCAGGATGGAACCGTAACTTCGCTTCACCCAGCGCTTTGATGTATCCCTTCATCCGGTACTTGCCTTGTAGATCATCCATCTTCGCAATTATGCCGATCTGGGTATGGCCTTTCGCAATCAATTCCCGTGTAGCAAGATAACTGGATTGCACGTCATCCAGACAGAAGAACGGAACCTCCAGCTCCTCATAGAACGCATTAATCATCGTAAACGGCACATCCTGCTCTTTGAAGGACAGGTAGTACGCAATATTGGGATTGTACAGATTACTTTTGGTTGGTTCGACGATCAGGCCATCCACGCCGTAGGAGAGCATCATTTCTAGGGCTTTTTTCTCCTGTGCTACATCATTATTAGTACTGGCCAGCAGTAACGAGTAGTTGTCCTCATTCAGACGACTCTCAATACCGCGGATGATGGACGGAAAGATGTAATCCGAGATGTATGTCGTGATCACACCGATCGTTTTCTTCGATGTGTTGCCGCCTGATCGAGAGCGATACTGATTGCTAACGTAGGTCCCTGACCCCTTTTCGCTTCGTAAAAACCCTTCGTTTGATAACTCCAAAATAGCCTTCCGCACGGTCTGGCGACTTACGGTGTAGCTTTCCTGTAATGCCAACTCGGTGGGGATCTGTTCGCCTATGCTATATGTCCCCGAGAGGATATGACTCTTTATATCATCAATGATGACCTGGTATTTTGGCTTCACGTAGTCCACTTCTTTCATCGTTACTCATCTATATTAACGTTGTTGTTCAAATAGTTGTACGTACATATTTTAGCATGATTCAGATAGGATGAAAATAAAACCGAACATTTTTCAAAATAAACCGTACATATCCAGCCTTTTTGGATGGAGGTGTACCTTACAGCATAGCCATTTAATAGCCATACAAGACCTTTGAATGGTTAAATAGACCACAATATGTGTCCTTTGTAAGTATAACTATTATATATTATTGACAAATGTACGTACAAAAAATATACTAAGGCTGTCAGAAAAGGAAAGCGCATTCTTTGAAAACACAGACTTTTTGAACCACCTCTTATACAAAATTCATTATTAGCTATTGTCATAAGTAGAAGCTTCACCTTATATATGCATCCTTTGGGATGTGAAATCGCGACCGGAGAGGGGATACACGTGATTATGAGTCAACTGGACTTGAAAGAAGCCATTACCAAGGGCGCTACTTCGCTCGGTATTGAATTTGGATCAACGCGGATTAAGGCGGTGTTGATTGACGAGCGTTTTGAGACCATCGCGTCAGGCAGTTATGAATGGGAGAACCTTCTGAAAGATGGATATTGGACGTACAACCAGGAGGATATCATCACAGGTCTGCAAACGGCTTATCGTGAGATGAAGCAAGATGTGGAACAGAAATACGGAATCACGCTGCGTACGGTCGGTTCTATTGGATTCTCGGCCATGATGCACGGATATATCGCTTTGGATAGCGCGGGCGAAATGCTGGTACCTTTCCGCACCTGGCGTAATGCTACTACAGGAGCAGCTGCAAGAGAGCTAACGGAACTTCTGCAATTCAATATTCCGGAACGCTGGAGCATAGCCCACTTGTATCAAGCGATTTTGAACGAAGAGGTGCATGTGCCACAGATCGATCACCTGACAACTTTGGCTGGATACATCCACTGGTTGCTGACGGGCAATAAGGCGATTGGGATCGGCGATGCATCAGGCATTTTCCCAATTGACGAGTCTACACATAACTATCACCCATCCATGATCCAACAGTTCGACGAACAGATCGCAGGCAAAGGTTATCCGTGGAAAGTCGAGGACCTTCTGCCCAAGGTATATCTCGCTGGTGAGAATGCAGGTGTATTGACGGAAGCGGGAGCCAAGTTGCTCGACCCTTCGCAAGATCTGCAAGCAGGCATTCCGCTCTGCCCGCCAGAAGGCGATGCGGGAACGGGTATGGTGGCAACAAATAGCGTGAGAAAACGTACGGGCAACATCTCCGTTGGCACATCCGTATTTGCGATGATCGTACTGGAGAAGGAATTGTCCAAAGTGTATCCCGAGATCGATATGGTCACCACGCCGGATGGCAGTCCAGTAGGGATGGTGCATGCCAACAACTGTTCCAGTGATATCAACGCATGGGTTGGACTGTTCCGTGAATTCTCTCAAGCAATGGGATATGAAGTGGATAACGCCAAGTTGTTTAGCGTGTTGTTTAACAAGGCTTTGGAGGCAGACCCTGATGGTGGCGGCTTGCTCAGCTACGGTTACTACTCAGGTGAGAACATTACGGGACTTGAGAAAGGCCGTCCATTGTTCGTCCGCTCCCCGGAAAGCAACTTCAATCTGGCAAATTTCATGCGGACACATCTGTTCAGTGCTTTCGGTGCACTCAAGCTGGGTATGGACATTTTGACGGAAGAAGAGAATGTAGCGATTGACAGTATTTTGGCTCACGGTGGCCTATTCAAGACCCCTGTCGTCGGACAACGGATTGTAGCCGCTGCGATGAACGTACCGGTGTCAGTGATGTCTACCGCTGGTGAAGGCGGCGCATGGGGCATGGCGCTTCTGGCTTCGTACATCATCAACAAGGATCAAGAGGAGAGCCTGGATGTGTTCCTGGAGCAGAAGGTCTTTAACGATGTTGAGGGAGTCGAAGTGGCGCCGGATGCATCGGATGTGAAAGGGTTTGAAGCATTTATCGAACGCTACCGGAATGGGCTCACAATTGAGCAGGCAGCTGTAGATCATCTGGTAGAGAACGGGAGGGAATAACATGTTAGAACAACTGAAAGAAGAGGTATTCCAGGCGAATCTGGAACTGCCAAAGCATGGACTTGTGAAATTCACATGGGGTAACGTCAGCGCAATCGATCGGGAAAGCGGTCTGTTCGTGATCAAACCAAGTGGCATCAGCTACGATACGATGAAAGCAAGCGACATGGTTGTGGTTGATCTGGACGGTAACGTGGTGGAGGGTGAGATGAGACCTTCCTCGGATACCGCAACACATGCCGTATTATATAAGCATTACTCGGAGATTGGCGGCATCGTGCACACACACTCCACGTGGGCGACCATCTGGGCACAAGCCGGATTGGACGTACCTGTTATGGGAACAACACATGCCGACACGTTCTATGGGGCGGTGCCTTGTGCACGTTTCCTGAACCAGGACGAGGTTGATCGTGGATACGAAGCGGAGACAGGACGCGTCATTATTGAAACGTTTGAACAGCGTGGGATTGATGTTATGGCAGTTCCGGCAGTGTTGCTCCATGGTCACGCACCGTTTACGTGGGGGAAAGATGCCAAGTCTGCGGTGGTGAACAGTGTCGTGCTGGAAGAGGTATGCAAAATGAACCTGTACGCGCGGCAATTGAATAACTTTGCCAAAGAACTGCCACAAGGCATTTTGGATAAACACTATCTGCGAAAACACGGAAAAGACGCGTATTACGGACAAAAGTAATTAGGTTATAACAGTGACTGGAAGCATGTTCTGGCTTACAAGTGGTTTAGTCTGGGAATGATTTGTTCAACTATACTTTTTACACGATAACGGAGAAGACAGAAGAAAGCTGGAGAAGCGGAGCGTTCGCCTTTATCACAGGATTTTCCCTTTGCAAAAAGGGAATCAAAAAAATCCGGGGATAACTAGCGATCGAAAGATTATTCTGGCTGCGCAGTGTGCTAGTGTAAATCCATATGTTCAACTATAAAAATGAAATGAGGATGATTATATGTCAGCAGCAAAAGAATTCTGGTTTGTGGTCGGTTCACAGCACTTGTACGGAGAAGAAGCACTGGGCGAAGTAAAAGCCAACGCACAGAAAATTACGGATGCCCTTAATGCAAGCGGCGTACTGCCGTACCCGCTCGTATTGCAGGATCTGGCGGTAAGCGCAGATAAAATCACGAGCACGATGAAAGAAGTGAACTATCGTGACGAAGTAGCGGGCGTCATCACATGGATGCATACATTCTCCCCGGCGAAAATGTGGATTCGTGGTACGAAATTGCTGCAAAAACCTTTGCTACACTTGGCAACTCAATTTAACGAAAGCATTCCATGGGCAACCATCGATATGGACTTCATGAACTTGAACCAAGCGGCACATGGTGACCGCGAATATGGCTTCATTAATGCCCGTCTAAGAAAACAAAATAAAATCGTTGTTGGATACTGGGAGCGCCCAGAAGTGCAACAGCAGGTTGCAGACTGGATGGACGTAGCGGTAGCTTATAATGAAAGCTTTAACATCAAAGTAGCTCGCTTCGGTGATAACATGCGCAACGTGGGCGTAACCGAAGGTGATAAAGTGGAAGCACAGATCCAATTCGGATGGACGGTTGATTACTTCGGCATTGGCGACCTCGTGCAATACGTGAACGCCGTAACAGAGCAGGAAATCGATGATTTGATCGCTCAGTACGGAGACCTCTACGAATTCGATTACGGCACGAACAGCAAGGAAGCTTGGGAAGCCAGCGTACGTGTGCAAGCGAGTTATGAGATTGCCATTAAACGTTTCCTGGACGAGGGTGGTTACAGTGCCTTCACTACAAACTTCGAAGATCTGCATGGTATGAAACAGCTTCCGGGTCTGGCAGTACAACGCCTGATGGCTCAAGGGTACGGATTTGCCGGTGAGGGTGATTGGAAAACAGCTGCGCTGGATCGCTTGCTGAAAATCATGGCTCATAACGAGAACACAGGCTTCATGGAAGACTACACATACGAGATGGCCGCTGGACAGGAAGCGATCCTGCAATCTCACATGCTTGAAGTAGATCCGACACTTGCCAGCACGAAACCAAGAATCATCGTGTCCCCACTGGGCATTGGCGATCGTGAAGATCCGGCACGTCTCGTATTCGACGGCAAAGCAGGCGAAGGTGTCGTGGTATCCATGGCAGACTTCGGTACACATTACAAACTGTTGATCAATGAAGTATCTGCATTTGAGCCAACCGTTCCAGCACCTAACCTGCCGGTAGCACGTGTTCTGTGGAGCGTGAAGCCGAACTTCCAAGATGGAGTGAAAGCATGGATCGAAAATGGTGGTGGTCACCATACGGTTGTATCCTTGAACCTGACGACAGACCAGATCGTGACGTATGCGAAGCTGGTGAATCTGGAGTACGTTATTATTAAGTAAAAGTTGAGTGGTAGCTAATGCCTGAACTCATACAAATTCTTTCTCTGTGGCCGGGGGTTAACCCTCGGCCATTTGTTTGTTATGCTGAGAAGCATGATGTGAAGCTGAGCAAGGATTTGCTTTTTCATCGAAAAGGGATAAGAAATGAAGGAGGAAGGACATGTACACAAAAGAAAGCTTGATACAGCAACTAGAGCAGCTTGGTATGGATAGGCAAGGCACGTTGCTCATTCACTCTTCAATGAAAAGTATAGGCGAGGTTGAAGGTGGAGCAGACACGGTGTTGGATGCCTTTAGCGACTATATGAAAGAGGGATTGTTGGTGCTTCCCACGCATACGTGGTCTACCATTAATGCGGATAACCCAGTGTTCCGCATGGAAACTTCTTCCTGTTGTGTGGGTATTCTTCCTGAAATATTCCGTAAACGTCCGGGCGTGGTTCGTTCGTGGCACCCTACACACTCGGTAGCGGCACTGGGAAGGGATGCAGAGGCATTTACAAAGGACGATCATCTCTTCGACACACCGTGTGCGAGAGGCTCAGCATGGGGGAAACTGTTAGATCGGAAAGCGACGATCTTGTTAGTGGGCGTTGATTTGAAGCGAAATACATTTGTCCATGGGGTCGAAGAGTGGGTGGACATACCTGGCAGAATGACAGACGAGCATGAGATGCTTTATACGGTTTTACCGGATGGAAGTCAGATTTCAGTACCATCCCGCAGACATTGTGGGTTGCCATGGTCGGAGCATTTCTGGAAAGTAGATGAGGTACTGGTTCGCGAAGGTGCGATGCGTAAAGGAAAGCTCGGCGATGCGGTCGTAAGAGTGTGTGATGCGACTAAGACAGCAGAGGTAATTACGGAGATGCTGAAGGAAAATCCGGACTTGTTTTCGGACAACGAACCATTCCATTCACCTAATTATGAAGTAGATCTAGTTGGGATGAGTCATGAAGCATATCTCAGAAACGAGGCGCGTTATAAGTTGCAATCGGAGCTGTTGGTCGCAGAGGAACAGGTCGCTGAAGGTAAACAGTTACTTGATCATGGGCAAGTCATATCCAACATACGAGAAGAGTAGATGAAGCCTGATCAGTAGTTGAAGTACTACTGCCGGAGAGGTTAACTCCGCGAATGGTTTGGATCATTTGAATAAAACAAGTTGCTGGCTGGCCGCTCAGTTGGATATGGGCGGTTTTTTTGTGGAACAGTCAGATTCCTTCACAAAAGCGCAAAATAGATCAGAATTTCGATCAGAGGTTGGTCGGACTTCCAGTGTATGGGCTACTCACCCTTAGGGTGGTGTGATAAGATATGGTTAAATTAACCAATAAGTCTGGCGTAGCAATATCGTATAGGTGTTTATTGAAGTTTTATATACGTATCACATAGAATCATGAACAACCACGTTGTCATTGTAGCATCTAAGAAGGAGAAGATTCGTGAACCCTTTAGTATGGTATGATCTCTTTTTATTTGTCCTTTTGTTTGGTGTAGGTGTATATGTTTTTGCTACGGTTAGAATTACGAACTTACATAAGGTGTACTTTTTATTTCACGGGTTGATGATGCTCTGGCCTTTTTGTCAATTTGCGAGTACGCTCACAAATGATTCCGGTCTGCAATTGTTCTACGTTACCTTATCTTTCGTTGCGGTCTCCTTGCTTGGGAGCGGGTGGCTTCTACTGACGATCTTTATTACCGGTTATTCAGAGCGTCTGAGTGCAAAAGGAACCTTCTTGCTATTTGTCCCAGCGGTGATCGGGGCTATAGGTGTGGTAGCAAATCCATGGAACGAGTTCGTCATTCCACTGGAGGGCGGGTACATCGAGCGGGATTACGGCCCTTGGTTCTGGGTTGTGATGGTTATTCTGGTGAGCTATTTCTTGGCATCCCTCGTCGTTCTGTTCCGGGCGGTGTATTCATCGCAGACGTCTGCCATGATCAAAAAACAGGTGAGAATCACCCTATGGGGCATCTTTGTCTTGGCTGTTTTTGCAACGATCGATGCGATCCTAAATGTTGTTCTAGCCCGGTGGTTGCCGATCATTCCTGGCATGACTTCGCTGGGGATCTTTCTGTCGGACCTGTTCTTTGTCTATGTGATCAAAAGATACAATGTGTTCGATCTGGTCTCCATCGCGCATGAGGACGTGATCAATACCATTCCATATGGCATCCTGGTACTGGATGAGAATGAAGTCATTGTTGAAGCGAACAAAGCCTCTCGATCCTTTATGGATCTGCATGTGGGGGATTCTTTTGATATGGAGGTATTTCTGGAGTCTGTTCAAGTTGTGGGCAGCTGTCAGGCGTTCGTGAATCACTATAAGAAAAAAGAAAATACCCTCTCTCAGATTGAAGTGATCGTGGAGCGGGATAACAACATCCGGCACTTTATCCTGCAATCGTCTCCGATTGTGGATTCGGCTCTTGTGCCGATCGGTCATATCCTGACGTTCCAGGACGTCTCGCAAGAGCGCTTCTATGTGAAAGAGATGAATCGCCAGAACGAGACGCTCCAGGAGCGAAATCAGGCGCTAGATCTGATCCGTCAGGAGTTATCCGAGGCCAATCGCAAACTGGAGGAACTCGCGCTCACGGACAGTTTAACCAACTGTTACAACCGTCGTTATCTGACCCAACATCTGAATCACGAGGTCATTACCAATATTCAATACAAAACACCATTCTCACTCCTGCTGCTCGATATCGACTACTTCAAAGCGATCAATGATCGCTATGGGCATGTCATCGGGGACGAAGTGCTCGTCCGCACAGCGGAGGCCGTCAAACAATCGATTCGCAGTACCGATATCCTGACGCGTTATGGCGGGGAAGAGTTCATGATCTACCTTCCGCATACCGAGCATGACTTGGCGAACCAGATCGCGGAACGCGTGAGAACAGCTGTAGAGTCCAACCTCATTATGGTGGATCACGAGAGTACGCAGGTGTCCATTACGATTAGTATTGGAATTCTGTCCTTTGAGGATTTTGAAGTTGTGCATGTGCCGGACAATCCAGAGGGGTATTTGACGCAGCTATTCGCTGCGGTGGATAAGGCCTTGTATCAGGCGAAGCAGAACGGGCGGAACAGAGTGGAGTTTGCGGAGTTTGAGATTAGAGGAGTAGCAGAATTAAGTAATTAAACAAAAAATTGAATTATCTATTTTGAAGGTTTCCCTTATAAAATAGATAATTCAATCGTAATATCTAAAAGATTTTAATTTTCTGATTCATAATAATAGTTTTTCCCTTGTTTAGATACAATATTTATTAAGTTTTTCTTAGCTAATACAAAGGAACCCCAAGAAGAAACTTTTTGCCTACTGCAACCGACTGCGTCCGCAATTTCCTGCGCACTCATTGCTTCATGTAATTCAAGTGAACTAATCAAGCCGAGTATCTTTATCTCGACTTCTACATAATTTCCTTCTGTCCTAGGCATTTCTTTGTGAATGATTTCTTCAAGTTTTGTGTCGTCTTCAAAACATCTTTTAACTTTAAATTGCGAAACCGACTGCTCATCATAGATTGTTCCACAAGCATTGCAACGATAACTCTTTATTTTATCTTTTATGAAATAAGGGTCAAACTTAGAAAGTTCCACATCGTAAATGAAACGAACTGCTGTGAATTCATCTTTTTCTTCAGCATATTTTATATTATTATCTAAACATATATCATAGTCTATAGCATATAGATTATAGTTGCCACCTGCCTTTGATGCTCTACCTTCCTCTAGAAAGTGCACCAAAAAATTCTCGCTTAAGATGTTCAAGTAATCTTTTCTTATTGGATCAATTAAGAAATGACTGGCTGGTCTATCAGGAGATTTTGTTTTTTCTGATATTGCTTTATTAATTATAGCATCCCACAAATCCATATAGAAGGCTGGGATTAAGCGCTTCTTCACACTACCTTGGAATTGTTTGAAATATATTTTACGTGCACTTCTTATGCCAAAACTCAACTCTTGTAAGCCTATTCTATCCGTAGGGGTATTGTTATCTTGACATTGTTTCCAAGCATTTTGTAGAACCCAACCAATTGTCCTCGTTACACCCATAGATGCTCTTGCCAATCTATTCATAACAACTTCTTTTTTTATTTTAAAAACATCATTAAAAGACACATCAGGACAAAAAATGTCAAAACGTTTCTCTAGTAACTGTTCAATGAATACCTCCATTTTTTTTATTGCATAAATGGTACCGTTATACTTTTCTACGTGTTCATTGAGATCTAGTGGAATTGGATAGAGATCTCTGCCTAAAATAATCTTATCCCCAAAGGAATATCTATCTGTGATCACTCCAATTTTAAAAAACATATTAATTTTTGAAGCAAGTAGATTTTTCAATAATTTTGAAAAATTAATTTGGGCTTCGTCTGTTAAATCAGAGAACTCATCTATAAAAACATAAATACGATCAATATTTGCTTTTCTTTTAATATCACTGATTTTATTGATAAAGTCTTGTACATTAAGCCCCTTTATTTCAGTGTACTTTTGTGATTGAACCTTCTCATCGGATTGAGATATATCAGTTGAAATTGAAGGCTGTAAACTTAATGTACCCTTTATGCTTCCATTTTCGCTTCTCTTTAAACTATCTTCAATCGCAACTTTGCGTTCCCTTGAGATTGTAACTCCTTCAATTAATATCTTTTCAATAAATTCAAGATCATCAAGAGCAGGATTTTCTTTCTTGAAAATTAAAAGGCTCTTCTCATCATACATTACTTCCAATTGTCTTTTTAATGACTCTATTATTTGTCGTATAAAATGAACCTCAATATTAGTATCATCTGAGAAGAGTTCATTACAATTACTTAAATCAATAAATATAGGTAGAATTTTATTAGTGCCAAAAGTGTGAGACTTTCCTCTAAGCTTTGGAGAAATCGTTTTAAGACATTCGTAATAGCCTCGCAATAGCATCGTAGTTTTTCCGCATCCTCTTCTGCCGGAAATATAGTTGTCCTGTTGTTGTAATAAGAGACTGACACTGTTATAAACGTCTATGTAATACCTCTCCAAATCTTCTAACTGATCAAATCCATCAATTGATATATAGTCAGCTCGTAAAATGGATTCAAATGCGCTTTTTACATTTTGGTTTTGTTTAATGGTAATAATAAGAGATCCCCCCAGTCAAATTATCTCAATATTATAGTAACATATTCCTCTTAAACCTAATAATATATCTACTAGAGTTTGTATGATTAGTTAGCAAAGTGCATCTATATTTGTACAAGTTATGGATGTTAAGAAGGAGAACGAACTTAAACTTCTACTAGTACAGTTGAAGGAAAACTTGGAGGCTGTGAACGATACGCAGTGCTGCAGAAAGGTTTTTTTATAACTATGAATGGATCAGCATTTTGAAATTTACATAGTAATGCTGAAATAAATGCATGAAGAGGCAACAGCAGAGCAGATTTGACGGTGGGTGGATTGACAAATTGGTTTTAAAAGTGTTACCATTTTTGCTGGGAAGTTTCTTCCTATCATATATTTTATAATTATATATTGGGGGCTGGGTTCATGAATACATACCGAATTCAGCAGCAAGGTAATCTTGTTTTCTCCGAAGAGGCCTTCCAATTCAACAAAAGTCCAGAGGTATGTCAAGATGCCCTCAGAAAAATTTATGAGGCTTTGACACTTTTAAACCAGCATGGTACAGAAAGAGATTATCTTGGTAAAAGAATTAAGTTTACCAAGAGGTCTGGTCTTTGGGAATTGAGAATTAAAGGTAAATCCAAAACAGAATGGCGATTCTTGTTTAAACACCTTTCTGACTCGGAGTATGCACTTCTTCACTTCTTTTTAAAAAAAGATGAGAAAATCAAAGAACTAGATTTTGCTGCTGCGGAACGTATTGCGGAGAGAGAAGGGTGGTAACTCACCTTCTCTTCAAACACTGCCATCAATAAGTGAGAAATAAAATGAATATGTTTAGGAAAGAACTATAAGAGTCGGAAAAAACTAATTAAGAGAGGAGTTACTGCAGCTAAGTATTACTATCTATTTAAAACAATACTAAATATTTTATTTATTAATAAAAATTTGGAGGATTAACTATGCTTATAAACAATTGAGTAAACATTTTTAGAGTTGAGCGGACAGCATTTAAATAATATTCAATATTTATATAATAAAAGGGGATTAGTAAACACTGTGAACTTTATCAAAAAAAATATTATTCGTTTTATGACGTGACGCGTCTTCAACTAAGAATGTATTTGTATACTCGGATTTCAGAAAGGAGAACACATCTATGAAGAATGACAAAACCATTGTTCATGAACTCCAAGATCTGAATGTGCCCGCTGACTACTATGCAATTTCTATTCCTAAATTGGAGATTATTAAATCAATAAAAGACCAGTTGGGCAAAAGTAACGTTAGTGTCCGGAAATTGGCAGAAAGTATTGGTATGAGACACCCACAAATTGTACGTGTAACTAGCGGAGAAAACTACAATATAGAAACTTTGCTTAAAATTTTGTACGCTTTGGATTTAGAGATTGTGATTAGGGAAAAACAAAAAAAATGATTTTGTATAGTTATTAGAAGATATTACAATAAATAAAGGGCCCTATATATAGGGGCCCTTTGTTTAATTCAACCTGACTGATTTAAATTTTCCCCTAAGTCAAAGTGAGACTTGTGAGGATTAGAATTATCTAAATATTTTATCTGGATCAGTAATGTAATCTAGATAGTAATCTTTAGCGACAATATAAAGAAAGACGATGGCTTTAGAAAATCTCAAAAAAAAAGGATCAGTTGAAAAAATTATTATACTCTTTTTGGTGCTGCCTAAAGATTACCGATATATTAATTGGAACTTTTAAATGATTTTTCGATAGCATTAAAAATCTCTTTACTAATTTTGGTCAACGATACGATTTCATCTGTACTTTTGCCGCTTATTAAAGTTATATGTTCATCCAAGGCTCTTTTGTACTCAGAGTCTTCTTTAAATTTAAAGATTTCTTCAGCAGTGACCTGCAATCCATTCATTATTTTCTCAAGAGTCTCCAAAGAAATATTACGGTCTCCCCGTTCAACCCCACCAATATAGCTGTAATGAAGACCTGCTGCTTCCGCCAGTTGTTCCTGAGTCCAGCCTTTTGCCTTCCTTAACTCACGTATTCGATTTCCTACGTCCTCTGGTAAACTCATTTGATCACCTCCACTTAAGGTTAGAAGAGGTTATAGAATCCTTACAGACTAATATGTGCAAACTGTATTATTAAATAAAAGTACTTATAAGTACAATTTAGGTTGATCTTATTTTGATTTATCTATACAATTATAAGAAAATGGATAATTAAGGAGGATCTTCTTTTGCGAAAATCTATCCTAAAATCACTCAAACCGGACATCATTGTTGAAATGTTGGACATGGCTGTGGCCTTTGAAAATTGGAACAAGGTGATGGAGAGGGCGGACATGTTATATCAATGTGTGCAGTCTATTCATGAAGAGCGGCAGGAGTATCAGTCAAAGGGAATGCCTGCACCACATATACACATTGAGCGGCCCTTGGTCTACTATTACGGGTTCAGTCATTTGATGCGGGGGATGGCTCACCAGAAAATGGGACAGGTAGATCAGGCGCGAGCATGTATCGATCAATATGCAGATCTGGGATGGATGGAGGATCTGGATGAGGTAGGTATTCAGGTGGTGCAGGAGTTCAGGCATAAGGCAAAGGTGAATCGGTATGCTCTTGAGATTGAAGTTGGGCAGGTGGAACTGCTGGAGGAGTTTGTGAACTTTTTGCTTGAGCATTCGGAGGAATGGTTGGCAGGTCTGAAAGTAATTACGGAAGCAGCAGTGCGGCATAAATGGCAGATCGATCGAGTTTTACATATGTTTGAGGATCAGATGCTGGGCGATGGCACAGAAATGAATTCTTTAAACAACGATGATATGTACCATTACTGTTATCAGCGGGCTTTGTATGAACAGTGGATGGGAAGACCGCAGGAGGCCGTGGAGTTCATTTTGCAGGCGATTCGGTTAGCGGATAAGCTTGGGATGGATCGGTATTTTATAAGGTGCACAGCATTGTTGGAATCATTGCGGGAAGAGGCGACGGCGGAGCAGATTGGGCGGTATCGGGTGATTTTAGAGAGTGCTGGTTGTTGAGAATTCTATAAGATTTGAATATAAAATAATATCAGGTTACCATTCTCCCGTAATATGCGTATGATTATTCAGGAATATATTACGGGAGGCGTTTAAATGAGTCATTTTATTGATTTAATTAAAGAATTATTTGCTAGAGATATCAGTACTACCTTGGCCACCGTTTTTATTATTTTTATGGTTTGGATGTACAAAGAGTTAAGAACAAATTATTTGGAAAACAGGAAGATAGATCAACAACGTTTTGAGAAGGCATTAGAAATCTATACTGAAGCTGAAATGGAAGTTTACAAATACATAAATAATAGAAGCGATTTTTTTCTTTCAGTGGAGAAAATTTCAAAAGCCTCAGTATTATTTCCTCCTAGATTAGTTGAGAATTTTAATAAAATGAAAGAAGAAAATAATTCATTTGATCAGAGAGCTGCTATGATCAATTTTCGAAAGGAGCTTCATAAAGAAATTGCGTTGTTAAAAAGTGAACAAATCAATCCTATAATCACTAGTGATAGTAGCGGTGATCTTATGGTAAGTATTGAGAACTTCGCAAAGTCTAAAGTAGCTCCTTTTTTAACACCTGTTTTTCATACTTATCTTATATTCATTCTACTTTTTGTAGTATTGTTTTTTATCAGTTCCCTTTTTACAGCAAGATCAGCATTAGAAGGTATTGAGATAGTGTTACTATTTTTTGATCTCACTATTTATTTTATTCTTTTATGCGCAATTATCAGTGAAGGATTTATGAAGGGCAGATTCAATCACAAAGGATACAATTGGCCATTGTTTATTATTTTTTGTATTACGCCAGTAGTATTTATATTTACAACAGTTTGGTATGTAGTTTCTTGCATATTCTTATTATTCCTTTTTTATATGAGTTATGTTAGAAAGAAATCGTTTAACAGACCTCAGAATTCTCAGAGTTAAAAACCTCTATTAACGATCACCATCATCACTCTCCTCCAGCATTTTCTGATTTAATTGTAGGAGAGTTACGATGGTCTTCATAAGAGGTTCACAGAAAGTGGGTATATGCATATAGGACCATAGCACCGATGAGGAGCACAGCTTGTGTTTTTACCATGGTGAAATCAGGATGTTAGCCGGATAGTTTACATATTACACTTCTGCTAACATAGGATAATCCTATTTCAAATGAGCGGAGAAACGTATGAGTACAATCAAAGTTACCCCTGAACAACTACATCACGTATCGAATCAGGTGGATCAAGCCAGACAACAGTTAGAAAGTATACGAAGTGATCTGACGAGACAGATCATGTTCGTTCAGATGATGTGGATGGGTGCGACGCAGGAGCGATTTTACTATGAGTTCGAGCAGTCACGACCTATACTGGATAAAGCGCTGGAGAGTATGGTGAACACATCCAAGGAATTGAAGGATATCGCCACGCGTTTCCAAGATGCAGATGCTCAGAAGGGAAGTCTGGGTGGTGCGTTTGGAGCAGTCGGTGCCGCAGCTATGATGACCAAATCAACAGGTGATTCAGGTTCGGGTGATAAGGGCTATCGGATGGCGCAAATCAATATGTTTGGTAAATTGGTATGGATGCCTGTCAACGAGAATGGTGTTGCGGATCAGGCTGCTCTTCAGGCTTATCAGAGGGATCAGGGAAATCTGGACTTTAATCGCATGCAAGCTGTGAACGTTGAACCGCCTGGGGAAGATATTTTTGCGTTACAGATCAAGGCATTTGAGATGGGGATTCATCCTACGACGGGAGAGCCTGTATCAGATAAGTATGCTCAGATGATGGTGACCTCTCTGAAGTTTAGTCAGATATTCATGGCGATTCAGATGGTTCGTGGCAGTATGCCGGGTGGTAAAGGGCCTTACCGATTGCCTGCTTCTAATCCCGCAGTGGCGAAGATTAAGCAGCATATTGAGAAAGCTGAATCAAAAGCAGAGACTTCAAAAATAAATTTGTCTGAGGTACAAGCTAGCTCCAAATCGACCGTTACTGGGCAATATTCTGGTGGATTAGTGAAAGTTCCAAAGGAAGATCAGGCAGCTGATAGACTAGCCGAAAAGCTCGGTGGGGAGTCTAGGGTGAAATTTAGTAATGATCCTAAAGGCAGGGAGTTTGATACAGTAAGTGATGAGTATATTGCTCAAACGAAGCCACCATTAAATAGTTTAGATAAGCAGTTTAGGAAACAGGCTAAAGCAACCATAGAAGCAGCTATTGAAACAGGAAAAAAGGCATATTTTCATTTTGAGGGTAAACCTGATGATAGAGTGATAAGACAGTTAAATGAGTATGCTGACAGATATAAAGTCGAAATAGTCATCGATACTAAACCCTTATGATCATGAGAGGATGAGTAAAGCATGTACGAATATCATGGATGGGCAACTATAAGAGAGAGTGCTTCATTTGAAGAAGATGAAGATCAATACGATTTAGTGATCCAACATCTACAGAGTTATATAGAAGAACTAAATTGGACTTCAGGTGTTTTGGATTTGAGAGCAGTTAATGGTGACTCTCAACTATGGGTAGCAGGCCTTAATAATCACAAACCTGAATCTAAGCATGATCCAATCGAAGTAATGAAAAAGGTAGGTGAGATAGCTCAAGGTTCTTATGGAGTCCTTTATGTAAGAGATAGTGATGATGCGGAATCCTCCAATCAGTTTAAGGTCTACACACTAATTCGAGGTAAAGTAACAGAGAATGATGATCCGTTTCTTTCCCCATTCATACCAACACTAGAGGATGATTATGAAGGATAATCTGTACAAATAGTTCATACCACATTGAAGTATAGGCAACCAAAACTTATAGTTGATAGCCCCCATATGTAACAAAAAACATGAAGAATCCGCTCTCATTTGAGAGTCGGATTTTTTCTCGTTCTAACACCCATATAACTCTTGTCAAAACGTAATCATTACGATATGATAATACTCATTGTTTAGATCATAATGATTACGATTAAGAGAGAGGGGCATTACCTTGAATAAAAAGACGCCACTGCTAGCGCTGGTCTCCTTGGCTTTGAGCGCTGGACTGTTGAGCGCCTGCGGATCACCTGAGTCCAGTCCCGCTGCGCAGTCATCCACCGATAATAAAAATGTTCACTTCCTATATAACTTCTCCACCAGCTCGCTAGATCCACATGTGGATTCCAGC
Source organism: Paenibacillus sp. PAMC 26794 (assembly GCF_000316035.1). Lineage (GTDB taxonomy): Bacteria > Bacillota > Bacilli > Paenibacillales > Paenibacillaceae > Paenibacillus. The sequence continues at coordinate 125,159 of NZ_ANHX01000076.1, forward strand.
TATGTGCCGCTGCGCGCGGGCATTACGGAAACGCTGGTTCGTCTCGATGAAGAGAATCTGACTGTTGCTCCATGGCTCGCCGAGAGCTGGGAGAGCGAAGACGGGCAGCATTGGACGATCGACCTGCGAGATGATGTGACCTTCCAGAACGGTAAGCCAATGACAGGTGAATCCGTTAAGGCATCCCTTGAGCGGGCACTGGAAGAGAATGTAGCCATCCAGAACGCGCTGAAGATCGATACGATTGAAGCCGAGGGCGACAAGCTGGAGATCACTACAACTCAGCCGTTCCCAGAGTTCGCTTCGGAACTGGTGAACCCCAACACGGCGATTATCGACGTGAGTGAGCCGGACATTGTGAACAAGCCGATTGGTACAGGCCCGTTCAAGCTGACTTCTTTTACCCCAGGCAGCAAGCTGGAACTGGATCGTTATGATGAATATTGGGACGGAGCATCGCCTCTGGATTCCATCACGTTTTCATTTAATGAAGATGCCAATGCCCGCACACTAGCGCTCAAATCTGGGCAGGTTGATATCGTATACCGTCCGGAGGTCGAAAGCCTCGAATCGCTTAAAGCGATAGACGGCATGACGGTTGAATCCACGTCTACGTTCCGCGTGCATCAGCTAACGATGAACATGCAGCGGGAGAGTATGAAGGACCTCAATGTTCGTCGTGCGTTGGACGCGCTGATTGACCGTCAGGGTATCGTCGACACGATCTTGCTCGGCTACGGTGAAGCTGCTATCGGACCGTTCCTGCCATCGCTACCATTCGCACCAACCTATACGGATACAGCAACGGAATCCGGAGCTGATGTCGCTGTAAAATATCTGGGCGAAGCAGGGTACACGCAGCAAAACGGTGTTATGACCAAGGATGGCAAACCGTTACAATTGACCCTGCTGACATATTCAGCCCGTGCCGATCTGCCACTGATTGCTCAAGTGTTCCAATCTGATGCGAAGAAGATCGGTATCGACGTGCAGATTCGCCAGATTGACACGCCAGAAGATTATATGGCATCCAACCGTGACTGGGATATTGCAACGTACAGTAATTTGACGGCCCCTCGTGGAGATGCTGGTTATTACCTGAATGCGACGTACCACCCTAAGGGTGCTCTTAACTTCAGTGGATCGGAAGATCCGGAACTGACCAAGATCATCGACGAACTGAATCTCACAGTTGCACTGGAGAAGCGCACAGAACTTGCCGAGAAGGCAGCCAACTACGTGCATGACAATGTGCTGAATTCATTCGTGCTGCATCCAGGTACGATCGTTGCCTACAACGGTAAGAAGATCAAGAACTGGGTTACCGCCCGCAGTGAATATTACATGATTACCAATAAGCTGGATGTGATGTAATGTTTCGCATTTTGCTTCGGAAGTTCCTTGAGGTATTTATCTTTCTGCTGTTCATTATGTTTGTAAGTTTCCTGTTCATTCGTCTGGCTCCCGGTGACCCGGTACTGACGATCCTGAATGTTGACGAACTGTCCGTCAGTCAGGAGCAGGTCGAAGCTGTACGCGAGGAGATGGGCTTCAACGATTCGCTTCCTGTCCAGTTTGGCAACTGGTTACTCGATTTTGTTCGGCTCGACTTCGGTGTATCGTATTCGACAGGCCAGCCCGTCATGCAGACCTTGATGCGTGCGCTGCCTGCTACGGCTGAACTGACGATAGGCGCACTGCTGGTCATGCTCGTCATAGCGATCCCGCTCGGCTCGCTATCAGCACTCCATCGTGGCAGTTGGATTGACAGGGGCAGCCGCATACTCTCCATTGTGGGTGCGGCGGTGCCAAGTTTCTGGCTGGGTCTGATCCTGATCGACATGTTCGGCGTACGCTTCGGCAATCTGCCGACCATGGGCCGGGATGGATTCACATCACTTATTCTGCCATCTCTGACGCTGGGACTTGCCATCTCCAGCGTTTATGTGCGTCTTTTGCGTTCCAGCCTGCTAGATTCACTAAGTCAGGAGTTCGTTCGGTCCGCCAGGGCAAGAGGGTTATCCGAAGGCCGGATCTTCATGCTTCACGCCTTCCGGCACAGTCTGCCGCCTGTCATTACAGTATTCGGCGTCAGTCTCGGTAGCCTGATTGGCGGAGTTGTTGTGATTGAAGTGTTGTTCGCTTATCCGGGCATCGGTAAGCTTGTCGTTGACGCCATCCGCCAGCGTGATTATCCACTGATTCAGGGTTACATTCTGATCATGGCTATCGTGGTATTCCTCGTGAATACGGCGGTTGATCTGTCGTATCGTTATTTGAATCCCGAAATGAAACTCAAGGAAAAGGAGGCCCACCGATGAAAACCATGCCTCTGCCCATTCCAACGACAAAATCTAAAAAACATAGCTGGCAGGCGATCATTGGTTTGCTATTTGCACTTCTAGTCATCGCGGCCTCCTTGTATGCCTTTTTAGTACTGAAACATGATCATACCTTAACCGATCTGCGCGGACGATTGCAGGGCGCAAGTGCTCTCCATCCGTTCGGAACGGACCATCTGGGCCGCGATGTACTGACACGTCTGCTGCTTGGCGGCGGCCAAACACTGGGGTATAGCTTGCTGGCACTTGGTGCTGCATTGCTGATCGGTATTCCGTTTGGCTTGATCGCAGGATACAAACGTGGCTGGGTCGATAAACTGTTCATGCGCATCGCTGATGCCTTTCTTGCTTTCCCTGATACCATCGTGGCGATTGTGCTCAGTGGCCTGCTTGGCGCGGGAATCGGTAATTTGGTATTAGCGATCGTAATCGTAAAGTGGGTCAGCTACGCCCGTCTCGTTCGGAGTACAGTTTTATCTGAGTCACAAAAGGATTACATTCGCATCGCCCGGACCAACGGACTGTCGGACGGTCGAATCATGAGAAAACATCTGCTTCCGCATATCGCAGGGCATGTGCTCGTATTAGCCAGTCTCGATCTGGGCAAAATCATCCTGCTCATCTCATCATTGTCCTACATCGGGCTTGGCGCACAGCCGCCAACACCTGAATGGGGTGCGATGCTGAACGACTCGCGGCCTTACTTCCAGTCTCGGCCGGAGCTGATGATCTATCCGGGCCTTGCTATTGTCTCGGTAGTGCTGCTCGCCAACATGCTGGGTGACTATCTAAGAGACCGGTTTGACGTGAAGAAGGGGGTGCAGCCATGATTCTCTCCATTGAGGAACTGAGCATCTCCAGTCGGGATCGTACGATTGTAGATCAAGTCTCTCTGGCTGTTCGCGAAGGTGAGTTCATGGCATTGGTTGGACAGAGCGGCAGTGGAAAAAGCTTGCTCTCGCAAGCCATTGGTCGTCTGCTGCCGCCCAACCTGCATGCGTCGGGGCGAGTCATGTTTGAAGGCAGCAATCTGCTCGAACGGAAGCCAAAGGAGATGCGCGCCCTGCGGGGAAGCCGCATCTCATATATTTTTCAAGACTATCAGGGAGCGTTTACGCCATTTCGTAGCATTGGCGGACACTTTGATGAATACCAGAAGGTACATGGGGAAAAGTCTTCTGCTATCCGCAAGAAACGAGCGGAGGAAGCGCTGGAATCGGTTGGCCTTAGCGCTGAATTGCTGCGCCGCTATCCGTTCCAGTTGAGCGGTGGACAGCTTCAGCGGGCATCAATTGCCACATCGCTGATGCTGTCTCCTCGCCTGTTGATTGCTGACGAAGCAACAACGGCACTGGACAGTGTGTCTGGGCATCGCGTGTTGGAACTGCTGGCACGCAAACAAGCGGAGACGGGATGTGCCATTCTGTTTATCACGCATGATTGGCGCCATGTACGTCGCTATGCCAACCGCTTGGCTGTGATGAAGGAAGGGCAGATCGTCGAATCTGGCGGGAAACATCGCATTCTTGACCATCCCCAGCATGAATATACGCGCCAGCTGATTGAAGCGGCTCCCGTCCTGAGTCGCTCGCTGAAGTCGGGATTGAAGGAGGCAGGAACGGAATGAAGATGAACACAAATGATGAACGTCTTGGACTCGTGCAGTCGGAACAATCCGGTGTGCGAAGGTATGAATTTGCTACAGGCGCAAACCATGCGGATACAGACAATGTAGTCATAGATACTGCCTTTGCAGATCATGCAGTCACAAAGGTTACAGATACAGATCATGCGGATACAGGTGTGAATATAGATACTGCCGGTTCAGACAATGCTTCATCGCCCAGCATCCCCGGCCATCCCGTGCTTCACGTGGAACATCTCAGCCGAACGTATGCAGGTGCAGACCGACCGGCTGTAGATGATATTTCCTTCACTCTGAACCACGGCGAATGCCTTGGCTTGGTTGGCGAGAGCGGCTGTGGCAAGAGTACACTCGCACGCTGTCTGTTGAGGATCGAAGATGCAGATACGGGCTCAATTACACTGGGTGGACAGGATATTGCGCGGCTGAGCGGCCGACGGTTGCGACCTCATCGCCGGAAGATTCAGATTGTTTTCCAGAACCCGATGGCTGCATTGAATCCAAAGCTCAAGATTGCCGATTCGTTAATCGATCCGTACGAACAACTTGGACGGAACGCCGAGCTATCCCACTTTACCTATACTTCGAAGGATGCTTACGTCCAAAAGCTACTTGAAGCGGTCGAGCTTCCAAGTGATTTGGCTGGACGATATCCGCACGAGTTAAGTGGTGGACAGTGTCAGCGCGTCACGATTGCACGTGCTATTGGCATTGAACCGGACGTTGTTGTTCTGGATGAACCGACGGCCAGCCTGGACGTGATCTCGCAAGGAGCAGTTTTGCAGTTGCTCACCGATCTGCGGACATCGCTTGGTCTTTCATACGTGTTCATCTCGCATGACTTGGCCGCGGTACATCGCATGAGCCAGCGCATCATCGTCATGCGGGAAGGCCAGATCGTTGACCGCTTTGGCGCGAATGCGTTGTTCGCTGAAGAACGCCATCCGTATACGAAAGAGTTAATTTCGATCTTCTAAGTACTCCCGGAGACGCCGGGGGTGGTAATCGTTAATTTATATATGAAGCCGCCTTACGAAGAGATTCGAAAGCGGCTTTTGGTGCATCCATTTGATCACCCAAGTCCTACTAAAACCGGGCTCCTTTCTTTGTTTTGAACAAATATATCTTTCAGGCCTATAACCGGGCTAACGTTCCGATGTAAACTAGCGTATACTGATGGAATAGCTAATATCTTGAAATTGCATATTTATATTGCTCTATATTATTGATACACTAGTTCAAGGTTATAATCATTCAGAGAAGGTGCGATCCCGTTCAAGAATGGGCTTGCTGCAAATGCCAAATCGATAACGCTTACATCCTTTTGGCAAATATAGGATATAAGGACGGTAGACATGAGCCAGGGACAAACGAGTACAGATGTGATCTTGATTGGTGCCGGAATTATGAGTGCAACTTTGGGAACTTTGCTAAAAGAATTGGCACCAGACTGGAATATTAAGGTTTTCGAAAAGCTAGCCACTGCAGGAGAGGAAAGCTCCAACGAATGGAATAATGCCGGAACCGGGCATGCTGCATTGTGCGAACTTAACTATACCGTTGAACGACCAGACGGAACCGTAGATATTAGCAAAGCGATTAAAGTGAATGAACAATTTCAGATCTCAAAGCAATTTTGGTCCTATCTCGTCAATAGCCGTCTGATTCGTAATCCGCGGGACTTCATTATGCCGATTCCTCATTTGAGTTATGTACACGGAGAGAGCAATGTCCAGTTTTTGAAAAGACGTTATGACTCCTTGTCGCATCACCCGTTGTTCGCAGGCATGGAATTCTCGGATGACAAGAAAGAGCTGGCGAAATGGATGCCGCTGATGATGAAAGATCGTACAAGTAATGAACCTGTTGCAGCGACCAAAATTGACTCCGGTACGGACGTTAACTTTGGTGCTTTAACGCGTATGCTGATCAAACATTTGAAGGAACAACACGTGGGCATCCACTACCAACATAGCGTGAAGAATATGAAACGCACCAGCGATGGACAATGGGAATTATCTGTGAAAAATCTGAAGAGCGGTGCAGTCGAACGCCATCAGGCAAAATTCGTCTTTATCGGCGCGGGCGGCGGAAGTCTTCATTTACTCCAGAAGACGGGCATTCCGGAAGGTAAACATATCGGCGGATTCCCGGTCAGTGGGATCTTTATGGTGTGCAAAAATCAAAAAGTCGTGGAACAGCATCATGCCAAAGTATACGGCAAGGCTTCGGTAGGGGCTCCGCCGATGTCCGTTCCGCATCTGGACACTCGATTTATCGACAATAAGAAGTCGCTGTTATTCGGACCGTTTGCCGGGTTCTCGCCGAAGTTCCTGAAGACAGGTTCCAATGCCGACTTAATCACGTCTGTTAAGATGCATAATCTGCTTACGATGCTCGCAGCAGGTGTCAAAGAAATTTCTTTGACCAAGTACCTGATCCAACAACTGATGTTATCCAAAGAACAACGTATGGCAGAATTGCGTGACTTTGTTCCGGGTGCGAAGAGTGAGGATTGGGATATGGTTCTGGCGGGGCAGCGTGTGCAGGTGATCAAGGATACCGTTCAAGGTGGCAAGGGTACACTCCAATTCGGTACGGAAGTGGTCACGTCTGCAGATGGAACGATTGCGGCTTTGTTAGGTGCATCACCGGGTGCATCCACCGCGGTTCAGGTCATGCTTGAGATTCTTCAGCGGTGCTTCCCGCAGCATATGGAGGCATGGGAGCCAAAGATCAAGGAAATGATTCCATCCTATGGCATATCCCTTGTGGAGAATCTGGATCTCCTCAAAGAGGTTCATTCTTCAACAGCCAAGGCGCTGGGATTATCGGATGAAAAACATGTCCTGCACGTATAACGTTTAGCTTATCGTGTTAGATCATAATGAAGCCATAGAAAAGAGAGCTAAGCCGGGACGAAACCCGTGCTTAGCTCTCTTTTGGTTTATTTGGTATGTCAGAACCTGAACTTGAGCTTGGTGTTGAACTTGAACATGTCTGCTATCATCGCGTTCCCCGTAGACCTTACACAAAGCATACGGATACGGATCGTACAGTATGCGGCTGTAGAGTCATAGAACAATCTTATCGCTCAGGCTCTCATGCTGCGGTCCAAAGGGATGACAAAGGAAACTTTCGTACCTTGGCCCGGCGAGCTGACGATGGTCAAACCTTGTCCGTACATCTGGGTCAACCGGCGATGTGTATTGGTTAATCCAATGCCTCCGGTTCCGCCGGGACCTTTCTTGGGCCACGCCAGTGCCCGTTCGATCTGCTCGGGCTGCATCCCCACACCGTCATCCTCGATTTCGATCAAGGTGGACGCTGTTTGGTTGATGATTCGGATATGCACGGTTCCACCCTCAACTTTGCTGAGAATACCATGTCGAACAGCATTCTCAATGAGCGGTTGAATGGTGAGTGGCGGCAGGGATAGATCAAGATCATCGGGGATATCCCAGATGACGTTCAACCGATGCATGAATCGTTCTTTCTCAATGTAGAGATAGGCGCGGGAGAGATCCAACTCATGAGTGACCTCAACCATTTTCTCCGAATTGACAAAATGAAAGCTGGTCTGAAGGTACTCGATAAAAGCATCGCCCAGCTTCTGCATTCGCTCCGTGTCCATCTCACTAAGAACCATGATTGAATTGAGCGTATTAAAAAGAAAATGGGGCTGAATCTGTGCTTGTAAGTAAGCAGCCTCCATGCGCAGTCGCTCATCAATGGATTGTTTCAGTACGATCAGAGACCCGATGCGATGCCTTAATTCAACGGCATCCACGGGCTTGGTGACATAGTCTGTAGCACCGGCCATGAATCCGGCGTATACATCCGCTGGTTCGTTACGGGCCGTCAGCAACAGGATGGGGAGCTCTGATACCGAATAACGCTTGCGTACGTTCTCGGTCAATTCATAACCGGACATATGAGGCATCATGACATCGGCAATCAGTAAGTCCCACGGTTCCGTATCCAGCAACTCTAATGCTTCAAGTGCGGAAGCTGCTGGTTGAATGTGGTATGGTTCATTCGCAAGCATGGAGATTAGTACTCGCAGGTTAACGGGATCATCATCGACGGCAAGAATTCTTGCGGCAGTCTTATCATGAGATTGAGATAGGGTCTGCTGCTCCGGCTCTGCAATCGCAACTTCCTCGAAGCTGTGATCGTCCCATCGCTGCTCCGTCTGATCCGATAGCGATGCGGTATCTGACCGTGGAAGCGAGATCTGGAAGGTAGATCCTTGCCCGGGTACAGATTGCACGGTGAGCTGGCCGCCATGGAGTTCGGTGAGCTGTCTGCTGATATTGAGACCGAGGCCGATTCCTCCACTTAAGCGAGCCTCTGGGGTCCCTTGTTCATACGCTTCGAATATTCGCTGTTGTATCTCCTCACTCATACCAACCCCTGTATCTGAAACTTGAATCAAGACGTACTCTCCATGTTCCCGAACAGATACGGTAATGGTACCCTCATCGGTAAATTTGAGCGCATTATGCAACAAGTTGTAGAGAACTTGAACAAGCCTTCTCTCATCGGCCTGAATAAGAGGCAGCGATTCGGGAATATCCACCTTCATATGGACAGGCTTCCCTTCTGCCATGAATCGGAACATACCGATCACGCCTGGAATGACAGATGCAAGGGATAAAGGTTTCTTCTGAAGCTTAATGCGTTTTTCATTCAGGCGGACTACATCAAGCAGGTCATCTACCAGTTGGGACATGCGTCGGCCGATGGTAACTAACAGCTTCATGTCTTCTGCCTGTTGCCCTCCTGATTTACGCCGTTCACGGACCGCGATGCTCTCGGCAATATTGATGATGCCATGCAGTGGTGTACGCAGTTCATGAGCCGTATTCACAAGAAACTGATCCTTCTGCCGATCCTCTTCTTTGAGCTGTTCGTATAACTTCTCAATCTCACCTGAATTGCGGAAGTATTTCTTGAACCAATAGGTGGAGAAGCAGAATATGGCCGCGATGACATCAATCGGATAATACACGTTGGTAATCTCATTATGGGAGTTCACGACTCCCCACAGCGCACTTGATAAGCTACTGGTAGCCGCAAAGAGCAAAAAGCTTGCGTCACTTCGTTTCTCAGTGGCCATTCTGAAGAACAGGTACACAGACCAGCTGATGGCAAACAGATAAAGGAACTCAGTGAACCCGGTCTCAATTACGTGATAGATCATTGTTACTGGTGCAATCAGCAAAAATACAGAGTAGATACCAAGCACACTGGCATAGGTGCGGAAAAGTCTGCGCCCTTGCTGACTATGATAGAAACTTCTCGCCATCTGTAGAAGAAAGAAAGAGAACAAGGAATAGGACAACGCTGTGATCTTGACCATCCAAGAGAAGTTGAGCGGAATCCAGTTCAATAGAAGACTGTCATGGTCGCATGCAACCGTTAGGGCAACGGTCAGCGTTAACAGAGAAAACGTAAGCAGAGCTCGTTGCTTACGGTTAAACAGAAACATGACACAAGCATACAGACTGTGCAGGAGCAACACGGCGATCGTAATTTTTTGCAAATCCATGGATAATCCTCGCTCACTTCCAATCGCTTCTGGAGATCCAAAATAGAGGGAGCGCATAATTCCGCCGCTGTAAGGGTCATCAAAATTCGCTGTTTGTATAAGAAGATCAATTTCATTGGCTCCGTTAAGATCATAGGAGGCTGTAAACGCAGTCCTTTCTGGTTGATAGGCTTCGGCATGTGTAGCAAGTTGACCAAATTTGGCAACAATGGTCCCGTTCATCTCTACGCTCGATGAAGCCTTAATCATCTGGCCCCAGAGACTGACTTCTTCGACCGATGGGTTCAGAAGAATACGAATTCGGTACGTTCCATACCCGAATGATGATGAAGATGATGGTAACGCATTATGCCAATCTCCAGGAACTTGAATCCATGTCGATGGGTGGCTTGATATCCTTGTGTCGTGATTGGAGATTAAAGCTTGCGGGAAAAATTCCCATTCCCCATCGAGAGATATCGGTGAAGCGTTGGCAAGATCCCAGTCTCGAAGATCAAGAACGCCCTTATTGGGTTCAGGATGCTTGGGTATAGTGAAAGATTCGGACCAGATCCAGCGGAATCCAAGTAAGAGCGTCAGGAATACAATTGACAGCACTATATATCGGGGTATCTTTTTATAGGTTAGTTGTGTCATGGCAGACTTAACTTTCGACATCATACTTCAAACTCCTGCACACTTTCTGCCAATGAAGAACATTTTTTTGAATATCGGAACGTAAACTCTTTATCCAAATGATAGCGGTCCCACGTCAGGATTTATGGTAAAATTATAGATTAAAGGGTGATCAGTGAGCCAGAGGAGTTGTGCATATGAGAGTGATTTTGGTAGATGATGAATATCTCGCTCTGAGCAGGTTGAACAAACTGTTGCAAGAGAGAGAGGATTGCGAAGTTATCGGCTCTTTTCTGACGGCACAGGAAGCCATAGATCAGATCAAACTTCATCTGCCGGAAATCGTCTTCATGGACGTTCAAATGCCGGGGATGAACGGGATCGAGGCGACCGAACGTATCCATGAGGTTTCTCCTGGAACAGAAGTTATTTTCACAACCGCATATAACGAACATGCACTGACGGCCTATGGGCTTGAAGTGCTGGACTATATTATGAAGCCTGTAACGCGTGACCGTTTGGAAAAAACGATGAAGATGTATCAACGCCGAACGGTGTCAGCAAGTCTGAATATAGCAGAAGGGCCATCCATGTTGATCCGTTGTCTGGGGATGCTCCAAGTCCAAGTGCACCCAAATGAGCCGCCAAAACATATGAAGTTCAGAACATCCAAGATTAGAGAGTTATTCGCCTATTTGCTCCACCATCGGAACAAACCGATTAAGCGGGATACGCTACTTGAACTGTTGTGGCCAGAGTTGGATGAGCGTAGAGGTATATCCAATCTGCACAGTGGGATCCATCGCTTACGCAGCATGATGAACGAACTCATGGGTGAGGATAAGATGTCCATTCGTTATCAACAGTTTGGTTATCTATTGGAAACGGGTGAATTCAGGATTGACGCGGAAGAATGGGAAAGTCGTCTTAACCGATTGCCTCTATTATCTACGTCTACAATAGCTGAACATCGGCAGACCTCGGATCAATATGAAGGCAAATATTATGGCGAGGACGATTATGTATGGGCTGAGTTGGAGCGCCAGCGATTGCATGCACTCTGGCGTAACCACGCCATGCAACTCGCACAATATTACATTGATCTAGGACAGAATACGGAAGCACTCACGTTATATCACCGGGTACAACAATTAGAACCATCATTGGAGCAAGTCGGATTGGCCTTAATGAAGACCTATGATCGATTAGGCAATAAGGATCCTGTGGTCGCTCAATATAATCAGTTGGTTATCGCTTTAGAACAAGAGGCAGGTATACGTCCTGGCTTGGAAGTTGAGTTATGGTACCAACTATGGAAAAATTCAATTAATTGATTGAAATAACAGCCTTGTAGCTTCATTTGCAGGGCTGTTTTTTTTTTTTGTATTTGTTAGCGAGGAGTTTGGTAAGAGTTTGGTAAGAGGCCATGTGTAGAATAAGCAAGATGAGGGTAGATATGATGTTTTGAGCCAGTAAGCAGTCCAAAAATAACATATTAAGTAGGAGGAACCTATGTACACAGCAAAAATCCGGAAGAAACCATGGCAAAGAATTTCCATGCTAGTTCTTTCCTTTATTCTAGCAATTGGAACGTTGCCAATGAGTTTGGCTCAAGCGGAGGCGACTAACGAAACTCCTGTTGGTCCGGGTGGAGTTGGTGCCCCTGCACTATGGCTACGATCAGACCTGGGAATGGGAGTTACCAGCGGCCAAAAGGTTAGTAACTGGGAAGATCAAGGCAATAAAGTAAATAACGCAACGCAAGATGAGGTCAATAACCAACCAACTTATTGGGATGATAAGAGTCATAACATTAATTTCAATCCGGTATTGGAATATAACGGCACAAGTAGTTTTATGAATCTGGATGTAAGTAAGCTTCCTCAAGGGAAGAGCCCCAGATCGATCGTTACGGTTAGTAAAACCAATAGAACTGAAGGCATCAAGTATATCATTTCCTGGGGAGTCCAAACGAGTGGTTATACCGGTATAGGGATGCTTCAAAATGGCACAAGAGGCGGCTTGACCACATTTAACAGTACCAAGAGTCAGACATTATACACTCCTGACGGGTTCCTAGGAACGACGTTCCCGAACGAGCAATTTGTTACTTGGACAGGCGGGAATACTGAACCTAACATAGCTAGATTGTACAGTAAAATGAAGCAGGTACAGGAACTAGGTGGGTACGGACAGGATGTTCCTAAGTCATGGGATACTGGCAACTCTGGTGGAGCAGTAGTCGGTAAGCTTATTCCAGCAACTGCGAGTGTTGAACATTGGCAGGGTACAATTGAAGAAATTATCGTATACGATCATGCTCTGACGGACGCAGAACGCCAAAAAGTCAGCACATATTTGGCTATCAAATATGGCTACACGATGGATCAGACGACAGCAAATTCGTATGTTGATTCAAACATGGATACGATCTGGGATTCAAATGTGAACGCAGTCTATACCCATCGCATTACAAGCATCGGTCGAGATGACCAGAGCGGCTTGATGCAGAAACAAGCCAAGGCGCAGGAATTGGGATCCATATTAACGATTGCACTGGGCAACAGTATCGAGGATACAAATTCTGCTAATGAAAATGAATTCTCAAACGATTCTTCTTTCTTTACGTTTGGTGACAATGGAGCAAGTACTGAATTCAAAACATCGATTACGAAAGATGAGAAAAAACTGCTTGGGATGGAGCGTATCTACAAGATACAGAAAGCAAACTGGACTGAATCACAGATTAGACTTCAGGTAGACGGAACGGGAGGTAACCCGGCGTTGCCTCAATATGTTGTGATCAGCGATGATACTCAATTTGGTAATCCAAACACATTACATTTGATTGAGAACGGCCAAGTAACCCTTAATACATCAAATTTTGGTCCTAACTCGTACTTTACCATTGCAACTGCTGCTACTCCTTTATCGGCGCCAGACATCACACTGACCGACGATGAGTTGAAATGGGAAGCAGTTGAGCATGCAGATAAATATGAGGTAACAATCGAACTGGAAGACGGCACAAAGCGGACAGTGGAGGTACCTGGAACGGCGCTGAACCTGTCGCAATTGGTACCATCGCTAGAAGTTGGCACCTACAAAGTGACAGTAACAGCGAAGACGAACAATCCAGCCTATTCAGATTCAGAAGAGTCGAATTCGAAAAATTATGATGTTGCTATTGATAAGGCGAAGTTGAAAGCCAAAATCGATGAGATTAACGGTAAGATCGAATCAGGCGAACTGGACGAAGAGGAATACACACCAGAAACATGGCAAACGCTGCAAGATGCGTTAGGAGTTGCTGAATCCGTGTTCGACGACGAGAATGCAACACCGGAACAAGTGGAAAAGGCTTATCAGGATTTGGTGGATGCCCGGAAGGGGCTTACCAAAAAGCCTGGTACTGGTGTCGACACGTCAGTGCTGAAAAATGAACATGATAGAATCAAGGGTGAAAATCTAACCGAAACGGAATATACGCCAGCGAGCTGGACAGCACTGGATGACGCGATGAACGAAGCAGAGCGAGTGCTGAATGATCCAACGGCAACCCAAGCGCAGGTAGATGAGGCGCTTCTGGATCTGAGTAATGCGAGAACGGGACTTACAAAAGTGATTGGTAATGACATATCAACGTTACAAACGCTGGTCCCTTCCGTGGGAAGTTTGTCCCCGGCATTTGATCCAGCTAAAGATACGTACACCATCTCTGTACCGAATAGCGTATATCAATTTCAGTTAACGCCAACGGCACTTGATCCACTTGCTAAGATTGAAATAGCTGTTGGAGATGGAGAATGGAACGAGGTTTCAAGTGGTACTGTAAGTGAGAATCTACCGCTCCAAGTCGGTGGAAATATGATCGTTGTTAGAGTAACGGATTCACTTGGAAATGTTACGGCGTATAAAATCAACGTGACTAGAGCATCCAGTGACAATGGTAACAATGGTGGAGGCAACAATGGCGGCGGTGGAAATACGGGTGGTAACAGTGGAAGCACACCAGCACCTATACCTGCGCCAGTACCAACGCCAACTCCGGCACCCGTGAAGGATAATTTGGAAACAACTCGGGATGGTAGCCATCAACCATTTGCTACATCCAAACCATCTGACAACAAAGAAACGTTGGTTCAAGTTGATCCAGCCAAGCTGAATGTTGCCATGTCACAAGGCACAGGGCAGCAGTTCGCCATTCATTCACCGAATGATGGGGATATGAAGGTGGATGGTTTAACCCTCGAAACACTGAAACAACTAGTGGATCAAGGTTCCAAATTAAACATTAGCAATCCGCTGGCGATCTATCCGGTACCTGGCGGTAAAATGGACGTGAATGGTGTGTCCAGACAGCTGGGTAATGCAGCGTTGAATGATATTGATGTCCATGTTGATATCGCACGTTCCTCGGATGCTTTGATTGACAGTGCCGAGACAAGAGCCGCATCCCAAGGATACGAGCTACTTGTCACACCGGTTGATCTGGATCTCACCTTTACGAAAGATGGACAGACAGTTAGATCCGGCCAGTTGAACGGTTATGCACCGAAGTATATTGCACTTCCAGAAGGTATCGACCCGAACCGGATTACTACAGGCGTAATCATTAACCCGGACGGTAGCATTTTCCATGTACCAACGGTTGTCACTAAGATCAATAGTCGTTACTACGCGCTTATTAATGACTTGCGTAGCAGCGGAAGCTATTCGGTCATCTGGAACCCACAGGATTTTGAAGATGCCAGATCCCATTGGGGAAAAACTGATGTGAACAACATCGCTGCGAGATTAGATCTGAAAGGTAACGGAGATAACACATTCTCACCGAACCGTCAGGTTACTCGTTCTGAGTTTGCCGAGATTGTTGTGCTTGGACTGGGCTTAATGCGTCAGGATGCACCACAGAATCTATTCCCTGACGTTAACGAATCCGCATGGTTCCGCTCCGCGGTAGCCCTTGCAAATGAATTCGGTATCGTTCGCGGTTACGATAATGGGAACTTCTACGGTAATCAGGAAATCACACGTGAGCAGGGATTTGCAATGGTTGCTCGTGCGTATCGTCTGATTGAACCGGAAGCGGCAATTAGCCCGGATCAGATGAACTCTGAACTGGAACGTTACAGTGATGCAGCCGATGTATCGAATTGGGCGAAAGAAGATGTAGCCCAGTTGATTGCAGCTGGAATCATCCAAGGTAATGGGCCAGAGGTGCTGAGTCCGAAGACCACGATGACCCGTGCTGAGGTCACTGCATTGATTGCAAGAATGTTGAAAGTAACAAACTTGATTGATCAATAAACACAATCTGAAACGAAAAGCCTTTGCTGACATTGGGGGTCGGCAAAGGCTTTTTCATATTTCATCTTATCATGTCGTAATACTTTCGCCCTGTTGGCAGATCGTGGAATCTGAGATGATGGGTTCACCAGAGGTTCGGGTGACAAACTTCGAACCGCTGGCCTTCAGGCTATTGCGATCCTTCCTTCTAACTTCATTGGCGAAAATAGGGTCGCAGCTCTCCTGAAGATTTCATTTCAGAGAGGAGGCGTCCAGGCTATCACATTCCTTCCTTCTAAAGCCATCTACCAAATGTTAATAGGGATGTGGCTTTCCTGGACTCTTTTATCATGAACAATACAATCTATTTGCGCAGAGCGAACAAACTTATTATCGAATCTAACGAAGGGAAACAACAGTTGCCGAAGAATTATCTGGCGACTGCCCTTAAAAATATTGAAGCACTCGGTTACACCTTCTCGGATGAGTTAATGCAGGTGATGCGTCAGCTGTCCAAGGAACAATTTGAAACAGTATATATTCAACTTGTAGCTGATCTGAGAGTCATGGTCGGCGCACATGTGAAGTACACACCGATGTATGCAGGATTCCCGATGCAGGTGATGCAAGCAGATGAGGCTGAGTTATATCTCAATGCGATTATTCATTATCTAACTAACCTGACTGTGGTCTATCCGGATCAACAATCTGTGGAGCGAATGCCTTTGCTGGAGAAGACGGACTTGAAAGTCATTGGTCTGGGAAACCAACAAGCATTCCAGACGCTTATCCGCCAGATCATTGAAGCTAAGGGTTCTATCTCGGAAACGGACAAGGCGGATATCGACATGGTATTGGAGCATGCAGATCCGGAAGATGTGGATGCGCTATTACCCGCCGAGATTCCGTTCAAAGAAAATGTAGGCTTTGTGGTTGCCTCGCTGTTGAAGCATGAAAAAGCGAACATCGACCGGATCGGTCCGTATTTCAAAACGGCAAGTGATGTCCTGCGTCTGGCTGTTGCCTGGTCCAATGGAGATGTCAGCCTCGCAGCGGCTACTCCCTTCCGAAAATTCAAACGGCGTGAGAGACGCCTTTTGCTCGGATTACTGGAGCAATGTGGCTCCAGCACGGAGGATATGCTGCGTTATAAAGATCGCTGGATTCGTCTCGGCGAAATTCTTCATCCTTCGGAATATAAGTTTCGGTATCCACGATGCGAAGAAGCCTTTGATATTTTGCGTAATAATAAACCGTATTCGACCTTCAACGGAAGTGTGGAACTTGCCTTCCAATATCGGAATGTCTGGAGTCTGATCGATCTGTTGTCACAGCGTCCAGGCGAATTCGCGAGAAGACTGGATCACTTGTTGCGGATGACCGAAGATGAAGCGTATGTACTGCTGGCATTTGGTGAGGTACTGGAGCAAGTATCTACCCCAGTGTTATTGCAGGTGAGACAGCATTTTGCCCGCCGTAATGAACCGCAGGATCTGCGTATCTTTTTCCCGAAAGGCAATGTAGCCAAAGCTTTTGCTGTTCCGAATGAGCTGCCAGAGATCGATGAAGCCACGTGTCAGGATGTCGTGCAATTATGCGAGCAGGCACTGGTAGAGCGATTCGCTGCCCTTGCCCCGCTTGGGAAGACCTATGTTGATCTACAACTCCATGATTATCTGGTACCCTTTTCCCAGAGATCGGCGAGCAAGGCTCTGCATACCATCGTTCGTGGAAGCCGTGTGCCGATGGCAGAGGGTGATACCATTCGTTTCTTCAACTGGTGGAAAGAAGGGGACGTGGATGGAAAGTCTACAGGGCGCGTGGACATTGACTTGTCTGCGGTGATGTACGATAAGGACTGGAACTATGTGGAGCATATTTCCTATACGAATCTGCGATCCTCTAACTATAAGGCTGTCCATAGCGGAGATATCGTGACTGCACCTAACGGAGCAAGTGAGTTCATTGATCTGCATATTCCATCCATCGTGGCTTATGGTGGACGATATGTGGTGGCAACACTGCTTTCGTTTACCAGTCATCCGTATTGTGATCTGCCCGAATGTTTTGTGGGCTGGATGATGCGGAAGAAGCCGGGGTCTGGCGAGATTTTTGAACCGTCTACCGTAGCGAACAAAATCGATATTACCGCGGATACGCAGATTGCGATCCCTGTCATTATGGACCTGGTTGAACGTACCGTCATCTGGACAGACCTGGCGCTGACAAGCCATCCGGATTACTACAATAATGTGGAAGGTAATCAAAAAGGAATGGTCCTGATGGGTAAAGCACTAACGACTTTACGCAAACCCGATCTGCATGACTTGTTCATGCTGCACGCCAAGGCGAGAGGTGAGCTGGTGGATACGAAGGATCAGGCCGATACCATATATGCGGTCGATGAAGGCGTGACACCGTACGATATCGAGCAGATTATGGCGGAGTATCTGGTTTGAACTGTTTGATAGCTAAAGCGCAGCTTGTTGAAGCTGCGTTTTTTGTTTTCAGAATTTGCTATCGGATATACGAGCCGTTTTTCATTGCAAGTATATGTAATATAATGGTATTATTTTATTGGAATTGTAAGAATACTTGTATTTAGAAGAGTGATTTAAAAGGGGGGGGCGAGATCAAGTTTGCATGAAGTGATGACTCTATTCTATACGCACGCAGACATAACATTTCAGTGACTATGGACATGCCCGCATAGCAGACATATCGATATGAGACGGAAGTGTCAGTTGTTATATATCATTATGTAAGCGTTTTATTAAATGGATTACAAGGAGGGATTTACTCATGACCAAAAGTATAGTGAGAAAGGCGCTTGGTTTGTTTTTAATCATCGTTATGATCGCAACAGCTGTTGTATACCCTGCATCTACCGGACACGCGGCAACCATTAATGTTACCGATAACGGCTCCAGAATTGAAGTAAACACCGGTTCAGGATTAGTCTATGTGGTGAACAAAACCAATGGGGATATTATCTCAGCCAAAATGAACGGTACGGAGCTGAACAGCAATAGAGGATCGCATATCGGCTCAGGTTTGGGCTCCTCCGCCAATGTGACGTGGAATACCTCTCCTTCAGGATCAACCGTGTTAATCACGGTATCCACAAGCACACTGACTCACTATTATGCTTCGCGTGGTGGGGAGAATATCATATACATGGCAACGCATATCACGGCTCAACCTTCGATCGGCGAGCTACGGTACATTTTCCGTGGTAATGGTAGTGTGTTGACAGGTGTTCCGGCGAATTCCAATAATCGAGGTAACACAGGAGCAATCGAGAGTCAGGATGTGTTCGGGTTTGCTAATGGACAGTCGGCCTCTAAATATTATGGTAATGATCAGGCCAAAGATTTATCCGTTCGTGGAGTTACGGGTAATGGCGTTGGTGTATTTATGGCCTACGGCAATCGGGAAAAAAGCTCTGGTGGTCCATTCTTCCGCGACATCCAGTTCCAAAGTGGAACAGAGACGGAAGTATATAATTATATGAACTCGGGACATGCACAGACGGAGAATTGGCGCCTGGGCCTGCATGGGCCGTACGCTATGATCTTTACAACCGGAGGTACGCCAAATGTACCCGACTTCAGCTGGATGTCTAGTCTGAATCTGCAGGGTTGGGTATCCAGTCGGGGGAACGTGGTGCTTAATGGCCTCTCCGGGATGGATACAGGGTATGCTTACACAATTGGGTTCGCCAATAGCAATGCTCAGTATTGGGTGGGGACGTCTTCAAGTGGGGCGGCCGCCAAATACAGCATGATTCCGGGGACATACACCATGACAGCTTATAAGGGAGAACTGGCCGTATATACGGAAACGGTTAATGTCACGGCAGGACAAACGACAACACTGAATACACGTACGATCAACAATGACCCGAGTAAAGCCTCCAACATCTGGCGAATCGGTAACTGGGATGGTACGCCACGGGAGTTCCTGAATGGACAGACAATTCCGATTCGTCACCCATCCGATAGTCGCAACCCAAGCTGGGGACCTGTCACCTATGCTACCGGTAGCGCGACCAATCGATTCCCGGCAATCCAGTTCCGTGGTCAGAATTCTCCAACCACAATAACGTTTAACTTGAATGCATCTCAAGCGGCATCTTCTCATATGTTCAACATCGGTATTACCGCAGCTTACAATAATGGCAGACCTAGTGTAACGGTTAATGGACATGCTTTAACCAATCCTGCTGCATCTTCACAGCCCAATTCTCGTAGCTTCACCATTGGTACGTATCGTGGGAACAACACAACCTTTAGCTGGAATGTTCCAGCATCCTACTTCGTGAATGGTTCCAATACTATCACAATTACGCCGATCAGCGGTTCCAGTGACTTGGGTAACTGGTTAAGTGCAGGTTGGGTCTACGATTGTGTTGAGTTACTGAATTGAATTAAGAATTCAATATAGTGGAAGGAATAAAGGAGGTAGCCTGCCTGGTTTTCTTAACCGGGTTCAGGTTACCTCTTTTAGATTTGTCATCAGAGATGAAAAGATATCGCTTCATGATATCCCTAAGGATCTTGCTTTGCTGGAGATGGTGATCCGGATAGTGGTATAATTTTCAATACGTAATCATGAGTGAATGAACGGGGAGGAAAAAGGAATGAGAGACGATCTGTTGGTTCAATTGCAAGAGTGGCATGAAGAAGATGAATTTCAGGAAATTGTAGATGCAATTCAAGCGATTCCTGTGGAAGAAAGAGATTATGAGCTGGTTAACCATTTGGGACGAGCGCTGAGTAACCTGGAACAGTATGAAGAAGCGGTTGAACAATTCCTGACGGTTGCTAAAGAGGGCACAGGTGACCCACTCTGGCATTATCGGATTGGACTGGCTTATTATTATCTGGAGCAATATGCGCATGCACTGCAGGCGTTTGAAAGAGCGGATGAATTGGACCCTGAGGATGAAGATACGCTGGAGTTTCTGGGATGGATTCGAAGCAAAATGGAGGAGCCGTCCGAATCTGAACATGAAGTTGAAACGGATCCAGAGACTGTTGGAGAATTCCGTGTACCCGTTGACGTTGTAGCGACCTTTGAAGCGGTCCCCAGACCGGAATCCGGCGAATTCTGGAACGATAGTGAGCAGGCACTGGAGCACTATGTGTCCAATCCGCCAAGTGATGGTCTCATTGAGTCTGTGGAGGAGCAATTGGTGTTCCGGCTTCCTGCCTCCTACATTGAGATGATGAAGCTACATAACGGTGGCATTCCGTACAATCGTTATTTCCCTGTAGCGAACACAGATACGGGAGCTACGGATTATGTTGAAATTGAAGGCATATTGGGCATTGGTCGTGAGAAGCCTCGCTCGTTAGCTGGTGTACAAGGTAGCTGGACTTTGATTGAACGTGAAGGTTATCCGGAGATTGGTGTAGTCATCGCGGTATCTCCTTCGGAGTCGGGGGTTGTCATGCTCGATTATCGTTCATTCGGTAATGATGGAGAACCTGAGGTCGTTTATGTGAAAAGAGAGAATCCCAAAGAGATCATTCCGTTGGCACCGAACTTTGAGACGTTTATCCAAGGGCTGATGACTCCAGAAGTCTAGTATGAATAATATCATTGTGTTGAAGCGCCTCTATACTAGTGCTAACTAGACAATGTAGAGTATGGTAAAAACAATACAAGCCGCGAGGGAGAAACATTCCCTTGCGGCTTGCTTTCGTTCTATCGGAATCTTTCCGGTTTACGCCGGGAACCCGCCACCTGGAGGCGGCCATGCGCCGTAGAAGCGACGCAGCAGAACAATCTCCCCTAGATGATACGAGTTATGGGAGGCGATATTGCGCAGAAGTCCTGCTTTAGTTTCACCCGGGAAATAGAGCAGTGGATCATCTAATTGTGCAGTTTCTGCAATGGCTACGGCTTGACCAACCCCATCCAAGAATGCCTGAATATCTACCTTCCACGTGGCTTCGTCCTGTGGACCTTTCTCTTCAGGCCAGCTCTCACTCACGTTAGCAGGGAGTTGTGGCTTGCGTCCTTCCAAGTGTTCGAGCATGAATTGCTGCCAATAATGCATGTGCTTCACCAACTGATAGATCGTATATGGCATGGCATCGTGCGTACGAGCAGCAAGTGTGACATCGATATCGGGTAGAGCACGGGCGATGCGGATATGACCGCGTTCCCCCACTAATGATTTGACAAGGGCTTGCCCAAAGCTTTGATTCTCATCTGACATATGGAACCTTCCTCTCTTCCAGACAGGATCTATTGACCTGCCCTCTATTAAGTATTATACAATTAAATTGCTATAAATTGAAAATGGGGAACAAGAACCAAAATACTTAAAATGCCTATGATATAATAGTGAAAATAAATCTCGAGACCTCAGGGTCGAGGAGGAAGCTCCTGTGAAAGTGATATTGGTTGACGACGAACGTCTAGCGTTGATAGGCCTTCAAAAATCACTAGAAAAAGAAGTAAGCGGCATTGAAATTATCGCTACATATATGAATCCAACAGAGGCTGTGGCGGGGATTGTGGAGCACCGTCCTGATGTTGTATTTCTGGATATTCATATGCCGGAGATGGATGGTATGGATCTGGGAAGACAGATTCAGACGGCAATACCGGGCACCGAAATTATATTTGTGACCAGTTACGATCAATATGCGGTGCATGCTTTCGAACTACAGGCTTTGGACTATTTGATGAAGCCCATCAAAAAAGATCGATTGAAGCAGACGGTGAGCCGCGTAAGAGAGAAACTGAGCGTAAAACGCGAGCAGCGGTCAAAGGATACAAACGTACCTTTAATTTGCTGTTTTAATCAGATTCAGTTTAGGCTTCCAGGAAAGGATACCCAGGTTGCCAAATGGCGTACAAGCAAGGCGCAGGAGCTGTTTGCATACTTGCTTCACCATCGGAACCAGGTCATTCATCGCAGTGTTCTGCTGGAGCTTCTGTGGCCGGGAATGGAAGAGGGGAAGACGGCACACCAACTCTACACTACGATGTATCATGTCCGCCAAACCCTGAAAACTTGCAATATGGATATGATCACGATTCAGAGTGCACACCTGGAGGCAGGTTATCGACTCGAATTGGGTGAGGCTCAGTTGGATAGTGAGCAGTGGGAACGGGAAATCAGGCAATGGAAAGTCGTAGACGCAATTACCGTTCATGCGTATGAGCAAGCGCTTCATCTATATAAGGGTACCTATCTTGGTAATTATGAATACATGTGGGCTGAACCTGAGCGGGAAAGATTACGCTATCTGTGGCTGTATCATATGAGACAACTAAGTCTGTATTACCAGCAGCATGGGCTGGCGGAGAAAGTGGTCGAGAGTACACGACGTATCCAGCATATGCTTCCGGATGAAGAAGAAAGTTATTTTATGCTAATGAAGTTATATGATGAAATGCGCAACGATCTCGGTGTGGAGGAGCAGTATCGTCTCTTAACCACCAGAATGGAGCAAGACTTGGAGATACCGATTAGTGAAGAGGTTCGCGAATGGTACAGGGACTGGAAGCTCGGTTTGATCAAGTCAGGGCATCGTAACCAATGAATTTACGACATACAAATCCCGTGAAACGTTTCAAATACGTTCTGATCCTGTCGATCATTTTAGTGGCATTGGTCGGTATGCGCTGGGTATGGTCGCAGTTCTTCCCTGCCTTGGACAATCATCACGCTGTGAATGGTGTAGTTGATTTGCGAGGTGTCGATCTGGAACAAGTGCCGGTAATGCATCTGAACGGAGAATGGGAACTATATTCGAATCAATTACTGACCAGGAAGGATATTGTGGATGAGGGACGGGCACATGCGGCGGATGTGGTCCAGGTTCCGGGAGATTGGAATGCCGAGAACCGGGATCAGGAGAGTTCACTTGGATATGCCACATATCGATTGCGTGTGTTGACTGATCCGCTCCAGGTACCTGTGACCTTCTGGTTCAGAAACATCCGAAGTTCATCTGAAATTGAAATCAATGGGAATATCGTGGGCGGAATGGGGGAGGTGTCGGAGGATGCGGATACCTATGAACCGAGAAGTACCTCTTATACGGCATCCTACGAAGATGAAGGCGCAACAGAGATTGAATTACTCATTCGTGTAGCCAATTATGATAGCCCGTATATAGGCGGGATCGGCAAACCCGTTCGCTTCGGTTCCCAGGCGGCGGTTGATTACGCACGTTGGTATTCCATCGGTTTTCAACTGGCCATTTTTCTCGTTTTACTACTTCATGGCATGTATGCCTGTATCCTGTTTATGTTCAACCCACAGGAGCGGGCCTTACTCGTCGCAGCTATATTAACCTTATCTGTGGGCATCGTGGTTATGGTTGGTCATGATAACATTCTGATGTTATGGCTCCCTATTAACTATACGTGGGGGATCAAGCTTCGTCTGATCTGTCTGTTGCTGCAAAATGCTTGTATTCTGCTGTTGTTCCAGAGATTGACCTTGGTACATACACGAACAAAGATCCTTCAATTAGGCATTGTCACGACAATAGCTTATATTGCTGTTATTCTGGCGATGCCAATTCACGTTGTCTATGCCATGGTTCATTACTCTGTTATCGACGTGTTCTTTCTCGTCTCTTCTCTCTGGTTCCTGTACATTGTAGGTGTCATGCTCTTTAGGAAACAGGCTGATCGAGATATGGTTTTTCTACTCCTGACAGCTGGAGGTATCATATCCAATATGCTGTGGAGTACAAGTGAGACATCGAAAGATGTGACAACAGTCTATTATCCCATTGACATCATCTTTGCCATTACTGGCTTCTCCGCCTATTGGTTCAAGAAATACTTCAGGAATGCCAAGGAGAATATGAAGCTGAATACAGAACTGCAGAAGGGCGACAAAATTAAAGACCAGTTCTTGGCGAATACATCACATGAACTACGGACCCCGCTGCACGGGATCATTAACATCGCTCACAACGTGGTCACCCGAGAGAAGAACAGATTGGATGAACGGAGCCTGGAGGATATGGAGTTGCTGATTACGATCGGTCGACGGATGTCCCATCTCCTTGGTGATCTACTGGATGTAGTCCGGTTGAAGGAACACCGCATTGTGTTACGTCAGGTTCCTCTTTCCATACAGTCCGTGGTGCCTGGCATTATCGCCATGCTGCAATTCATGGCAGAACGGAAACCAGTCCGCCTTCATATGGAGATTCCGGAATCGTTCCCACTGGTCATGGCTGATGAAGAAAGACTCGTTCAGATTTTGTATAATCTGCTGCATAACGCGCTTAAACATACAGAGGAAGGAATGATCTCAGTAAGTGCCGAAATTCGTGAAGGACATGCTCTGATTCATGTGACGGATACAGGTATTGGCATGGATGAGGACACGCGGATGCGTATTTTCCTCCCGTATGAACAAGGGTCGTATGGAATCAGTGATGGACAAGGCATCGGGCTTGGACTGAACATCTGCAAAGAGCTCGTAGAACTGCACGGCGGGGCACTTACGGTTCGCTCGGAACTCGGAAAGGGCTCGGTATTCAGCTTCGATCTACCGCTCGCGGATGAAGCCGCCGATCAGGCTCAGTCACAACTTCCCCTGATATGGGAACAGGCCGCCGAGATGATGGAAGATGCACCTAGCGGATTCCTGTTACCCCGCCAAGGTATGGGGGACGCGGAAGCCTTGGCGACAGCAGAGATGGCTCCGTTGTTAAAAGAGGGGAAAGCCACCATTCTGGCTGTCGATGATGATCCGGTGAATCTGGATGTGCTGGTCAGCATTCTTTCGAATGAACCCTACACCATAATTACGGCTCGGTCGGGCCAGGAGGCGATGGAACTGCTGGGCACTCGCCAATGGGATCTGCTCATTACAGATGTGATGATGCCGAATATGTCCGGCTATGAGTTAACTCAGAAGGTGCGGGAACAATTCTCGATGTCAGAGCTTCCTGTGTTATTGTTGACGGCACGAAGTCAGCCGCCAGATATCTACACAGGGTTTGCATCGGGCGCGAATGATTATGTCACGAAGCCTGTAGATGCGGTGGAACTGAAATATCGGATACGTGCATTGACCATGCTAAATCGGTCTATCCAAGAGCGCCTGCGCATGGAGGCCGCTTATTTACAGGCGCAGATTCAGCCACACTTCCTGTTCAATACGCTGAATTCACTTATGGTTTTAAGTGATATTGATACAGAGCATATGCGGAAGCTTGGTGAAGCTTTTTCATCCTATTTACGGATCAGCTTCAACTATCTCAATACAGGGGAACTGGTGAAATTATCATACGAGCTGGAACTCGTTGAAGCCTATCTTTTTATTGAGAAAACACGATTTGAAGATCGATTGTCGGTGGTATTAAACGTAGAGCCGGACCTTCCGTTACTTCTCCCGCCGCTATCGATCCAGCCTTTGATTGAAAATGCTGTCAGACACGGACTATTAAGCCGCAATGTAGGCGGTACGTTATGTCTATCCATCACTCGCCATGAGGGTTATACCCGTATTGAGGTGAAGGATAATGGCAAAGGTATGGAACCGGAGAAGGTTGCAGAACTGCTACATGCTACGCCAGGTGGAAAAGGCGGAATAGGCATTGTGAATACAAACCGCAGATTGCTGCAACGGTATGGTCAGGGGTTATCGATCGTAAGTGAACCGGGTGAGGGTACGATGGTTTCATTTGATATTCCGGATGAGATATAAGGAAAAGGCCGCAGAAGTGAAAACTTCCGGCCTTTTTGTTTTGCTTGCGTGTTCATTCCCTAATTTTAATTATTTCTAATGCTTCTTTCATATGTTAGTATATTTAACATTAGAAGCGCGGTTCCGGCATTGGGCGCTAAACGTTGTTATAGTGGGTGAAGAGATCAATGCGCAATTGGGTCAAAAATGAGAATGTGCAGATGACGGCCATTGCCTTTGCCACTGCGGTAGGGGCGCAATTCAAGATAAATCCGTTCCGGGAAGATTACTTCCGAATCGGGCTCGGGGTTAGCATCCTTTTATTTCTGCTGATGATCATGCCACACTTGTCTTATGTGAAGACAGGAATCCTGACAGGCATCGCGAATTTGCTGTTTCAGTCAGCAGATCTCATCAATCATGTACAGACCGTGTCCATACTGGAAAGCATGCGGGACAATCTGGGGGCAGGCGTGTATTATGTGGTCTTTGCCTATGGGCTTAGCATGTTCAAGCATCGATTCCATGAGATGCAGCCTCTTCTGCTCGGCGGGTTAATCACATGTATCGATTTCTCCTCTAATCTTGTTGAGCTGCTTCTTCGCGGAATGTTAAGCGGGACCAATATCTTTTATATGAAGGAATGGTTGTATCTGCTTGTGGTAGGTGGTCTGCGAAGTTACTTTGTGATTGGGCTATATAACAGCATTGCGGTGAGGCAGATGCGGCTTTTACATGCAGAGCAGGAGAAGCGGATGGAGCAGATGCTGAGTGTGAACTCGGGCTTGTATGGCGAGGTCTTTTACCTGAAGAAAGCGATGAATACGATCGAAGGCATTACGGCAGACAGCTATGAACTATATCGCGATCTCCGGGAGCAGGACATGAACCAATACAGTCAGCGCACGCTGGGCATCGCTCAGCAGATTCATGAAGTGAAGAAGGATTCACAACGCATTCTCGCGGGTCTGCTGAAGCTGTATGATAACGAAAAAGCGGTCAACATGAGCTTATCCGAAGTGCTGAACTTTGCCAGTAAAGCAAACCGAAAATATAGCGAAATGCTGCATAAGCAGGTCGAGATCGACATCGAGCAACAGTATGATTGTGAGTCTCCGTATTACATTCCTCTTCTAACGGTAATGAATAACCTGATTGCCAATGCGGTAGAGGCGATTGAGCATGAAGGGACGGTCCGAATTCGTGTGTATGAGCAGGAAGATGACGTACATTTCGTTGTGATGGATACTGGAAAAGGCGTACCTGAAGCCAAACGGGATGTCATCTTTGAACCGGGCTATACAACGAAGTTTAATGAAGTCGGCATTGCCGCCACGGGTATTGGCCTGTCCCATGTACGTGATATCGTTCAGTCGTTGGCGGGACAGATTAAGGTAGAGTCGGCGCCTGCGGGAGCGAGAGGGACTACATTTCGTATAGCTATTCCCAAAATAAATCTGATCAAGGGGGCCGATGTCGATGACACTTTCTATCATGATCGTGGATGATGATGTGGTGAGCCGGAGTATGCTGCATGATATCATTGAATCCTGTGGAATCGGCGAGCTTGCGGGCACGCCTGAAGAGCTCTTTCAGAATATTCGGCATGAGCGGACCAAGGCATTTCTGGGTAAAATTTTATAACGCATACTTGAATGAAAATAATCCCCTATGGGCGGACGATGGTTCAAGCACATCTGGTGTGATGGACTTGAACGTGGTGTGCTTGTAGGGGCTTTTTCGCCAATTGAAGAAGGAGCTAGCTTTTTGAAATGGCAGGGAAAAGGTCATTTTGCTTGACTTCATAGAGAGAGCAGGGTAAAATTCATTAATTGAAAATGATTATCAATGAGAAATGAGACAATCGAGTGAAGAAGCAAACGGGAACCCCTCTTCGTTTCACGCTGATACTACTTTCAGCAATTGCGCTATTGTTATTCTCCATGTTTATAGCAATCTCTATGGGCGCAAAATCGTTAACACTCCATACCGTGTGGGATGCAGTCTTTAACTATAACCGTAGTCTGAGTACCCACCAGATCATTCAGGAAATTCGTCTACCCCGAGTGCTGGCTGCTGCTCTGGTCGGAGCCGCATTTGCTGTAGCGGGTGCTCTGATGCAAGGGGTTACCCGCAACCCTCTGGCTGATGTTGGTGTGCTTGGAATTAATGCGGGTGCCATGTTTGTGGTCGCGCTAAGCTTTGTATTTTTACCACAGCTTCCGTTCTCTGTATTAATGCTACTGTCATTCACGGGTGCTGTTCTAAGTACGTTGCTCATCTATCTATTGGGTTCGGGTTCTCCAGGTGGATTAACACCTATGAAGCTCACGTTGGCAGGTACCGTTGTTGCGGCCTTGCTGCATTCGTTGACTTCAGGGGTTGCTATCTATTTTGAACTCAGTCAGGATCTGGCGTTCTGGTATGCTGGCGGAGTAGCTGGGGTATCATGGGCGCAGCTTCGTATCGTGTTGCCGGTTATTCTGACTGCACTAATTCTCTCCATAACCTTGGGCAGATCCATTTCGATTATGGCTTTGGGCGCAGAGGTTGCATCTAATCTGGGCGTTCGCATAGCGAGAGTTCGTATGTACGCCATCATAATTGCGTTGGTACTAGCGGGAGTATCCGTTTCAGCCGTGGGTTCAATTGCCTTTGTGGGACTGGTTATTCCGCATATTGCAAGAAAGCTTGTAGGGGTGAACTATACATATGTCATTCCAATCTCAGCAGTGCTGGGAAGTATATTACTTGTTCTAGCTGACTTGGGTGCAAGAATTGCTGATCCTCCCAAGGAACTGGCTATTGGTGTTATTGTCGCCATGATCGGCGTACCTTTCTTCCTCTATGTTGCCCGAAAGGAACAGCGGAATTTATGAAAAACAAAGCAATTCATAGTTACCAACGCACACTGTTAACAGGTGGAATTCTGGTCCTTATCGTATTGACCTCAATTGCGATCGGACTGAATACAGGCTCTATGCAGATTGCATTGCCCGATCTTGTTCTGACGTTGCTAGGTAAAGGCACGGATATGCATCACATGGTGCTCTTTGATTATCGTTTACCTCGTATACTTATTACGATTCTTGCAGGAATGGGGCTCGGTATTGCGGGCGCTATGTTGCAGGGTATCACCCGTAATGCACTGGCAGACCCGGGAATTCTCGGGATTCATGCTGGAGCATCCTTTGGTCTGTTAATCTATGTTAGTTTTTTTCAATCATTAAATACACTTCCAGTGCTCATGATACCCTTGTTTACTTTTGTGGGAGGGGTACTGGCGGCAACCCTTATCATTCTGTTCGTGTGGGATCGGCAAAAGGGATTCATACCAGCTCGTTTGATCCTGATCGGGATTGCGGTAGCTGCGGGCTTTAATGCGGCAAGCCTTTATCTATCACTGCAACTGGATGAGAAGACGTATTCGTTTACCGCAAGTTGGCTACTGGGGAACATCTGGGGAAGAGACTGGATTAACGTTTATGCAATGCTACCTTGGATGGTTCTGCTCATACCACTGGCTTGGGCCAAGAGTAAAAGCTTAAATGCGCTAGCGCTTGAGGATTCGTCCGCAGTTAGCATCGGTACGCCGGTGGAGAGAGAACGAATTCAGATTTTATGTATTGCCGTTGCGCTCTCCTCGGTGAGCGTATCTATGGCTGGAGGTATTGGATTTATCGGACTGGTGGCCCCGCATATGGCACGTAGGCTGGTTGGCCCCGCGTTTCAGTACCTTATCCCCATATCGGCTCTGCTAGGCATGTTGATTCTTGTTGTGGCGGATACGGTAACGCGTGCAGTCTTTGATCCCAAATCCATCCCGGCGGGAATTGTAGTGGCCGCTGTAGGTGCTCCCTATTTTTTATATTTACTACGCAAGTCCAATAAAACCATCTAGAAGATGCCGAGAGGAAAAATGAAATGAAAAATTTAACAGCTATAGTGATGAGCTTATGTATGGTATTTATTCTGGCGGCCTGCGGGTCGGATAAAGATCTGAAGCAGGTCACAGACGATACAACCGCAAAGACGGAAACAGCACAAACTGCAAGTACGACTGAAACTACAAAGGGCGTTTATGGCAAAAAGGTTGCTTCCATCTCTATTTTCCTGACGGGAGACCTGATAGCTCTTGGAATTAAACCGGATGGCACAACAACGAGTGACTATCTGCCCATCACAGAGGCGCGGTATCAGAATATCGAATACCTAGGCTTCACAAAAGACCCGGATATGGAGGCTTTGATTGGTTTGCAACCAGAGGAGATCTTCATAGACGCAGAATTTGCTGAGAAATTGGGTCTGGAGAAGTTGGAGAAAATCGCTACAACTCATGTGATCAATTTGGATGAAGGTTCATGGAAGGATCAGCTCCGTAACATATCGAAGGTCGTTGACCGTGAAGAAACGGCTGAGGAATTTATTGCATCGTATGATGCTAAAGCGAAGGAAGTATCTATATTGGCCAAACAGGCAATAGGAGACGGAACGGTCATGGCAGTCCGCATCTCGGCCAAAGGTTTGCGCGTATATGGTATGGAACGTCCGTTGGGACCAATTCTGTTCGAGGATCTGGCTTTAACCCCAGCCAAGGGAGTCGAAGCCATCACGAAGAACTGGGAGAATATCTCCAAAGAAGTGTTGCCTGATTTCAACGCAGATGCCATCTTTGTACTGGTTTCTTCCGTAGATGAAGGTAGCGAAGAAGTTTTCGAACAACTGAAGTCTGATCCGATCTG
The DNA here is from genome assembly GCF_000316035.1 of Paenibacillus sp. PAMC 26794. Classification (GTDB taxonomy): domain Bacteria; phylum Bacillota; class Bacilli; order Paenibacillales; family Paenibacillaceae; genus Paenibacillus. Next base: position 156,027 of record NZ_ANHX01000076.1, read on the forward strand.
GATGGGACTGAAGGCCGTTCAGAATGATAAAGTATATGTCATTACAGAACAACCTTGGCTCGATTATTCCGCTTCGGGCAATAAGCTGGCTCTGGAAGATCTGGAGCGCATCTTGTCCCAATAAGATCAATTGGAAAACCCTGTGATTATTCGATTAGCACAGGGTTTTTGTTGTGCCTGAATGGGAATGTTGTGGTTTTTCTGCATCCAGGGAAAGGGAATATGGGATGTTCAGCGAAAATAAGCTTACAGGATATCAGTTAACGATATAGGAGGAATGCACCGTGAAGACTAATGAGCAGTTACAGGTATATAGTCTGCCTGAGGTTGAACATCTCAAAGTACATGGGAGAACAACAGGTCAATTGTTACCGCTGACGTTATTTTGGACGGGGAGTGCAGCTGAACTCAATGTACGGGGCTCCGAACTATGGGTTGAGGTAGAGTCGCAGTATGACATGTATGAGTTATGGATCAGCATTCTGATCAACGGTGTTCCGGTGAGCAGACAGATGTTAACGGCGGGAAGGTACTGGGTCTGTGTATTCCGAGGTATGAACGCGAATGTGGTGAAGAATGTACGGATCGTCAAAGATGTTCAAGCGATGAGTGGTGACCCAGGTTGTTCCTTGCAGATTCATGCGGTGAAATCCGATGGAGCGTTCCTGCCTGTGCAGGAAAAACCGTATAAGATCGAGTTCATTGGTGACAGTATTACATCTGGCGAAGGTGCAATTGGAGCGAAAGCGGAGGAAGATTGGATTCCGATGTGGTTCAGCGCCATACATAATTATACGTTTATGACAGCAGAGGCATTGAATGCGGAGTATCGTGTCATCTCACAAAGTGGCTGGGGTGTGCTGGCAAGCTGGGATAACAATCCAAAGGGCAACATTCCTGATTATTATGAACAGGTCTGTGGCCTGCTTACTGGTGAACGTAACGTAGCGTTAGGTGCAGGAGATGAGCATGATTTTGGTTCGTGGCAGCCGGACGTGGTGGTCGTGAACCTGGGTAGCAATGATGGAGGTGCGTTCCAGTCACCTGAGTGGAAAGACCCCGACACGGGTAAGGTGTACAAGCAGCGTTTGAATGAAGATGGTACGTATCATGAAGAAGATCTGGCTGCTTTTGAGAAAGCGGTGGAACAGTTCCTGTTCAAACTTCGGAAAAACAATCCGACGGCACAACTCGTATGGGCTTATGGCATGCTTGGTTTTCCCATGATGCCCTCCATCTACCGCGCGGTTGATGCATATACGAAGGGGACAGGCGACCACAAGGTTACGGTTATCCAGCTTCCTGATACAACCGAAGAGACGGTAGGGGCGCGCACCCATCCAGGCGAGTTATCTCACCGTAGGACGGCAGAGGTGTTAGCGGAATATGTACGAGGACTGATAGGATAACTTGATACTTGAAATATGGTAATGGAAAGACCACTCTTTCATGAACGGTCCCCTAATGGTTAGATGGTGTCTAACTTTATGAGGTCCCTTCATCATAAGAATGGTCTTTTTCCTTTTCTACTTATCTAGACATTCGAAGGTGTATCCGCTGTGCCGCTGTTCTGCACCTCATAACGAATCGAAATGATCTGTCCCAGCGTCTGGGTTCGGACCATTTTGAATTGACTGGGCACAGTGCCTGTTGGGAATAAGGGGATGCCTTCGCCAAGAATTTTGGGAATGATGGCAACTTCAATCTCGTCCAGTAATTTTTTGGCTAACACAGCTCCAACCAGTATTCCGCCACCCACAATCCATACGTCTCCATCAGAAGTCTGCTTTAATCGGGGAATTAGCGTATCTACCGTCTCGGTTGTAAACTCTACATGCAGGGCGGGCGGCTGTTCCGAGCGGGAAAGCACATACGTTGGGCGATCCGCATAGGGAAATTCTTCGGAAAGTGTGAGCACCTCTTCATACGTGTAACGCCCCATAACGACGCTTTCAATCGTATGATAAAATGCCGCATACCCGTTGTCTCCACCGTCACCCTCCACATCAAACAACCAATCCACTGAACCGTCCAGCCTTGCAATATATCCATCCAAACTCATGGCAATGTACAAAATTGTTTTGTTATTCTTCATGTTCATCGCTCCCTTCTACAATGTATGATACACTTTAACTATGACAAAAGTTGACGTAGTTAGGATGTTGAATACATGAATCATCGGAAACTGGCGATCATGCGTCTCATGGATTCCAGACAGAAGTTCACTGCCCGGGAACTGGCAGAGCGGTTTGACGTCTCGGTTCGTACCATTCAGCGAGATCTGGATGCATTGCAGGCGCTGGGTTTTCCCTTGTACACAGAAGTTGGCGTGAACGGAGGATACCGGGTGTTGCCCAATCGGATTTTGCCACCTCTTCAACTGACACAGCAGGAGGCATTAGGGCTGTTTATGATGCTGGAATATCTACAGCAAGTCCCGGATTTTCCGTATGGATCGATGCGTGAGCATCTGGCTGAACAATACTTTTCTACTTTGCCCGAAGATGTACAGGATCTGATTATGCGAATGAGAGAGCATATCACCTTTGTCCAGCACCCCGGTGGGCATGCCGAGCCTTTAACAACCGAGATATTGGGTGCAGCGGTAGAAAAGAGAGAAATCGAATTTATGTATCATGCCCGCAGTGGGCGTAAAAAAGTCAAGGTCTTCCCCTATGGCATCTACTATGAGCAGGGACATTGGTACATGCCAGCACGAAATAAGGATCGTGTTCTGTTATATCGGGTGGATCGCATGCAGCAGTTGGTTGTTATGGAATCGGTCGATGAATCTGTTCCGAGTCTGAAGGCATGGCTTGATGCCAAAGAAGACAGAGCAAGCGTGGAAGTGGTGCTGCAATTCACGGAATTTGGAGCAAGAGTTGCCGCGTCAGATGTGTTGTTCAAATCGGTTGAAGGCCACGAATGGCGTGGATTGGTTCCGCCCGAGGAGTTCTCTTTTACAGCGCGAAAGTTACTCTCCTATGGGCCGGAAGTGAAGGTGGTGTCTCCGCTCGAACTGCAACAGCAGGTTAGAGGGATGCTGGAACGGAGTTTAAGCCAGTATGGTGGGGGATAAAAGCTTTCAAACGCTGGATATTAGGGTATCAAGGAAGAGATAAGAAAGGTGTGTAGACAAATGAGCGAAGTTTGGACTAAAGACCTCATCCCGACTGTATCCGATAAAGTAGTGATTGTGACAGGTTCGAACGGTGGGTTAGGGTATGAAACGGCATTAGCGTTAGCTGAGAAAGGCGCGAAAGTTATCCTTGCAGTTCGTAATCTGGAAAAAGGTGAAAAGGCAGCTAATAAAATAAAGTCGTCTGTGCATGTAGCTGGAGAGGTAATCGTTATGCAGCTCGACCTTAGCGATTTAGCTAGTATCCGTAAGTTCGCAGCCGCTTTTCTTGAGCAATACGATTCTTTGTCCATTCTCGTTAATAATGCAGGAATTATGAATCCTCCATTCCAGTTGACGAAAGATGGCTTTGAATTACAGTTTGGCAGTAATCATCTAGGCCATTTTGCGCTTACGGGTCTACTATTGCCTCGATTGATCTCTACTCCGAAATCGAGAGTAGTCACTGTTAGTAGTATGGCAGCTCATAATGGTGTAATTGATTTTAATAACTTAGATGGCTCCAAAGGATATAATCCCATGAAGTTCTACAGTCAAAGCAAGCTAGCCAATCTGATGTTTGCGAGAGAGCTGCATAATAAATTTAATTCCGCCCATATTGATTCCATGAGTATCGCCGCTCATCCAGGAATTTCGCATACCAATCTATTTTCCTTCGGTTCGGGGAAACAGACCAATATATTCATGCGCAGTCTTTTGAAAATCATTAGTCAACCGGCACATATGGGGGCATTACCTACCTTATATGCTGCAGCAGATCCGACGATCACGGGAGGGGAGTATATTGCTCCCAGTGGTATGGGCGGCACTAAGGGATATCCCAAGAGCGCTAAGATCATCGAAAAATTATATGACGCTAACATTTCAAACAAGCTATGGAGCGTATCAGAAGAATTAACAGGGGTATATTACAGATTCGACGTGTAGATTTTGCCATTAAGGAAAGTAAACCTTATTATGGAATAGACAGTTAAAAGTTCTTCAGCACGAATAAGATTAACTGAATGGGGGGCTACCATGATTCGTTTCATAAGAAGTTTCACGATCCGCTCTATGCAGAGTCCATGCGATGAACAACGGCGGTTGTTTGTATAGAGCGTGAAATCCATTTCCGCCATATCACTATAGTGCATATCCAATGCGTTCATCGTACGACTCTGCTGCCTTAAAGATTCTAACTTTTAAGGAGTGGAGCAACGTGAAATATATTAATGCGGATACAATCTTCCCGGAAGAATTGCTCAGAGAAATACAGCGTCATATCCCCGGAGGTTTGATTTATATTCCGAGGCCCAAGGATGCCCACAAGAAGTGGGGCGAGGACTCGGGTGGCAGAAGGATTGTCCGGGAGCGGAACGACGAGATCCGCCAGCTTTTCGCTGCGGGAACAACCATCGATCAGCTTGCGGACCAATACTGTTTATCCATCGATAGCATCAAGAAAATTGTGTATTGCAAAAAGGGATGAAACTATAGAAGCCATGTTCGATCAATCGAATATGGCTTTTTCCTGTAAGAATAAAGAATGGTTATTAAAGGTTTTTTACATATTCGAGGTTGTTAACTTCGCGTACAATTCATTTGACGGTACAAGGTTATGCGGTGAGAGTTACTGAAATATACCTTCAAATCATCTGGTAAGGTTGGTGAATATGAATATAGAAGTGAAATTAACGAATAAGGACGAGGCGTATGTGATTAAAAATATGTACGCGCTATACCTTCATGATCTATCTGGACATTATGGTCTGGGTGGAGAGCATACCCCGAACGAACATGGCATTTTTGAGCCAAGTCCTGATTATAAAACGTTACAGGATCAGTATAATGTACAGAACATATGGTGGGAAAAACCGGAGTGTCTTTATCCGTTCCTCATGATTGTGGATGGCCTACCGGCAGGTTTTGCATTTGTGGTTACTCCGCCATATTGCTCACAAGGCACGGATTTCTTTGTACATGATTTCTTTCTGATGCAGCCGTTTCGAGGTGTAGGCGTTGCTGAACACGCGGCATCGACGATCTTCGGAATGTTTAGAGGAAACTGGGAGTTGTTCACCAATCCATCGGAGAAAAATAAGATCGGCCAATCTTTCTGGCGAAAAACAGTGGATAATTATACTAAAGGTAACTATCGGGAGATGTACGGGCAAACGTTCGATGGTTATAAATTGATTTTTCAATTCTCCAATCATCTCTGAAAATAAATATACGGATCTGTATCTAATATAAAGAGAGAGACCGTCTCCCTTGGCGGAAAACGATCTCTCTCCATTGTCTTTTATAAACTACCGTTGAAATAGTGATACTCAGAATTTACTTCAAAACCAACACTGCGGTACAGATTCAAAGCGCGTTTGTTCTCGGTAACAACGGATAGGCGAATATCTGTGTAACTTTGTTTCCTTAGGAGATCAACCAGGATGCTAAGCGCAGTGCGCCCCCGGTTCTGTCCCTGATAAGCAGGCAAGATACAGAAGTTATGAATAAATGCAGTTGTGGCATTAATGGAGTTGACCCGTACCAGCCCAACAGGCAGTTGATCCTGCCATGCAATATAGGTGACTCGGCTGGGTTCATTTGTTTGCATAAAGTACTCGCGTGTCCAGTCCTCCAAATCTCCAAAGGCTTGGGATGAGCAAGTGACCATAAATTCCATATCCTCGGCTTCTGCCACGGACAACGTTAGTTCAGGCGGCTCCACAACCGAAAGGACCTCATTCACAAGTTGCATCGAGTACTCCGCACGATCATAAATGGCTCCAAGGGATTGGGCAGTAAGAAGACCCGGAGATAAGCCCTGAGGCACACGATAACTGAGTTGGTTGATTCCCTGTGGTTTCATGTCCAGGATTGCCCGTTTCAGTAGGCTGCTGAACACACCTTGGCGACGATACTGTGGATGTACGATGGCATTAATATTCCCGGTTACGCCGTCGGATGGATACCAGCTGAGCAGTCCTACCAAATCACCGTGGCGATAACAGAGGAGCGCGTGGTCTCCGTCTTTTTTGCTAATATGGTCAAGGTCAGCTTTCAGATGAATGGAATCAAGCTGCTTACATTGTTGTTCGAGTAAAATAATAGCTTCAATCTGTTCCTTGGAATCATAGATCATAGGAACGACTTGATAAGTTGACATAGCTTTCACACCTTCATTGTTGAAGGAAACACGCAGTTATTGGACCCGCAGGCGCTATCCTTCGAGAGTTGGTCCACTTCCCGATGACTATAACACAATCTATGATGAACATGACACCCATTGGATATGATTCGCTGGATATCTGTTCAGATGTGCCCAATAACTGGACATTATATCCTATTGAAGGGATAATTGAGAGTAATACTGACGAGAAAGGGAAGGGTTAACCATGTGCAAGTTGGCATATGTGATGGGTATATTATTTCTTTCCGCCAGACAGAAGAACTCACTGTGGATGGCAAGGACTATGAGGATATGTTAGAGATGGAAGGGTTATTGGCCAAGGGAGACACGATGAAGCCATTCCTGACCTCCAGGAATTATGAGGCTTATATGGCTAATCGATATATTGTCTTGCCTCTTCAGGTTGCACACATCGAACAAGCGAAACTGCATCCTGAAAATATACAAACCAAGATCAAAGATAACAAGAGCGACTGGATTCTGGTGGAATACACGCTTGATCTGAAATTTACAGATGAGAACGACAGAGAGTTCAAGTCTATTCCGCTATCGGGCGATATCACCTTTTTGCAGGATCAGGGAGAATGGCGCATTCAGGATGATACATACAACATGAAGCCCTTCACAGAAATCATTAATAATTCACTGTAGTTCATAAAGTGTCTGTGAATCTGCACATGGGGTTGTGTGCAAATTATTCATTACGAATAAACCACTTCAAAAAAGTACGCACTTCAAAGTGCGTACTTTTTTTGTGGTGGTGTGCCCAGCTAAGCGCGCGTCGTCAAAAGAGCTTCATCGTGATGTTTGTTAACGACACCTGCTAGAAATTTGCAGGGTACATTCTCTTGTAATGATGATATCATTTGGATAAATAAACTTACTTATTGCGCTCTTAGAGATTGGGGTTGGCTTCATCATGAGGGGAATTCTCCGAGTCGGTTCTCGTAAGGTGTGGTTTTATATCGTTGCTGCCGTTGTTGTTGGCTTGGTTGCAGGCTATGTCGTCCTCTCTGAGCAGGACTCTCCTAAGTTCCAAAGTGAAGAAGGTGTTCTGGATTTAACGCAGGTTCAGGTCAGTATGAATCCGCAACAGTTAACAGGGGAGTGGGCGTTCTATTGGCAAGAGCTGCTGTCGCCCGAGGACATACGGGTTCGTTCGGCAAAGGAAGGAAATCAGGACCACTGGATCAGTATCCCGAACTCCTGGCTGGGCTATCCGTTAGAGGGAGAGAAGCTGGGTGGGACAGGCTATGCAACCTTTCGACTGGTTATAAAGCTAAGTGAGCAGGATCGACACGAGCGGCTTGCTCTGCGGTTGCCCAGCATTTTTCATGCGTACAAATTATGGGTGAATGGCGAACTGCTTGTAGAAGTTGGTAAGGTTGGTCAGGACAAGAACAGCATGATCCCGCATCTGGCAACGAAGCTGTTGTTTATTCAGCCTGAAAACGATACGGTAGAGCTGGTTATGCAAGTAGCCAACTTTCAACATAATCGGGGCGGCATTACCAAGTACATCGAGCTGGGCGGCAGTGATGTACTAACGACCAAGACTAATTTGAATCTGGCCACAGACATGTTCATCACGGCGAGTTTGCTGGTGATTGGCTTGTATAATCTGCTGTTGTTCCTGCTGCGACGCAAGGACAGAGCCCCGTTATATTTTGGCCTGTTCACAGTACTGCTCTGTATCCGATCTTTGCTCAACGGCGAGCTTATCCTTACACAATGGCTGCCTCATTTCCCTTGGGAATTGCAGTTCAAGATCGAGTATCTGATTCTTTGCGTCAGCGGATATATCATCACCATGTACTTCGACTGTATTTTTCCGAATTATGTGTCGCGATGGTTTCGTTTTGGCACCCGGATTGCAACGGGGGCATTCTGTATCTTTATTGTGGTGACCCCTGCACTTATATATACTCAATTTTTGCTGATGATTGGTGTTATGGTTGTTCTACATATGGTTTATCTAATGGTCGGGCTGGTTCGAGTGGCTGTGCGACGTATGGAGGGAGCGTTGATCTTCCTGCTGGTGTCGGCGGTTACTTTGGTCACGGTCGTCAACGATTTTTTATATTACAACGGGTGGTCGCTGATCGGAAATACATCCCCGCTTGGCTTATTGATATTTACGATCGCACAGATGATTCTGCTTTCTTCGAGATTTACGAGGACGGCATCCAACGAGGAGAGAATCGCACATGAGTTGCAGGGCGCTAACCACAAGCTGATCGAAATGAATATAAGTTTGGAACGGACCGTGGATGAGCGCACACAGGCCTTATCTATGGCTCATAATGATCTCCGCACTTCGTATGACCGGTTGCTTCACTCCGAGCAAGGGAGGAAGAAACTTCTTGCCTACATTACGCATGATCTACGTATGCCGTTGTCCAGCATGTTAGGATATGTAGAAGCTATACAGGACAGGGTCAAGCCGGAACGTAATGAACAATATCTGAAGTATATCCAGGAGAACACGATAAGGATTAACCGCATGATCGAGGAGTTGTCCTTCTTGTCGCATTTGGAGACCGGACAAGTCTCGTACCGCATGGAGCCGGTTCAGATGATTCCCTTCTTGCGTGATTTTTTTGAACAATATGAGCTGGTTGTGCGTGACGCAGGATTAGATTTCATACTGGATATCGGAGATACGGAGGACCAGCGATCTAACTTGCCTGTTGTCGAGATGGATGCGAAAAGAGTAGAGCAGGCTTTATTTAATCTGGTGTCGAATGCAATGAAGTTCACCTCCAGCGGAGGGCTGGTGCGTATTGCGCTAGCTGTGGAAGAGGTGAAACATGCTCGCCATGCGATCATTAGCATACAGGATTCTGGCATGGGTATTCCTCCGGACCAGCTTGAGCAAATCTTCGAACGTAATTACAGATACGATCGACCGGGCTTGGGGAACGGAATAGAAGGCAGTGGGCTAGGGCTAGCGATTTGCAGGGAAATCGTACTCGCACACGGAGGGGCGGTTCGAGCGGAGAGCGACGGTAAGATGGGGGCGACTTTCTATGTCACGCTTCCTTGTATCGCGAATAAAGGAAGGGGATAATGGGATGCACACTCACAAAATAATGATCGTCGATGATGATCCCCATATATGCGAGATTGTTCAGGTGTATTGCGAACGGGAGGGGTTTATTTCCACCTACAGTCATAGCGGGACAGAAGCGATGGAGTTGCTTACATCGTTCGAGCCCGATTTGATTGTACTGGATATATTGCTGGCTAATGAAAATGGCATTGATTGGTGCAGGAATGCGCGTAACTTCACCAGTGCGCCGATCATGTTTCTGAGCAGCCAGGAGGAAGACGAAGTGAAAATTAGCGCATTATCCTATGGTGGCGACGATTATGTGACCAAGCCGTTCAGTCCGGGAGTACTCATGGCCAAGATCAAGGCGCACCTTCGCAGAGTGTCGACGGGCAGAAAGGAACAACTGCTGGAGTTACCGGGTTTGACACTGGATTTCTATACGCAGTCCGTCAACACGGGGAGTATATCGATCTCTTTATCGAAAAAAGAGTTCAGTCTGCTGTCCTATATGGCACAAAATGTGAATCGTGTTGTCAGTGTCGATAAGTTGTTTCAAATTATCTGGGGAATGGAAAGTCTGGAAGATACGAGAACAGTCGCTGTACATATCAGTAATTTACGCAAAAAAATTGAGACTGACCCTGCTGATCCTGAACGAATCATTACGGTTCGGGGGAGCGGGTATATGCTGGTTGCCGATAGTGCGTTAGCATGAACCTAACATTAAGGTTGGTAGCCTACCATAAGTGGGGCGAAATATTCGTAAAATATTGGGAGGGTAATTTGCCCGGACCGGTGTGGGATAGTTCTTTCTAAATGGGGAAATGGCGTTGGGGTAGTACTTGACGCCATTTGCCCTTTTTTTTGTTCTTTCCACTAGCTTAATAATCGAGTCAAGGTATTGAATTTCTTGGATCGTCCGGTGTGCTCAGACATCTCTTGGGGCCGGATATAGGCTGGTTGCCAGAAGTGTGTTAAAAGCGCGAATTTTAAAGTTTTCTTTAGGTTTCTCAAATAGGCTAAGCCACCATGATAAAATTACAATGGCCGAGATAACGATACTATAACTACTATTTGTACAGTAGCACTTGACGACAGGGCCGAACAAGATCAGCGTTACGTTTGTCTAGGGCGTAGCCACAGCAAATATAGTGAGCATCACGCTTGTAGCTTGAAGCGCGGCTTCGATGGCGCTGACGACAGAATTACAGCATCGGACGTAATGGATGCGCTTTCAAAACCTGTATCTCCAGAGCGAACACTGCAATTGATTTGTTGACACGCTAGAGAACTGGACATATTTTCATCAAATGGTAACTGATTAATAGCTACGAGGACGGTGCATTCAAGCCGGATCAAACGATAATACGTGAAGAAATGGTTGTCATGCTGTCCCGCATTAGCACTTGAAGAAGGAAGTGACTCCAATGGGACGAGTTATATGTATCACATCAGGTAAAGGTGGAGTTGGCAAGACAACGGTGACGGCTAATCTGGGGACTGCCCTTGCCATATCAGGGAACAGGGTTTGCCTGATCGACGCTGATTTTGGATTGAGCAATCTGGATATTCCACTTGGTTTGAGCAATAGGGTGATCTATCATATTTCCGATTTCCTGACCGGTCGTTGTGCTTTACATCAAGTGATCGTCAAAGACAAGCGAATCAGCACCTTGTCCTTTATCTCCTGTAGTAATGACGCGGTGCATCACGATGATCCGCAAGTGTTTCGCGTGGTTGTGCAGCAAATAGCCCAAGGTTATGATTATGTGCTGATCGATTCACCTGCAGGCATTGAAAATGGATTCTGGAATACAGCGTTAGCGGCAGATGAGGCTATTGTCGTTACTACCCCTCATCGTACGTCGCTTCAGGACGCGGATCGCGTAATCGGATTATTAGAAGATAGGATTCCGGCTCCTCCACAGCTCATCATTAATATGGCCGATAGACAGGAAATCCCTTCGGCAACGGTAAAGATGGAGGATATCATGGATATTCTCAATATCGGTGTGATTGGCGTGATTCATGCCGATGTAGAAGTTATACGTTCCGTACATAAAGGAATCCCGATTGCGCTTGATCCCGAGTTCGAAAGCGGGCAGCGCTTCCGGCATATCGCCCACAATGTGGTGAAGAATCAGCAGGAGCCTTTTATCTCATTAAAATCCAAGAAGCACAGAAGTATTTTTTCGCTTCCTCAAAGACTGAGCTAGGGGGAAAGTAGTTCAATGTAGTCGATTTTGGTATATGAGAGATCGTTTAGACGCGAATCATCTGGAATGGATTACAAACTAGCTAAAGAATTCATGAAAAATAGCGGTGTAGGAGTTACCTTCCCTACACCGCTATTTTTTTGTGTCTATCATGCTCTCGCTTGCGAGTTGTTGCTTACTTAAAGTTTTCTTTATAATTCACAAGCAGCTCATTCAGCATGATAGAATTCGAGTAGAAAAATCGATAGAATATGCCAATCCGCATCCATCAAATTTCGGTTGTTAGCGAGAAGAGCATTGAGTTTTGCCTAACGAAAGTGTCTTTAACCATGATGAATCTGCTCTTTGTAAGATTCTAGAATGTCAGTTCTTTTAGTTTTATACATAGAAGGGATGAATGAATGTGAAGAAAGCAACAAAACGGTTGTGGAAGTTGAGCTCACAGATTCTATTGTGGATGCTGGTTATCAGTTTAATAGTGTCTGCCGTGCCTGTATTTCCGGCGCAGTCTGCGGCAGCGGCTGAACTGCCGATGCAGCAGACAACAGTAACTAAATCTAGTGGGTTCCAAGATGTGAGTCCGACAGATTGGTTCTACGATGCGGTCGTCCATGTGCAGGAGAAGGGCATATTCAGCGGAACGAACGCGAATAGCTTCTCTCCTAAGGGGACAATGACACGTGCCATGTACGTGACGGCACTCGGACGGATGGCAGGGGTAGATACAGGTGCGTATTCTACTTCGAGCTTTGCCGATGTAAAAGCGGGCAGTTGGTATGCGCCGTATGTCGAATGGGCAGTTAAGGAAGGAATTACCGACGGTACAGGCGGAGGTAAGTACTCGCCGAATGCCACTGTATCCCGGGAGCAAATGGCAACGATGACGTTGCGATATTTCGAAAGCGAACAGATTCCTTATCAGACCGAAAATCCGGTCACGACAGAGCCGGGTGATCTCGCGGATGTTTCGCCGTGGGCTGCGGACGCGGTCGTCAAACTGTGGCAAGCCGGTGTGTTCACCGGGGACGAAAAGGGGAACTTCAATCCGCGTGAGCAAGCGACTCGCGCGGAAGCAGCGGTTCTCTTCATGCGCAACAACGCGGTTGTAGAGGCGTGGAAAAATCAGAATCAAACGCCGGTGACACCAACACCAACACCAACACCAACACCAACACCAACACCTCCGGTGACAACAACGCCGACACCTGGCGGTAATAATGGTGGCGGAACGCCTGGAGATAACGGAGGTAACCCCGGCACGGGTTCCACTGCGTATACGCTTACGTTTGAGAGCAACGGAGGCACGGCGGTCGCTGCGCAGACGGTACGAAAAGGCCAGGTGCTAAATAACCTGCCGGCTCCAACAAAAGAGGGATATATATTCCAAGGGTGGTTTACAGATAGCGATTTCTCACTCATCTTTGCAGAGGGTAGTACGCTAACTGAGGATATAAAGTTGTATGCAAAGTATACGGATAGCGTGGATCGTGCCGTACAAAGTACGCCTAGCTACTCGGTATTGGATGTCGCGCCGAACTTCACCATTAAGGTGCAGGATTCATCGGGCAGTCTAACAGAATCCCAGGTCAAAGAGGGGATGACCTTCGTGGATACGGCGAATCCCGAATTCGAAGGGGTTACCGTCTCTGGCGGGAACGGAGTTTTCACGGTATCGTCAGCAGCCGAAAATGGCAAGTTCGTTGAAGGTAACACATATCAACTTACGTTGACGGATGACAGTTTGTCCTTCCAAGGCCAAGATGCGACGACAAGTATTTATGTATTTAGCGTTGCTAAACAAGAAGTTATGAATGTTCCACTCAATCCGAACATGATCTACATTCCGTTCACGGATGTCACGGAAATGGTGATAAATGGAGCAGATGTCGATTCGCCCGCGATTTCAGTCGTTACTACGACGGTAGGCGGCGAAAATGCACTCGCCGAAGTGAATGCGAGTAGTGGAACGTTCAAGTACACCGGAAGCACTGGCACGGTGATTCAAGTCGGTGATACCGTAGCCATCTATGAGGGAGTTAGTCCCAAACTGCGCACAGTCGAAACGACTGGTGAAGACGATGGTGATGTGGCCTATGTCCAGATCACGTCGGTAGATGATAGCATCTATACCTATGATCACGCAGATGCCAAACAAGTGTTGCTCAAGCCAGATGTGCTACCGGTGAGCGTAGAGGCAGATACGGATGGAGATTCCAGTAACCACTCCATCACGGTCGATCATACCGCGATGAACTACAGCGACGGCCTGTACGAGCCCTTTGGTTTGGATCAACTGACCACGGTTGATGTGGGAGACTTTATCGGGTTCTATGAAGGTGAATTCGCCGAAGAAGGTTCTAAGGTAACCGGTTATGGGCGGATCACTTCGATTACGCCTGCAGCAGAGATGGACGTCATCGAATATACTGATGCCACGATTGAAGATATTGAGAATGCCTTCAACATCTATCAGAAGCAAGCAATTGACGGCGAAGATTTGTTATCGGAAGAGCAGATCGCGGAGCTTGAAGAGCAGATCGAGCAGCAAGCGAGAGATAGCGGATTCGTCGATCAAGCCGCAGATTATCTATCCGATCTAGCTATGGAAACGAAGGATATCAAGGATTTGAAAGAAATCCAGCAGATCAAGGCTCAGTCCTCCCTAGCGTCCGGTAAAGGGAGCCGGGTAAGTGTGGAGAAGCTGACCGTTGTTGCTTCACTCGGCACGAAGCTGAAGAACATTAACGGCCGAAGTTCTGGCGTCAGTGCTACACTGCAAGTCGGTGCCGATATCGTTGTTGATATCAATGAAGACAGCAATCTCGTTATCCATATGACCAGTACATTTGTTCAGGAGATGAGTCTGGATCTCGGCATTAATGGTGATATGCAGGGGCATTGGCTGAAAAAGTGGGGAATCCCTTACTGGTACAGCATCGACGATTATGTAATCACTGCGAATCTGGATGCCTACAGCTATACCGGACTTAATATTACAGCAGAGATAGCGCTCATCGAACCAGATAAGTTGCAGGCTGCATTGAATAACTGGGCCGGAGAGAAAAAAGCCGGCAGGTTAGGTCAGGTACAGGACATCGCCACACAGATCAAAGCATCTATGGATGGTGTACAAGGTACCTCCGTGGATACGGAGGAATTGAAAGAACAGTACCAAGAGATGTTGGAGCAAGATACGGAATGGGTTCCTTTGATCAAGAAAGAGCTCTTTGAAAAAAGTGTGCGCGTGGCATTCGGGATTGTAGAAGTGAAATTTGAAGCAGAGTTTGTAGTCAGTGCTCAGGTTAACTTAACGATGGGTGCAGATTTCTACTACAAGATGGCGAAGCGCTACTCGGTGACCTTACGTGTGCTAAGTTTCAGCGGTTCAAGCAATACGGTAAGCTTACCGGGAGACGGCGATTACCAGTTCACCTTCTATGTGATGGGGACGCTCGGGTTGCGAGCCGGCATTCATATGGAGGTCAAAGCGGGGATTGGCAGTGTCAAATTAAATAGTATTGGACTTGCCGTAGAACCTGGTGTGTATATCAATCTATGGGGTTACTTCTACTATCAGCTGAAAAATATTAGCGGGGTGAAGACCACCAAGTCTTTAGGGGCCCTGTTCGTCGAGATCGGCATCTATTTGGAGGTCGAACTCGGCGCTCAATTAGGCGATGGAGCGCTCTCGACCGGAGTAGAACTGGTCGATGAAGAGTGGCCGCTGTATACAATTGGGGAACCGCATAACGTCTATGACTTCGCCTATGCACAGGATGAATCACTTGGGCTTACCTTAGCAGGTTCCGCGTCATCCATCGCTGTGCCGGAGTTGTGGCTCACGATGAATACGTTTGATTTGACGACAGGCGACACGGATAATCGGGCATATAATCTTTCGAGGTTCGATATCCAGGTGGACAATCCGAATTTCAAGGTTAACGAGGCTGACGGGAAGATCGAAGTGGTAGACACCAGTCGTCCAGTAAGTAAGGGCAGCTTGGTAATTACTTGGAAGGGGGCGCCGCTTTCATTCACATCTGATCCAATTAAGCGTACAATTCCGTTGACGTGGCGCGTCACAGAAGGTGAATATATTTTCCAGTTACACCCAGGGAACGGTGGTGTGACTCAGGTTCTGCCTTTTGTTTATAATGCAGCGGTTAATGTACCTGCTCCGGTCTATCCGGGCTATACATTTGACGGATGGTATACGGCGGCTACAGGGGGGACGAAGGTAACGATTCCGAGCCGTATGCCTAAGGATGATTATGAATTGTACGCGCACTGGATCGCGAATAAGAATACGCCATATACCGTTGAACATTATCTGGTAGACCCAAATACCCGGACTTCAACTTCGCTTGTGGCTACGGAAACTTTGAGCGGAACAACAGACACTGAAATTCGGATCAGCTCTGACAGGTTCAAGGATCAAGGCTATAGGACGGGTACAGTAAGCGGCATATTGATCAAGGGAGACGGATCAACAGTCGTCAGGGTTGAGTACTACCCGACGAATCGCACGATGACGTTCGCTTGGGGTTATGTGGGTGCGCCTGGAAGCTCGCTAACAGAAGCAATCGGTAAGAACATCACCGCTCGTATACCGGTGCCGACAAGACCAGGCTATACGTTCGCCGGTTGGTCAACGGATGTTCCAAGTGCGATGCCGGATTCGGACACCACCTATACAGCAAAGTGGACAGCGAGAGAGGATACGCCTTATCAGGTCGCGTACTTGCTGCAAAATATCGGAAGTGACACCTATACGGTCGCGGATACGGAATCGTATCGCGGAGCTACAGATACGCAGGCAACTCTGGAAAATGTAACTCCAAGATCCTATCCAGGGTTTGAATTGGATGAAACTATTCCGGGAACGGTGCTGAAGAGCCAAATCGCAAGCAACGGCAAAACGGTGCTGAAGCTGTACTACAAGCGCGCTGCCCATACCCTGACGGTCGATTACAATGGCTCCGGCCAGGAGACCAAAGTTGTTGAAGTTCCATTAGGAGCTACGACGAAGCTCTACCTGGGTACACCAATTTGGCAGGGGCACGTCTTCGCGGGCTGGTCGCCGACTCCTCCGACCACCATGCCTGAGGAAAGCCTTACGTTTACTGCACAGTGGACGACGAACGCTTACACGGTGAGCTTTAACAGCAATGGCGGAGCCGAAGAAGTGGAGAACCAGACGGTGGGGTATGGTAGTATGGTCAGCGCCCCGATTGAACCGACGAATGAAGGTTATGTTTTCGGTGGTTGGTACAGTGACACCGATCTGACGAACCTCTACGACTTCGCGGCACCGGTAACGGGAGACCTTACGTTGTACGCAAAGTGGCTACTTCGTTATACGGTAAGCTTCGAGAGTAATGAAGGGTCGGCAGTAGATGCCCAAATGGTGAATGAAGGAACTAAGGCTATGGCACCTGTTGCCCCGGAGCGGGAAGGCTACGTGTTCAGCGGTTGGTATAGTGACAGTGATCTGACGATCGCCTACAACTTCACCACAGCGGTAGTGACGGGGGACCTCACATTGTACGCAAAGTGGACGGTCTACGTGCCAAATGCCTATACTGTGACTTTCGAGAGTAACGGCGGATCGATGGTAACAGAACAGACGGTGAATGAAGGCGCCGTGGCTGCCGATCCTGGTGATCCAATGCTGGAAGGATATACGTTTAATGGTTGGTACAGCGACAGCGAATTGACGATGCCTTATGGTTTCACAGAAGGTGTGATGGCGAATCTGATGCTTTACGCAAAATGGACGAAGAACAGTTATACGGTGAGCTTTAACAGTAACGGCGGATCAACGGTGAGCAGCCAGTCCGTGACGGACGGCAATACGGCTGAGGCTCCTGCCGCTCCAACACGTGAAGGCTATGTGTTCGGCGGTTGGTACAGCGACGTCAGTCTGAACGAAGCTTACAGCTTCACAACACCGGTGACAGCGAACCTCGCGTTGTATGCGAAGTGGACGGCTGTCCACACGGTGAGCTTTAACAGCAACGGCGGATCATCGGTGGATAGTCAAACGGTGGAATATAACGGCACGGCTACGGAACCGGCTGCTCCGGCGAAGGAAGGATATACGTTCGTCGGTTGGTACAGCGACGCTGAGCTGAATGAAGTATACAGCTTCACGACATCAGTGACGGATAACTTCACGCTGTATGCGAAGTGGACATTTAACATCTACACGGTGAGCTTCGACAGTAACGGCGGGCCAATCGTAGAGAACCAGACGGTGATTCCTGGAGATAATGCTGTAGCGCCTGCGGCACCGAAGTGGGAGGGTTACAGGTTCGAAGGTTGGTACAGCGACAGTAATTTGACGACCGCCTATAACTTCTCGACAAAGGTGACAACGGATATCACACTATATGCCAAGTGGACGATGACAGCGTGGCTACAACTCGGTGATGCGATGACTGCGAGCGGATATAATCAGACCGATTTCGTACTCGACAGCCAAGGCACTCCTTATGCTGCGGTTGTGACGCCTGATAAAGAGCTATTCGTGATGAAATACGAGGATGATGAGTGGCAGACCGTTGGTGATCCAACCGACTTCGATCAACAGTGGTTGGTGAAAGCGGACGCCAGTGTAGTGACTTATATAACGCTCGCGATGGACAGCAAGGACGCGCTTTACGTTGCTTATGGTGCTTATCGTGATCAATCCTCGAAACTAATTGTGATGAGATATGTGGAGGACACTTGGGAAAACGTAGGCAGCGTAGACGACGTAGGTATAATGTGGCATTTGTACTATGCCTCCATTGCCTTCGACAAGGATGACACTCCTTATATGTCTTATAAGGTGCGGGGGGACTCCCCAAATGACTACCTACGTGTGGTGACGTACAAAGATAGTAATTGGGTGGAGATAGATCGTTTTATGGTGGAAGGTACTCCTTATACAAACATCGCGTTAGACCAAAACAACAACCCGTATGTATTCTACGGGGTGTATGACAAAGCCATTAGTCGACAGAAAGCAACTGTGGTGAAATACGAGTATGTGGGCGAGAAGTATGTTCGAAATGTAAGTAGCTCCGAAATACCGATGGATAATACTTGGAATGATTCATTCGCGCTTGACCCGAATGGAGCACCTTATATGGTCTATACGAATAAATCAGAGGTGACCGTGGTGAAATATACGGGCTCTGCTTGGCAACCTGTAGGCACTACCGGAGTATTGGCAGGGTGGATTGGGTCAGAGACTAAATTGGCGCGTAATGTAAGTATAGCCTTCGACAGCCAAGGTACTCCTTATGTTGCTTATCGAGATGTTACAGACGGCACCAAGGTGAAGGTGATGAAATACGAGAATATGAATTGGATTCCAGTTGAGTATGAAGGGATCTCTGCTGATAAGACTAAAAAGGTAAAACTCATCATAGACAACAGCGACAGCATCTATGTGAGCTATTCCACAGAAGATAAAGTGAATGTGATGAAGCTTAATCCCAATTTACAACAACCTTGATAGATCAGAATTGCAGAACAGCCTACTCCCATCGGAGTAGGCTGTTCTTGTGGATATCATCATAATTCACTATAATTCATGCAGCGTTTGTGTCTCTGGCACGTTATGCACCCCCATTGCTTCGCGCAACCCACCAAACCTGGCTAATCCTTATCTCCAATTCATTTTCTTAGAAATTGGTTCGCCCAAACGTGGCATCACCCTTCACTGTTGCGCTACTGGCTGCATTTACAGCATCCAACTGCAATACATAATCATAATGCCGGATGTAATATCCGGGCTGACTGTACGATTGAAGGGATACTTTGGTGCTGTCAGCCCAACCGGGGCTACTTAGGAAGGTAGCATCTCCCTTGTAGGCGGCGGTGTCGGCATAGGCTTCTAGCACAATTTTGTTGCTGGCGTTGCGCTTCAGGAAGTAGCCTGGGAAGTTGATGGACTCCAGTGATATTCCTGTAGAGCTGGCAAGACCCGGCACGACGCGGAACTGTGAATCCAGAACAGGGGACACGTTGGCATCCACGCGAGCCGTGTAGTTGGCATGACGGATGTATCGATCCGGAACGTTGTGTGAACTGAACCGGCTGTAACCTGTGGCTTCCGGTGTTGCAGGACCCCACATTTTGACCTCGTGCAGGGTTGGGGTGTACCAGTTCCCCGGATTATTCCACAATACGGCGTTCACCATATTAATCCGTACATAACGGGCTGTGAAATGCACAGCATCTGTGGTGAAACCATAGGTCACATTGTTGGTGCGATCCAAGGTAGAGTAATTGACACCATCGTTGCTAATCTCGATTTTGTATTTGTAATACCCTTCGGAACCTTTATACATAAACCAGGACGTGTCGATCTCGGTGATCGTCTTTGGTGCGCCGAAGTCCACCTGCCACCAGGCAGGCCAGCTATTGGAGGAAGCCACCCATGAAGTCTGGTAGTTGCCATCATTGACGTTGGATGCAGACGATCCGGAGGCTGTGGAGATGGCGGTAGCTGTTTTGCCTTGTGCATGATTGACAAGAACAGGCGGTGATACCGCACCCGTTGCTGCGTCGATATTCCACGTTGTATACCACTCCAGTGATGCTGTTCCGTTCGAATCATTCAAGGTTAGCGGCAGCCAGATATGTTTGTGCTCTCCGAGGTTCATCGGATTCCAACGATCCCCCATGTAGATGTAGGATGTGGTGTTGCTGCCTGTAATCGTGGCAATATCATGAATCTGCGAACCGAAGGCAGATGGATTGCCATATGGCGTAAGCGCAGTCCATGGGCCCGTCATGGAAGTTGCTGTAGCATAAGCACCCTGATTCGGATACCAACCAGCGGCTTGGGAGGTGAAGAGGTAGTAGCGGTTTCCTTTTTTCACAACAGCAGGCGCTTCACGGTAGGCGTTCTCGAACAGCCAGCCCTCGAAGGATTGTATTCCGGTATAACTTGCATTCATTTTGAAAATAGCCATCGTATCATTAGCACCGCCATTTTTACGTGAAGCAGTAACCAGATAACCTGTGCCATCCGTATCAACAAAGACGGTCATGTCACGAGATTCGTAATCGAGCGGGCGGAAGCTGCCCTCATAGGTGAATTTGCCATTCGGGGTATTACTTGTTGCGACCGCTACACGCCCGAGGTTGTAGTCCGTACCGTTCTCATAGTGTGCCCAGAGCACATATTGGTTGGTGGAGGCGTTATAGATGACTTTGGGACGTTCGATTTTGCTGGAGGCCAGCTCGGTCGCGGAATCTTTCGTCAGAATGGCGTTGCTGAAAGTCCAGTTCTTCAGATCGGTGGAGGTGTAGACGTTCACGCTGTCGAACCTGCCGCCCACCGCATGTTCACCGTACAGATAATACGTCGAGCCGACCTGCAGAATGTTGCCGCTGTTCGCATGGATGGGGTTGCCCGCGGTATCAAGCCAATCGGTACCGTTGGTTATCGTGACACTTGCTGCGCTTGTCCGTTCAGGATGAAGTCCAAACAGGGTGAACGTGAGTGCGAAGACCAGAAACCAGACCGCTTTCCTCTTACCCATTACATACACCTCCCGCAAGATATCAACTACAATATAGCGCTTTCATTTATATTTTAGTTGGGCCAGGCTCTTTTTCAAGTGAACAATTCATCCATTGCTGAACAAAGAGGCATTTCATCGAGGGTGAGCGGTGAGAGCGGGGAAATTGTTCCTAAATATCATGTACGATGATGGAACGAACACTCCGATTAAGGGAGGCATTACTGCTCAGGATTTTGAAGTCATCTCTACTTAATCAAAAGGGATGGTTGACCGGATAATATCGGGGCGCGGAAGATGCGTTATTTCGGTATACGGTGGAAGGCGGTACAGTGCGGAAAAAGAAGGGTAAATTAATCAGTAAGAGTGCACGTTCAAAAATTCCAGTTTTCAGTACCTAAAACAGCCGCGGTCTAAGACTTTACTTCAAGTCTTAAACTGCGGCTGACTTCATTCTAGGGCGAGTCTTATATCCAGGTAAATTATTTATAATTATTTAAGGGGCCTTTATCCATTACAACTTCTACCATATTTGAAGATCCCATCTTGAGCTTAGGTCTGAACTCTGAATTCTTTTTACTGTAAAGCTCCAATGGGCTTATAATTACTCCATCTGGCGTATTATGAAGTATTCCGGGCACACAGGTATAAATCCGATTATTATTATTTGCATTCTTAGCGGAGATTGTAACGGACGTTCCATTCAGATTATCGATACTCATGGACACCTTATATTTGTAGAAGGAGCCTGTTCCATTGGATTGCGCCGAATACACCACAGGAACCACGGCGAGAATATCATCGGTTAACCTTAATTTAATCATTTCTGTCTTCGTTGACTGGTTACTTCTTCCAACATCCCCCGTATGTTCGACGATCCCGTTACCATAGCTTTTGAGAGGGGGCGTTCCTTTTGCACCAAACATAGCCACATCAATCTGCTTGCCACCCTTGGTGTAGACCAAAGCATATATATCATAATCGGTTCCCGTCTCCCAGGATACAGTCGCTGTAATTTCCGGGGATTTATCAATGATCACGGGCGGTTGCCCTTTATCCAGATTGATATTGCCTTTTACCTTTTGGAGGTTGATCGACGACAAGGACGGCTGACTTTGTTTGTGTTCAGAGACAATTACCGTTGGATCAGGTTCTTTTACTGTCGTATGTTGAGCAGTATAGGGTGCAGAAGGCTTAAATTGCTCATCAGTTTCAACCTCAACTCCGTAATTTTTACATAATCCTTCAAGACCGGAATTGAAGCCACGCCAGATGGATTTGACCTTGGTCTGACCATTCCTTAAATATAATTCCAATACAACAATGCCATTTTCAGTGGTGAAGCTGGATGGGGTTAACTGAATCGTCGTATCTCCGCTATGAATCAAGGCTTCTAAATTTTTTACATTGGCAAATCCGGTACTATGGTCCTCCGTAAGAGTTATCGCTATTTTAGTAATACCTTCAGGAACTTTACTCATATCAAAATTAATTTTTATGTACTTTGGTATTGCCAACTAACTCAGATGGCATGAGGGTAGCTACACCTGATGAACTTGTTGGTTGATTATAAAATATAATGCCATGATCCCCTTGCACCTTATCTGAATCTGTTAAAAGGAATGCTGTTAAAGAAATATCTATTAAACTAGAAATTGCATGGCTAATGACAATGCTGCCTTTTGCTGAACTCAGGGTGGTGTTGGCCCCCATCTGAAGATACTGATTCATGTGTACCACTCCATTCTATAACATTAAAATAGGGCTTCTTTTCAGTTCTATGCTTTATGTTCGCCTCTCCTCCATTGATTTTAAATCACAATATTTACCAATATATTGCATTACTCTAAGTGTATAAGAAAGTTGAACGACGTTCAACAAAATTAAACAGAATGTCTTCTGTATACTACAAAAAAGCCCAACACGGATGGACACTTTGAACAAAGGTCATCGTATTGAGCTTATTCTAAAAAGTCGTTATCTCTGTCTACTCTACTCTGTTCACCAATCTATTTATGGCCTTTGCGAACCTTGAGCTGCATCTTTTTGATCGTTGTATTCTGCATAAGCTCCAATACGAGTGGGCCTTTGCCGTTCAGGATCTCTACATCCGTCACATTGTCTTGAATGGTAATGATCCCGATATCGTCTGCAGCAACGCCTTCAAGCTTGGCGATGGTACCTACAAAGTCTACGGCACGAAGTTTCTTCTTCTTGCCTCCGTTGAAGTTCAGCTTCATGATCTGCTGGTTCAACTGTTCACGCTTGTCCTTTTTACGTTCAGGCACGATCTTCAATCGCTTCTCAAAATCTTCTCTGCGGCGATCCACAGCATCTTCGGAAGGAGCTTTCACAACAGGGATTTCGAATCCGATATAGGATTCGATCTCGGCGAGACGTCGGCCATCTTTCGGTGTAATTAACGTAATGGCTTTACCTGTTTTGCCTGCGCGACCCGTACGGCCTGTACGGTGTACATATCCCTCTTTTTCCAAAGGAATATCGTAGTTGATGACATGAGTAATATTTGTGATATCGATACCCCGTGCGGCTACATCCGTCGCGATCAGATAACGGAATTGTCCCCGTCGGAATGCGTTCATCACTTCGATCCGCTCATCCTGCTCCATGCCACCATGGATACGATCTGCTGGATAGTCAAGGTCAGCCATGACCCGGAACAGTTTATCCACATTCTCCTGCGTACGGCAGAACACGATGCAGCTATCCGGATTTTCCACAATGAACAAGTCCTGAAGCAGCGCGGTTTTGTTCACTTCTGGTACGTTAATCACGGCATGTTCGATGGTGGCTGTTGTCAGTCCACTTGCCTTGATCTCGATCTCCACCGGTTTGTTCATGTATTTGCGTGACAGCTTGGCTACATCTTCAGGGAACGTAGCAGAGAACAACATCGTTACGCGCTCTTGCGGCAGTTTCTGAATGATGGACTGTACCGTCTCAATAAAGCCCATATTCAACATCTCATCGGCCTCGTCAATCACGAGATAGGCAATCCGCTCGAGTGGCAGCGTGCCGCGTTCGATATGATCCAGTACCCGACCTGGTGTACCAACAGCTACATGGGTTCTTTGTTTTAACTCTGCTTTTTGGATATGAAAAGGGGATTGTCCGTATAGTGCGGTTGCTTTAATACGCTTAAAGCGACCGATATTCGTAATATCTTCGTTAACCTGCAGAGCCAGTTCCCGGGTTGGGGTAAGAATCAAAGCCTGTGGCTTATTCTCATTCCAATCCACCAGCTCGCAGAGCGGAATGCCGTAGGCGGCTGTTTTACCACTGCCTGTCTGTGATTTGACCACAAGATCCTGATTCTCCAGTGCTACCGGAATAACTTTAGTCTGTACCTCGGTTGGTGTCTCATAGCCCAGACTGTCCAGTGCTTTTACGATCTCTTCACCAAGTCCATAATCTTTAAATTGTTGCTCGCTCATCGTTTACCTCTTTTGCGTTAGTTTTTGTACAATTATTGCACCGTACATTTATCGTATACCTCTTCATTATACTCTATATGCAGGCAGGCTAACGGAGTAAATGCTTCAAGTGATTAAATTGTTTTCATCAATCGGCTATTAAGAGTAGGGTAATTAACATAACAAAGGGCGATCCCCACCATGAGTTCCATGGGAGAATCGCCCTTTTTCTTTTTCGTTAAGCGTGGTGCGTCCGCGATTGTATCTATTTCAAAATACTCACATATTTCCCGTATACGAATGCTACACGTCCATCCAGCTTCACTTTCACCCAACCATACTTGTCTGTACTGATCACCTCAAGCAGGGTGCCTTTCGGTACGGCAGTAACGACCTTCGCTTTGGATGAAGCGCCAGCGCGTACGTTCAGGTAAGCCGCAGTAACCTTTGCTTGTTTGCCTTTGTTGACGGTATTCGGTTTACCCGTGCTTGGTGTTGATGGTTTACCAGGTTTTGACGTGCCTGTAGTCGGTGTTGGTTTTGGTGTAGTTGGTGTCGTAGGCTTCTCAGGAGTAGTCTCTCCCTCGCCATTGCCTGCCGCTTTGCGAGCTTTGTTCAGCTGTTGATAGAATGCTCCCTTGGTTTTCACGCCTGCGAATTGTGCCGCACTCACACCTGCTTTGGCAGATAGTGTATCAATCTCTTCTTGAGTCACAGCATCCAAAATGTTAATGGAGGCAATGTTGGTGTACTTGCCATCTTCTGTTGTTGGCACAGACATAATGCCATCGTTAACTAACTCCACCACATCTGCACGCTCCGGTGCAGTCAGGTCTACGCCAGTGATTTTCCAGTTGTGTTGAATCTTCGGTTCGTAGACACCTTTCATGACATCTTTCAGATAGGCGATGGACAGGTTGCGAATCGTGCCTTGAATCTCACCAAATGCCGAAGCATCCTTGGAGGACCAGAGTTGCTTGAACTTGCGCCCTTCCATGGCGCCGCCTTTGGCAATCAGGGCTTCCATTCGGTAGGCATTCATACCGAGTTTCAGCGTATCGTCTTCTTTGACCACTGTACCATTGCTGTACTTCAGGTTTGTGATCCGACTACCGTATGGCTTGGTCAGATCAATCTCATACGTCACGCCACCGAAGAAATCATCGGTGCTGTACTTGGATGCACGGCGCTTCGGATCAAAACTAATCGTCACATCACCCGGGCGTGTGGAATTGAAGTATCCCGCAGACCATTCCATATAATCCTTCAGGTCGCTTCCCGTCACTTCGTACACGGTCACTTCACCAAAGGTGTATTGGTAGTTGAATGCAATATCCTTTTTCTTAATCGGGCCTACATCCAGCTTGGCCTTGTCGTTATCAATCTGGTGCGCGACCACATCGGCATCACTATAATGAAGCATCACTTCGGTGAAAAAGTCAGATAAAGGTGTCTCCTGGATCTGAACCGCAGGGATACCCTTAATCTCATCAGCAGGGACCAGGTTCGTTCCTTTCAGTTCAGCCACTTCAATATTGGCATCGGCACGAGCGAACTCGTGGAATGGGTGCAAAGTCTCTTCTAGTGCAGGATCGGAGACTTCATATGTTCCGTCTGCTGCTTTCACAGCGAGAGCTTGAGCTTCCTTGCTTTTCAGCACAACTTTGTCGCCGTCTTTTTCAAATGTCAGATCGATTCGAGAGATATGTGAGCCATATTTATTTGGTTCGGAGATCAATACGCCGTTAACCGTTTGGGATTCAATCAAGGTATGCATGTGTCCGGCAAAAATAGCAGCCAGCTCGGGGTTGGCGTTGGCGATATCCGTAACTCCGGTGCCCGGATTTCCGTTCTCGTTATCCAGACCCATATGCATGAGTCCAACCATGACATCGACTTTGCCTTTCAGCTCAGCAATGGCCTTCTTGGTCTCTTCCACAGGATCTTTGACGATGATACCGTCCAGGTGATCTGTACCTTTCTCAAACTCGGTGATCATAGGCGTGTTCATTCCGATAACACCTACTTTGATTCCGTCTTTCTCGATAATCGTATAGGCAGGCATGTAGCGGTCGCCGTTTTCTTTGAAAATGTTACCCACGAGAGGCTGTCCATTGAATTGGGAAGAGATCTTCTCCAGTACGTCCAGCCCAAAGTTAAACTCATGGTTACCCATAACCCATGCGTCATATTTCATCTCGTTCATTGCAACCATCATGGGAGATTGAGGTTGATCATTGAACAACTCAGCCGAGTTATCCTGAATCATGTCTCCTGCATCCAGCAGGATCGTGTTGGGATTCTCAGCACGGACTTTTTTCACAATGGTGTAGAGCTGTGTCATGCTACCAGTTGGATTTGGACCGTCCAGAGCATAGTCCCACGGCATAAATCGACCATGTATATCGGATGTTCCCAGCAACGTGATCTTGGTTTCCTTGTCTGCTTCAGCAGCTTTCGCTGGGGTGGATGCAAACGGGGCAAACAAAATGGAGGCACATAAGAGGAACGATAAAGGCCATCCGGCGAAACGTTTTGTTGAAATTTTGCGCATGTTGTAATCTCCCTTGTTATCTAGTGTGTGTAAAGATATGTATCATTTCATACTAGATAAACATGTGGTGAATGTAAACTCCAATGTAAGAGGTTGTTCAAAAAGTCCGCTTTTGATTACGAATCATGCCTAGCGGCATCATCAGCATCGAAGTTGAAATTCAGCCGAAATGTCCGTTGCTCACGTAGTTTTCCCTACGCTCCGCTACTCCATTTCTAACTTCATTCCATCTTCTCGGTACTGAAAACCAAACTTTTTGATCTCCAATGGAAGAGTTATGTTGGATTTAAGAGAGTGAATACATAAATAGTCTCATAAAAAACACTAAATTTTATTTTTTTACAAATAAAATACTATAATTTGACAGGTGTTAAAAACCAAAATTATCCAGTAAAATGGTATTTGTAAGCGCTTAACAAAAAATGAATACTAAGGAGGAAAATCATTGATTAAGTCTAAGTGGTTTAAAACAGTCGGCTCACTGGCATTGGTAGGGATTCTCGCTGCTTCTGTTGCGGTTGGTAGTGTGAGTGCTGGTTTGGCGAAAGGCAGCAAATTTTTGGGCAATATTATAGCTAGCCAGGTTCCTTCAAATTTTAGCCCGTATTGGAATCAGGTAACTCCGGAGAACTCAACCAAGTGGGATGCTGTGGAAGGCACACG
Source organism: Paenibacillus sp. PAMC 26794 (assembly GCF_000316035.1). Classification (GTDB taxonomy): domain Bacteria; phylum Bacillota; class Bacilli; order Paenibacillales; family Paenibacillaceae; genus Paenibacillus. The sequence continues at coordinate 183,775 of NZ_ANHX01000076.1, forward strand.
CAACGTAATGAATTGGGGCCAGGCGGACATGGCCTACAACTATGCTAACAACAACGGATTTCCGTTCAAATTCCATACGCTCGTATGGGGAAATCAACAGCCAAATTGGATTAACAGTCTCTCAGCCGCTGATCAGAAAGCTGAAGTGACACAATGGATTAAGGCCGCAGGACAGCGGTATTCGAAGTCTGCCTTCGTTGATGTTGTGAACGAACCTCTGCATGCGAAACCATCCTACCGCAATGCCATTGGTGGAGATGGGGCAACGGGTTGGGACTGGGTCATCTGGTCATTCGAGCAGGCGAGACAAGCCTTCCCTAACTCCAAATTGTTAATTAATGAATATGGTATTATCGGTGATCCCGCTAAAGCGGACCAATATATCCAGATTATCAATCTTTTGAAAAACAGAGGTCTAGTTGATGGTATTGGAATCCAAGCGCATCACTTCAATATGGACAACGTTTCTGTGAACACGATGAACACGGTACTGAACAAGCTTGCGGCTACGGGGCTACCAATCTATGTATCCGAGCTGGATATGACGGGCGATGATAATACGCAATTGCAGCGTTACCAACAAAAATTCCCTGTGCTTTGGAAGCATTCTGCTGTTAAAGGCGTGACGCTGTGGGGCTATAATCAGGGGCAAACGTGGGTAAATGGTTCACATCTGGTTAATAGCAACGGTACAGAACGTCCAGCTATGCAATGGCTGAGAAACTACCTGGCGAACAATCCTTAAGCGGGCGTTTGCACGAATCTGAGCTTCCCTTGTGATTACGATGACTAGTATATAACACCAAATAGCGCCTGTTCCACATGTCAAGCATGGGAACATGGCGCTATTTGGTATGCAGAAGGGTGTTTCTATGTGTTAACCGTTTTAAACTTCTTCCTCAACCACACCTAAGGCGCTATTTTTCTCTTTGAACAGCTCATTGTGTGAGGATACATATGCCATTGGAGAAGCATCGGGTTGTATATAACGCTTGGCACTGTTCAGTGCAAGAATACCACTAGTGAAGGTGCCTGCGAGTAATTCAACTTTGCTATCATAGGCAACAAAATCACCTGCGGCATATATGCCGGGAAGGTTGGTCGTCATATCTGCTTCCACCTCCAGGTTCCATTCACCCAGATTCAGTCCCCATTCCCGGATGGTACCGTAGTTGCACTTCATACCGTGATTGACGATAACCGCATCGACCTCCAGCTGCTCTCGCTCTGAAGTCTCGGTATGGACGAGTGATACACGATTAATCTGTGTCCCATCGCTACTGTGGAGCGCTTCTATAGTATAGGGTGTCCGAACTTGAACGGAGGAGTTCTTCATCATCGTAACACTGCGCTCCAGACCGCCAAAGTGATCACGGCGATGAACGATCGTTACGCTACTGGCAATGGGTTGTAACTCATTGGCCCAGTCTACAGCGGAATCACCTCCACCTGAGATTAATACTCGCTGGTTGCGGAAGCGCTCCAGTTCCTGAACCGTGTAGTGCAGGTTGGTCACTTCGAAGCGATCTGCTCCTTCGATCTCAAGCTTGACGTTCTGACGCTCTCCGTACCCAATAGCCAGAATCACGGTCTTGGTTAGATGTTGCTCGCCTTGATCTGCAGTCAGGAGAATGGCTCCATCCTCCTGACGTTCCATGCCGACAATCCGCTGTCCGAGAACAATCGTCGGATCGAATGTACGGGCTTGTCCAATCAACTGCGCAATGAGCTGTTCCCCACGAATTGGAGGCATGGCCCCGACATCCCATATCATTTTCTCAGGATATGTCAGGACTCTTCCGCCCAGTTCATTCTGTGCTTCGATAACCTTGGTTTTCAGTTCTCTCATGCCGCTATAAAATGCCGTGTACAACCCGGCGGGTCCTCCGCCGATGATGGTCACATCATACAGTTCAAGTGAATCTGTCATCGCTTACCTCCATAATTGGTTGGGTGCAACCCCATTATTTTTTGAGCATGATTGGCAGTTGTTTGATCAGTTCTTCCCTCGCCAGTGGATCTGTCGATATCCCGAGACCGCCATTTACGAAATATACTTTACCGGCTTTGATAGCGGGCAGTTGGCTCCATACAGGACCTTTGGTCATGTTCTCGACTTCCTTCAGTTCTTCGTCACTGTAATACACAATAAATACCCGGTCCCCGGCAATTTCGGGCAGCTGTTCAATGGAAATATTGGCATAGCCATAGTCATCCGGGTCATCAATCATTTTCTGAATCGCTGCGGTTGGCTTGAATCCATCTTCGTTATACACGAAACCGGGCAGGTAACTGGTCGTGTACACACTTAATCGTTTCTGGCCGATCATGTATTGGAATACGGATGCCGTCTCGTCCTTCTCAATGGTGCCATCCTGCTGTAGGTCGTTCCACATCTTCACAATCTTTGCATTATGTTGTGCAAGAAACTCTTCTGGTACTTGCTTGTTGCCAAACCATTCACCCAAACGCTTGATCCGAACAGGCATAGGGTCCCATTCATTGGTCAGGATCACCGGTGCGATCTTGGAGAGGGTCTCATTCTGTTTTTGGTCTGGAGTTGATGTAATAATCAGATCGGGCTGAAGTTCTACAATCTTCTCGGGACTTGGCGGCCAGCCGATATCTGCAACATCTTTCAGTTCGTCTTTATACGTCGCGTATTGCAAACCTTGTTGTACTACACCTACAGGCTTGATACCGAAAATCAACAGATCTCCAACCGTGTTGTCGGTGTATACGATGCGTTTGGGCGCTATGGGAATCTCCACCTGATTACCATAAGCATCGGTCGCCATCTGGGTTCCTTTTTCCTCGGATTGGGTGGTAGTTTGACTGGTGTTCTGTGGCGTTGTGTTGTTGGCGGCGGTATCAGCTGTTTTACCACAAGCTGTTGCCACCAATACCACTAAACATAAAGTGAGCAACGTGGTGAGTCTTGACATTTTTTGTATCATGAATATCCCCCTGTATGATGAAGCATTTACTGATAATCATTATCAATAAACCAAGTGTAATGCCGTTCAAGAATGCATTCAATGGAAGATTAGGACGTTTTTTTTGCATTAATAGGCTGGTTATGGGCAGGTTTCGGCCATTGATAACCAAGGGAGAGTTGAGTTATGATGGCTCTAATTGATAATGATTATCACGAAGAGGAGTGCTGATTTTGGATCTGACTCATCTCAAAACCCGGTACGGTGTTTCCGGCATTTATTACGAACTTCACGGGTTGGCTCTACAGCATTTATCGCCTAACGAAGGTATTAAACGACAAACACTAACAAATGAGATCATGATTGTGGTGGAGGAGGGGGAGGGTCTGCTCATTTGCGATGGTAAGATACATGAGCTGCAATATGGTGTTCCCCTCGTTATTAATGCAGGACACGCGGTAGAGATTCGAATAAACGAAGAGACGTTGTTATCCGCGTGGTTAGTTGCCTTTACCTTGCATGATTCAGAACGCAGCATGTTCTCCGCCTTCGTCGAGACCCGTGAGATGGACACGGCCGGATTTCGAGCCATATTGCAGCGGATCAGGGGGATTGAAAACCGTCGTATGGCACAGGATCGCAAACAACGAGTCGGTATTCACACCCAGTTTCAGAGATTAATGAGCATGGTTCTGCAAGATACCCATGAGTACGAAGGGGAAGTCTCCAGTGAGCATACAAGAGCGAATATATCCGAGATCATTACACAGCTAAAGGGCCGCTACAACGAGGAAATTACCGTGGATGATCTGGCGGCACAGGCCAGAATTAGCAAGCGCAGATTTACCCATTGGTTCAGGCAACTCACAGGAACGAATCTGTCAGATTATATGACAACGCTGCGGATGGAACATGCCAAACAACTGCTTTTACGCGGAGGACGTATGAAAGAGGTGGCCACTCTGGTGGGATATCGGGATGAGTACTATTTCAATCGACGCTTTAAACAGATGGAAGGAATCTCCCCAGGTCAGTTCATTCTTAACCACCGGCAGAGCTCGTCCAACATCTGTGTGATGAGTTGTCTCGGCCATCTGCTTGCCCTTGGAATCCGCCCGGCGGCGGTTGCCAAAAATCTGTCCAATGAGCATTATCTAACCCCGTTAAGTGCGAGTTTTCACAAGGTTAACAGCGTACCGCTGGACCCACAGGAGATTTCCTATTTGCAGCCTGAGATGATTCTCGTTGGAAATCAGGAGGAATACGACATGTTATCACCAATCGCACGGACATATATCTTTTCACAGAACGACCACAAGCCATTTGTATTGTTACAGAAACTTGGAGAGGTATTCGGTAAGGGGCCAGAAGCAGAGAAAGTAATGAAGCAATATGAACGTAAAACACAGCGTCTGAAATCCCGGTTAAAGGGTGTGATTAAGAGTACAGATACGTTCTCTGTGATGGAAATACGCGATGATTCGATCTATGTGTTCGGCAATTACTGGTGTAGGGGAGCCTACAATCTGTATGATGGCCTGGGACTTCAGGCACCAGAGCGGGTTCAGAAGGAATTAATTGACCGTCAGGCTTATCTCATGATCTCAGAGGAGCAAGTTACATCCTATGCAGGTGACCACTTGTTCCTAACGGTGCTGGATTCGGAGCGGTATGAACGTATATCGAACAGCATCTGGTGGCAGGAAATGCCCGCAGTGAGGCAAAATCAGGTGTATATGACCGAATATACGGAATTTGCGGTTACCGATCCCATATCCATGCCTTACCAGCTAGATACCCAGGTGAAATTAATATTGGATCGTCAAATGTCCCATTCCTGAGTATCTGTTTACCCTAGGCTGCGGGGGTGAAGCATTTAATTTTAATCCAAATCAAGACAAAAGCGATCAGCGCAAATATCATTCCGCTCCAGATCAGTTGATGTATTCCAAGGTTCGCGATGAACCATCCGCCGATGGCAGTACCCAGGGTAATACCAAGGTTGGAAAAGGATACATACAAGCTGTTGCCGAATTCAGGCGCATCCTGCGCTTCAGCGGTTAACCAGGTTTGGCTTACAATCAATCCTCCTGAATGCACGGATGCCCAGAGGATGACTACAATAACCATCCACATGAAGTGGGGACCGGCCCAATAGACGAGTGCGTAAGCTGCTACATACAGCAGGGGGAACATGAGGACAGTGCGGACCACGCTCTTACGCAGAAACTGTCCAAACCCTAAATTTCCGATGATCATGACGACACCAAAGACGGTCAGCATGACACTGATCCATGATCCGCTCATGTGGGTGACCTGTCCAAGATACTCGGCAAAATAGCTGTACACGGAGAACATGGCGGCGAATATAAAAATGACTGCGACAACATTCAGCCATAATCCAGGTTTGCGCAGAATACCGAGTTGCTTGCCATAGGACATCTTTTCCTTCACGGGCATCGAGGGTAGCCAGATCCATATGCCGATCAAAGCGACCACACTGACCATCGCTCCAAACAGGAAGGCGATTTCTAGGGATAGCCGTTCAGCAAGATACGATGTCAGAGGCACGCCAAAGGCAAAGCCTGCGGTAACTCCGGTGAATACTTTGGCGACAGCCTGACTGCTTTTCTCCGCCGGAACAAGTTGGGCACTGGTGACCAAGGCTACGGAAAAGAAGACGGGATGGAATAACGCGGGAATGATACGGAAGATAAGCATGGTATCAAATGTTGTGGCGTAGGCATAGACGACGTTCGAAATGGCAAACATCAGCACAGCGGTTAAAAGGATGATTTTGCGATTAATTCCGGACGCCAGCAAGGTGAGAAAAGGGCCTGCAATGGCTACAACCAGCGCAAATATACTGACCAGCCAACCTGCCTGTGCAGCCGTAATGTTGAATTTATTCGCAACCTGAGGCAGTACCCCCACGATTCCCATTTCTGTTGTAATAATTCCGAATACCCCGAGTGCCAGCATCAAGATAAGCAGTGGATTGACCTGTTGTGATTTCATGTAAAGCGTACCTCCAATGAATTTAAATATACAGAAAAGTAGATATATTATGTCGAAATGAGCCTGCCTTGCCTCCTATAACTCCTATAATGTGATGAACATGAGAGTAAGTTCTCTGGATTACATTATATCTAGATTTATAGATTTGTAAATATAAAAAGTGAAACGTCATATCTTTAAGTTGTCTTCGGCTTGTGTTCTACAGGAGTAATTATGGTAACAATAAGTATGGTCTGGCCCATAAACAATAGCGCCGGCCCGGGGAATTCTTGGGGCCAGACGCTATTGTTGTTCACGCTTTTACCGATGTGTTGGATTAGTTATTTCGGTTGAATAACCATGCTGTTGAACGAATCGGCTTCCAGCTCAATGTGAAGGGTCTGTCCTTCTTCAAGGGTTAGATACAGGTCACGACGGTCCCGGAATGGATTGTTGATGACAATCACGAGACTGTTATCCGGGTTGCGGAAAGCAACGGATTTTCCGCTCCACGCGCCTGACAGGCCGACTCTTCGAGCACCAGAAACAATATGATGCGCGAAGTGTTTCATCACATAATACTCAGGGTTCCGAGTAACCTCCTTATTGTCCGGATCTACGGTCATCATGGAGTTCTGCTCCCAGCCCCATGTGCTGCGGCCTTTGGGTTCCAGAACCATGTTCCAGTAGATGTACGCGTTCACTCCGTTGCTGAAGTAATGCTGGTAGAGGTTATATACATATTTGGCGTAGTTCCATGAGTTGTTGCCATCGCCGCATTCGTTCTCGGTCTGCATATAACGTAGCTCCGGATAACTTGCCGAGGTACGTTGAATGGCATTTTTGCCAGCCCATTGATACCCAACACCCTTGATATAGGAATAGGCCTTCGGATCACTCAGGACAAGCCCGGCGTACTCATCGAAGTCGTTTGTTTTTTTCTTAATTAATTCTTCCCATGGATCAGGGGCGTTGATCGTTCCCAGCCAGATTTCCGTATCCAGACCATGCTTGTGAAAAGCCGGGCCCAGATAATCGGCGATAAACTCACGAAGCTGCTCGCCTGTCCACATGCAAGAAGGGAATTTCTGATCTGCAATCACTTCGTTCTGCACATGCACCTGATGGATCGTAATGCCTGCGTCACGGTAAGCTTGTACAAATTTTACGAAATACAGGGCGTAGGCCTCCAGGATATCTTTCTCCCAACGAAGCGTGCCATAGTTATAGGCTTTGGGGGATTTCATCCACGTTGGCGGACTCCATGGGGAGGCGAAGAATTGCAGGTTTGGGTTATAACTTAGAGCTTCCTTAATGTAAGGAATCAGATATTTGAAATCACGTTTGATCGAAAAATGTTCCATGGCTACGTCGCCGTCCATCTCGTTGTGGCTATACCACTGCTCTGCATAATCACTTGCGCCAATCGGCAGGCGACAGATGTTAAACTTGTGCTCACCCTCCGGATGGAAGAGAGAATGAAATACCTCGTGGCGCTGCTCCTCATTTAAGTGGGATAGAGCCATATAACCAAGCTCGTTGAAACAGCCGCCAAACCCTTCCACAAGCTGGTGCTGTTCACCCGTCAGTTTTAAGTTAGCGCTTTCATTAGTCGGCACAAAAGATAGCTCTCTCCACGGGTTGTCTTGGGTTGTGGAATAACCAGTGAGCGTGAATGTCATGTGAATTTCCTCCTCGCTTGAACCTCAGTTGTCATATATATTACGTTCAGTATAACAACTCCCACTGCAAAAGAAGATATGCTAAACCGTGTGAAATTTACCCTAATCCAAGATAGAGCACCACGAGTACGTTTCCGCACAGACAGATCTTATGCTGTATTTGCTTGTAATCGGCGATGTCCATATACCATTATCCAATGTCATAGCGAAGATCCCCGCTGATTGTTCAGACGGGGACTTTCGCTATGTTTCTCATATTCTCTTATGGCTGAAAATGAACGTGAGACACAACTTATGGCTGCACACTCTCACCAAGCTGTTTATTTTCAAAAATCAGAATCGTTTTGCTGCTCCCGATATAACCAACAGAGGTATTGAATTGCTCTGAGATGAAGCGTACCGGTACAAAAGCTTTACCATTTTTCATCAGAAGAGGAGCATCATTGATCGTAAGCGAATCATTCACGACGACTTGCTTGTTGCCCACGCTCCAGCGGATGGTTTTGTCATTCTGTGTGATCACAGCTTCGCGTGTACCACTGTTCCAGTTCACACTGGCGTTTAACTGCTCCGAGACAAATCGCAGAGGCACATAGGTCCGCCCTTCATCGATAAAAGGTGCAGCATCCAGTACATAAGCGCGATCTCCTACATAAGCAGTGGTGGACCCTTCAATCAGACGCTGGAAGCTGCCCTGCGGCGTTCGTTTCTGCTCCCGCACATTCATCCGGTTCAGAAGCTGCATCGTATGACTGCCGCTCACAACATCCAGATAGTTGTTCTGCACCGTGAGTCCCGCAGGTTCAACCTCTGAGGTAGATGTCTGAATACCGGACGATAACGAGGTGGAGGCCGAGATATCCTGTATGGCATTTGCCGCTGACTGATCACGGGTAAACGTAAAACCTGCAATCGGTGTTAGATCCCACACCCGGTTGTTGGACAATTTCAATACATCCAGGTTGGATAGTTGCCGAAGAGGTTCCAGATCATAGATCTGATTGGATTCTGCATTCAGCTCCTTCAGCACAGTTAGTCCCTCAAGCCCCTTAAGGTGCTGTACTTGGTTACCAGAGATATCAAGTGTCCGCAGCCGTGTCATGTGCTTCAGTGGTGTCAGATCCGTGATTTGGTTGCCTGCCACATTCAGGTTCCGCAGCGTATTTGGCAGTTCTGCCAGTACATCCAGCGTCTGAATCTGGTTATTCGCCACATTGAGTTGTTGGAGTCGCGTTTTACCCATGAGCGGTGTCAGATCGCTAATCGTATTGTTTGAGATCTCAAGCCATTTCAGTGCATCCGCATCCGAGAGGGCCGCAAGACTGTCGATCTGGTTACCGCTGGCGTGGAACGTATGTAATCGGTTGAACCCACGTACAACCTCTATGGAAGATATGGAATTGTTGCTGATATACAGCCGTCCCAAGTCTTTCAATTCAGTAAGTGCGTCTATGGATGTAACGTAATTATTGCGAACATCGATCTCGCGAAGCTGGGTGAGGTGCGCCAGCGGTGTGAGATCCTCAATCTCATTCCCATATAATCGAAGGTGAGTCAGATTGGTTGCATATTCGAGACCGGTCAGGCTGTGAATACCTGCATTGCTCAGATCTACCACTTCAAGCTGCTCCAGATCCGTTGAAGTTAATGGCACATCCAGAGGTTTGTTCAGGATTAACTTCAGTCCGTCCTCCAATGCGGGATCTTCAACGATTCCCTCGCCCAAGTCCGTAGTTGTGTAAGCCATGGCTTGCCCCGATGCCCCGAGACTCAGGATGAATACTAGAAATAGTAGCGTCATTCTTCTCATTGCATGCATTCCCTCCGATTTTTAGAATTATAAAATAATCCGAACAGATTGAGTTAGATAAGTATAGTATTTACACGATAACAGCGACCGGAAGGTTGTTCTGCCTACCGAGTGTCCAGTGTGAATTGAAGAGTTTAACATATACAGGTTCGGCTAAAAGCACATCTATAGTTATTAACCCGTCAACAGGGAAAAGGAACAAGAAATTTCGTAATGGGTATTTCTCTACTTCTATTCTATATGAAACAAACCCTGCTCTGCACTCTTCAGAGGCATCTTTATAAAAAAATTTAAACATCTCCCGTAGACCCTATTCAATCTACCCTTGAAACGGGTATAGATGAAGTAAAGATGCCATGTGGAGGAGAAGATGTGAGTATGCGTCAAGCCATGATCATTAGTAATCCATCGTCAGGTAAGGAAGAGGCCGAGCAGTATGTGTCCCAAGTCAGAGAAATTCTGGAGTCACAGCAGTATGAGGTGGTGGTTAATGAGACGGCCGGGGAAGGTGATGCCACCAACTACTGTCTGAGCGCCTGCAAAGACGGCTGTGATCTGGTCATCTCCATCGGAGGCGACGGTACACTGCATGAGACGATTAACGGCATGATGGATCAGGATCATCGTCCCCAACTGGGCGTTATACCGCTAGGTACGGTGAATGATTTTGCGCGTGCGCTGAATATCTCGCTTGACCCGGAAGAAGCCATTAGGCAGTTACGTTCGAATCAGACCCATATCGTGGACTTGGGGAAAATCAATGATCGCCTGTTTGCCAACGTTGTGGCTGCGGGTTCTTTGGCAGAAGCATTGTTCTCCGTATCTTCGGAAGAGAAGTCGAAGTTGGGATCATTCGCATATCTGAAAGAAGGCTTGAAAGACCTGGTGAATACACCAGCCAATCATCTAACCATCGAATATGATGGACAGATCTGGGAGGGGGAATCGCCACTTTTTCTGGCGGCGCTGACCAACTCGGTCGGAGGATTCGAGAAGTTGTCCCCGGATGCAGAGGTGGACGATGGTCTGATACATTGTTTTGTCGTTCGTAATATCAGTGTGTTCAACAGTCTGACCCTGGGCACTTCCCTGTTATTTGGTAGTCTGAAAGACCATAAGGACGTGGACTATTTTACAGCCAAAGAAGTTCATGTTCGCTCGGACGAAGCCATTCGCACCAATGTAGATGGGGAAGAAGGTCCTGCCCTGCCAATTCATATCCGTGTCCTGCCAAGGCACATTGAGGTTATCGTACCGGAAGAAGTATAACTTATTCTTTTGTATCTATAGGCTGGAATGAAGAACCTATCATTTCTCCATATGAATGTAGGATAAAGCTATTGAAACCGATTGCAGATATATGTCACAATCAAAGGTAAGATACACGATAATATTCGAATATGGAGGGAAAACATCTTGAGAACGATTAAATTGGGCAGCAGTGCACTAGAAGTACCTGTAGTCGCGGTGGGCTGCATGCGGATTAATTCACTAGACGGTAAGGAAGCCGAACATTTTGTTCGTTCTGCAATGGAGGTTGGCGCAAATTTCTTTGACCATGCCGACATTTATGGTACAGGAACATGTGAGGAGATCTTCGCCGAAGCGGTACAGATGAATCCCCAAGTTCGTGAAAATATGATTCTTCAATCCAAATGCGGTATCCGCAAAGGCATGTTTGATTTCTCCAAAGAGCACATCCTGAATTCAGTCGATGGCATCCTGCAACGTCTGAAAACAGAATATCTTGACGTACTGCTTCTGCACCGTCCAGATACATTGGTTGAGCCGGAGGAAGTGGCTGAAGCCTTTGATCAACTGGAGCGCGAAGGTAAAGTGCGTCACTTCGGGGTATCCAACCAGAATCCGAACCAGATCGAATTGTTGAAAAAATACGTGAAACAGCCACTGGTAGCCAACCAGTTGCAGATGAGTATTACCAATACGACGATGATTGACAGTGGCATCAACGTGAACATGGAGAACGATGCCGCGGTTAACCGTGACGGTAGCATTCTTGATTACTGTCGTCTGCATGATATCACCATTCAGCCGTGGTCCCCGTTCCAGTACGGATTCTTCGAAGGCGTATTCCTGGGTAGCGACAAGTTCCCGGAATTGAATGCCAAGATCGACGAGATTGCTGCGAAGTATGACGTGAGCAATACAACGATTGCAATCGCCTGGTTGCTTCGTCACCCTGCGCAGATGCAACCTGTGACAGGCACGATGAATATTGAACGTCTGCAAGACTGTGTAAAAGCAGGAGATGTTCATCTTACGCGTCCAGAGTGGTATGAAATTTACCGTGCGGCAGGCAATATACTGCCTTAAATCCAAGTTATAGTGAGCATGATGACTGCTGAGTCAGTTGAGAACACGAGCCCGTAGATGGCTCGTGTTTTTTGTCTATTTTCAGGTTTGATGTCAGGCGCGTTTTCGATATAAAATAAGGATAGGAGTGTCCGTTTTATAAAAGGATTAAAATGGTTTTAATACAAATTAGTTGAAATTATTATATTGACCGATACTTTCTAATTACATATAATTACTTTTGCATACCGATAATCCTGTTTATGTTTTTTTATTTTGGAGGGTGGTGTTCGTTTGGAGTCGACAACCACGATACGCGATCACTTGGAAAGTTATCTGAAGCGTGAGCAGATGTCCATTAGTCATTTTTCGGAAACGTCAGGGATTAATTCGGGTACGCTCAGCAATATTTTGAATAAAAATCGGCCGATTGCCATGCAGCAGTTGGATCGTATTACTTCCGCCATGAGACTGGAAGAAGGTTACTTCTATGAGTTATACATAGATGAGTGCTTTGTACACGCGACCCCGGACTGGCGAAGACTGGGACCCTTCCTTCATCGCTGTGCCGAGTTGGACAAGTTGGACTGTATTGAAGAGGTTATTCGTCTGATGATGGATAATCTATCCTATATTCCTTTGTTATTTGATGTGGCTGAAGAATTCTTCCAAGCGGGTAAATTCAAACCGGCCATTCTTCTATATGAAAACATTGCTGAAAGCGAGAAAATGCAACATTCCGAGCGGCTTGCACTCTGTCAGTATCGACTGTTCCGGTTGGGACTGACCAATGATCAGCAGCGGAATCTGATTATTGCAGCCCGGTTCGAATACTATGTGGATCGGCTGGATGAGCGCTATCAATTGGATGCGCTTAACGAACTGATTAATGCTTTTGGAGCATTGCATAGATGGAACAAGGTTCAGGAGTTATCTGAAAAATTGAAAGTAAAAGCGTCCATCCATTATGAGATGAATGGCCGAAGGAAACAAGAAGAGACCAAAAGACCAATTGTCTTCTATATTCTGTACTCCGATCTAGCTGCAGGAAGTGCCTGTTATCATTTGAAGGACTACACCGGCGCCCTAAAATATGTTTCTTTATATTCGGATAATCGCTGGGTGAGGAACCCGGATAAAGATGAAATCGTTGTTATGAATCAGTTTCAGGAATGGGCTGAAGCTAATCGATATATATATCATTTAATGGGCGGTCATTTTGAGGTGTTACCTGATTATCTGGCGTATATCTCAACGAAGGAAAATGAGATATTCCCAGCGCTGTGTGATATTGTAACAGCGGCTAATCGTTATGATAAGGATATTGATCATGTTCTCAAACAGTATGAATCGTACTTCACTTATCAGGAACAGAGTAACCGAATTGGCAAAGTGAGCAGACAGGTTACGGATGATCGATATTTACGACTTTTAGCAGATTTGGGTGCATATTATTTAAAGAAAGACGAGTATCATTTAGGTATAGAATTTGTGCTAGATAGTTTAAAATTTTCTATTGAAATTAGCAGTGGACGAGGTATGCTTAGAGGTGTCGGACTGTTTGAGCAATACCGGGAATTTGCATCTGAGACGGCGAAACAGCAATACAAAATGATAATTAGTGAGGTGCAGAAACTCAATGAAGAGAAAGTTGGCTTTGCTGATAGCTACCTGTAGTATCGTTGTATTCATCGTAGCTCCTGCTACGGAACCTGTCCCAGGCAAGGAAAGCCCGAATCCCGAAAGCCCGAACCCCGAAATTATGAGACCCGCTGATCATGGATTTGGAACTTAATAAAAGTAAAGAACGCTTCTGAATTCATTTCAGAAGCGTTCTTTTTTTGTGTATCAAAGTGGAAGAATAAGTATGTCGTATCTCACATGCGCTTATGATTGGCATAATACACTAAAATATGACAAAAAGGAGGGATACTATGGATCGCCTGGATTTGATATCACGGATCGAAGATGCCAGACAGTTGTTATATCGCATGCATATGGAATACGGCAGTCTGCTTCATCCGGAAGTGATCCAGCAATCCGTAGTCCTGGACGGGCTTATTAATCAATACAACAGAGCCAAGGTAGGAAAGGCAATGAATTAAGTTCGCCTATTTACATTTGCGTTTTTGTATACTATAGTTAGTTACATGAGTAACTAACCGACTAACTGACTAATGAATACGTATGAAAGTTGGAAGCACATGAAATCGACTTTGGATGAATCTCAGCCTATTTTTCATCAGATTGCCACAATGATTATGGACGATATTGTGGAGGGCAGATTGAAGGTGGAAGAACAGGTTCCCTCAACCAATGAACTGTCACGCTTCTACAATATCAATCCGGCTACAGCCCGCAAAGGACTTCAGGAACTCGTGGACAAGGGGATTATATACAAACAGCGAGGTGTTGGAATGTTTGTTTCAAAGGGAGCAAGAGAAGCATTGCTCGTTGAACGGAAGCAAGATTTTTATGAAGAATACATCAAGCCTTTACTTGAAGAAGCCAGACGGATTCACATGAATGAAGACATGATTATTGATCTGATTCGCGGCAAGAAGGATAAGGAGAGTGAGTTATGATTCATATGGAGCAGGTCAACTACAGCTACCAGAAGACGCCCGTTCTGAACCAGGTTACGCTACATGAGAGTGAGCCAATCATTAGTGCAATCTGGGGAAGAAATGGAGCGGGTAAAACAACCATGATGAGTTTACTGGCAGGGCATAACCGCCCGGACAGTGGAACCGTTCAGATCATGGGTCAAGACCCCTATAATAATCTGGCTGCCCAAGAGCATCTGTGCTACATCCAGGAGAATCATCCCCTGGGGAAAAATTGGACGGTTAGTGACATGGTTCAAATGGGGCAATACTTTCATCCGCAGTGGAATCAGGAGTTGGCGGAACGTTTAATCGATGTGTTCGAACTACCAACGAAGAAGAAGATCATTAAATTTTCGAAAGGCATGAAGACTGCCACCCAGATTATATTAGGTCTTGCCAGTAATGCAAAGATAACCATTCTGGATGAACCCACGAATGGGCTTGATGCTGAGAAGCGTAAATTCTTCTATAATGCGCTACTGGAAAGTTATGAAGATAACCCGCGTCTGATTCTGATATCCAGCCATCATATTGAGGAGATTCAGCCTTTATGTGAGTCCCTTATCGTTTTGCAATCCGGAGAGGTGTTGTTAAATCAATCGATGGAAGAGATGCGCGAAAAAGGAGTTCTTCTAACAGGGGGAATTGACGATATTAACCGAGTTACAGCAGGGGTTAAAGTTATAGAGTCTTCCCAGATGGGATCGACTGTGAAAGTGATGATTGATGAGCCCTACTCGAAAATATGGAAGGATATCGCTCATTCGCAGGGTCTTTCCATTGAGAAAGCGACATTACAAGATTATTTGGTTAACAGGACCCGTAATCAAGAGGGGGTTAAACCATGAACGCAGTAAAAGGTACGAATCGACTGATTCGCGATGATATGCGTTTGTATCTGGGCATATTTTCATCCATCGCTCTAATGCTCGCCGTTGTATATCTGGCCATTGGCTTCATATTTGATGTCTCGTATGCTACGCAACTGTTTGGTCCCATGTACGGAGGGATATGTACGTTTGCAATCGGGGGAATTATTACACTGTTTCCGGTTGCGATCGGTATGGGCAGTACACGAATTCAATTCATGAAATCCTTCTATATGAACTCGGTATGGATGGTTGCAGGCACCATGATCATTCTGCATGTGGCGTATTTCCTCTTACACCTGCTTCAGGAAAAAGGAATTGTTGACGTAACCCTTTATCAACCGGGCATGTTGTATTCAAGCGAATATCATTTCTTATCCTACCTGTGGATTGATCTGATGTGCGGCTTTCTCGTACTGGGAATTTCTGTCTTCCCGACGGTCTGCTGGATGCGCTTGGGGATGCGTAACTTCTTCATTATGTTCTTTGGGGTAGGCCTAATGATCACTCTGATCGTTGTCTTCGCAGATTTTGGGGAGTGGATGAAGTGGTTTGCGAGTGTGAATATGATGACACTGTTCACCGTTCTGGGGTGCATTGGTGGTGCGCTACTTCTATCTACGTATCCGATGATGAAGAATGCGCCGCTTACCATGAAATCCAAAAAAGACTGACAGCATATTGTTATATAAAAGAACCGGGCAAGGAATCTTAGCGAAATTCCCTGTAATCAGAAAAACACGAGTGCGAACACGCCTCGTGTTTTTGGTATCATCCTAATCACTGAATATACCTATTCAACAATCTTTGTGCGCAATCCCAAATGAAGGTGTATGCGTTAAGCCTGAGCTTGTGGTTTGAATCCTTCGTCTTTGAGATACTCGCCAGCTTCGCTACGCGTTTCAAAAGCCATATCCAGATTAACACCGGAATACACATACCACATGTCATCTTCATATTTTAAAGTCAGCGTATGTCCATCTTCATCGATCCACGTTCCGCCACCCGTAGAGGTTGTAGACAATACAGGAGCAGCAGCTTTTACTTGTTCTGGCTCTTGGAATTCAACTGCGTTGGGATTGTGAGACATCGCTTGGATCGTTTGATCTAACAAGGTGCGCAGATCTGTTTCGGAGTAATCACGAATATTGACGAATCCTTTGGCATCGGTTTCATAGTTGGGCAGTAACCCTGCATAGATATAACCGTTACCGTTAGGATGAATATGGAGAGCAACAATCTTTTTATCATACGCACTTTCCTCGTAGTGGAAATTAACACGACCGAGAGAAACATCTTTGCGTTGCAGTTGGGGATACGATTGTAGCATTTCTAGCTTTTGTTCCACGTTAAGCATAATTGCCTCCTGTAAATGTTCAATAGAGGTGATTATAACATGCCCTCCTGTTAATTTCCCGATAAAATGTTTCTCCCCAGTTCTTTTAGGTGTTCCATAACTTGCAGATAGGGATATGGCCCGTAGCTTACACGTGCTACACCCAGTGTGGCAAGCTGTTTTGGTGAAGGCTCAGGAGACGTAACCATAACGTTAATTGGCAGCGGTGAACGCTCACACAATTCCTGAATCAATTCGTGATCCTGCAAACCGGGTACAAACAGACCACTGGCTCCTGCATCTGCATAATGGCTCGAACGTATAAGGGCCTCCTCTAGGAGGGAGTGGTTATGGTGTTCAGGTGCATGTTGCAGGAAAATATCTGTGCGGGCGTTAATGAACAAAGGTATGCCTGCCTGCTGCGCAGCTTCCCGGGCGGCGGACAATCTTGGGCATTGCTCCTCCACAGTGTACAATCCCAAGCCAGTGGGAAGTTGATCTTCCATGTTGATTCCTACAGCACCATGATCGATGACTTGCAGGATATTTTGCTTCACTTCTGACACAGACCTCCCATACCCTCCCTCTATATCGATCGTTACAGGCAGATCCACGTTCGCTGTAATCCGTGCGAGATTGGCAAGCACGAGATGGAATGGCATGGCTTCACCGTCGTGTTCACCGTGGGCCGCAGCAACGGACCAGCTCCCGGTAGCAATGGCCCTTGCTCCAGCGGATTGAATGGCTTGCGCACTTCCGGCGTCCCACACATTGACCAGAACAAGTGGTTTTCCTTTCACATGGTATTGTTGGAACAACGCTGCTTTTTCTTCTAAGGTACTCATATTATGTTGACTCTCCTTTGTTATATCATGCATTCCTTTGGACATTTGATGCGTACTTCATTATTTCATTCTGTTTTTCAGCTACCCTGTTTTTGTTTCTCGTGAGTCAAAAGCCAGTTTTTGCGAGTTAATCCCCCGCCGTATCCACCCAGTTCGCCACTGGCATTAATTACACGGTGACATGGAATCACAATCGCAAGCTGATTGGCCCCATTCGCCTGTGCCACAGCTCGGCAAGCAGTCGGTTTTCCCAGTGCATTTGCAATCTCCTGATATGACCTCGTTTCACCAGCCGGAATGGCCATTAGCTGTTCCCACACATGTTTTTGGAATGGTGTTCCTAAACAGAACAACGGTGTTTCGAATGCTGTCCGAATACCTTGAAAGTACTCGTTTAGTTCACGCTCAATGGACTGGATGGGAGCTGTAGTGCCAGGCACAATCGCTGATTTGGTTCGTTTGCGCAGACGCTCAACTTCGCGTTCCAGACCTCTGCGGTCCACAAATTCCAGTAAATATAGTGCCTCTTCATCTGCAATGGCCATCATCGGGCCGAGGCGGGTGTCAATCCAGGACGCTTTTAGGATATGTCCTTCATCGACTTGTGTAGGGGCGGCACCCATGATCCGTGAAAAGGCATCGCGGAAGCCGCTGCTTGACTCATATCCGGTAGATAATTGGCTATCAATCACGGTGCGTCCTGAACGAATATTCTTCAGGGCAAGTCCCATGCGTCGAGCACGAGCATATTCGACAAAGGTCATGCCGAACCGCTTCTTGAACTGACGGCGAGCAGTGGATTCGTCGATGGAGAGGGCCTTGAAATCCTGTCCTTTCCAGCGTTTCTCCGGATTTTTCTCCACAGCTTCCACTAATATGCGAACGACATCGGATACTTGGTTGGGGTGAGAGAGCGGGCGACAGCGCTGGCAAGGGCGATAAGAGGCCAGAAGTGCCTGCTGAGCCGTCTCATAGAATTCGCAGTTTTCGAATTTTGGCTTTCGTGCAGGGCATGTGGGACGACAGAACACACCTGTGGTTCGGACTCCAACATAGAATAAACCTTCGTATTCCGAATCCTTGGCCACAAGCGCCTCGTAATATTGTTCCTTCAGATCAGCAGAAATCATGGGGGCACGTCCTTACTTCAATAGATGTATCAATACAAAACAAACCATAAATTACACTGTGTCAAGACGACTGGGTTCACATTCCCCGTTAGCGTGTATATTGTAGGTTCACTGTAAATTGATTATAAAAAAACGATGCACATGGCATCGCCGAAAATCAGGCATGAATATTTTTATTTCATCATTTTTATCATTGGATTGTTATCGCTTTTGGGTACACGTCCAGTTTACCAGAAAGAACGCCAGGAATATGCATAACCCACCGAAGAATGGAGTGAGAAACAGGAAGGCACTGGTCTTCCCTGGGCCACCCTTACTTAATAGCTGTACTTGCCCAAAATTAGTTCCATGAAATGTAAATAGAGACACACTTGACTCTCTGCGTAAAATAGAAGTACCACCAACCACCCCACGCAGAGGAGAACAAGATATGTCTCATACGTCTACTTTATCACAAGAAAAGCACTGGAACAATCGGTTAGGCGAGTGGAAACTTCCGCTATAGTTCTCCAAACCTGCTCTTCACCACATCAAGCACTTCGTGGATGGGATGCTTTCCACCGGTTTTACAGGAACGTTAACGGATATTCACCGCGAAAGCCTTCAAGAGAGAGAGCGCCGGACATTGAGTCATTTCTTAACTCATGGGAACTGGGATGCTTCTTACTTGAAACGCGTGGTTCAACGTGTCGCTTTTCAGCAAACTGAGGCGTGCGCTCGGCGAGAATGTAGTCCCATGTTTGTTATTCTGGATGACACCTTGTGTGAAAAAACCAAGCCTTCGTCACAGGCTACACACACGATTCAAGGGGCTTCGTTTCAACATTCTCACCTCAAGCGGCGACATGTTTACGGGCACGCTGTCGTTCAAACGCTACTTCTATCAGGGGATCAGGTCTTTCCTTTTGCCACAGCGCGTTACGACCCACAAGGAGAAAGTAAAATCGAACTCGCGGGTGATATGATTCAGGCCGTCCCGATGTCTTCCTGCCGAACCTACGTCCTGCTGGATTCGTGGTATCCATCTGCTTTCGTACTTCAAACCTGTGCGGAGCGTGGATTTCACGTCATTAGCGGCTTGAAAACGAACCGCATTTTCTATCCGCAAGGCATCCGGCAATCGCTCCAAAGCCTTGCTTCGTACATCTCGAAATCGGACACCGATCTAGTGACCATCGGTTCCTCCGCTTACCGGGTATATCGCTATGAGGGCAAGCTTAACTTGGTAGAAAACTCCGTTTTGCTCCTGTGTTGGACCGAGGGAGAAAACTTTGGTCCCAAGCAGATGAAAGCTTTTCTAAGTACAGATGTTTCCCTGAGTAATGAAGAAATATTGAGCTGTTACAGCAAACTTTGGGCCATTGAAACCTATTTTCGTACGGCGAAAGTTCAGCTGGCCATGGATCGTTACCAGGTTCGCTAGGCAAAGGCCATTGACCGTTACTTGACTCTGCTTCTGTTTGCTGCACTGTGTTGTACGTATCGTAACCATGGAAGCTTAATTTACGGGATACATGGCTACCGCTTTCAGAAAAAGCACGACATGATTGAATATATTTACAACCAAGCTCAGCGCGAGGCCACATTAGACCAAATTAAAACGCGGCTCAGAATCGCATAGGGATACTGTCAGGTTTTTTAACTCACAAATATTTAAAGCGATAATTGCCAAGTGCAGTTAATAGGTAATACCACATTCAATTTGACATTTATCGCATATTCTTTAGTGTCTATTCCAATCCACATATGGCTTATGTCATCACGAACGAAATCGAGACGAAACGCTACACATTAATTGTGGTAGAACAGAAAACCATTTGCCGTACCCTGCGGCACAACAACTGTTAGACATAAATTATTTATGTTTCAAATAAAACACTTACGTATACGTAAGTGTTTTTGGTGTGTAGGGGGGAAGTATCTTTCCACCTGATTCGGTAGAGACACTGCGGAGGTATATCGGTACGTCCAAACGAATAATAAGCTATATTCACTATTTGACGGAACTGTATGAAAGCATAGAAAAGAAAGACTAAGAGAAATAACAAAAATCAAAACCCCAATAAATCGCTGTTTTCAAGGAAGCTTAGTTAACACTAAGCTTCTTTTCCTTTGTTCCCACGTTTCAGCTATTTCCCGGTTCACACGTTCTCTTTTTTAGGATTTTTTTGTAAAAAAAGAAATTCATTTCTCTTTATAAGGTAGGAGCGATCTCTTCAAAAAGGACAGAGGGCTTATATTGAAAACGGATAATGAATTGAATCGTCATTTTATCACGTATATAGCCAATCTTATATACTATAACTCTGTAAATAATGACAAAAAGAGACGAATGAAGGAAACCGATTTCCTCTGACCTTAAACAACGATGAAAACCTAGAATCCAGCTTACTTACCGTTTATGATTCAAAATCTGCACCCCAAAATCTAGAAGATCATATTACGGATCTTTCCCTTTTTAAAGCTTATAAATCCCTACCGGCCCAGCAAAAACAGAGTCTCTCTTTTGCGTATGTACAAAAGCTAAATGACAATCAGATATTAGTAGTCGGGCCCATTTGGAATAAAACTTTTTCCTAATGTTGGTTATTGTATTATCTGTATAGAAAGGTGGGCATCTAAACAATTTTTTATGCCCTTATCTCAGAAATTGTAATACAACTTATCTGTCCACTCTCTTAACGAAACGAGTCAAGAATAGAGTGTATAAAGTATTTACAGGAATATTTTTCTATGTTATTGTATGTGATATACATCTAAAATATGGATGTATAGTATAATATTACTGGAGGGAATTATATCATGAATCTTAAGTCCATTTTCAAAGGAGTAGTGTCATCTGCTCTTGCAGTTGGTCTAATTACTGGAGTTAGTACTTTACCGACTTTTGCGCAGTCGACTGAAAGTTTGTCGGAAAATTATGCAACTGAAAGAGGAGTAATTCAACCTTATGACATGGATGTTTCAAGTGGCACTTATTCAGGAACAGGATTTTCGACTTCATACAAATTATCAAGTGCTAATGGGAAAAACGTAAATTTCTTTATTAAGAATACTGGGGATGTAAGCGTAAAAATTACAATTAATGGAGGTTCTGAAGCCACTTTCGCAGCAGGTAAGAGTGGCCACATTAGTGCTCCAGTTGGTGTCTTCGCTAGCGAATATAAATTTAAAGCTTCAGCAACGCCTAATGGTGGTGATATTAGTATAGAATATAAGATTGCTCAAAGAGACTGAGGAAACTCCATAAATAGAAGAGCCGATTTCCTGTAAGTTAAGGGAAATCGGCTTTTATTTTGTATAAGAAAACCCCCAGTTCGACTGGGGGTTCCGGAAAGCTTATAGCTATAAGTAGTCCATCTTTTGACCTTCATGATAAAATGAGTGCCGGTCTGCCAACCGCACGGATGAAATCAAGGAGGGAGAAAGATGGACAAAAGCAGTCTAGCACATACGAAATGGAACTGCAAATATCATATTGTATTTGCGCCTACATATCGAAGACAAGTGATCTATGGGAAACTGAAAAGGGAAATTGGGAAGATCATTCGAGAGTTATGCGAGAGAAAAGGTGTAGAAATATTGGAAGCGGAAGCTTGTGTCGATCACATACACATGCTGGTGAGTATTCCGCCAAAACTGAGTGTGTCTGGAATTTATGGGTTATCCAAAGGGGAAAAGCTCGCTGATGATTTTCGATAGGTTTGCCAATCTGAAATATCGATATGGCAATCGACAGTTTTGGTGCAGAGGATATTACATGGACACGGTAGGAAGAAACAAGAAAGTGATCGCCGAATACATTCGGAATCAGCTAGCGGAGGATAAGAACTACGAACAGCTGACCATGAAAGAACTATTGGACCCGTTTAAGGGTGAGTCTGTGAAAAAAGGCAAATAATAAGCCCCTTTTAGGGGCAAGCCCGGAACCGCTCGCGGTTGGCAGACTTTCAGTGCGCCTTCTTAGGCGCAAGCTAGTACCATGCCCTTATAGGGCTGATGGAAGCCACCGGCTAAGCCGGTGGTTATGACTAATTTAGGTACTTATTTTCCTGGCTTTCATCTATGAGCATTTTGCATGAGCTCCTCAAGTCTAGTACGTAATCTTTTTTTTTTACTCTATGTCTGCACCGAATTACCAGATTACCATCTCGGATTCAGGAGCCTTATAAAAAACTAAAAATATCTTAAGCATCAATTTTAATCTCTTTGAGCAATACGATAGTCTATACTAATTTTACCACCATTAGGCGTTGGTACGGCTTTAAATTTATATTTGCTACTTAAGGAACCAACTGGAGCACTAATGTGGCCACTCTTACCTGGTGCGAGAGTTCTTTTCTGATCTCCATTAATTGTGATTCTTACGCTTACATCCCCAGTATTTTTAATAAAGAAGTTTACTTTTGCCCCATTACTCTTTTTTAATGGGTTTGTAGCCTGAAATTCAGTTCCTGAATAACTGCCACTTTTAGCTGCATAATCTTTCGACGAACTTTCAGTCGACTCCGCAAAAGCAGGTATAATAATAGTTCCAGCAATTAGACCAACTGCAAGAGCAGATGACACTACTCCTTTGAAAACGGACTTAAGATTCACGATAAAGCACTCCTTATTAAAGATAATTGTAATTATTCCGCCTTTATTTCAAATTACATGTCTATACATTCCTGTTTCCGTAGAGGTAGTTCCGTAACGGAGTGCCCTTATTTGTGTTGTCTATCAATTAAGATCGTAAGAGGCTAAACATTTACATTTTTTTTAATTATAGAAACACAAATCCTCTTATATAATATTTTTTTATTCAATCATATTTTATACATATATTACATTTAATGATATAGTAAAAAAGTACCAGTCTGAACTTTTTAGATCTGGATTATGCAAAATTCGATTCGGGCAGTGCAGAAGAAGAAAATGCTTATCTGAAAGTGCAGGTAGAATATCTAACAAAAGCTCAATCCAAATTTGCACGGAGAGGGAAGCTGGATTTCGAAGCTCGGTGCCCAGTCCGGTCGAGAAATAAGCAAGTGGGCACCTGTGGTCTGGCTGTGTAAAATTGCTGAAATTTCGCGTGCAGGTTACTACAAATGGAAGAAGAATATCGCCCTCAAAGAGAAACGAGCAGAACGGGATGCGGTTCTGAAAGCACATATTTTAGGCATCTACCGGATTCGTCCTTATTTCGGTACGCGAACCGTGTTAGGAAAGAAAGGTTTTTGCTTAGCTCTCGGTTGTGATGGATCTGAACAACAACGAAATTATAGCTTGGAAACTCTCCGAGCGAAATGACTTAAAACTCGTGACAGACACGGTGAAGAAACTGAAGTGTGGACCTTTCTTGCTCCATTCGGGCCAGGGGTTTCAGTATACAACACAGAGTTATGCGAAGTTACTTGAAGAGAAAAAGCTCACAGGGAGCCATTGTCAGCGTGGGAACTGCTATGACAATGCTTGTATTGAGTGGTTCTTCTCCCACTTAAAGACTGAGAGTTGTATTTGGAGAAACCTCAGAATTTGGAGCAAGCAAGGAGCCAAATTACGGAGTATATTTTATTTTACAACAGGGAACTTTTCCAAAACAAACTGGGCGACCTCTCCCCGATTGAATTCCGAGAAAAAGTCGCCGCTTAATAAAACTTCTTTTTTTTATTATCTACTTGAATGGGTTATGACCAAACATTTACATGATCCGACAGCAAATAAACCCCACTGTCTATAGCGTTCTGATTCTCCACTGCTAACGCCTCCATAAAATAGATTTAATTCACTATAAAGGAGTCTCTTAATTGTAGCCAAGAAGTAATATCATCCATTTAATTATAAATATACCCAATAATTTAATGTGAAATTAATTTAGTATAGAGAAGTTTGATTATGAAACTATATATCTACAAAATATTTTTTATTTTTTAATATATTTACATTATAACCAATGATGCTTATAGGGACAGTATCTAAAAATTTTGGATCTTTTGGTGGCTATAATACCTATCAGCTATTGTCTACACTTCTTATTAAGAGCCATTCCTGTAATGAAGTAATTTGAGCTTTGAATGAAAAATGCGCCTTTAGTATACTGGGAATCGTTGTTCCGGACAAGAACAATACCCACATACGAAAAGAGGCGCACATCATGAAGTATAAGATGAAACAGAAACAGAATCAACGGATTACGCGAATTACAGAAGATACGTTAGTCATTGGAGCAGACATTGCCAAAAAGATTCACGTAGCTAGAGCGGTAGATTTCCGTGGCATTGAATTAGGAAAAGACTGCGTGTTCCACAACGATCAGGAAGGGTTAACGAAGCTAGTAACATGGATGAAAGAACTTCAGGAGGTTCATCTGAAAACGGACATTGTTTTCGGAATGAGCCTACCGGGCACTACTGGTTTCCGCTAGCTGCTTTTCTGGAAGCTCGAGATATCGAAGATCGTCATTGTGAACCCGCATCATGTAAACAAGAGCAAGGAAATTGAGGATAACTCGCCGACGAAGAGTGACTATAAGGATGCCAAAGTCATTGCAGATCTCATTCCGAAACGGGAAGTATTCGGAGCCCAAATTGCCGGCGATGGAATATGCCGAATTACGCATCCTCATGAATTTCCGTGAGAAGGTTATGGTGAGTTTAAACCAAGTCAAGGCCCGTGTGCATAACTGGTTCGACCGCTATTTTCCAGAGTATTTGAGCGTGTTTAAAGATTGGGAAGGCAAAACTTCCTTGATGACAATGCGCCAGTTTCCGACACCGGAAGAGATCGTCTCTACAGGCGCCAGAGGCGTTCTCGCACACTGGAGAACGGAAGTGAAGCGTGGAGTCGGTATCAAGAGAGCGGAAAAGCTCTTTGCGACAGCCGGGATATCCATCGGGCTTACCCAAGGGTTACGAGCTGCGAGACTGGAGCTTCTGAGCTTGCTCGACCAGGTTGAGCTTTTCTCTAAACAGGTGGAAACGACCATGAATCAGGTCATGGACATTTTGAGTGAGATCCCGGGAACAACGCAGATGTTGAATATACCAGGCGTTGGCGCGGTTACCGTTGCAGGATTTCTGGCTGAGGTTGGCGATCTGAGTCATTACGACCACGGACAACAAATCATCCGGTTGGCGGGCTTGAATTTAAAAGAAAATAGTTCTGGTAAGCGTAAGGGTAAAACTGGCATTACCAAGCGTGGACGATCTCGACTAAGAG
>NZ_ANHX01000077.1 GCF_000316035.1 Paenibacillus sp. PAMC 26794
GGACGAGAAAACAGGCGAAAACATTACTTTATAGTGGGAGGAGTAGATGACTTATATGAATCAAACAATGGCTGTACAGATTGTTGCTATCATAAGGAAATTAAGAACTGAACAGCGATTAACACAGCAAGCCTTAGCCGATGAAATAGGCTCATCTTTCTCCTTTGTCGGTAGAGTTGAGCGCGGTGAAAGCAACGTCACATTAGAGACTATCATAAAGATTTCGAATGTCCTGAAATTGAGTTTTTGACCTTATGAGTTTAGGAAAAAAATAATACAGCGAGGATATTCTGGCAATCCATGCAATACTGCTAAAAAGAAACGAGAAAGAGCAAAGAATAGCACTTAATATTTTGAAAGAAGTATTTGATTGGGACGAGGTGTGAAACTATACAATAGCTTGACCTGAAATGTGCAGTATCTCATAGAATTTATTTTTCGGATACTTTACCAATATTAGTTGATCCTGAACTTCAATTTAATCATTTAACTCGACCTATAAGAAGAGCCCCATACATCCTACCTGCTTCTACCTCTAGAAATAATTTGTTAAAGAACTGGGTGGAGGCTGTTGAGCAGAGGGACGCTTCGAATAGAGTCGAAAAATCAAGAGAAGATATCCGTCAACAAGCATATGAAGAAATAGAAATGGCGATCCAATCCTTAGAAGATATGCATCAAGTAAAACGAAAAAAATGTTGACTAATTTGTCTGTTTAGGATAAAAGTACATTAGGTAATAAATGTAATTAACTAATGGCCCATGGTGGGCCTCAGACCTTCGCCTTTAGCGGAGGTTTTTAATTATCATCATAATTATCTTCAGTAGTTTCCGGAAAGTAACCAAGTCTACTTTTACAGATTGGGCAAAGTACTTCTGATGTACGATTAAGAGCATTAGCAGCCACCCAAGTGGTCTCTTCAGATAAAGCATCCATAATGAATTCTATTTTTCCATAACTACAATCACGATGGTCATATGCAGAAATTACCCCATACCTCAACCAGTTACAACCTATCTTATATTTCCCGATTATGTATGTTTTGTACCTGATGTACTGTGTTTTTTATGGACGTTAATGATTATGTATTTCATAAGGTATAAAGCAGCCAAGCTGAAAGAGGATATCAAATCAAGTTTAAAGAAGGGATCACTACTTGCTTTGATAATGAACATAGAGGAATAGGTGGACCTCTGTCAAGAAAGTAGACACCTATGCTACGGATTTTTCGGTAAATTGCTGTGCAAAACGGACAGGGGAAAGGTACCCCAGTGCGCCATGCATTCGCTTGCGGTTGTAATAAAACTCAATGTATTGGTAGATGGCCATGTAGGCCTCTTCCGGTGTTTTAAAGCGTGGATTACAGTAAATGCTTTTTCAAAATACTGTGCCAAGACTCGATGCAGACGTTATCGTAACAGTTTCCTCGACGGCTCATGCTGGATTACGTACCTTAGACACTTAATTGATCAACGTATTCTTTGGATGTGTATTGGGACCCGCGATCCGAATGATGGAGCAAACCCTGACCAGATCGTTTGGCAGTGTAAGCAGCTTTTAAAGCATCCAGCACCAAGCTAGTTTCCATATGGTTCGATAAACGCCAACCCACAATTTCACGCGTGCACAAATCCAGGACACTGGGGAGATACAAGCGTCCTCCTCGGCACGGGATGTATGTGATGTCTGTAACCCAGACGGTGTTCGGTTTGAGCTTCTTAAACTGTTGATTCAGCGTGTTGGGTGCGACCGGATGGTTATGCATGGAGTCCGTGGTCTGGACACGATACATCCGGCTAACGACGGAACGGAGCTTCATTTGGCGCATGTGCACACTCACCGTACGTTCGGTAATCTTAAACCCTTCCAGATGAAGCAACCGAGTAATTTTGAGGCTACCATATTGCTTATTGTGTTCGGAAAAATGGTACTGAATTCGCTTCATGATCTGAGATTTCCGAAGCTGCTGCATGCTTGTTTTGTTTATGCGCCATTTGTAGTACCCGCTCCGTGAGACCTGCAGGGTTTCGCACATCTTCTCCAAGTGGAACTCGGAGCGATGGTTCTCCACGAACTGGAATCTCAGTTCTTTGGTTTGCTGAATATGTGCACCGCTTTTTTACAATAGCCAGTTCCTCTCCCGTATCGGCAAGTCGATGTTCTTTCTCTTGGAGTATACGACGCATCTCTTTCAGCTCTGCTTCAAGTTCCTTAACTCGGTCCATACTGGCAGCAGGTTCGTTTTTGAGCTCACGATATTGGCTCGTCCATTGATGTAACGTACTTTTCGGGATGTTAAGCTCTTCCGCCAGATCACTGAGTGTCTTCGTCTGTTCTTGAATAAACTTGACCGTTTGCTTTTTAAATTCTTCATCGTATCGTTGCCGTTGTTCTCCCATGTGGACACACCTCCGTTAGTCTTATTATCCTTCTGTCCGTTAATGGGTGTCCACTTTTTATTCTAGCTCCAAGGTTACTTTAAAGTCTGTTTAACCATACAAATTTTTAATGAACAGTTTGGTAGTGGTCGCTGTATTTCACGATGATGATTAACTTTTTGAGTATTTACATAATATTATGGATCTTTATGAGGGACGATAGGGTGTAGTGATTACTAAAGAAGGTGCTGAGTGCAAAGCGTTCTTTGGAATTAATGCATCATGCTTATTACTTTAGATGAACATGGAGGGAGTTCCAATGATGAAATTCAATACAAATACATCTGTGCTCTGGGTATCTGCCTTATGTATCTTGCTGCTGACGAGTGCCTGTGGCGCCAAAAATAATAACGAATCTGTTCAGGAGCACGCCTATCCGCAATCGAAGCAACCCGTAGAGGAAGCTGGAGAAAACTCTGTTCCGAATGCGGATGCGAAGAATAACAATAGCCAAGGCAGTGCGAATGGAGATGAGGGCAAGCCTACGGCTCAATCGGAATCCACTGAACCGTCTGAGCAGATTGATATCGTCATTGACCAGTCGGAGAAACCGAGCGAGGGTAACAGCTTTGATTTTGGAATTAAACAGGTTCCGAAGGGGTATACACTTACGGAGATGCGATGGACATCTAACACGGTGACGATTGTAAATTCGCTACAGGAAGCCATTGAACATGGTGGAAATGGAGAAGATGGCTTTTACTTTAGCGGCAATGGACAATTCTCCGGCTTTATCTATTCGGATGAGATGAAGGGCGAGCGAGGCAAAGCGACATTTGTCTTCACAAATGATGAGGGAAACGAAATCATGTCTGAAAAAGAAATTACGTTGAAGTAGCAGGCACATCATGAAGGCTCCGTCAGGAGCCTAGTGAACAGGAAAAGCAGCCGATTGGGCTGCTTTTTTTTGACATATATAATTACAAGATCGCCGATCTATCTGTTGCTACATAAAGTCAAAGAAATAACGGACCACGTGGAACATAACCGGCGAGGTATAGGTCAGGCTGTCGACCCGGCTCAGGTAGCTTTTTTTGAGCGAATCGAACTTGTTGTCATCTCCGATTAACAGGTCGCGCTTCAGTACAGATACCGTCAGACTACCAAAGAATCCAGCCAAACTGATCAACACCCCGATGAATAGCGAGAATTTCCAATCAAATGGCGTCAGGTAGGGATGGATGAAATAAGACGTAGCTGTCGTTACAATAAATGCACACGCGAACCCTTCCCAGGTGACAAATGGATTGGCGGTAGGCACCACTTTTCGTTTGCCCAGATAGAGAGAGACCAAATAGTGCACCACATCATTAAGCTGTGTTAACACGACTAGGAACAACACCAGCTTGGACCCATACTCCGGTGTGGCAAATGGGAAATAGGCCAGGTGGCTCAGCCCAAACACCATCAGCATCAGTCCCCATTGTGTGGAGCTGACACTGCGCAGGAACCCGACCGTACCTTGGTTGATCAGGCGTGGCAAGGGCAGCACCAGGAACACATATAGTGGAATAAACACGATAAACATGCCATACCATCCAATGTAGATCCAATAGAACTGAACCGGAATCGCCAGATACGCCCATAGGAACAGCCTGCGGTCGGCTTTGCGTGTACTGCGAATCATGGAAAAGTATTCTTTGAGTGAGAAGAACGCAAGTACCATGAGGGAGATCAGGGACACGAGGGGGTTAAAAAGGGTGGCTAGGCAGAAGATCACAAACATGCCCCACCAGGTTTTGATTTTTTGGCCGATCCCTGAATAGTCTTTGCTTGGCTGAAGCTTTGCAATAACTTTGTACACGATATGTATCACAAGTAAAGCTGTGAAGATTAACGTTAGTGTAAAGAGTGAACTGCTCACGTACCGATCACCTGCTTATTCAAAGTAAGATTCCATTATAGGGTACCTATGTTATTATGAAGGAATAGTGCCAACTTGATAAGGGGAAATTTTGCTATGACAGATGAATGCTCCATCTATATCCTGCTTACGAATACAGGAACGCTGTTTACCAAGGTTATTCAGAGCTATACCCGAGCGCCATATAATCACGCATCGATCTCATTTGACCGGGAGTTAACCGAACTGTACAGCTTCGGCCGCAAGCATCCGAGTAATCCGCTGAATGGCGGGTTTGTGAAGGAAAATATTCAGACAGGTACATACAGCAAGTATCCCAATACCACATGTGTCATATACAAGCTTCAGGTGACGGATCGTGAAGTGGAAAAGATGAAACGTGTGCTGCACATCTTCATCCGCAGCCGCCAGAAATATATGTACAATCTGCTCGGCGTGATTGGCATTACGCTCAAGGAACCGGTGGAGTTCAGCAACTCCTACTTCTGCTCCCAATTTGTAGCCGAGATTCTACAGCGATCGGGAATCAAATTGTGGAACAAGCTGCCGGCGCTGGTGACACCGGATGATTTTCGCCAGAGTGAACGATTGCAATTGGTCTATGAAGGAAAGCTAAGCGAGTATACGCTGGGGAATGCAGAGCAAGAGTAGGGTAGGTGCGTGTGCTGATGCTTGCCAAGGAAATCCAACTATGAAATAGCCTGCTGCCACGGATGACGAGGCAACAGGCTGTTTGTGTACTTCATATGGATGATGGTGAGGATGAGGATCGGTCAAAATCAACCTCTTCAAGGAATTCGATCACTTCACCATTGGGGCTGTGGACAAGCGCGTTTTTAACCTGAAGTGCAGGTTCACCCAGCGATATCCAATCCGGTTCAACATAGGCCTTGGCTCCATGGGCAAGCGCTCGCTGATAGATATCTTCTACATCATGCACGTAAAAGGCGAAGTGTAACAGTGCGCCGTGCCGGACTGCTTCAGGAGAGGTAGCAGGTTCCCCCTCGGCGGGAATGATGGCTTTTGGGTCAAATACCTCAATGCAGGTGCGCTGATCCGGAGAGATCAGCATACATGCCTCGGTAATGTGGAAGGAAGGAAAACTCCAGGAGTGACCGACCTTGAATCCCAATACTTTTGTATAAAACGCCAGGGTATCTTCGTAATTACGAGCCTGAATGGCTACATGTGCAAGTCCAATAACACTCACATTACATCGCTCCTTCTTCAGATTGTATTCTAAATTATAGGGCTGATATCGCATTGGAACCATACAATATCAAAGGATATAATGAGATAACATATATAGTTTGTTAGTTTATTTATACAGAAAACCTTATTAAATAAGTCGACGACTCGGAGGTTTTACAAATGGAACACATAATAGATGAAATCGATCAGCAGATTATGCGCTTGCTGCAACATCATGCACGTATCCCCGTTGCACAGATCAGCAAAGAAATTAACATGTCCCAACCTTCGGTTAAGGAAAGAATCCTGAAACTGGAGGAGAGAGGTGTGATAACGGGATATTCAACCATTTATAATCTGGCCCAGTTAAACCGTGGAACCACGACGTTTATTTTGCTCAAAACAGAGCATTGCGACGAGTTGGTCCAGTTCTGTGAACAAGCCATCGAAGTCACGGATGTCTATCGGATCAGCGGTGAGTATAACTATCTGATCAAGGTACAGACGGCGTCCATTGAAGAACTTGCCGAGTTTCAGGATTCACTGGTGAAGCTGGGACCCTCCAAATCCCATATCAGCATGAAAAATATTATGGAAAACCGTGTTCTCCTTTAGGATATGAGAGACACTAGAGAGAAGACATTTGTTCTGGCACCGGATTCGTTCAAAGAAAGCATGACAGCGAAAGAGGTATGTATCGCGATGGAAAAAGGGTTGCGTAAAATATACCCAACGGCAGGATATATTCATGTACCTATGGCAGATGGTGGGGAAGGTACGGTGCAGTCCCTTGTAGACGCTTCCGGCGGTGTCCTTCACCAGCAAGAGGTGAGCGGACCATTGGGTCAGACAGTCACTGCACAGTATGGCATTCTGGGTGGCGGAACAACGGCAGCTATCGAGATGGCATCGGCCAGCGGCATCCACTTGGTTACCAAGGACACCCGGGACCCGCTCCGGACGACAACCTATGGAACAGGCGAGTTGATTCGCGCATGTCTGGACCTTGGCATACGCAAGATCATCATTGGCATTGGTGGTAGTGCGACCAACGATGGTGGGGCTGGCATGGCTGAAGCACTTGGTGCGAAGTTTCTGGATGCACAGGGTCAGCCGCTTGCACGTGGGGGCGGGGCTTTGGATCAACTGGCTCAGATTGATGTATCCGGTCTGGATGAGCGTTTGCAGGAAGTGGAGTTCATTGTGGCCTGTGATGTGACCAATCCCCTATGTGGGGAGCATGGAGCATCAAGGGTGTTTGGACCACAAAAAGGGGCAACTCCAGAGATGGTTGAGCAGCTGGATACGAATCTGTACCATTATGCAGATGTGGTGAAACGGCAGCTGCACAAAGATATCCGTGATGTACCAGGAGCCGGAGCGGCTGGGGGGTTGGGCGCGGGACTCTTGATTTTTACACAGGCTGTATTACGTAAAGGGATTGAAATTGTCATTGAATATACTGAGTTGCGTGAAAAGTTGATTGCTGCGGATGTGGTATTTACGGGTGAAGGCGGTATCGACTTCCAAACGAAATTTGGCAAGACCCCCTATGGTGTTGCTCGGGCGGCCAAGGAAGCGGGTAAACCTGTGATTGCCCTTGCAGGCTGTGTGGGCGAAGGGATCGACACCCTCTACGCAGAAGGCATTGATGCCATATTTGGTATTGTGCCTGGGGCAGCAGATCTGGATCGACTATTGCGAGAAGGCCCGGAGAATGTGGAACGTACCACCGAGAATATTGCTAGAGTACTGAAGCTGGGTCTACTTTCTTAGATCAGTGACCATCGGGATCATATGGGGTCGGATTGGAATGCGATGTGACAAAGACGGGATACGGGTATGCCTGATATCGGGTGACCTGTCTCTCGTTTTTTGCTGTGAAGTTCCATTGTATAATTGTATAGTTGTCGTTCAGGTCGCTTCGTTCGCGTTATCTTTACCCTTGATGGCACAATGAAGAAATTGCACATAGATTACGTATCTGATGACCAATACGTTCACGACAGGCAGCACATTGCATGTGGATGGCGGGTACATCTTGATTTAAGAGCCGGAGTTATATAGGACCCAATGAATACTTTTTTTAAAAATAAAATGATGAATTTTGGCGAAAAAAATTGAGATCTATCCTGTTTTTGTACTACAGGGTGGGTCTTTTTCCTTTTATTTACTCTTTTTGTTTAGATTCTGTTTATCGCAGTGCACTACAATAGGCCTTACGTATCAGATGGATTGAATTTATATGTAAAAAACATGAGATAGGGAGGATCAAGTACATGGTTTACAAAAAGCTTATAAGCTACCTTTTAATTGCTGTTTTGTTATTACAGGTGGTTAGTGTGGGTGGGGTTGCAAGTGCTGACCAGTTTACTCCGTTGGATCAACTTAATATGGAGAGAGAAATGTATATTGAGTCGGATGAGGGTAGGACGATGACCAATGTTCAAAGTTTACTTGAACAACAAGATTTAATCACACTACCTGAAGATTATGAAGCATTGAACGATAATCAAAAATATGAAATTGCCAGAGGAATGGTCATGCTGCTTCCACTGGAGTTCTCATATGAGAACGACAATCAGGCCAATTACGTATTTAATTTGGTATACCATCTTATCAAACTTCCTAAGCAGACTGAGTCGAGCGTATTGCAGGAAAGCATCACTCTGGTGTATAGCCTGCTAGCAGAGTGGTCCACTTTTTTCCCGAATGTGGAAAAACATGATTGGACACAAGCTGGCAATGATTATATGAATTTAACGGGTGCAGACTTATCAATGTTTGCGAGTGATCTTATGTTCTTTAACATTATACTTATGAGTTCTAGCGAGCCTACGCACTTTAATAGTCAGTTGGAATTTATGGTTTCTAAAATATCCGATTATAAAGAACTAAATGGAGCACTAGACCTTTCCAGCATGGAAGCATCATTGGATAATCTTTATGGCATGTATGACTTCATTCAATCACAAGTCATATTTAATCCGAATCCTAACATCCAGCCTTTTGTTTTTGATATGGGGAAAATGTCGCCTATCCAGAATGATGCAGCCCAAAAATCAGAACTTGCTCAATGGATGATTGATTATAAGCCGCAAAACGGTTATGAAACGTTATCCCAAGTTCAGAAAGAATTTGATGCGTTTTTTGATAAGGATACACCGCTGACCAAGTATAACGTACTGAAGAAAGAAGCGGATCGGGGTAACAGCGAGGATTTTATCCAAGACATTATTGCATTACTGCGCGATGAACAATTCATTAGTGAGCCTGACTTCAAGATGCTTCCTGTCAAAGATCAGGAGGATATCGCAATATACTTACTAGATATAGATCCACCAACTAATCAAGGATATGAGAATAATAAACAGGTCCAATACTTGGTGCAAGTAGCCTTGAAGGCACTTGAAGTTACACGTGAAATCGGTGGAACAAACGCTATCACTGCACTTGATGAGTTTTATAAAAAGCAAGCAGAGCGAGTAAATTATTTCAAGGAGCCCGACCCAGAAGGTAGATACTACCAACTTATTAATACTTATCTCACATCCTCCGAAATGGACAAATGGATGACTAAGTATCGATATGCAATTAGGCTGAAAGGGAAAGAGTCCATTTCCCAAGTTGTCAAATTCACGGACACTGCTGTTGAAAGAACACCTTATCTTAATCAGGCCTTAACGGTAGCAGAAGTGTCGGAGTCTTTGCAGCAACTCCGATCTATTCAGAAAGATGTTGAGAAATATAACTCAGATTACCAAGAAAATCCCTTGGAGTCTTTCCCTGTGGACTTTACCAAAATAGATACCTTAACGAACGAGTATCAGCAACAATTAGCAGATCATATGATCGAACTTCGACCAAGCGGAGGGTTTGTAAACTATAATGCAATCCAGATTGCATTTAATAAATTTTTCCCTGATGATAACGAAAGTGATCCACTAACTGTCTTAAATACTGCAAAGAGCAACAGTGATATAGCGGCTATGCGTGTAGCTATGGAAAACCCGGATCTGGGTATTACTCTGCCTAACGGATACGGTGCTTTGTCTTTGCAGGTTAGAGATTTCATTGCGGGATTCCTGATCGACTATGTAAATAAAGATTACAAAAATAAAGAACAGGTCCAATATATGATTGAACTTGGTGTATTGGCACAATCTGTTTGGGAGCAGAGGGAACTCAGTGTTCTTAGGAATAAGCTGGATCTGCTCGCTCAGCAATTAGTAAATGGACCTAATCACTTTAATGACCAACAGACATATGTGCTACGCATCCTTGGACAACAAC
The DNA here is from genome assembly GCF_000316035.1 of Paenibacillus sp. PAMC 26794. Classification (GTDB taxonomy): domain Bacteria; phylum Bacillota; class Bacilli; order Paenibacillales; family Paenibacillaceae; genus Paenibacillus. Next base: position 9,788 of record NZ_ANHX01000077.1, read on the forward strand.
ATTTGGAACGTAGCAAAGTAGATAAAGGTGTACTGGCATTCAATTACTTGCATCTAGTTGCATTCGAAAGGTTGGAAGGAGTGTCTAAAGGGGATATTGTTGATCCTGATATTGTCCTGAATCTCCTCTCTATGCCTATCGATTCATTTGAGCAAGCTACTTCTATACCGCGAATGGATCAATGGTTTGATAAAGCAATGAAAGATCAGATTAAAGGTGAAGCATTCTTCAGCAAATACAAATTTAATCTTAGAGGCGCTCTTGATTTATCCAAAAGGGCAGAACTCAGTCCTGAAGGCCAGAAGGAATTGGCTGAATGGGTCCTAAATGAACAAGACAGCTATGAGGATGTTGGGAATCTGCAATATGTATTTAACCGATTCTTTACGGCTCCTAATGTGAAGGGGAATGACATCAATAACACCCTAACGGGCTTGGACAACACGATGGAGATTTCCTTCGACGATAAGTTGCACTGGATTGATGTTGCCTTCATTCAAAAAATGGACCTTAGCGGCAACAAAACGGTATGGGTTCGTTACAAAGCAATCAGCGATGAACTGCCAGGCCGCGCTGTGAAGTTTGTCTTTACACAGAATGGTGATAACAGCACAGATAATGGCAACACTCCAACGCCTAACCCGGGTGGTAGCACAGGTGGAGGTTCGTCCACGACTACACCAGTAACGTCTACACCTGCACCAACAACGAAACAAGAACAGATCGTGGTTGACGTTAATGGAACAAACGGCACCAACCTGACCAAGACACCAATCACACGTACAACCGAAACCAACGGCACGATCAAAGATCTGGTGAAAATGACCGAAGCCATTGCCAAGGAGTCGGTGGAAAAAGCGAAGCAATTGAACATGAACACCGCACGCATTGTTATTCCAGACACCAAAGATTCCGTGTCCGAGACACGTATTGAACTGCCTAAGGCAGCGGTGAAAGAATTGAATGACGGTTCGCTCAAACTTGAAATCTCTACAGAGAATGTAGTGATTTCCGTTCCGACGAATTCTATCGCCGGATTCGATCAAGACTTGTATTTCCGCGTTGTACCTTTGAAAAAAGAATCGGAGCGCAAAGAAGTTGAAGAGCGTGCAAAGAAAGAGCAGTTGATTCAACAGGTTGCTCCAAACACGAATGTACGCGTACTGGCTCGTCCGGTAGAGATCGACACGAATATGCAGAGCCGCCAAGTGACACTCACGTTGCCACTGCGTGACAGTCTGCCAACTGATCCGGCTGCTCGTCAGCAAGCATTGGACAACCTGGCGATCTACATCGAACACAGTGACGGCACAAAAGAATTGATTCAAGGCAAATTGGTGCAACTCGCGGATAACAGCGAAGGCATCGAATTTACCGTAACAAAATTCAGTACGTTCACCCTCGTTGTTGTGGATGGACTGAAAGCTTCACAAAGTACACATCAACCGTACATCCAAGGTTTCGGTGCTGACTTCCGTCCAGACGCATTCGTAACACGTGCACAAATGGCAGCCATGCTGGCTCGCAATCTTCCAACTGAAGCAGCAAGTTCCGCGAATAGCGTGAGTTACAAGGATGTATCTGCAACACACTGGGCAACAAATGAAATTCAAAAAGCGCAATCCGCAGGTATCATGAACGGCATGAGCAACACCCAATTTGCACCGGAAGGTTCGATTACCCGTGCACAGATGGCAACAATTGCGTATCGCTGGATGCAGCAACAAGCGAGTGCAACAACCGTGAATGGTACAGCAGTTTCCTTCACAGATGTATCCGCAGATGCCATTGCGTACGTGCAATCTGCGGGCCTGATGCTCGGATATAACGATGGTACATTCAAACCGGATAGTAAGCTGACGCGTGCGGAAGCGGTGAAAGTATTAAACGTATTATTTAACCGCACACCCCTAACTGGCGCAATTACGTCAACGTTCAGTGATGTACCAGTAACACACTGGGCATATGCAGATATCGAAGCCGCAGCGCAGAAATAAGATCTGTTACAGAATCACAGAGCTCAAAATGAAGAAAAAGAGCAGGTTATCAAAAAGATAACCTGCTCTTTTTCTGATACCTATGAGGTCAAGAAAGGTGAACCCAAGGTTCAGCCCCCCCCACTTTTTAACTCGTGTTAATTATTGAACAGGGGTTCTGTTCGGAGCAAATAGTTACCCCTTACCTCTGCAGCCCAGTATGCAAAGACCTCTCTCCATTGAACACTGTTAAAGAAATCCTCTACGGATTGGTTTTCGGAATCCCAATCCACAAATATGTTGAGAGGTGTAATTCCTCCAGCCCAAATTCCATTACTGACGTCAGTTCCCTTCTCTCTAACTAATAAGATAGGAATCCCGAATTGAAAAGCCATGGCAGGCTCGATTTGAGAAAAAGTAGATCCTTCCCAGAATGGGGTGTTTGTTGGTGGCCCTCCTACATTGGATTTAAGAATTTGAACAAAAAATCGTTGGAAGTTGATGGCGAGCAAGCCATAGCTCGAAAAAACCAAGCGCCGTATATTCGTCAGGATATTCTCCGGATATTGTTCGCTTACGGGCAATGTGCGGGGGAAGAGCAATGCATCTTCAATTTCTGCAATAAGACGGTTCAGAAATTGTCCTTGCAGGTCATTTACCGTGTTGGTTGTACTCAAAAAGGTCGGAATACGAAAAGCGCGATCCACACATTCATTGATAGCCGAGGATGTATCTTTTTCATAGTAGATGGGCTTAGGATTTGAGGAGGAAGTTCTTACATTACCGCGGACGGGTGGGAGCTCCGATATCATGCTTACGGGAGCAATTTTTTTCATGGGAATTTGCTGAGTCTTAACCTTATTTTTTGTATTACTCAATGTTCACATCTCCAATGCATAAGAATCTGGGTTTTATTTAGTCCCAGTCTATGCATTAGCCCATTTTGTGTTACCGATTGCCCCAATATAATGCCCACGGTGACGTAATCACAAGATGAGATGTATGTGGACGGATTACCGAATCCGATTGAAGACGTTTTGTTCGACAAGGACGGGATATTACTTGATTTTACAGGCATGTGGGGGTTTTGGACCCATTGTGTGTTAAACGACTTCAGAGACCAGCTAACTACTCGGGGACTTTCCACGATGAACAAGGCCGAATGAATGGGTATGACGTGCGAGGGCCGTTTGTGGAGATTTATAAGGATCGAGTGGTTGTAAAGGGGCGGGACTTTGTCGCGGGTGAATGGATCGAGGGTGTTGAGTTTACGGTACGTTATCCTGTAGAAGGGTAGATATTTGGGTGGTGAAAAGGAAAGGGTTACTCTAAGGGTCAATGCCATTAAGACAAGTTAAACTTGATGATATTGCTCAAAGGGTGGCCTTTTTGGTGTCCATCTTAAAGATATGTATCAGAACCTCCACCCCATAAAGTTCCACGTGAAACGTAGCAGGAGAGGCTAAGGTTGGGTAAAGTTGTAAATGGGTATGACTACAAACTATACTCAAATAAGTACACATGATATGCACGTACTCGTTAATTTAACCTATTTACGGAGAGGAAGTAGAAGCGGCATGAGAGAACTTCAGGTTCAAACGACATATGGTACCGTTCAAGGCGAACTTTTGCACGATGCAAGCGTATGGAAAGGCATTCCCTATGCGAAACCCCCGGTAGGTGAGCTGCGCTTCAAGGCTCCGGTACAGCCCGAGTCATGGGATGGAATCAGACAGGCCACTCAATTTGGACCTGAGAATATACAACCACGAAATCATCAACCAGAAGGCCAGACAGAAATTCCGAATGAGTCAGAAGATAGTTTATATCTGAACATCTGGGCACCTAAGGAAAAAGGAGCAACACCACTGCCGGTCATGGTATGGATTCACGGTGGTTCCTTTGTAACAGGTTCAGGTAGCCAGCCGATGTATGATGGTACACAGTTAGCGGTTCGGGGGGACGTCATCGTTGTGACGATCAACTACCGATTAGGACCTTTGGGTTTCCTGCATATGGCTCCATTAGGTGATTCATATGTATCCAATGCAGGTCTGCTGGATCAGGTTGCGGCATTACAGTGGGTGAAGGATAATATCTCTGCTTTTGGTGGTAACCCGGATCAAGTTACGGTGTTCGGCGAATCAGCGGGCAGTATGAGTATTGCGGCACTGATGGCGATGCCAGCGGCCAAAGGACTCTTCCAACGTGCCATTATGGAGAGCGGTGCATCCCAGTTCATGCCGGCAGAGCAAGCTGCAGCGTTGCGGGAAGGGATGTTAAAGATTCTTGGGGTGGACCGGGACAACCTGCAGAAGTTAAATACAATTCCTGTAGAGCAGATTATTGCAGCCGGTGATACGGTCAAACAGCAGAGCGGGGCAGGTATGGCATTATTCTTCCAACCTGTATTGGATGGGCAGACACTACCACAGGTGCCACTTCAGGCAGTGAGCGAAGGCTCAGCGCAGGATATTCCGGTGCTGATTGGTACGACATTACATGAGGGTGCACTGTTCATCCAGCCACATGTACCTTTTTCAAAAGAAATCGATATGGTTCAGGGCGTAGACTTTATGACGCCAGATCTGGAGAACCGGGTAGCCATCGCGGATAGTTATCCAAAAACGGCAGATGGACAAGCCCAAGTCATGACCGATATGTTCTTCTGGCGTTCAGCGCTGCAATATGCTGCGGCACAGCAGAAATATGCCCCGGTGTGGATGTATCGATTTGATTGGGTGATGCCGGAACATCCCTTGTTAAAAAGAGCGATTCATAGCATCGAAATGTTCTTTGTGTTTAATACACTGCATTTCCTCAAATTCATGAATGCAGAGCCGGATGAAGCCGCTGCGGCACTTGCCCTCAAGGTACAGGATGCCTGGATTTCCTTTGCCAAGAATGGCCAACCTGAAGTTGCAGGTGTGAACTGGCCTGAATATGAGCAGGATCGTGCGACCCTAATCTTCAACCATGAGATTGAAGTCGTACATGATCCGGATGCAGCCAAGCGAGAGCTGTTAGGGTTATAATCCAGGTGGGTTATTGTGTACGAATACTCTGAATAACTGCTATGCGCCTAATCAAAAGAGGACGTTCATTCTCAGAATGAACGTCCTCTTTTTGTAATCTGGCTAACGAAGTAAGCAGAACGTAAGCACTAATTAGAGGTACATTATGCCTTGTTATACTCCAAACATTATTTACGAGAGGCACGTGTGCGGGACACCTCATCGAAGTAGAAGGAACGTTTTCCACGGGAGAAGAGCACGATCAAGACATGAACAAAGAGCACGGCGTAGACTAACATATAGATACCGAATGTCCCCAAGGAGATCCACATTTGATAAGGTTGAAGCATAACATCCTGATGACCTGAAAAAGCATAATCGTTGACCAAGCGAATGATCGTAACGAGCAGCCATGGAACATAGAGTGCGGCAAATCTTTTGAATAACGATTCACTGGTCGGTGTGCCGGTCTGACGATTCACATAGCGGAATCGCAAGATGGCCGAGCCTGGAGTTACCCCATTTCGCACCCAAGGTATGAAGAACAGCACAATGACCATAGCAATGGATGTACTTAGCACATCACTGATCACATCAGACGCTGTAAAGATAGAGATTAGATTCGAAAGGAAGACAACAACGACTCCATCGATAATTAACGCGAGCAATTGAGGCATAGTATACACTCGGTTTTGCTCCACGATCTGTTCACTCTTCGCCTGAATGCTTGCACGTGATGGGAATAAAGCAAGCAGGATGGGCGCTGTGAAAAATCCAATGACCGCTCCCGAAGTATTCAACAACAGGTCATCCACATCGAAGAGACGGTAAGGACAATTATAATACCCGTAGAATCCGGTGATCTGGGTAATCTCGAAGAATAAGGAAAGCCCGAATCCGCCTAGCAGGGCGTACTTCCAGAAGGCTCTTCTTTGAAAAAAATAACGGATATATACACCCAGCGGCATAAGGAGCAGGACGTTAAATAGAACTTGTAAGAAGGCTCTGCCCTGAATCATTCCGATATAGCTGGATGGCTGGGTCCATACAATGGGTGTTTCTTTCATGATGTCTTTGACAAAAGTGAATGGAACCAGATTGTAGTAGATCGTGTCAGCGGCTTGCTGCGCACAGGTATCTCGCGTAGTCGGAAACGGGAGAATAACGAGGCAATAGGCGGCCAGAATATAAAAGATAAACGAAAAGCTGATGCCAAACCGTGACCAGCTGAAGAAACCGTCTTTACGATAACCATAGATCAACCACGGCACCAGCAAGAACATGGCTGCAAATACAAAGATCAAAAAAGCCGTTTGCACAGGGAAAACATATGAGGACATGAGCAGGAACTCCTTTGGTATTAAATATAATAACATTCATATAGACATTAAAATTCATGTATGTGTAGTGCGTATCTAATAGTTACATCATAAGTAGTTACCCTTAAAGTGAGGGAGGCATGAACCTTAAATTTGGTTTAAATCCATCCATGCAGTGACCAAGCGTATGGAATATACCGTCGAAATCCCGTATACTTGCGGGAATGCCAATCGTAGAATGGAGAGTTTAATACATATGTCTAATTTGCCTAACTGCCCCAAATGTAATTCAGAGTACACGTACGAAGATGGTAACCTGTTGGTTTGCCCGGAGTGTGCGCATGAATGGTCTTTGGAAGCAGACAATGATAACGCAGAGGATGCAAAAGTAATCCGCGATGCCAACGGAAATGTGCTAAGTGATGGCGATACGGTTACCGTCATTAAAGATCTAAAGGTAAAAGGTAGCTCGCTTGTGGTCAAACAGGGCACGAAGGTGAAGAATATCCGCCTGATTGATGGGGATCATGATATTGATTGCAAGATCGACAGCTTGGGTGCGATGAAGCTGAAGTCGGAGTTTGTGAAAAAGATATAAGATTGAGAAACGTTCAGTTCCGCATTCAATGGGAATTGAACGTTTTTTTGTTTGACAGGAAATATTTAGTAGATATATACTGGTTGGAATTTAATTTTTTTGAACATGGATGAGTAGTCTACATATAAGAAAAGGCAGGTGTCAGAGCGTTGAAGAGAGATCATATTATTGAATATTATTCCGGGTTTGATGAGTGGGGCAGACTGGAGCGGGAACCAATTGAATTCATCATTAACATGCATTACATCAGGGAACATCTCCCCGCTACTGGTTGTATTCTGGATAATGGCGCAGGACCAGGAAAGTATGTCATGGAGCTTGCGAAGCTGGGGTACAAGGTCACTTTATCGGATCTGACACCTTCCTCCGTGGATACTGCACGGCAAAAGGCTCAGGAGTTTGGTTTGACACAGCAATTCGATGGATTCCATGTTCTCGATGCGACTTCGCTCTCCGGTATGGCTGACGAGACGTACGATGCGTCCCTCATGCTGGGGCCGTTATACCATCTGCAGACAGACGAAGAGCGCACGGCTGCTGTACGGGAGCTGTACCGTGTGACTAAGCGAGGGGGCGTGGTGTTTGTAGCCATGCAAAGCCGAATGCGCATGAGTATCAATTCGCTGCAATCCCCGCAGCATTGGAAGCCGAATGATAACATGGCAGCCATCCGTTCTTTTGTGGAAAAGGGTATATTCGATCATCAGGATCAAGGACGATTTACGGGAGCATACTATTTTAATATTCAGGACGTTACACCCTTCATGGAGCAACATGGATTTGAAACCGTTGATTTAATTGGTTCATCCAGCCTTAGAGCGATGCTTACGGACGAGCAACAGCAATACTGGAAAGAGCGTGGCGAGTATGATGAACTCATGCAATATATGATTGAAGCCGCCAAAGACCCTTCCATATTGGGAATCTCGTCTCATCTGCTGTACATCGGGAGGAAGAAATAAACATAAATGTGCCCTCTGGAAACAGAGGGTACTTGTGTTTTTCATCAAAATAGTTCAATATTAAGATATATAACAAAAGGTGATCTACTTACAATAGGTTAGATAAACAACGGATCGCTTCATACCAGGGAGGAACAGACAATGGAAATCGGAATTAGTACATTTGTGGAGACAAACCCGGATGTAAAAACAGGAGAACTTATCAGTCATGCGCAGCGCATACGCGATGTTGTTGAAGAGATTGTTTTGGCAGATCAGGTGGGTCTGGATGTATACGGCGTGGGGGAACATCATCGTGCTGACTACGCTGCTTCATCACCAGCTGTCATTCTGGCGGCCGCAGCTTCACAAACCAAGAATATTCGCTTGACGAGTGCGGTAACCGTGCTGTCATCGCATGATCCGGTACGGGTCTATCAAGATTTTGCGACACTGGACGGCATTTCGAATGGGCGTGCAGAGATTATGGCAGGGCGGGGATCATTTATCGAATCGTTCCCACTGTTCGGCTATGATCTGAACGACTACGATGAGTTATTTGACGAGAAACTGGATTTGTTGCTCAAGCTGCGTGATTCGGAAAAAGTAACTTGGGAAGGCAAACACCGCCCTTCCTTTAACAATCTGGGCATCTACCCGCGCCCTGTACAGGAAAAACTTCCGGTATGGATTGGCAGTGGTGGTAATCAGGAATCGGTAGTTCGTGCAGGACTGCTCGGTTTGCCACTGGTGCTTGCCATTATCGGTGGTCGTCCGGTGCAATTCGCACCACTGGTGGAACTGTACAAGAAAGCAGCTGCACATGCAGGACATGATGCTTCCAAGCTGACCGTTGCTTCTCACTCTCACGGCTTCATTGCCGATACAACAGACGAAGCCGTGGAGAAATTCTTCCCGCCAGCGCAAGCGGTCATGAACATACTGGGCCGTGAACGTGGCTGGGGACACTACAGCCGAGCGACATTTGATGCGGCGCGCAGCCTGGAAGGTGCATTGTATGTAGGTGATGTGGATACCGTAGCTCAGAAAATTATTTACCTACGCAAAGAAGTTGGGATTACACGCTTCATGTTGCACACCCCCCTCGGTACAATGCCGCACAACGAGGTTATGAGAGCGATCGAACTGCTTGGTAAAGAAGTCGCTCCAATCGTGCGTAAAGAAATTGCACGTTGGGAAGCTGAGAACGAAGAGGCACGTTAATCGACTGAAACCGTTACGGAACTAGATAAAGTCAACCCAATAAAGGAGCATGCCCTAGGCGTATTATGCCAATGGGGCTGCTCCTTTTTCGTTTATCTTCTAAAAGTATCTAAAACACCACAGATGTAATGCTTATCCATTCGCAGATGTACTCACAAGGGAGTGTATAACCATCGACAACGTATGATCATAAAGGGTTTTGGCAGCTTCTTCGCTCTCAATATGGCCTCCCAAATACAGATGAATAACACCGTGTAAGGGAGCCCAGATCATCCGAACCGCAAGCAGGGGATCTTGCACCTGAAGCATTCCCTGTTCAATCGCTACCTCAACCAAGGCAGACACTTGTTTCAGTGCAGTTGCTGTTCCCTGTAAGGTCTCTCCATCTGGTTTGAATTCGGAAAAAGACCCTCCAAACATCAGCTGATAGAAGCTGGATTGAGAAATGCCGAAGTCCCAGTAGACGTGGGCTAGATCACGGAAATATTGTTCGAACGATGCCTGTCGGGGCATAGCTTCAAAACGCTGGGCCATAAGGGAACATCCCTCTAAATACAGATGTTTGGCTAACCCTTCTTTTTTGCCAAAGAGATTATATATGATTTTGGTGGAGCACTCCATACGTTCAGCTACACGGCGTACCGTGACGGCTTCTGGTCCATGCTCTTGCAGTAAAGCAGCAGCAGCATGCACAATATTTTGCCGCAGATTATCCGAGTGCTGCAGTCTGGCTTCCTGAAAGGTTGTTACCGTATGTGCAGATTCCGTGGAACCCGAATTAAGATCCTTCATTGATTTCATCCTCGTAACCGTATTGTTGTTGAACAGAAACTATGTTTCCTTTTCTTATGGTCATTCTACTGTTTTACGCCGGATAACGTCAATTTAATCCGAATTTAGTAAGTAAGCACCCCGTTCTAGATTCAAATTTAACAAATGCATTTGACAGCTTCATGGATTCTGGTTACGATGATTCTATACAGAAACAGTGTTTCCTTATGAAAACAAGCGTTCAAATTATGCATAGAGGATGGATGAGAGATGATAAAGGAACAGCATCAATGGGTACTTATTACAGGTGCTTCTTCAGGTATTGGGGAAATTTTTGCACTCGAAATGGCTTCCAAGGGTAAAAATATCGTGCTGGTGGCCAGAACAGAGTCCAAACTGAATCAATTGGCAGAACGAATAGAACGCACATATCAAGTAAGGGCTGAGGTGATCGTATCGGATCTTTCCGAAGTAGAGGCACCTCAGAACGTATATGAAGAATGCAAGAATCGGGGAATACACATCGATATGCTGATCAACAATGCGGGATTCGCTACCCATGGATGTTTTGAACAGGTGGATGGTTCCCGGCAGCAGGAAGAGATTATGTTGAACGTGCTCGCCTTGACGAACATGACGCATCTTTTCTTGCCAGGCATGTTACAGAAGCGAAATGGTGCTGTCATTAATGTGTCTTCGACGGCTGCCTTTCAACCTGATCCGTATATGGCTGTGTATGGCGCAACGAAGGCATTTGTACTTTCTTTTACAGAGGCATTGTACGAAGAAAACAGAAAGCGGGGCGTTCAGTTTTTGGCACTATGCCCAGGCTCAACCGAGACTTCGTTCTTTGATGTGGTGGGCGCTGATGAAGCCTCCGTGGGCAAACGTGATACACCTGAGCATGTCGTGGCCGTAGCCATGAGGGCACTGGAGTCAGGCAAACCTTATGCTGTGCCGGGGGCCGGTAATTACTGGACAGCGCAGTTCACCCGCCTCGTGCCACGCAAGTTGATGTTGCGAATTGTAGGAAGTATGCTCCGTCCACGTTCCAAGGGTGGTAAAGCAGTAAAGGCGAAAGCCTGAGTAATGATGTGGGGTGAATAATTCCTAAAGTGGTAGTAAAAAGAAAAACGCTGCCAGCGAGGTATTCACTGGCAACGTCTTTTAATGAATTGAGAGTTGGTTCAATTTGATATCATGGATTATGTAATCGGAAGTTTTAGGTCAGAATACCTTTGGCTCGTGCTTCTTTAATCCAGCCTGGAAATTCATTCAGAAGCCGATCATATAGCTCTTCATCACTAATCTTGGAGAAATCGTCCAAGGCAAAAAAGTCGGCGTTATCTATGAAGCGTCCAGGCATGTCATCCAACTTCTCTAACACTCCATAATAGGACCGTCCCAGGCCAACAAACTGCCAGAACAGGTTTTTGTGAGAGCTTTCGGTAATAAGCTGTGTAATTTTGCGTTCTTTATCCACACCTCCATCGCTAAAAAAGATAATGTAAGTTGGGATATTTTCATTGGGCTCCTCCTCCGTATACTTACGAATAACATCTTCCATTACCTTGGGTTCATTGTTTCCGAAGCCCCTACGTCCAAGAACATACGTGCGAACAATGTAATCCTTGTAATCCTTGGCTGTTACACTTGGCGCACGCATAAAATCATCGGCAAAGAACCAGACATCCAACTCGCCATTGTCGTCAAACGCTGCCGCAACGGCCAATATACGTTCAAAGGCTTCTTGCACTATGCCTTTGCGGTATAAATCGAACATTGAGCCTGATGCATCAAATACAACGGCTACACGTGCCTGTAAAGGATCAACTTTTTTCTTTTCTAGAGATAATGTGACTTTACGTTTAAGCAGATCTATTTTGGTCAATTTCAGTGGTTTAGGTTTTTTCTTTTTTGCAGGACTAGGGCGTTTCACCGGCTCGGCTGTTGGTACTTTGGACTCTGTAGACGCGGCAATTTCAGACTTGGCTTCGCTCGGACTCTCAATTTCAACTCCAAACGACTCAGCAAGGGGTTGCAGCCCTCCAAAGAAACCGCGTCCGATGGCGCGAACCTTGAATCCGTCACGATGCTTATAAATTTCAATAAAAATGAGTGCTGTTTCAGAAGTAGCTTGCGTAATCTCGTATGTAATTTGTTGTGAACCTGCTCTTACAATTGCTTGGCATTTCTGAACATCTGCAAAAGTACCTCTTGAGTCAAGCGTAGCGGTAAAAACGCATTTTTCTACAGGAGCCTGTCGTAATTTGCTGGTATTCAGCACGAAGGATGACTTGAGGTCCTCGGCATGTTGGAGAAGAACGCTGTGGTGGGGATCAACATTCTGATTATAAAATACAAAATAATCGTCAGAGGGAACTTGTCCCCTTTCGTTGACCATAAAACAGCTTGCATCCAGAGCAGAAGGTGCTGAAGTACTTTGAATCGTTACGTGAATCTGGCCCGATTCATTGATAGTGGTATTTTGGCCGGTGCTCAAATGAATGATGGGATCTGTCATATTTCGATTGCCTCTTTTCTTCAATTTCATTAAATAGGTATTACAAAGTAATAAGTTAGATTCTGATACAAATGTTTCCACAAGTCAACGAGTAGATGACAGATCCAATCGGTGAGTAATATTACGGTTCCCCCGTTTTCCTACGCCTCATCAGACTCGTACTTTTCCCGATGCTCCTTCTTCATCTTCACATAGTCTGGATCCGTCTTCGCAATCTCCCATTGTGCTTTGAATATAGCCGCGGCTTCTGCCTTCACCTTATCATTCTGATAGGGCAGGATTGTGCCATCCTCCTTCGAGTATTTGCGTCCTCCTTTGTGATTCGTATACCGTCTGGCCCGTGTATAGCCCATCTGGAGAAATTTACGAGCCATATCCATACCCACGAAATCTCCCTTTTTCTTATACTCCAAAAATAGTTCATAGATCCTCTCCGATGACTCTGTCGCAATCTCGGGTGTTTTGAAGCGCCAGTGTGGCAGAATCTCACCTTTGTACGGCTCTACCATCAGCACACCCTGCTCTCCCCGGCCTACGGTGTACAGCTCAGGATGTTTGCGCAGATCCAATTCATCATAATTGAGACTGTAATCAAATTTTTTCATTTATACTCCCTCCTTGATAGGGATTACCCGGATTCTGATCCAACATGCACGGTTAATGGGGAACAAGAGAAGTAAATACATAGGAAGGGTGTCTATCCTGTCATGGAAGATTGGGATGCGGAAGAGACATTTCAGGAGATCGTTCAGACCGTGGATGATATCCAGACCTTGTTTCAGGCCACGGCTGCAAGTGGGAACGGGATCATCTTTTATGTTTTCTAAATGAGCACTAAAGTTAGGATGGAAAATGTCATGCCGACACTGAGGCAGGTTTGAACTATGCCTATTCGGGTTATTGATAGACACAAGGCTCAGGCCTTGATACATGACAATCCGGTAGAAGAGAGGGAATGCGATATGACACAGGATCAGAACGAAGAGAACAAAGCGATTCAAGAGGACGAGCCGGATCAATTCGAGACTCCCGCAACTGCGGAAGATGAAGAAACGGATGAGAAACTCGCAGAAGATCAGGAGCAAGAATAACTCCCAGCATTGCACAATGAAGCAGGATGTTTTATCGAAACATACGATATGCTGAAATATAGATAGACCAGAGGTCGGACATGCTCCGGCCTTTTGGTTTATTTTTTGCGTATCCGTTTACAAGAATTACCTATACCTTCATAATAGAAATGAACCATATTTTTCTAAGGAGGAGTTCATATTACGAATCGGAAGTTAGTCCAATGGATGGCAGTGCCACTAGTACTTTTAATGGTTGTTCTTACAGGATGTCAGGCTGTGGGTGGAGTAGACGTTGGCAAAGCAATGGCCAATGGCGCGAGTATCAAGTCCGGTGAATCCAGACAATCCATGAATATAAACATAGAACCGGCTAAGGAATTTGCTACAGAAAAAGACCTTGAAATGATCGAACTTATTGACTCCATATCCCTGGATATTGATCAAGCCAAAATGAAAGATGCGAAGACAGCATCGATCAAAGGTACACTGAGCATGGAGGGAACGAAGTTACCTTTCCACGTGTCCATGAATGAGTCCCAATTGGTCATTGATCTGGACGGAGCCCAGAAACCGCTGTACATGTCTCTGGATACGTTCCAGGATGCACAAGCGCTTCCGATGGTAGATACGAAGGCTCTGGAGAAACAACTCGAGGAAATTTCCCCGAAACTGTTCTCTTTTGTCCTGAAGCATCTGTCCAATCCGAAGAACATCTCCGTAACACCGGTACAGGAATCCGTGAATGGCGAAGCACTTAGCCTCTCCAAGCTGCATCTGGAAGTTAGTGGTGAAGAGATGCTTGCCATGGTTAAACCGTTCCTGACGAGTATTTCGAAGGATGAGCAAGGACTGAAAGACCTGATTGGAGATCTGTACGATGTGTTCTACCCTGTACTGGAAGCTGTGAATGAGGTAGAAGGTGGGGGAGACGACACGCTGAATTCGATCGTTCCTGAATCGAAAGATGAAGCCGTTGCGTCTCTGTATGCCATCATCAAAGTAGGACTGGACAGTATGCTGGTCAATTATGATCAGGAGCTGAACAACCTGTTGAATGAGACTCCTGAATTCAAAACGGTATTTGGCACAGAAACCAAACTGAAATTGGACTTTTATCTCGACAGCAAGCTGGATATTCGCAAGCAAAACTTTGAACTGAAAGTAGCGCTGCCTGCTTCTGAGGATCTGCCGGTGAACTCTGTAACGGTAAGTGGAGATAGTGAACAGTGGAATATCGGTGGAACGGTTGCAGTTGATGAAGTGGATGTATCGGGTGGCGTTATGGATCTGATGAAGGATGATATTACGCCTGGACAGATGCTGCGCAATTTTGATTCCAATTCACTAGCATATCAATTGCTGAAAGATGAAGCTGGGATCACGAGTAAAAGTGTAGTGCTCTTCCCGGATGATGAATACGCTGGGGCGATCACTGTGAAGAATACAACATTTGTTCCGCTTCGCTACGTGTCTGAAGAATTGGATGCTGAAGTGAAATGGACCAAAGGCTCGAACCAAATCGTTGTCATTGACGACATCACTGGTGATGAGATTGTCCTGACCGTAGGTTCCAAGAAGGCAACCGTTGCTGGTAAAGAAGTAACTATGGTGGAATCCGCCTATGTAGGCAAGGACGGCAAGACGTATGTGCCGCTGCGCTTTATGGCTGAATCCCTTGGAGCTACTGTAGATAAGGAACAAGAAACAGGCTGGATTTACATTGATCGTCCTTAAGTGAGACGTTGTAAGTAAGCCTTAGTATGAGAGGGGATTTCAGAGTATGCCAGATTTCTCGTAATGATCGTGAAAAGAACACCGCAAAAATTCCGTTAGACCATGAACGGGATACGTGTGTCCTTTTGACCCATTACGAGGAGCTTCGGCGTTTCTGAAATGATGAAACGGATCGGGGAGTGCCTCTATTGGAGGTGCTCCTCTTTGTCGTTTCATCCTAAATAAATCCCCAGAGGTGTTGTATATGAAAAGTCAATTATTCATCCATTCAAACTCCGTTACGTTGCGTCCATTTAAGCTTGAAGATCAGGCTGCCGTGTATGCATTAACCCAACAACCTGAAATTACAGATGTCCTGCCAGATTGGAAGATGACCGAGGAGCAGTTGCGCGAATTTTTACAATTTGTCGTTGGCAGTTATGAACAGTTCAACCCGGAAGATATACGTATCCTGCTTGCCGTTGTACACAATAAAGATCAGCGTATCATTGGTTGGTGTGGCGTATTTCCAAATGACCTGCTGGATCGTGCTGACCGTGAAGTGGCCTACGCTATCTCCCGGGATTACCGGAATAAAGGATACATTACAGAGGCAGCTCGAGCCCTAACAGCATATTTATTTGAGCATACCTTGCTGGATCGAATTGTGGGCATTGTGAAGCCCTTCAATCAGCCGTCACGCAAAGTTCTGGAGCATGCGGGTTTTCGTTATATCTCTCGCAGAATGCTTATGGACAAGGAGTGCTACGATTATTTTGAACTGCTCAAAGTAAAGTCCGAACCAGTGCAACCCAAGCAGATACATTCTGAAATACGCTTACGACGAGCACAGCAGGAAGATGCTGTTGTACTTACAGAGATTTGCACTCGTGCTTTTGATCATGTCATAAAAGTCTGGGCGGATAATGAGAAGGATATCGATAACAATCTATGCCCGCCTGATTATTCGTCAGTTCGCATGCATCGTTACGTGATCCGTGAATGGGATTATTATGTTGTAGAATCAGATGGATGCGCTATTGGCGGAGTGAGTGTTAACGTGCTTGGACGAAAACATGCCAGGATCGATAAGATCTATATTGATCCCGTATGCCAGGGCCGTGGCGTGGGAACTCAAGTCATGAGGCTTATTGAGGCTGAATTTCCGCAGATTGAAACCTGGAAGCTGGAGACCTCAGGTCGGCAGCTGGATAATCATCATTTTTACGAAAAAATGGGATATGTTCGTATCTATGCATCTGAGGATGAGTTTGGATATGAGAAAAACATGTCAATTGATCCTTTTGATCCAACATGTGATGAGACATTATCCAAGCACTCGGGTGAGTCAAAGGTGGTTGAATATGTTCAAGCTAATCTGGACTCGGTTCGTTACAGCACCAGTAATCTGACCAATAGTCGGATTACTGACTGCAACCTGAGTGGAAGCAAATTTACCAATCTAAATATGACCAATATATTGCTGGCTGATTTACGCCTAACCGATAGCAAGATTGAATTCTGTGCTTTGGATGGCGTTCAATTCCAGGACACACATCTTGGATATGACCGTGTACCCATGCATTGGGCGCATTGTGATCTTGGGGGAAGTCGTTTTATCGATTGTGATCTATCTGGGGTTCAGTTGGAACAGTGTCAAGTGACCGGGATGAAGATTAATGGAGTAGAAGTAGAGAAATTACTTGCAGCCTATGAGGCTATGAAGTCCTGAAAGGCGCCTCGTTGCCTTCTTACTGTCCGGCGAAGCACCATTTATTAATGGAGCTATTATTCCAATCGATGGTGCACAGTCAGCCAAATATTGATCCCATAATCAAAGCATATATCGAAGCGACATAGATATAACAAAGAACGCCCTTTTCCGGCCATTGTGCGGGGGGCGTTCTTTTTCATATCCTCCAGATAACGTATCATCCTCAGATTAAGTGTGCTGTAGAATCTGCGGCTTTTTGCTAAACCCGGTACTCCCGGCTGTAAAGCCCATCTGACGATAGAATTCATGTGCAGCTTCACGTTCTGGGCGATTGCCACTGTTCAGAGACAAGGAATCCACGTTATGCGTGGCTGCCCATTGCTCAGCTTCAAGAATGAGCTGACGGCCGATGCCTGAGCCCCTGAACTGGTCGTGTACAACCAATGCCAAGATGCGGCAGTGTCTTCCGTTCTTTTCATATAGATAAGACGTCTGTAATCCGATCAGTCCAACTACGCGTCCGCGTGCTTCAGCAACCAATGTGGTAAAGTTTGCGTCGGCAGAGATGTGGGTGTAGCGCTCTTCCATCTCGGCGTACGTGGTGGGATAACCAAGTTGGTCCATCAGAATGACCATATCTTGCAGATCGGTAGGGGAGCTATGTCTAATCGTTACATCGAGGCTCATAATGTTGTATCCTCCTTGGGTCTTTCCTTCAACGAAAGTTCAATAATGGTATCCAGCAGCTCTGCAAAAGAAATGCCTGCAGCGGCTGCACTTTTGGGCAGCAGACTGTTACGGGTAAGACCCGGCAGCGTGTTCACTTCAAGCACATACGGCATGCCTTCCCGAATCATCATATCCACGCGAGCGTAGACGCTACATTTGAGCACCTGATAACAGGCCAAGGCCGCGGCTTCGACGCGATGGTGAAGGTCCACAGGCAATTGCACAACCTGCTCATCGGCTCCGTGGTCATCGTATTTGGAAGAATAATCGAAAAACTCGGCGTTCGAACGTATGGAGATCACCGGCAGCATCTTACCATCCAGAATGGCACAGGTAATCTCCTCACCTTCGATATACTGTTCAATCATGACCGTATCATCCCAGGCGAGGGCAGCCTCCACAGCAGCTGGCAGGGCGGAAGCTTCCTTCACCACTTGGGTTCCAATGCTGGAACCGCCTGAATTGGGTTTGACCACCACGGGGTACGTTAATTGTTGAACAGCAATAGAGGATAGTTCCTTCATATGGCTCACCCGCAGCCATTCTCCAGTAAGTACACCTGCATGTTGCATGAGCTGTTTGGACATGTCTTTATCCATGCATACACTGCTTGCCAGCACACCACAGCCTGTGTAGGGAATACCCAGAGATTCCAGTGTGCCTTGGACCGTACCGTCTTCGCCGTATTTGCCATGCAGGGCAAGCAGTGCCACATCGATCCCCGCTGACTTGTCGATTAGATCGCGCTTGGTATTCAGCTCAATGGGCACAACCTCGTAATTGTCTCTATTCAGATTCGCAATCATCTCCTGTCCGGTGAGCAGTGAAATATCCCGCTCTGAAGATGTACCGCCCATAATCACGCCAACTTTCATGTGAAATCCTCCTTATCTCATTTGAGCTGCTGTCTCGCCAATGATGCGAATGCCTTTACGTATATTGTCATCGCTGACTCTGGAGAAACCCAGACGCATCGTGTTTACACCCTGACCGGGTTCCAGATAAAAGGTATCCCCTGGTGTGAACGTTACACCTTTCACTTTACAGGCCGCCAGCAGTTCACGGGTTCTGTATTCGGACGGGAACTGCACGAACAGATGCAGACCACCCGCACCGGAAATCCTGCACATTGGCAGATGCTGCTTCAGGCAACGCACAACCAATTCATATTTTCGCTTATACTCCGTGCGGGCTCGCTTCAAATATTTCTCGAAATTACCGTTGCTCAGATATTGATACAATAACGATTGGTCCAGCGTGGAGGTATGGATGCTGCGTGCCCGTTTCATACTCTCCAGATAATCAATCAGCGCCGCATCCGCAATAATCCAACCTACCCGCAGACCTGGGAACAGGACTTTGGAGAAGCTGCCCAGATACACCAGTCCATTGCCTTTGCCCATACTGGCGATCAGGGGAGAGACATGCGAACCGGAATAGCGCAATTCTTCGTTGAATCCGTCCTCAATGATGGGTACCTGATACTTGTTCATCAACCGGATGATCTCTACCCGTTTCGCAGGGGACGTCACAATCCCAGTTGGATTGTGATAGGAGGGCACGAGATATGCCAGATCATATGGACTTGCCTCAAGTTCATGTTCCAGTTGCTTCAAGTCCAGGCCATCCGGCTCCATATTCACACCGGTCAGGTGGAACTGGTGCAGCTTCAGATTTTTGATCGCCGTGTGGTGCGTTGGATTCTCGCAGAGCGCTTTTCCGCTTTTTTTGCGCAACGCTCCAAGCACCAGATCGAAACCTTCCGTGAATCCGTTGGTGATCAGAATGTCCTTGCCACGGAGGTCGACACCTTTGTTCTCCATATAACGTAGTAAATAGTTCATCAGCGGTCTGTATCCTTGCGCATATCCGTAATTCAGCAGTACTTCGCCTTCAAGTGACATGCGATCCAGAAAAGCCCGTTTCACGTTGTGCAGATCGAACAGCTTTTCATCCGGTGCTATGCTGGTAAACGATATCTCGCCGCGCTCCGCTCCGGAGCCATGCTTCATCAGATCGTACTGCTCTGCCTGAATTGCATACTCGCTTACCTCTGTCGTCCAGTCCAGTTCCCAGTTCGCTGCTGCCTCAGGTGTTTCGATGGAGGCACTGACGTAATTGCCCTTGCCTTTGACTGCATAAATCAGACCTTCATCTTCAAGCTCGGCATAAGCGAGCAGGACCGTGCTGCGACTAACCTTCATGAGTGTACTGAGTTCACGGGTCGAGGGCAGCTTTTGTTTGGCTTGCAGGCCGCCTTTGAGCATTAATCGCTTCATATAATCTTTGACTTGTATATATACAGGGCGGTCCTCCGTCAGTTGCAGATCGGAATACATCCCATCACTCCCTCTACTGGTATCTTGCCATATTATAAACCCTGCAGAAAGAACCACGATACCTCTGTTTCCCTGAGAGTGTGGTTGGTTGTTCGCACAAACGCAAAAAAGCCCTGGCAGTATGCCGGGGCCTGGTGGTGAAACTTGATCCATTTTCTATAGTACTGCTGCTATAATTTCTACAGTTGCATTGCATGACTAGTCTCTCTAGGATCGATAGCTATCTGACCTTCTACGTGTGTCTATTAAAATTCAGTACGACTATAATTGCAGGCTTTCTCGGTGATACTTAAAATCTACAGTGAATCATGAATCTAGGTCTTTCTAAGTTTGCTTGCTGCAAGGGTCGATTAGATGATGAATCCACAATCTATAAGCTAGGGTTCTTGCTAACTGTACTCTTGTCGTGATCACATAACAGAATTCAGCATGAAAAAGAGTTTCAATCATAGGGTACAATAGACGAAGGTAGATATAAAGACGTATGTCTCAGTGCCCAATTTCTTCCTCATACCCCTATAGTACCACTTTGAATCAGGGAAGTTAACCTTTTTTTTGAAATATTTGTCGTAATAGCGAAAATTGCGTGAATTGTACTTCATATAGATTGAAATGGTGTCCCTTTATAATATGTGATAGGATGAAAACCTATAGATAATGAGGAAGTGAGCCTATTGATTAATATTACCGTGCCAACACCGGATGTAACCATCACAAAGCAGGTTGATCCACAGCTTAGCCACATTTATGGATTTACTGATTTTCACCTGATTACCCGGGAACTAGGCGGGATTTTCATGTTTTACAATGCCGCTGGAGAGTTGTTATTTGTCGGGAAAGCACGAAAATTAAGACCACGTATCAAAAAGCATTTTGAAGACACGGTATCACCAATGAAGAATCACCGCGAGGAAGTAACAAAGATCGAAGTATGCCTAGTTGAAGATCCGGTAGATCGTGAAATTTACGAGACCTATATCATCAACACAATGCGTGCGAAATACAATGTAGATAAAGTCTTGTACAAATAAGAAGCTTAAAAAACACATGAACATGCAATGTCTGGGACATATGTCCTAAGAGTTGCACCAGTGGGTAAGGATGTAATCGAAGGATTGCGTCCGATTCCTTCTGGTGCCATCCCGATCTTTTCGAGGGAGTAGCTTGTAGAATTGAAACGTAGTAAGTCCAAGCCTAGTATCACAGATATACCAAATACATATGAAGAGGTGATTGTGTTGATCGGTCGTAGCGGTAACCCTACACTTAAAGACAGCACGTTTGATAACAAAGGATATGGAGAAGATCGGTATCAGAATTACATGACGATCAACGGCACGGTGAACAAAGCATTTATTACGCTGGTGATCCTGCTGGGCAGTGCATTTGCAACATGGATGATGTTTTTTAACGGACAACAAGTGATGCCGCTCGCTTATGGCGGATTGATCGTTGGTTTCATTCTGGCACTTGTGATTTCGTTCAAACCCGTAGCGGCACCTTATCTGGTACCGGTCTATGCCGTGGCAGAAGGGCTATTCCTGGGCGCACTCTCAGCAACCTATGAGTCACTTTATAACGGAATTACCTTGCAGGCGGCCCTGTTGACCATGGCTGTATTCATCGCCCTGCTGATGGCATACAAAACCAGATTGATCAAAGCTACGGAGAATTTCAAGCTGGGTGTTGTGGCTGCAACCGGCGGTATCATGATTATGTATCTGCTGAGCTTTGTACTGAGTTTCTTCGGCATTTCGATTCCTTATCTGCATGATAACAGCTTGATCGGCATCGGTATTTCGGTCGTTATCGTCATTGTGGCTGCCCTCAATCTGGTCCTTGACTTTGACTTCATCGAGGGTGGTGCTGAACGTGGTGCGCCCAAGTATATGGAGTGGTACGGTGCATTTGGATTGATGGTTACACTGGTATGGCTGTACATTGAGATCATCCGATTGCTTGGCAAATTGCGGAGTCGGAATTAGTCCTATTCAATACGTCAGAGACGTAAACGGAGTGTGGATTTAAAGCTAAAAAGCTAACGCGTGATACTCACGTCGTTAGCTTTTTTGATTAACATTAGCAAGTATTTTCTTAATGGAAGCCTCTTACAAAACTCAACTGATTCCAATTCGTTGAGGCCTAGCACCACTCTATACTAACTCTGTATACAGATCCTCCAAGGTTACGATTTCCGGCTTGCTTGGCAGTTCTCCCCAAGCCGAACATGCCGCAAGCATATGTCCATCATCCAGTCGCTGACTGAGAAAGAGATATGTCTCGGCCTGTTTGCAATGCCAATCTTCCCGTTCATCAGGTAGGATGGCGAAGGAATCCAGTGGTATGGACAACCCCATACCCACTGCCTTGATATAACTTTCCTTCAGCGTCCATAGACGGTAGAAGGTCTCCAGCCGACGATCATCAGGCTCGGCGGCCAAGAACTGGCTCTCCTTAGGAGAGAAGAAACGCTCTGCAATCTGTATGTCAATTGGAGCTATTTTTTCCACATCCACGCCCAGTTCATCTGTACTGCCAGAGATTAGAGCAATCCAATCACCAGAATGGGAGACGTTGAATTGTACATCCGAATGGTGGCTGAGTGAAGGTTTGCCGTAGGAATTACGGGTAAAAGAAAGTTCAGCAGGTCTTAGTCCAGTTAACTTGCTCAAAGTCACACGAGTCAATATCTCGCCCAGCACGGAGCGATACGCGTCAGCCTGACGCACAAAACGCGAAGCCTGAGCACGTCGCTCGGCAGAAACTTGCGACAGCAATTGGTTCCAGTTCGCCTCGGGCAATACTTCTGGAACTTGGAGTACACGAATAGTTATCATCATTAATCACCTGAGGACATATTCGGCGCGGATCAGTAACTTTCCTTTATATGGAACGTCCCCTCAACTCTTCCTCCCAAATCATCACTATACGGATGCCCCTAACAAGCAAGCCGGTTGTCTCGTTTTTCATGTTAAGGGCTCGGGTTCTGCATCTTCCTCTTCATGCTTCCTGTACTCGTTTCCATTCTATATGTGCAGCCTGCACTCGCTCCCACATATCTTGACATTCCAGTTCGCTGTAATTCACCAAGGGTTCATGGAATATTTCAGTTAATACGTTACGCCACTCGGTATAATTCCGGATCTCCGTTTTCTGGATTCCTTCGATATCATGTGTTCGGAGCATACATCCACGTAATTCATGACTGCGGATCTCATCCCGCTGACGAAGTAAAAATACGTTATGCCAAGGTGATTCGGCCGCCCGACTGTAGAATTCATGTTTGGGAATGAACTCCCCCAGATCGTGGACTACCTCGGGAGCATAGTCGACTCCTTCACTGGGCCCAATCGGCTCGTACTCAAGCCGCCATCCCCCAGCCACAACAGATGATGGTATCAATTGGTACGTGAACGGAGCTGAACCATAGGTTCCATAACGAAGTGGCAGAGGTTCAAAGGGCATTCCGCCGAGACCTACATCTACAATCCAGCGCTCAACTGTCGGGTCAGCATCCGGCAGAAGCACAGATAGACCGAGATGGAATGAATTCACACGGGGTTGTTCCCCATGAGGCTGTACTCCCCCGCGATGCCAATCAACCGTATAACCCAGCGAGTGGAGAAGAACACTAAATGCACCATTTAGATGAAAGCAGTAGCCGCTGCGTCCCTGTACTATAAGTTGAATCGATTCTTGAAGACTGATTCCCGCAGGACGACCAGCAAAAATATCGACCGTTTGCCAGGATAAATATTGGACATGTGCTCGCTGGAGTTCAAATAAGAATTCCAGTGTAGGTTTCTTTATAACATCAATGCCGATCCGTTTCAGATAGGCCTGTATTTCAGCTGTATTCAATAGTTCAATCATTCTTATCACCTCACGTCATATAGTGGGCTGCATGTGGTAGTTATAAACTTCTGCTGCCCTGAGTTCATTGTAAAAGTGAACGGATGAAAACAACATCATCAGTTGAGCAGATTGTAACGGTACAATTATTGAACAAAGCCTTTAAAATCATCGCAAGAGTTAAACATTGTTTTGATGCAATCAAAATACAATATATGGATGAGCTATTACTTTTTCCGGGGTATGCTAACCCTTTGGAGTGGATATAGGTTAGAATATAGATAGATAGCAGGATTAGGAGATGGAAAAATGGCTAATGATGAAGTGATTTTGACACAGGAAGGCTTGGAAAAGCTGGAGGACGAACTGAGGGATTTGAAGTCGGTGAAGCGTAAGGAACTGGCTGCGCGTCTAAAACTTGCGATCAGTTACGGTGACCTGAAGGAAAATAGTGAGTATCATTCAGCCAAAGATGATCAGGCCTTTATGGAGACCCGGATTTTGATTCTGGAGAAGATGCTGACAAAAGCAAGAGTCATCTCTTCAGACAATATAGACTCCAACAAAGTGAGCATTGGATCGACGGTGTTGCTTAATGACATTGAGTTCGCCGAGAAGATTGAATATAAAGTGGTTGGTCCTGCCGAGGCCGATGTTGCGGATAATAAAATTTCGTACGAGAGCCCGCTGGGCAAGGAGATAATGGGCAAAGAAGTGGGCAGCGTCATTCATGTCAATGCTCCGATGGGCGTTATCAAGTACGAGTTACTTCAAATTAAAGTGTAATTCAAAATAAGAGGTGCTCCGCAGTCATCCAAGTGGCTGAGGGGACACCTCTTTTTGATTCTATTGGGCTTTGAACGGTTGGGAATATGGATTTGTTGAAACGATTTGTTGAAACTTCATACGGTTGGACTAACGGACTTTATCACATACTGTGTTTAAGGAACTTATGAGATAAAGATTTTAGTGTGTATTTTTATGTAAATAAATAACATTTCGACAAATTTCGAATTTCGAATGACCTGACAAGGTGAGTAGTATATAATTACGGAAAACTTTAAAGTGATGGAGTAGATACGATGAATTTTAGTAAGCCTAATCTGGATCAAGACAATGCTGGCAAAGGAGAACGCTTCTCCCAAGCTGGATTTATCCTGGCAGCCATTGGTAGTTCGGTTGGTCTGGGCAACATGTGGAAATTCCCGTACATTACGGGTGAGAACGGAGGGGCTGCGTTTTTCCTGCTCTTCATCGTCTGTTTGCTGCTCATCGGTCTGCCAGTGCTTCTGGCTGAACTCGCGATTGGTCGCAGTGGCAGAGGTAGTGCAGCTACGGCTTTTATCAAAGCAGGTGGACATAAGGGCTGGCTCGCAGCCGGCTTGCTGCAAGTACTGACGCCGTTTATCATCCTGTCCTTTTATGTCATTATTGCAGGCTGGACCTTGCAATATGCAATTACGTCATTCAGTGGCACATTGTTTAACAATCCGGATTATGCCGGACAGTTCGACTCCTTCATAGGTGGCTATATGCCGATTGTATGGCAACTGGTTGCGGTTCTAATTACAGGCTGGATTGTAGCCAAAGGAGTATCCAACGGAATCGAAAAGTTCAACAAGGTACTGATTCCAGCGATGTTGGTGCTGCTTATTATCCTGATGATCCGTGCAGTTACATTGCCGGGTGCAGGTGCGGGTGTATCCTTTTTCCTGAACCCGGACTTCTCGCAACTGACAACCGAATCCGCACTGGTTGCGCTCGGACATGCCTTCTTCTCCCTGTCACTCGGGATGGGTATTCTTGTAACCTACGGTTCGTATGTGGATAAAAATCAATCCCTCGGTGCGGCAACGGTCGCCGTCGGTGCGGGTGACCTGATCTATGCATTCATTGCTGGTCTGATCATCTTCCCAACGACATTCTCGTTTGGTATTGCACCAGACCAAGGACCGTCACTGATCTTCGTGGCACTTCCGGCGGCCTTCTCGGCGATGCCGCTTGGCTTCTTGTTTGGTGGACTGTTCTTCATCCTGCTGGCTATTGCGGCATTGACGTCAGCAGTATCCTTGCTGGAAGTTCCGGTGAAATATTTCATGGAACGCTTGTCATGGAGTCGAAGCCGTGCGGTATGGGTTATTGCGCTCGCGGTCTTCATCGTGGGACTTCCTTCGGTATTGTCGCTCGGCTTGCTGCCTGAATGGACGATTGGGTCGAAGAGTGTGTTCGACTGGATGGACTTTGTAGCATCCAACATCCTGTTGCCTGTGGGTGGACTGCTTGTGACGATTTTTGCCGGATACTTCTGGAAAACGGCTGCTGAAGCTTCCGGCCTGCGTTCCGGATGGTTCCGGGTGTGGCTGTTCATGCTGCGTTACGTGGCTCCGATCCTGGTTCTGCTGGTTCTACTGCACACATCCGGTATCATTCACTTCTAATGGTGAAGGCCCGATAGGGTTAAATATGGTCTGTTGTGCAGATTTACCAAGGATAAAACCTCTTGGAAGAAATGCAAAAGCCCTTGTTTTCCCTCGTCAATTTTGGGACAATACGGAGTAGAGGTTTTTTGGGTAGGACCGATAAGCCATATGCTTTCTTGCGAAAAGAGGATTATACAATGAACAAATCATCCATATATGGATTAACATTAGAGCAATTACGTTCCTGGCTACCGGAGCATGGGCAGAAAAAATCCCGTGCATCCCGGATTTGGGAATGGTTATATCACGAGCGTGTACACGATTTTCCGGCAATGACCGATGTCCGTCAAGAATGTCTGGACGTTCTCTCTGAGCATTTCACAATGAACTCGCTGAGCGAACATGTGAAGCAGGAATCGGCAGATGGTACCGTGAAATTTCTGCTTCGGATGCAGGACGGTAACCTGATTGAGACGGTATTAATGCGACAAAAATACGGACTTACCGTATGTGTGACCACACAAGTTGGCTGTAATATTGGCTGTAGTTTCTGTGCGAGCGGATTGATCAAGAAGAGCCGTGACCTGACTGCTGGAGAGATTGTGGAGCAGATTATGCACGTACAGCGACATCTGGATGCAGCGGGTCAAGACGAACGGGTAACGAACGTGGTTGTGATGGGTATTGGCGAACCGTTCGATAACTTCCAGCACATGAGTGATTTCATCGAAGTTATCAAGGATCGCAAAGGACTGGCCCTGGCGGCCAAACGGATTACTGTGTCCACGAGTGGCCTTCCGGACAAAATCAAGGAATTTGCAGACAGCAGTCTGCAGGTTAACCTGGCGATCTCTCTGCATGCACCGAATAATGAACTGCGTACACACATCATGAAGATCAACCGGGCTTTCCCGATTGAGCAATTGATGGATGCAGTGGATTATTATCTGGCTACAACGAACAAACGCATCATGTTTGAGTACATCCTGCTACGTGATGTTAATGATCAGCGTGAGCATGCCGCGGAGCTTGCTGAACTGTTGTCCAGTCGCAGAAGTATGGTCAGTGTGAACCTGATCCCATATAACCCGGTGGATGAGCACAGTCAGTATCAACGGAGTACAGAAGAATCGATTCTGGGCTTCTATGATACGCTCAAAAAGAACAACATCAACTCCACTGTACGTATGGAACATGGTACGGATATCGATGCTGCCTGCGGACAGTTGCGCAGCAAACAAATGAAGAACAACGCTGCCGAATCCGAGCCAGACCGTCTGGCACTGGGATAAGATACAATGCGGATCTGGCAAGTAAGTTAGTATACTTAGTTGTTATAATCAGAGTCTGCACGTGCCATTTACCGTTGTTGAGTCACTAATGAATGTGTTGCCTGAATGCAAAACGCCTCTGTATATCACTGAGAAGTGATAACGGAGGCGTTTTTTGGAATGTCATTATTTCAGTTTTTTGGTCATCAGCAGATGGGGAATGCCGTCTTCCATAAATACTTCCGACGCGGGTGCATATCCGAGTCGTTCGTAGAACCCGGAAGCTTGTACCTGTGCGTGCAGCTTGGCTTTCTCAAGACCATCAGCAACAGCCATCTGCTCCAGCTTGTCGATCAGCACACGGCCCAGGCCGTGTTTGCGGTAATCGAGCATGACACAGATCCGCTCCAATTTGGCGACTTGTTCCACAATGCGCAGTCTGGAGGAGGCAGCAGGTACACCGTCTACGTAGAGCAGAATGTGGCGCGCCTCCGCGTCTAATGTATCATAAGCATCGAATTCATCCGCTGCTGGCACGCCTTGTTCTTCGACGAAAATAGCGGTGCGAATAGCGAAGCAGGCATCGAGCAATTCCTGATTATTAACTTCAACAATCGTTGTATTCATGAATGTTGCTCCTTTGGGTGATCGTAATGTTATCCTGACGTGATAAACTGGTACATAACAGGAAGTTGGAACGAATTTCGTTCTTTTCAACAGTAGTTATACCATCAATTATGTTGCGAATGCAACAATTTTATAGGGGCGTGAATGTGTTGACTGAAAAAAAAGAAGTGCTGCGTGAAATTGGTATGATTGCCCGCTGTCTGGATTCAATCAGTAATGTCGAGTTTCAGCATCTGAACCTGTCCCGTGGACAATATCTATATCTGTATCGAATCTGTGAGAATCCGGGCATTATTCCGAATCAGCTTGCTGAACTGATCAAAGTGGATCGCACGACGGCGGCCAGAGCTATTAGCAAACTTGAATCCGATGGATTTATTGTCAAACAATCGGCAATAGATAATAAGAAGAACAAGTTGTTATATCCAACAGAGGCAGGGCTTGAAGCGTGGCAATTTATTCGTAAAGAGGGCGTTCATTCCGATCAGGTGACACTGGACGGTTTGACGGATGAAGAGATCGAGACCGCGGTCATGCTTCTCCGTCGAATGCGGCATAATATCGAGGTGGACTGGAAATTTGTCAAAAAGGGTGGACGGCGACCCTACATGGATATTTCGGAATGAACAGAGGAACGATCCTTGACCCCTGCATCCCAGACTCTAGCCGAACCTATCTAAAGGAGAAGAGCCATTATGCCAGAGCAGCATCAGTACAGGAGGGAGTCATGAAACGGGTGAACCGGAAAAGGCTAACGTGGTGGATCATATTGGCAGTCGGTATCACGGCAGCGTTAATTATTTTTGCGAAGGAGCGGTTCGTGATGAATGAATCCCCTACGGTATCCTTTGTCCAAGATCATATGACCAATCCCAATGGTACACTTGCGACCTATTTGCAAGATGCTACCTCAGAGAGAGCGGACATCGTAGCAGGCAGAGAGGCTTTATCTGAGTCACTTGGTCTTTGGATGCAATATGCTGTAGCCAAGAATGATCAGGCGTTATTCGAGGAAAGCTATAAACTGCTGACGACCTATTTCCTCATGCCGCAAAAATATATTGCCTGGAAGCTGGATGCCGAAGGTAAATCTCAAGTGACCACCAATGCGCTTGGCGATGATTTTCGAATTGTCGGTGCTTTATTAAAGGCAGCAGATCAATGGGAACAAGGAAGAGAAGCCAAACTGAAAACTGCTTCGGAAATATCCCGTACACTTTCACAATCGGTTCAGAAAAAAGGCTATTATGTTGATTTTCATGATTTTGCGAGTGGTCACTCCACAGATACGTTAAGCCTGGTTTATGTTGATCTCCCGTCTCTTCAATTGATGGAAAAACATCAGATGGTGGAACCGGGAACCTATGCCAAGTACGAATCGTTGCTGAAGAAAATGCCTGAAGATGGATTGTTCTATCCGAAGACCTTCGATGTAGTCCGTAAAAAATATACGTATGATGATAAGGTGAATCTGATCGACCAGTTGATCGTGGCGAATCATCTAACCGTGACCGACCGCAAACCGGACAAGCTCATTTCTTTTTTGAAAAAGGAGTTCAACACCCGGCATAAGCTGCCCGGACAGTATAAGCGAGAATGGCGCACACCTGCCGTCTCTTATGAATCTTCCTCGGTATATGGCCTCGCCATCTTACTCGCTGTACGTTCGGGTGATCCGAAATGGGCCAAACAGTTGTATAACCATATGATTACGTTACGTGGTCAGGAATCTCGTTATCGAGGTGGATATGTATTTAGTGGAAACACACATTTGTTTGATAATCTTTTTCCTCTGCTTGGAGAGACTGCATTACAAAATTCACTTAAGAAGTAATCTACTGGAGAGAATAAACCTATGATGAGGAATAAAGCACCCATCCGTCGTATTGCATGGGGATATGCCAGTTTGATCGGATTAGCCGTGATTCAGCAGCTGGCTGTCTATCTTAAAATTTATATGAATCAGAGCTATACCACACAGGATTTTGTGTTTAGCATCGTGTCGCTTGGAGCGCTGATTCTGGGTTTTGTGATACCTGTCGGAGTGTCTGTCGTCCTCGGATTTATATATCTGGTCGCTTATTTTGTATGGCTTGTTACTTACGCGGATGTCAATGTGCTTACGTTCTCATGGTGGTTGCTCATTCCGGCTAATGCGGTTGTGGCTGCCTTTATTAAGGCAAGTCTTGTGCGTAAAGCGCGTGTCATAGAGCGTCTGCAGGAGCTTAAGGGGCGTAATCCGGAGATTGATCTGGACACCTCCCTGGGTAATAAGGGTGCCCTTGCGGACACACTTGTTAAGCAAAGTAATCTGGCCAGACGTTATTCGGAGCAATATGGATTCAGCATGGCGATGTTCAAGATCGAGTTTTTGCCGTTGGTGTTGGAATCACTCGGTTCCGTGCGCTATGCACAGTTCCTTCTTGAACTATCCACTACCATACAGAAGCAGATCCGGTTTGAGGATTATAAATTTTTTGTGGATCG
The DNA here is from genome assembly GCF_000316035.1 of Paenibacillus sp. PAMC 26794. Lineage (GTDB taxonomy): Bacteria > Bacillota > Bacilli > Paenibacillales > Paenibacillaceae > Paenibacillus. The sequence continues at coordinate 40,380 of NZ_ANHX01000077.1, forward strand.
GGGAAGGTTTGTCATTATCTGCCCGATGACCAATGCGGAGTATATGCCCATTCTGAAACAACGGATCAAAAAAGCCATGATGGATCTGCAGATCATCGATAAAAGGGGAAATGAATTGCAGACGGTTATTCGAACTGGTGCGCTGGTATTCCACAAGGAACAATTCAGTAAGTATAAGGATATCGATGCAGTTATTGCGGCGCTGGAACGGAACACAGAGACGGATCTCATTGGTGAATATATCTAACGAACAGGAAGGAGAGATTTGCTGTGGATTATATGTCCTGGTTCATCCCTGTCTGTATCGCTGTCAGTTGTATATTTGCCGTATGTACCGTTTTACTAACGATTGCTACCCTTCTTTTTCGGTCAAAAGTCAATCGCAAGTACGATCGGAGGAAATGAATTGACTGATTTTATTCTGCTGTTATCGATATTCAGCATCTGGATTGCCGTATTCGAGTCGATTGTTATCATGGCGGGCGCGATTCGTTTTATTAATAAACAGGACAAAAAAGGGATTCAGATCCCTGAAAATATGGATCATTATCCAACAGTCACGGTCATGGTACCTGCGCATAACGAGGGTCTGGTCATTGTTGCGACGGTAGAGCACATTCTGTGCCTGAATTATCCGGAGGATAAAGTTCAGGTCATCGTGATCGCGGATAACTGTACAGATGATACCGCAGAGAAGCTGAGATCATTCCTCAGTCAGACCAGTTATAGGCATCGCAATGTGACGGTAATGGAGCGAAAAGGAACAGGTGGCAAGTCCGGGGCATTAAATGACGGACTGGACATAGCCACGGGTGATTGGATCTGTATCTTCGATGCAGATGCCGCACCTGAACGGAATGCATTAATGTTTTTGACCCAAAAATCGCTTGAGAACCCTGAACAATATGGCGTGGTTTTTGGCAGAAACAAAGCACGCAACAGAGGACAGAATTTCCTCTCCAAATGCATCAATCTGGAGATCATTACTTCGCAACGTGTGTATCACACGGGTCTGTGGGAATTGTTCCAGCTGGGTTCCATCCCGGGCACGAATTATATTATCAAAACCGAGTTGATCCGGGACATTGGTGGATGGGATGTGACAGCGATTACAGAAGATACGGCACTATCATTTGAGATTTTGAATCGCGGACAGTTTGTGGCACTTGCGCCGCAAGCGGAAGCCTATCAGCAAGAGCCAGAGCAGCTTCGTGTATACATGAAGCAGCGCGAACGCTGGGCCAAGGGGAACTACCAGGTCGTACTGGATAATATCCATAACCTGTTTAACCGCTCCAGTTGGCGTAATAAGTTGCTGGTCATCTATTATGCCGTCAGTTATTTCTGGTTTATGCTTGCGATCATTGTATCGGATATTATATTTCTCGTGAATCTGGTCTATCAGGTCATTGCCATATTTAAACCAGATGTAAGTTCACCGTTTCAGTTTGCCGGTGATGCGTATGTGTTTCTGGTCATTGGTTGGGCGCTCATGTACTTTATTTATGTGTTACAGATCAACCTGGCACTTGCCGCAGATATTGGACAGAGCAATACCCGTAATTTCATCTATGCCTGCGTGTCCTACTTCACGTATGCACAGCTGTTCATCCTGATCTCGATCAAGGCATTTTACTCCTTGATTATGGACAAAATTCGGAAACGCGAAAGCAAATGGTACAAAACAGAACGTTTTGGCTAAGCGGCGAAAAATAGGTTAAGTGTAAGGAAGAAGGGCTATTTGCTGGTCAATATCAGTAAACAGCCTTTTTGTTATAGCCAGACCCATCCATATTCTGTATACTCTTACAGGCTGTAAATAGGAAGTATGCTTATCCGAAATGGAGGGTCACGGAATGAAGGACAGAGGATCGGACTTTTACGATGATCAGGCGAATTTCGAGAAGTATATGGAACGTCGGAAGTGGCAGGAGAACGCCAATGATACATTGGAGAAGCCTGTGATGCTGGAGTTGATTGGAGATGTTGCTGGCAAGAATATACTGGACCTTGGTTGTGGAGATGCAAGGTTCGCCGCAGAATTGCTGAATCAGGAGCGCGAAGGTGCGACGTATATGGGGATTGAAGGTTCTGTGAATATGATTCAGGTAGCTAACGAATCGGTAAAAGGATTGAATGCCCGGATTGAGCAAGCGTTCATGGAAGACTGGACCTATCCAGCCGGAGTATACGATCTGGTGATATCAAGACTGGCTGTTCACTATATTGAGGATGTGGAGAGCCTGTTCTGCAATATATACAATACTTTGAAAGAGAATGGGACATTTGTATTCTCGGTAGAACATCCTGTGATCACGTCCACACTGCAACCCTCCGGGACTCGAACGGATTGGGTGGTTGATCAGTATTTTGTAGAAGGATATCGGGAGCAGCAGTGGCTGGGCGGTTCTGTGAAAAAGATGCATCGTTCCATTGAATCGTATTTCATGGCATTGCAGCGGGCAGGGTTCCGTGTAGAACATTTGCGCGAGTCAGCACCACAACGTGCTTATTTTGTAAACGAGGAAACCTATCTGCGCAGGCAACGCATTCCACTGTTTCTGTTTTTAGGTGTGCGGAAATAGGATAGTGGTAAAACGTATAGATAAAAAGATGTAACCGTAAAGTTATACTCATAAATTAGAAAGTTCTACACAGAAAACGGTGGATAACACTAGATATAGGAGAAAAAGGCCCAAAATCTATCCACATGTGGATAAGATATTGGGCTTTTACTGTTATGTTTCTTCACCTATGTTACGTTTGCTGTGTATAACCCTGCGCTTATGAATCCGCCGCAGCTCTGACATAGACACGTTCTTTATGCCGATCAACTTCCACAGGTGCCTCGAAGAAGTCGCTAAGCACTTCTGTGTTCATTAGCTCGCTAGTTAATCCACTGTTGACTATTTCACCCCGGCGAAGCAGGAGGCTGTGACTAAAGACAGGCAATATTTCCTCGGTATGATGGGTGACACGTTATTCCTTCCTTCTGTTATCCTCGAGTGTCCTAGGTGTATTGTAGTCACAAAATCAGTGAGGTTTCAATGGTTATCACGCTGTTCTGGGTTGGTCCTTGCGTAGAAATACAGCACACACACCAAGCAGTGGCAAAAACGAACATAACTTGATAACAAACGAAATGCTGGTCACGTCAATTAAGGAACCTAGCACAACCGAGCCAAGTCCAGCCATTCCGAACGACAGGCCAAAAAACAATCCGGATACCGTTCCAATATGACGAGGAAGCAATTCCTGTGCATAAACAATGATGACGCTGAAGCCGGACATCAGGATTAGTCCAATCATTCCGCACAACACCATCGACAGGACGGGTCCCGCATAAGGTAGCAGTAGGGAAAACGGTGCAGTGCCTGCAATGGAGAACCAGATCATCGGTTTGCGTCCGTAGCGGTCAGCGAGTGGGCCGCCGAGCAAGGTTCCGACCATGCCTGCAAATTGCAAAATAAACAGACAAATCTGTGCCTGGGAGAGAGGCAAGTCATATGCATCGGCGTAATAGAAGGCGTAATACCCGGTCATGCCTGCAATATATACGAATTTGGAGAACAGCAGCAGGATGAGAATTCCCATTGTAAAAGCGATGAATCCCCTACTCACAGGCCGAGCTGCTGGCCCTGCGCCGCTTGATTTTAGAGGGCGTTGCTGACGGATGCGAGTCTCGGCAAGCTTGTCTCTGTACCAACGACTGACAAAAGACTGAATGAAGATGCCGATCAGGGCAAAGCCCATCAGCCATAGAAAACTACGCTGCCCATGTGGCAGCAGGATGAAGGCGACCAGTAATGGAGCAATGGCCTGTCCTGTGTTGCCTCCCACCTGGAAGATTGACTGCGCCATTCCTCGTCCACGGCCGGCTGCCATATGAGCCACACGTGAGGATTCGGGGTGCAGGATGGATGAGCCTATGCCAATCAATGCTGCCGAAACAAGCAGCATCCATAACTCGGAAGACAAGGCTAAGCCGAGAACACCGATCAGGGAGAATAACATACCTCCGGGAAGCAGGATCGGCATGGGCTTGCGGTCTGACATATAACCGACCAGTGGCTGAAGGACGGATGCGGTAATATTCAGGGTGAAGGCAATCCAGCCCATCTGGGCGAAACTGAGCTGCATGGTCTGCTGGAATAGCGGGAAAGCAGACGGAACCACCGTCTGCATCGCATCATTCAGCAGATGGGCGAAGCTGACTCCGGCGAGTGCCCAATTGGCGGAGGAGTTGATTTGCATTTTGCTTAAAGCGGCCTGAGCCATGGGAGATCACCTCGAATTATTTTTTTCTATGATAAAAGATGGGGGTAGATCATGTCTTTGTGAAAAGTGCTTGGAAAGTGAGCACGATTTGCTATAATGTCAGCAGGTGAGCAAACGATGGAATTAAACATGACGCTAAATGGGTTGGAATTATGGAAAGCTACCGGAGGGTTCGCGAATGAGCCGCATGTACATGACGACTGGTATCAGCTAACGCTGCCGGTCAGAGGTCAATGTCATCTGGTACAGGAACGGCATGCATACCCGCTAAAAGCAGGCATAGGGATTATTGCTCATCCCCAGACTGAGCATTATTTTGAGATAGGGTCGGATTCGGCTGTCATTGTGATCAAGTTCCGTAAACCGCCATTAGGCAGTTTCGAAGGTGCGGAGTTAAGTGGGGGACGAGCTGAGTTTCGACCTACCCAGACATTTGATCCTGCTGAGATCAGCGGTCTGTTTCGAAGCTGGAATTCCATTTTGTTAGATGATGTGGCCGAAATGCTGCAAGTGCAGGAAACAGAAATGGCGATCGAGACGTATCTAAGACGTATGTTGACGGGGCAGGAAAATGGAAAAAGGACTGTAAATCCCAGTACATTCATGGACCCTCATCTCCAACGAGTGCTGGATTACATTCACAGTGCCTATACAAGCCCAATGGATATTGATTCGATGGCGATGGTTGCACATCAGAGCCGGTATCATTTTATGCGTTCTTTCAAGGCTCTTACGGGAACAACACCGTATCAATATCTGCTGAATTTGCGCGTAGAAGAAGCGTCGAGGAGGCTCCGCCATACAACGGATTCAGTGACCACAATCAGTTATGAACTGGGATTTTCCAGCGTCAGTCAGTTTTACAGAGCCTTTCAGCGAGTGTATGTTATGACACCGATGGAATATCGGAATCATGTGTAGATTTTAACGGGCAGTCTCGCGTATGCGAGACTGTATTCAGCATGTTATAACATGCCACTGATTTTTTGTTGTTGCCAAACATTGAAGACTTTGCTAAGATGGGAAAAAGTTTATGTAAGCGTATACATTTAAGTTAAAATTACAACGTTGTAATTATGGTTATGACAAGTATTAAAAAGAAATAAATACGGTGTAAGGAGGACTATTTCAAGTGATTATCTCGTTAGTACGTATAATAATATAGGTTGTTACAAAATGTGAATGAGATGAATAACAAATACGTCAGTGAAATGACAGTTCTTATTTATTCAAAAATTCAAACGTTGTAATTATGTAGCGAAGGGGAGTGCTTCACGTTGAAAAAACGCATGTCCACGCTGTTCGGCCTGATCAGACGGGATAAGTATTTGCTACTGATGTTTTCGCCTATCTTTCTGTATTACCTCATCTTCATGTACCTTCCGATGCCTGGCGTGCTGTTGGCATTTCGTAATTTCTTGCCAGGTCAGGGCATGCTCAGCGGGGAATGGGTGGGACTGCGCTGGTTCGAACAGTTCGTGAATTCCATTTACTTCTGGCGACTGCTGCGTAACACATTTTTGCTCGCCTTCCTGCCACTCCTGTTTGGTTTCTCCATTCCAATTTTATTCGCTGTCTGCATCGTGGAGATCAAGAACCGCACATTCAAGCGATTTGCCCAGACCGTTACGTACCTTCCTCACTTCATCTCCACTGTTGTTGTAGCCGGCATGATTATTAACTTTCTGTCACCAACAGACGGTATTGTGAACACCCTCATCGCGAGTCTTGGCATGGAAAAAGTGAACTTCATGATGGATGCGAGCTGGTTCCGTACCATCTTCACAAGTTCCGACATCTGGCAGAGCTTTGGCTTCAGCTCCATCATCTACATTGCGGCCATTATGGGGATCGACCCCGAGATGTATGATTCCGGCAAAATTGATGGCGTCAACAAATTCCAGGAGCTATGGCACCTGACCCTTCCCAGTATCAAACCAACCATTGTCATTCTTCTGCTTCTGTCGCTTGGCGGCATTATGAGTGTAGGTTTCGAGAAAGTATATCTGCTCTACAACGGAGCCACCTACGAAACGGCTGATGTCTTGTCCACCTATGTATACCGGATGGGGATTGAGGGTCAGAATTACGGCTTCGCCACAGCGGTCGGCTTGTTCAACTCCATTATCACCTTTGTCCTTGTGTTTGCTGCCAATTCCATGACCCGCCGCCTGACCAAGATGTCACTCTGGTAAGACTATAACCCGGACCAAAGGAGATCTGTATGCAAAAATCGAGAAGTGACCGTTTGTTCTACGGATGTGTCTACCTGCTGACCATACTGGCGGTTGTTGTCACGTTGTATCCCTTTCTGTACGTCATTAGTATTTCATTCAGCTCGGTGGATGCCATCGAGAAACAAAAAGTTGTATTGTGGCCCGTTGGGTTTACCCTGTCAGGTTACCAAATGGTACTGCAATATAAGGAGTTATGGGTTTCGTTCTACAACACCCTCTGGTACACCGTGGTTGGCACACTGTTGAACATAGTGGCAACATGTCTTGCCGCGTTTCCATTATCCAGACAGCAATTTTTCTTACGCCGCAAGCTGAATTTCTTCATCGCCTTCACCATGTATTTCTCGGGTGGACTCATTCCGGTCTACATGCTGATTACCTCGCTTGGGCTGTACAACACCCGCTGGGTTATGGTGCTGCCTGTGCTGGTGATTACGTTTAACGTCATGATCTGCCGCTCGGCCTTCGAAGGTATTCCGAATGAAATTTTCGAAAGTGCCAGTATAGACGGGGCCAACGAGATGACGATGCTGTATCGTCTGGCGGTTCCGATCATCAAGCCAACACTGGCTGTACTCACGCTGTACTACGCGGTATTCCACTGGAACAACTTTTTCACGGCCCTATTATATCTGGGCAAACAGGATATGCAGCCCTTACAGATGTTCCTGCGAAGAGTGCTGATCATGGCTTCGCCGGAAGTGATGCAGAAGATGGGCGGTACGATGACATCTGGTGCGCTGGCGGTCTCCTCCCTTCAGGTTCGTTATGTATCCATTGTGGTCAGCATTCTACCTATTGTTACGATCTACCCGTTTATCCAACGGTACTTCGTTAAGGGAATCACCCTCGGAGCCGTGAAAGGATAGCTTTACTTACTTAAGTGTCATGTCATTCAAGGGAGTTCAAAGTGGTTCATACCAAGGAGGAATGATGGATGAGATTTAAAGGGGCAGGAAGAAAAAGTGTAATCGCAGCGATACTGGCAATCAGCCTGGCGGGATGTAGCGGCGGAACAGGGGCGGGAACCGATGCGGGGAGCACCCCGTCCAGTTCGGAGCCAGCCTTCAATTATACCGGAGCAGGGCCGGTGACGGATCAACCGGATGCCAAGCTGTCTATTCTCGGCACCAACGCTTGGACGACCAATGTGGACTTGTCCACCGCAGCCATCGTTAAGAAAATCGAGGGCAACGCCGGTGTGACGGTAGATTGGGATCTAATTCCGCCACAGAACTACGCGGATGCCGTAAATCCGAGGCTGGCTGCCGGTACCGGCCTGCCCGATATCGTGTACCTGCCGGATCAGGATCAGCTGATGAAATACATTAACAGCGGTCTGTTCATTCCGATTAATGATCTGGTGGAGAAGTACGGCGTAAATCTCAAAAAAATATATGAAAAGTCGCCTTCGGTCAAAGCCAGTTTAACAACGCCAGATGGTAAAATGTATTATATCCCGCAGCAGACGTTAACCCGCAACTACATGCCGGTATTTATGGTTAATGTACGCTGGCTTGATAAGCTGGGATTAAGCGAGCCGACCACGCTGGATGAATTCACGGCGATGCTGCGCAAGTTCAAGACTGATGACCCGAACGGCAACGGGCAGGCTGATGAGATTCCGCTTTCCATGGAAGCGAAATTTGTGTCAATGGCCTTTGGCCCGGCATTTGGACTTGATCTGTCCAACCAGTTTTATGCAGACGATCAGGGCAAAGTACATTTCAGCTATTATGAGCCTACCTACAAGGAGTACTTGACCTATCTGAACGGACTGTACAAGGAAGGTCTGCTTGGGGTGGATTATGCGAGTACCACGAGTGATCAGGTCACGTCGCGCATCTCTCAGGATGTGACGGGAGCAACGTTTAATTTTAGCTGGTATATGTCAATGGTCTACAGTCCGTTGTTCAAGGATTACAATCCGGAAGAGCCAATCATCAAAGGAATTTTACCACTGAAAGGACCGCATGGGGATCAGTTCTATGTAGGACGTACACCAGTGAGTGGCATCTTTGGCATTACACGCGATAGTAAAAATCCCGAACTTGCTTTCCGTTTCCTGGACTATGCCGTAAGTGAGGAAGCACAGACGTACTATACGTGGGGCATCAAGGATGACACGTATACGGAAGAGAATGGCGTGAAGACATTCACGGATAAAGGCAAGGACAATGAATACATCCAGAAGCTTGGCATTGGTCCGGTGAATCTGCCGAACATCCAATCGACCGATTCTGCTGATTCCGTCGTAGCCCCTTGGCATGCGAAGATGGATAAAGAACTGGAGCCGTATGTGCGCGAACCGTTCCCGTTTGTCTATGCCCTGCCGGATGAAGCGAGTGTGGAAAGCATGGCGATGCCTGACATCACGACATATGTGGAAGAGATGAACTTTAAGTTTATTAGCGGGGACGCCAGTCTGGATCAGTTTGACAGTTATATTGAGACGTTGAAGAAGATGAATATAGAGCAGGTTATTGCGGGCAGACAGGCACAATATGATCGTTATAAATCTGCACAGAAATAGGAAATTAGGGTTTTAGGCGTATGAGAGGTGTTGATTGATTTTGATAACCATTAAAGACATTGCCAAACTGGCGGGGGTGAGTTATAGCACGGTATCGAAGGCGCTGAATGATGATCCCCGAATCAAACCGGCAACGAAGCAGAAGGTGCTTGCCGTCGCGGAGAAACACCAGTATCGGAAAAATATGTTGGCCCGGCAGCTCTCCACGGGCAGAAGCAACATCATCGGTTTTGTGCTGGATGAGCTGAGCAATCCGTTATTCTCGAACATCTCCGGTCGTCTGCACACCGAGCTGAAGAAGCGGGGATATCAGATGATCCTGGTTGTGGCGGATGATGGCGTGGATGTCTTTAGCCAGCTGCGCGTGGACGGATGTATTCTGTGGGACTATGCACTGGACAATCGGGAGATGTTCTGGAAAAAGTTCGCAACACTCAACATGCCATGTTTTGTGCTGGGTACAGATGAAGCGCCGAACTCTCCTTACATCAAGATTGATCGCAAAGAAGGGCTGTTCAAAGCAGTGGAGCATCTAAAATCGCTGGGCCACAGCCGAATCGGATTCATCGGCAACTCCCAGCATGTCAAGCTGGAGGGATACCGGGAAGCGTTGCAGCGTACGGGTCTGGATTTTAACGAAGACCATGTGCTGCCAGCGTATTCCTCCTGGGAGGACGGGTATTTTGCCATACGTAATCATGCGTTTGGGGCGGATTCGCCGACAGCTTTTATTGGACTGAACAACCTGGTCACCCGAGGTGCGCTCCGGGCTTTGCTTGAGGCAGGTTACAGCGTTCCACGCGATATCTCGTTAATCGGGTATGATGATCTGCCGGATATGCAGTATGCCGAAGTGGCCTTGACAACGATTGGGCCGTCTCTGGATGAACTGGCCGTGCAGGCAGCGGAGCTGATTGTATCGTTAATCCGTGATGAACAGGTCGACGTTCCGGTAGTCATTCAGCCTAAGCTGAACCTTCGAAATTCAACGGCAGTTAGTCATACATGTATTAGGTGAGTACAACATTCAAGGAGGAATTGCTTATGCAGGTACAGACACAGTTATCCTGGTCTGAGCGAATTGCAGCAACGATCATCCAGCAATGTGACGGGGACGGTTATCATGCGTTCCCTTCGGGACGATGGGCATACGTGGAAGGCATGACCTTGATGGCGATGGCACGAACCGGGCAGTATTATGGCAAGCAAGAGTATGTTGATTTTATGAAAAAACATATGGACCTGTATATCCAGCCGGACGGCTCTATTGGCACCTATACTTTGGAAGAATATAATCTGGATCAGATTAATCAGGGGAAAAACCTGTTTGCATTACTGGATGGTGCTGAAGATCAGCGTTACGCAGAAGCGGCGCATCTCCTGGCAGCACAGCTCGCAGGGCAACCCCGCACGTCGGAGGGTGGTTTCTGGCACAAAAAAATCTATCCATTCCAGATGTGGCTGGACGGCCTGTATATGTCGTCTCCCTTTCTGTCCGAGTATGCGAAGACATTTCATCGTCCCGAGTTATGGGATGAAGTTGCACATCAGATTCTGCTGATCGAACGCCAGACCCGTGATCCGCGGACCGGGCTGCTCTATCATGGCTGGGATGAATCGAAGGAACAGGTCTGGGCAGATTCATCGACAGGGTGCTCGCCACACTTCTGGAGCCGGGCGATGGGCTGGTATGCCATGGCGATTGTAGACAGCGTGGAGCATTTCCCCGTGAATCATCCAAAGCGCGGAACCATCATTGGTATCTTCGAACGGATGTGTCATGCTTTGGTACGCGTGCAGGAGCAGGAGAGCGGGTTATGGTTCCAGGTGCTGGATCAGGGCTTCCGCAAAGGCAACTATTTGGAAGCATCCGGGTCGAGCATGTTTGTATATGCACTTGCGAAGGGTGTGCGGCTGAGGTATCTGGAGCCGCATTTCAGAGCTGCTGCGGAGAAAGGATGGCAGGGACTTTCCTCCAGATTGATGGAGGAGACGGCTGACGGTGTGAAGCTGAACGGGATCTGTCACGGCGCAGGGCTCAGTCTGGATCGAGATGGCTCGTACAACTACTATGTAACCGAAGCAATTGTAAGCGATTCCTTTATGGGTGTGGCTCCGCTTCTGCTGGCAGCGCTGGAAATGGAGCGATTGCCATGAGCAAGCAGATGTCACCGAATATAGATATGGATCAATCGACGCGATATTATACCGTTGCTCTGGATGGGACGGGGGATTATCCTACTATTCAAGCCGCGATTGATGCCGTTCCGGACAACGGAACCGAAAGCTTCACGATCCGAATTAAGGCAGGCGTATATTACGAGAAGCTGGATATTGAGAAGCCTATGATTCATCTGATCGGTGAGGGGGCGGAGCATACTGTCATTACATATGATGATTATGCGCTCAAGAAGTTCCCGGATGGGTCGCAGTATCATACCTTTTATTCCTATACAGCCTTCATCGGAGCAGACGATTTTACAGCAGAGAGACTTTCTTTTGTTAACTCAGCCGGGCCGGGAAAGGTAGTGGGTCAGGCTTTGGCGGTGTACGTGGATGGAGACCGCGCGGCCTTCCGCAGTTGTCGCTTTATGGGCCATCAGGATACGATTTTCACCGGCCCGCTGCCGGAGCAGCCCATGGATCGCAGTTATTTTGGCGGACCACGCGATGGTGCCGAGCGGCGCAAACTGCGGCAGTATTTCGAGGACTGTTACATCGAAGGTGATATCGATTTTATTTTTGGTTCGGCTACGGTGGTGTTTAAGGGCTGCGAGATCTTTACGAAGAATCGTCTAACTGAGGCGGAGGCTGCGGATGGACAAGTGAACGGCTGGATTACCGCAGCCTCTACGCCGGAGGATGTGCGTTACGGCTATGTGTTTCTGGACTGTGATCTGACCAGCAATGCTCCGCCGCAGTCGGTGTATCTGGGCAGACCGTGGCGTCATCATGCCAAAGTCTGTTTTCTGAACTGCTGGATTGGTGCTCATGTGAAGCGGGAGGGATGGCACAACTGGAACAAGACAGATGCAGAGCAGACCGTTCAGTATGCTGAATATAACAGCGCCGGACCTGGGGCGGAAGATACTTCGGGTCGCGTGCCTTGGGCCAAGTTACTGACAGAGCAGGAAGCTGTGGAATACTCCATATCCCGGGTGTTATCCGGGAGCGATGGTTGGCAGCCACATGAGAAACTAGGGTAAGCACAGAACGATTGCTATAAAATATCAACAAAAGCCTCCAGGCTCCCCGCTAATGCGAAGAGTATGGAGGCTTTGGAGTATCATTCTTTATTTAGAAATCGAAGTTGTCCGGATCAGGTCCAACACGTACATCTTCGTTCAGAGCACTGATCTGATCGATCTCTTCATTTGAAAGTTCAAAGTCGAAGATAGAGGAATTCTCAATAATCCGGTTTTCCTTGGTCGACTTCGGAATGGTAATGACTCCATTTTGCAGATCCCAACGCAGGATTACTTGTGCAACCGATTTGCCTTTGGTTGAAGCAATCGCCGTAAGTACTGGATTGTCCAACAGCTGACCTTGCATTAGAGGCGACCAAGCTTCAAGCTGGATACCATGCTTCTCACAGAAGGCTTTAAGCTCAACCTGAGTCAGGTGAGGGTGGTATTCCACCTGATTGATCATCGGTTTCACTTTGGCATCCTGCATCAGGTCTTCGAGATGATGAATCTGGAAGTTGCTCACACCGATGGCCTTAATACGGCCGGCTGCATACAGCTCCTCGATTGCTTTCCAGGCTGCTTTGTATTTGCCTGCCTTAGGCCAGTGAATCAGATACAGGTCAAGGTATTCCAGTCCCAGTTTGTCCAATGTGGTATCAAAAGCCGCAAGTGTCTCCTCATATCCGAGGTCTGCATTCCATAGTTTAGATGTAACAAACAGTTCTTCGCGTTTCAGGTTGTTTTCTTGCAAAGCTTCTGCAATTGCTTGGCCCACACCGGCTTCATTGCCGTAAATTGCAGCAGTATCGATGCTGCGGTAGCCATGTTTAATCGCATTTTTCACGGCCTCAATCAGTTCAGATCCTTCTTCTACCTTAAATACACCCAGTCCGAACCAAGGCATAGAAACACCGTTATGCAGAGTTACTGTGGATTGTAAATGTTGTGCAATTTGAGCTGTTGTCATGAGATTTCCTCCTTAAAGTGTGTAAAAATCAGTCATATTAAGCTGAATTTCCGTTTTTATATCATACAAAATTAAATCATAGTAGATCAAATTGGGTTCAACGTATTATAGTATAATAAAATACCATGTGAAACCGGTTCCCCTTGAAGGCTGGAACTGATAAATATAGAGTGAGACCTATGGTCGGATGGAAATTAGAACGAAGCTTTCTCCATTTCGACTGATGCATGTTGATCCCTGTTTTCCAGCATTTTAGCCCAAGCGGTCAGGATTACAGCTACGAGAACCATCAAGGCTCCGACCCATGTCGTGTGAATCAAACCAATGGAGTCATTGATCACTCCACCCAAATAGGCACCTATAGCGATCCCTGCATTAAATGCGGCGATGTTAAAGGCTGAGGCTACATCCTTGGCCTGTGGTGCATATCGTTCAGCCAAGGTTACAACGTACATCTGAAGACCAGGTACATTCATGAAGGCGAGCAGGCCCATACCCATAATGGTGAGCAGTGCTGCCAACTTAAACGGGACGGTGAAGTACATCACGCCGAGAATGATGGTCTGAATGATGAACATGTAGAAGAGCGCCTTGAGCGGGTTGCGATTGGCTGCTCTGCCGCCGATGATGTTGCCAATAGCGATGGCTATTCCGTACAACAACAGAATGAACGCTACTGTTTTCTCGGAATAACCGCTAATATCATGCAACAACGGGGACAGATACGTAAAGACAACAAATGTTCCTCCGTACCCGACAGCAGTGATGGCAAAAGCAAGTAGCAAGCGTCCACCTGTAACGAGCTTCAGCTGATCCCGAAATGTTGTCCGTGTTCCTCGCTTCAACGTGGATGGCACGAGTATCAGGTTTCCGATCATTGCAATGATGCCAACCACAACAATCAGGATAAAGGCAGCGCGCCAGCCCCAATGTTGGCCGATGAGTGTACCGAGAGGTACACCGGTTACTGTGGCAATGGTTAGACCGGAGAACATGATGGCAATAGCACCTGCCCTACGGTTGGCAGGCACCAGATCGGCTGCGATCGTGGAGCCTATGGACATGAACACCCCGTGTGCCAGAGCGGACACTACTCGTGCAATGAGTAACATGGTGATGCCCGTCGATAGTGCAGCCATCGTGTTACCCGCAATGAAGACAATCATGATGGCAAGCAATAGCGTTTTGCGTGATATGGTAGACGTCAGTGAGGTCAGAACAGGAGCCCCAAAGGTAACGCCTAATGCATATAAAGTAACGGTCAGTCCCGCAGTAGTTACGGAAATGCCCAGGTCATCTGCAATGAGGGGCAGTAGCCCAACGCTGATAAACTCTGTGGTACCGATCGCGAATGCACTAATGGCCAGCGCAAGCAATGCCCATGTGCTGTGTTTGGATTCTTGTAACATTTCTTGCTCCACTCCCCCGAATGTAGATTTACGTACCGGCAAATGCTATTATGAATTACTCGGTATACAATGAACAGTACGTACTTTTTAGTACCCTACGTACTTTTTGGTGCCTATACAGCTTATGTTCGGATGTAATTCAATTCATCAGGGAGGAAGCAAGTTATGGTTAGAAAAAAATATAACATCTCGGTTGAAGCTACCCTAGAAGTGATCGGTGGCAAGTGGAAATGTGTCATTCTCTGTCATCTGACACATGGGAAAAGACGAACCAGTGATCTCAAGCGTATTATGCCCGCAATTACACAGAAAATGTTAACACAGCAACTGAGAGAGCTTGAAAACGACGGAATCGTAAACCGAATCGTATATAATCAGGTCCCTCCCAAAGTAGAATACGAATTGAGTGATTACGGGAGAAGTCTTGAACCGATTCTTAATGCGCTCTGTAATTGGGGAGATCAACATATTGTGAAGGAATACGGAGACAAATCAGCAGTTCTGGAAGATAATGGACTCAATGATTTTAACTCTGACAATAGGGAGCTGGTGCAACCGTGAACTATGAGATTTTATATGATGGTGCTTTTGCGATGCTCAAGGTACATTTGCAGCGGGGAGAGCGGTTCAAGGCTGAGAGCGGTGCGATGGTATCTATGACTCCTACGGTTGAACTGAAGGGTTCAGCAGAAGGTGGGATGTTTGCCGGGTTCGGTCGGATGCTGAGCGGGGAGAAGTTTTTCTTTCAGGAACTGACGGCTGCGGGCGGATCGGCAGAGATTCTGCTCTCACCTTCAAGCATGGGCGATGTAGAAGCTGTTGAATTGGACGGTTCCTATTCACTCTATGTGCAGAAAGACGGATTTCTGGCAGGAACCGAGGGCATTCAGGTGAATACCAAAATGCAAAACCTGAAAAAAGGTCTCTTTTCGGGAGAAGGTTTCTTCATTATTGAGATCAGTGGACGTGGAACCGTATTTCTGTCTTCCTATGGTGCCATCCATGCGATTAATCTGGCAGCAGGTGAAGAAATGATCGTGGATAACGCCCATTTGGTGGCATGGCCTCATTATGTAGATTACCGTATTGAGAAAGCTTCACAGGGCTGGTTATCCAGTGTTACAAGTGGAGAAGGACTGGTATGTCGGTTCCGGGGAGAAGGAACTATTCTTATACAGAGCCGCAATCCGCAAGGATTCGGACAATGGGTGAAGCAGTTTATCCCTGCACGCTAATTATTTTTTTGAGAAAGAACACACAGAGTTGCAACGGATATGTTTCCATCATCGTTATATGAATAATGGATTTACTTCATTGACTAACGGGTATATATTCTGTTGCATAAGGTCGCACATCATGGAGGTATGAGATGACAAGCTCACGGTATAAAAACGCACAAGAAAGTCCGGGATATCTGTTATGGCAGGTTACAGCCATGTGGCAAAAGGAAGTACGCAGGGTGCTGGAGCCCCTCGAACTGACACAACCTCAATTTGTATTATTGCACGCCTGTTTATGGCTCAATGAACACGATGAGGAAGGCAAAGGAGTTACTCAGGTTCAAATTGCTCAGTTTGCCAAGGTGGATGTTAACGTGACTTCTCAGGTTCTACGTGCGCTTGAAAAAAGGGGATTAATTACCCGCGCTCGTCATCAGACAGATACGCGTGCCAATATTATCACAACAACGGAAGAAGGAACCCGATTGGCTGTGGAGGGAATTCATCTGGTCGAGGAATCGGACAAGGCATTCTTCGAAACTTTGGATGAACGTAAGGGAGATTATTTGGAGATCATGCAGGAGTTTCTTCGCCAAAAAACAGAGAGTTGATCCGTAATATATCTTTTTTTAATTTGTTAAACTACAGAATGTAGTGGAACTGGAAAATTTTCTGATTATTAATAATTATAACACCTTTGCAAAATACAAATAGACCTCCTGACTTCATTTTGTCGGGAGGTCTATTTCGGTTGCTCAATCGATTCGATAGGACGCAAACGGCTCGCGGCGACGGAAAGAGTCACTGATCTGGTCCAGATCGGCCAACAGCTCATCGGGCAGTGACATGTCCAGACTAGCCAGATTATGTTCCAGCTGTTCGGTGCGTGTAGCGCCCACAATCACTGTGGATACAGCTGGACGTGTCAGCAGCCATGCGAGTGACAGCACACTCGGGGAGCAACCATATGAGGCAGCTTTAGCACTCACTTGTTCACTCAGTTGGATATTATGCTCCAGCAGGAAACGGTTGAAAGACGGATCGGTGTCTGCTCTGGAACCAGAAGGCACACTGGTCTGTCCGTTATATTTACCGGTCAGAATACCACCTGCCAGCGGGAAATAAGGGATAATGCCTACACCCTGATCGAGACACATCGGTACCAGTTCCAACTCAGGTGTACGGTCTGCCAGGGAGTAGCTGGTTTGGGTGGAGATGTAGCGCACATAACCTTTCTGTTCACTGATGCCTAAAGCTTTCATCAGCTCCCAAGCTGCGTAATTGGAGGCTCCGATGTAACGGACTTTGCCGGAAGTGACCATATCATCCAATGTGCGCAGTGTCTCATCCAGCGGTGTATGCGGATCAAAAGTATGGATCTGGTACAGATCCACATAATCCGTTTGCAGGCGCCGCAGGCTATGTTCCAGCTCTTGTTGCAGATGGTAGCGGGAGGAACCCCGCCCATGAGGACCATCATGCCGGGGTAATCCGGCTTTGGTAGCAAGCACCGCGTTTTCCCGTCGACCTGTGAGGGCCTGTCCAATGATGCGTTCCGATTCCGTGCCTGCGTATATATTGGCGGTATCGATAAAGTTGATGCCATGATCCATCGCTGCATGAATAATGCGGGTAGAAGCTGCTTCATCCGCGCGTTTGCCAAACGCATTGGTGCCGAGCCCCAGTGCCGACACACGCAAACCACTATGGCCCAAACGTCGATATTCCATCATTCATCGCTCCCTTTATGTACATTTATGTAATGCAGATTATAACGTAATCTATTGAAAACGTGTTATTAATATAGTTAAATGAATCTAAGAACCCGTTATTAAAGGAGATATGATGGAAAACAGTGCTGCACATTTAACAAGACGGAAGCCGAAGAACCCGAAGAAGAAATGGAAGAAACCATTGATCATCACCCTAAGTGTGCTGCTTGTGTTGGGAGGACTCGGATTTATCTATCGAAAGCAACTCGTCGTGTTTGCCTTTAATTTGTTCGCTTCAGCTACGGTGAGGGAAGCCTTGGATGACTCCTTTGTACCAGCTGGCGATAAGGATGCCCCTGTCGTGGAACATACGGAACCGTTCTCATTGTTGCTGCTAGGGATTGACCAGCGAGATAACGAACCAAGCCGTTCGGATACCATCATCTATTCCGTTGTGCGTCCAGAAGATAATAAAGTGCTGCTGCTGTCCATTCCACGTGATTCCTATACCGAGATTGTCGGCCGGGATGTGAAGTCAAAGATCAATTCAGCTTATGCCCACGGTGAAGCCAAGATGGCGATGGATACGGTGGAGAATTTGCTGGGGAACAAAGTGGATTTCTATGCCGCGATTAATTTTAACGGGCTCAAGGATATTGTTGATGCGGTGGGCGGCGTTGAACTGCCGATCAAAAAGAATATTGAGAACAAGCTCAAAATTCATGAGAAGCTGTTTGTTGAAGCGAATAAACCGATTTATAGCGGCGAAGAAGCGCTTGGTTATGTGCGTTACCGGGAGGATTCCGATTTCAATCGGACGATGCGTCACCGGATTTTTTTAAGTGCCTTCATGAATCGTGCGCTGGAGGTCAAAAATCTGACCAAGATCCCGGATGTAATCCAGATTGCCGGATCGAATTTTACAACCAATATGACCTCGGACTTTATCGTGAAATTTGCCGAGTCCTTATATATGAAAGATAGCATACCAACGATCAGCAATTACATGCTGAAGGGGGAGGGTGCAACGCGCAGTGGCACATGGTACTACGATCTGTCGGAGGACGATCTGCAGTATGTGCGTGGCATGATCGCCAGTTGGCTGGACCCGGATGCGACCGAAATTGTGGAACCCGAGACAACCGATTCAGCCGCAGCGGATAAAACCTAGAATAGAAGCAGCAGAAGAAGGTTGCTGCTACGATAGAATATAACAAAGTACACGGAAGGCACTATGCTTTCCGTGTACTTTTTTTATGGCATAACGGTCTGCGTTAACTTGCTTCGACTCCAGTTTCCTCAGTCGTTACCGTTATATGGACTTTAAAGATGACATGGCAGCGGAAATAGGCAGTAAAGCGGTCAGATGTGTGAGATCCAATTCATCTGAGCTGTTGTCCACGGAAATGACCTCGATATTCTCCCACATGCATGTATTGGCTTGTATCCCCTGTACAAACGTCTCCCAGTGATCCAGCTTCCACCTGTCTCTCTCCAGACCGCGACTTTTCAAGCGTTGTTGAAGAACATCAACGTTCACATCCACCCTCAACACCACGGGTATGACTGATTCCCACTCATATTTGGCAACCAGATGATTAATGTAATCGCTTTCGCGAAAATAACCGACAAAAGGTGCATCCAAGATGACAGATCTACCCAATTGAAGATTGTCATTCGCCACGTTTAACAACGTTTCATATTCGAGGTCCATAACGGTGTCGAGGTAATAGGTGTTGCCGTCGCGATCATGAGGGGAGTACCCTTGTGCTTCCAGAAGCTTCCCTGTAAACGTATTGCATACAATATCTTTATCCAGATAACAAAAGTGGTGCTCGGCAGCAAGCTTTTTGCCGATGGTGGATTTGCCCGAACCGGCAGAGCCAATCAAAAAAATCAGGACAGGTTTCATGGACGGTCCCTCCTCTACATAATATTTAGATTGTATGAATATGAACGGTAGTATAGCGCTCATTAAAGTTCGCATATACGAACCTCATTCGCATTAGTGAACATTTGCTATTAGAGTATACCGTTTTCAACTGAAATACAATCCTTTTTGGAGAAATAGTATGCAAAAAAAATTTTAAGAAAGCGGTTGATATTTTCTGTGCGGCTGATCTATAATGAGGGCATCGTTCGGTGATGTGAATTAAGTTCACATATGCGAACTTCGACGTCGAAGATTAGAAGGAGACAATATGGACAATATCCGCATGAATAAATCTGCTGAACGAGTCGCGGATTTACTCGTTCTATTTGCCAAAAGTGGCGCTCCATTAACACTGAATGAAATATGCAAACAAATGAGCTTACCCAAGAGCAGCGGGTTTGAACTGGTACAGACCTTGCTGCATAAGGGTTTTATTGAAATGGATGATGTTCGTCTCAAAACGTATCGGCTAGGCATTGCTGTGTTTGAGACAGGCATGGCGTACTTGTCCAATATGGGTATACCCCATATGGCAAGACCTCTGCTACAAGAACTCAATCGCCAGACGGGAAGCACTGCATTTCTCGGGATTGAGGATAAGGGCCGGATTGTATATCTGGATAAGGCCGAGAGTTATTCGGTTATGCGACCAACAGCGAAACTCGGTTCCCGCAGATATATGCACACCACAGGGCTCGGCAAAGCTTTGCTGGCAGCGCTCCCCATCGGCAAGGTGCTGGAGATTGTAGGTAGCGGTGAGCTCCCTTCGCGTACATCCTTCTCCAAAGTAACCATTCCTGATATTTTGCAAGATATGCAGGAGATTCGTGAGCGTGGCTACTCGATTGACGACCGGGAGGACCATCTGGAGATGTATTGCATCGGCTCTGCTGTCTATGACCAGTGGGATGAGCCCGTCGCCGCAATCAGTGTTGCCAGCATGTATTCCAATATGACTCCAGAACGTGAAGAGAATATTGTAAAACTGGTCAAGGAAGCTGCATGGAAGCTTTCAGGCCAACTGGGTTATAGCGGTGATCGACTGTATCCCGGGACAGAAGAGTGAATCGAATTGAATCAAACCCAATAAAAGGTACAACGGGAATCAGGAGGTTATTTGGATGTGGAGAAAGCTAGAAAACATGAAAATCATCGCTGAAACCGGAATCGTATTGATTATCCGTTCCGAAAGTGAAGAAGAAGCGTTGTCCGTCGCAGAAGCGGCAATTGCTGGAGGTATTCGGGCGCTCGAAATTACGATGAGTGTTCCAGGAGCTTTGGATGTAATCAAGGTGTTGTCTCGTAAATATGCGTCCCAAGGCATTCTGATTGGCGCGGGCACCATACTGGATGGTGAGACGGCTCGTGCAGCGATATTGGCCGGAGCAGAGATGTTGGTTAGTCCTCAGCTCAACCCAGACATGATCAAGGTAGCTAATCGCTACCAGGCGGTTACTGTCAGTGGTGCGTTCACGGCCAAGGAAATTGTAGAGAGCCTTGAAGCGGGAGCGGATATTGTCAAACTGTTCCCGGCGGAATCCGTAGGTCCGCAATATGTCAAAGCGATCTCGGCCCCTCTGCCACAGGCAGCGATTGCCCCTACTGGTGGAGTGACGCCGCAAAATGTACATGAATGGCTGGATGCCGGTTGTGTCGGGGTTGGCGTGGGGAGTTACATCACCAAAGCAGCAAAAGATACTGGCGATTATGGGCGAGTAACCAAGGCCGCTGAGGAATTTTTACAGGCCGTAGCTGCGGCACGCTGATTATTCTTATCCATGTTGGATTGCCGTGCAGGTGAAGTTCACAGCGATAAAGGGCAGACTTCACGCCTATCGTTGTGAACGCCCATGGTGCGGAGCGGATGTATCCTTTGAAATTCAGGGAAAGGATAATACGTTTTGAAAACGCATACTTAAAGAGGGTCTGTCTGAGAGTAGAGGACAGTGATTCTTATCTACGCCCTTTAATTACCATATTTATTCATAATATATAATTTTAGTATATTTATATATGTTGAGGAGAGTGAGTTTACATGGCAACCTTAAAAACATCACCGTCCCCTGCCTCGGTACCTCAAGCCCCAAAAGTGGGATTAAGGTGGGGAATTATTCTGTTATTGCTGCTGGGTGCAGTGGTTAACTATTTGGACCGATCCAATCTGAGTATTGCGAATACAACCATTGCGGCCGAATTTGGGCTGTCCTCCACACAGATGGGATTGCTGTTGTCTGCCTTCCTATGGCCTTATGCGTTAGCGAATTTGCCAGCCGGATGGTTGGTTGACAAGTTTGGCCCCAGAAAGATGTTTGCCTGGGCTTCAGGACTTTGGTCCCTCGCCACCATACTCAGTGCATTTATGAATTCATACTCTTTGTTATATGCGATGCGTATGTTGCTCGGTGTGTCCGAGTCTCCCTTCTTCACCTCTGGACTGAAGGTAACCGAACGCTGGTTTGCGAAAAATGAGCGCGGATTACCAACTTCGATTATCAATACAGGCTCACAGATTGCCAACGCGATTGCACCGCCGCTATTGACCGTTCTGATGTTAACGATGACGTGGAGAGGCATGTTTATCTTTGTCGGCGTAATCGGTCTGATTATCATGCTCATCTGGCTCAAAGTATATCGTGACCCTACTTTTGCGGAAAAGCAGATGATCAAAGGAACAGATGCAGTTGCGGAGCAGACCTTAAACGCAAAAGCGGCTGCGGATGCACCGAAAGCCAACTGGGGATCGCTGTTCAAGCATAAAAGCACTTGGTTTATGATTATCGGTAATTTCGGCATCATGTTCACAATCTGGGTATACCTAACTTGGCTGCCGAGCTATCTGGAGAAGGAGCAGGGCTTTACGTTGAAAGAGACAGGCTGGATTGCCTCCATTCCGTTCGTAGCCGGTATTATCGGTGTGCTGTTAGGTGGATTTATCTCGGACTTTTTCATTCGAAAAGGAGTCAATGTGGTCACTTCGCGGAAAGTTCCCATCGTAGGTGGCGCTATTCTGGCGGCGGCTTCGGTAGCACCCATTCCGTTCATTGACAGTACTGTGGTGAGCATTGTGCTTCTGTCTGTAGGTTACTTCGCATCCCAACTGCCATCAGGCGTGATCTGGACTCTGGCAGCAGACATTGCGCCGGGTGAACAGGTAGCTTCACTTGGAGCCATCCAGAACTTTGGTGGATTTCTGGGCGCAGCGCTTGCTCCAATTGTAACCGGATACATATTGGATACAACAGGCAGCTTCAACAATGTATTCTTGCTGGGAGCGGGTCTGCTGCTCATGGGCGCCGTCTCTTACGGAGTATTTTTGAAAAAACCAATCCCTAAAGCAATTCACTAATTCCCTTAAAATAGAAGTTAACTTCTATTTTAGAAAACATCAGCCAGTTCTTGTGTTTTTGATTGCAAAAACCGGAAATGCTGATGTTTTTTATTTTTGTTGCTTGGGCTGTAGTGAATGGCATACATATAGTAAAATATAGGGAAAAGATTAAACATCAACCAACGGAGGAAGCTCATGAAGGAGTTTAAGGATCGGCTTCAACAGGTTCAGGAGCAGCAGAAGCAGCTGGCGAAGGAGTATCACGCCTTGCTCCAGGAATACCAGTCCGATGACCTGATCGTTCAGAATGAACAGTTACAGGAACAGTATGAAGTCCACAAACTCAAGCTGCGCCAGCTTGAACTTCGTTCGCGCAAGATGGAAGAAGAGAATGCACGTCTTCGCATGGCGTTATCTGAACAGATGCTGGATGAGAAGCTGAATCTGATCCGGGTATCCCGGGAGAAGATGGAGACCTATTTTCAAGGGAAAACAGCGTTACATAATGATCGAATTGCATTCCATGAACATCGAACCAAATCCAATCTGAACGCGCTGTACAACCAGGCAGCACAGGAGTTGCAAGAGGATTCCCACGAGGTGAAGGAGAGGATTGCTTACCTTGCGGCAGAGGTGAATGAGCGCATTGAATCGCATAAGCGGGCCGTACGGGAGCGAGAAGAGACTCTACGTGGGCACATGGAGCGTGGATATGAGCAGATGGCGGAGGAGGGATTGAGCGAAGAGACCATTCAACGCCGGATCAAGCAGAATCGCATGGAGATGAAGATTGGACTGAGCTGGATCAACAAAGTAGCCATCCTGCTCCTCATTCTGGGGGTTGGAGCAGCGTTCCAATACTCGTACTCAACTTGGTTTAATGACGAGATGAAGAGCGGAGCCTTTTTCCTGCTTGGTGCTCTGATGCTCGCTGGTGGAGAGTTGCTGTTCCGGCGCAAAAAGCAGACGTTTGCAATGGGGCTACTCGGCGGTGGGATATCCGTGTTGTTCGGGTCCGTCTTCTATAGTTACTTTTTACTGCATATTATCGGGTTATATACGGGACTTGCCCTGTCTGTATTGGTATCGGCAATCTCCGTATTGTTGTCCTTGAGATACCAGTCGAAGACCATCTGTTCACTGGGTCTGGTAGGCGGATATCTTCCGTTATTCTCCTACATGTTCTCGTTCGGACTTGAAGGCCCTGCTGTCTATGTAGCCATGATCTACCTACTGCTCTTAAACGGCATTATTGTATTCATATCATTTGGCAAACGGTGGCCGGTGGTGCACTATATCAGTTTCTTGTTCAACACACCGTCTATGCTCATACTATTATGGCTGTCGCCAAGTGAGAAGATTGGCATGTTGTATTCCATTGTGACGTTTGCATTATATCTGGGCATTACACTGGCATATCCGTTCAAACATCGGATGAAGTTAACCTGGTGGGATTTCGCTCTGCTCGCCATGAATACGAGCATTAGTTGCCTGATGTTATACGTGTTATTTGATGTGGCGGGTTGGAATGATGCTCAGGGTTTGCTGGCGTTAATCTTCTGCGTGGTATATCTGGGCCTCGCACGATTCGTCCAGCGCCATATGGCTCAGGAGAAACAGACCATTCTGCTCTTTTATGTCACTTCCCTGACGTTTGCCATTCTGATTATTCCGTTCCAATTCGGGGCCAAGTGGTTATCGATGGGTTGGTTAATCGAAGGGGTTCTGCTGGTTACGCTTGGACATCTGAAACGGCTCAAATCGGTGGAACGTGCCGGATGGGGCATCGTTCTTCTATGTCTAATCACTTTTGTGTACTACGATCTGCTGGCGCTATTCTTCATCGGGGAACGTTCTTACTTTATGTTAAAATACACCAGCATCACGCTGGGGACCCTGCTGATTACACTGTATTATGCCTGGGCAGTTCACGGCAACTCATCTTCCAGAGAGAGATTCAAATACAGCCCGCTGGAGCTTGGCTTCCTGAACGGATTCAAGTATGTGACACTTGCTAATCTGTGGTTATACGTACTGTATGAGTCGAATGAATTGTATACCAGAGCTGTCGATGAGACGTTCCTGTTATACATGTTCTACAAGTTACTCATGTTCGCAGCGCTCACCATTGCGTTGGCCTATGGACTGAACAAAGTGAAGCTGCTGCGCGACCGATACGTGCAGGTGTATACCACCTTCCTGCATGCTATTGGCTGCTGTATTGCATTGGCCGTAACCTTAACCATGCCAGCGCTTCAGCCGGAAGTTCAGCAGCATACAGCGGCGGAGATTGTTGGTTTGCTGGTGCTAATTATCTTTAACGTAGGGGTATTCTTTGCAGGAAGGGATCTGCTAATTGCAGGCATCCGCGGGCAGTTCAAGAGCATTGAATGGTACCCGGTTATCGCAGGAGTATATCTGCTGGGCGTCATCACCGTCTTCCTGACGATCCAGTTCCATTGGGGTGATGTGGGGCTGATGTTCAGCCTGATCTATCTGCTGCTCGCGATTCTCTATATTGCCTATGGATTCCGTAGAAAATATGTCATGATTCGGCGTCTTGGCCTTGGCCTAACGTTGTTCGCTACGGGGAAAATGGTGTTCTACGATGTGGGGATGCTCACCTCGGGCAGCAAAATCTTTGCCTATTTCAGCTTCGGCGTACTATTGCTGGGGATCTCTTACCTGTATCAGAAGGTGTCCAGCCGGATGGAGGAAATACAGTCCAGAGAGACAGTGAAACCTGACGACGAGCAGACTGTGCCGGAGGAAGACCAAGATTGATTTGGGTTTTGAACGACTGTAGTGACCTTTGCGATCATATGGGGAGGGATTCGTAAGATGGGATTCGACCTGAAAATTATGCTTTGGCAACTGTTATGGATTGCTGGCCCTGTAGCTCTTGTCGTGTATGGCTGGAGGAAATTTGGCGCGAGAAAGAAGCGGCAATGACGTGAGTGCGGATGGTGGGAATATCCGCTGTCCACTTCACTTCGCTTTGGGAAATAAGTCGTGTAATATAGATTCTTTGTATTAAAATGAGGCTCCGGGCTGCTGTTACCAGCAATCTGGGGCCTTATTGAGGTGAGTCTATGGCTTAGCCTAATATGACATTCGTGAAACGTTTTGCGCGGAGATCACGTTATAATAGAGTAGACTTAGGGCTGAATCTTCATTTGTAACCATGAGGTTTCCGCAGCCGATGTGCCTTTCAGTGATTCTCCGCCATCATCGTTCATACGGGAGAGCACGGTTAATGTCATGGACAAGGCGAAGGCGAGCAGCACGTATATGAAAATGTTTTTTTTGTTCATCAGAAGGTACCTCTCTTGTTGAATGAGCTAAAGTAGACATCCGGCCGTCATGAGAAAAAAAGCACAACGTCTGGTATAGTAGAGTGAGTAGAACCGAACATAAATCGTTCCTGTATACAACTATATTGAACTATAGCGGTGCAAACAATGGAACAAATCTGATGATCTTATCATTATTGTTGAAGATATGTTTATAGAGATCGAGTGAGTGATCATTGAAGGTGGGAGAATAACATGCGGGAGACGGCAAAAATCGTCATTCGTACGCCAGGACAGGAAAGTGACGGCTCATTCGCTTATGTGAGTCAGGGTCGCTCCATTACGGTGGGACGTTACACAGGTGGCAGTGAATTGGACTTGTCTGTCTATAATCAGATGATATCGAAGCGGCATTGCCGCATTCATTATGATGTACAGCAACAGCTATGGATCGAGGATCTGGATAGCAAAAATGGAACCGAACTGAACGGGCAGCGCCTCGTTCCCTATAAGAAATATCCGTTTGGCGAGGGAGACAGCCTGACGTTGGTCAATGGCCTGATCCAGCTTCGCACAGAAGGCGATCTTGGAGAGACGAGGGAGTATCGTTTGTCGGATCTGCTGGGTGAGGGCGTACGTTTACAGGATCACCTGCAAACCGTACAGATCGGTGAAGTGGAAATTCCGCTGTCGAAGAAGGAATATCAGCTGTTCAAGCTGCTGTATAGTCAACTGGACCACTTTGTGACAAGGGACCAAATTGTGGCTCAGGTGTGGCCGGAGCGTAGTATGCTGGAGAGTGAAGCGGTGGGGATCGACGAGATTAACTCGCTGATTTATCGGACGAATCGCAAGCTGGGTGTACATTTTACCATCAAGTCCGTTTATAAAAAAGGTGTATATATGAAGTCTCATGTGCCGGAATGAATGAGTGTTAACAAAGGGATGAGTTCATGTTCATCATTTACCTGATTCCATGGCTGATTGTCGTGGTGACATTGATATGTGTCATATCCATCGTACTTGTCAGTTGGAAAAACGGGATTTCCCCGATGCCCACATCCAGTCGTGTCAGACAGGTGGTTATACAGGAGGTAAACCGCATTCCAGGGTACGGGGATGTGCTCGAAGCCGGCTCCGGATGGGGCACATTGGGACTGGATGTTGTAAGACACTGCCCTGGCAAAAGGCTGACCGGGATTGAGAATTCTATCATTCCCTTATGGTCTTCCCAACTGATTGCCTATCTCAGTGTTCGCTTACGTCGAGCCAAGGGAAACAAGTACTCTCTCAAGGGCAGGCTGCGCTTCATGCGCGGAGACATCTACACCCGTTCCTATGAACATGCGGATTGTGTGATCTGTTATCTGTTTCCGGGTGCTATGACTAAGCTTCTGGACAAGTTCAGTCGAGAGCTTCCGCCGGGTGCCAAGGTGATTAGTGTCTGTTTTGCCCTCCCGGGCAAGGAACCGCTACGCACAATAACATGTCGAGATGCCCTGCGTACCAAGGTGTATGTATATACGTTTTGATTAGTAAGAAATGATGAAATAAAACAAGGGATGTCCTCTGTCATATTCATGACTTATGAGACATCCCCTTGTTTTATAATCACCTATTTATGTTGACCGTCAGTGATGATTTCTTTTTTTGTAGTGTATGAGTCCCTTTAAATTAAAATTAATAATCCGTCGTAGGACTCATGGTTAACGAGATATCCAAGTTGCCGTTCCGTGTACGGATGGCATCAAGGAATTCTTTTTGGCTTATACTTTCGTGAATAGTCACATTGTAGACCAGCTCGTACAGACTGCCGAGTTCGGTCGTTCTGATTTTTTTCAGGTCAAACGGTACATTGAATTTATGGAAAACTTCGTTCAGAGCTTCTTCGTAGCTCAGGTTTTCTGGAATGGTAACTTTCAATGTTTTTTGCTGGCTTTTCTTGCCTCCAAAGTTGAAGCGACTCAGGACAAACATAAGAACACACAGGATAATCGTAAACAGAACCGCATATCCGAAGGCACCTACACCACAGGCAAGGCCGGAAGCCATGGTGAACAGGACGTAAGCGATATCCTTCGGATCGCCAGGCGCGCTTCGGAAGCGAATGATGGAGAAGGCGCCGGCAAGGCTGAATGCCCGGGCAATGTTGCTGCCGATGAGCAGGATGATGATGGCGACAATGACAGGCAGAACGACCATCGTTAACGTAAAGCTCTGGGAGTATGTGCTTTGATTAGTCTTCATGTAAGTCAGACTGATGATCAGCCCCAGAATAATTGCAAGACCAATGGTGATGACTGCGTTGTTAAACGTCAGATTGGTATCGGTCAAATTTGCGTTGAAAATGGAATCAAGCATATATTACACTCTCTCTTTCTCTAATTAATTGTTCTTGTTCTATGGATGGGTTGAAGTCTGTACCTGGCACCAGCGGACGCTCCGTTTGGTAGTTCAGGTTAGTTGTTCTCACCAGACGTCTGTATTCGTTGCCGTATTTGGAAAATCCGGTGCGGTAGAGACCGTGTTCCGAAAGCAATTGTGACAGCCACATCGGAACGGTTTTCTCAGCTTTGACTTCCATTAGCCAGCGTCCGTCGTTTACCAACGGCTCACCGTAATCGCCTTGCTCCAACTTTAGATCGTACCTGCGACTGCGGATATTGGTATCAAAGGTGATGCGAAGATCACGGCTGGTTTTGTCAAAAAGCGCTTTGCGCTCGTAAGCCAGATACACCTTAGGTTCCAGATCGTACAAGCGAAGGAAATACTTGATCTCTTCCAAGACCTGCTCATTCATGTAATCGGCCAAATCCGGTGCCTGTCCGGTATGAACGAATTCATAGGCTTCATCCAGCTTCAGGGCTGTTCTGCGTTTATTGACCAGACCGAACACTTTCTTTTTGATCTCCAGATATACCTTGGCATTCTCTTCAGGTACTCCGTATGCCCGCAATCTCAGCTTTTCCTTATATTTGGGTTTGGAGAGACTGGCACGGATCAGGGAATCCTGCGGTGTATCAAAGTACAAGTTGCTGATGGAGTAAAACTCATGTTTCTTGTTATAGGCATCCAGTTCCATATACTTCAACAAGTCCGCGTAAAAGTTCTCGTATTGAGCATCCGTCAAAAGGTACTTGCTTTCATATCGGTTGAATACTTCAATTGCCATTTGTGATTCATTCCTTTCGTCTTTAGGTTGAATTTGGTGTATGTTTTGCTTCATCGTGTATTGCTTCCATGTCTGTATCTTAGAGCTTCAACCTTGAATGAATCTTAAATAATTTTACATTCCGCTAATCTTTTTTTACATTCCGTTAACAGTTCTCTAAAAATAATGAATTAAGATTGTTTCAAGGTTACGTTGATATAATCGTTGGTATAATAGATACAAGATATCGACACCAATTCATGCAGAGGAATGAAGAACGGATGAGAATATTAATTGCGGAAGATGAGGTTCATTTGGCAGAGGCTGTATCGCAGATTTTGAAAAAAAACAACTACTCCGTGGACATGGTCCACGACGGCAGATCAGGATTCGATTATGCGCAGAGCGGTATCTACGACCTGTTACTGCTCGACATCATGATGCCGGAGATGGACGGGATTACCGTCCTGAAGAAACTCCGTAGTGAAGGCAATCATACCCCTGTCATTCTGCTTACAGCCAAAGGTGAACTATCGGACAAAGTCACAGGACTCGATTATGGTGCCGATGATTATATCGCCAAGCCCTTTGCCACAGAGGAATTGCTGGCGCGGATTCGTGCAGCCTTAAGGCGGAAGGGCGAAGTGGTTCCCGAGGACGGACTGAAATTCGGTGACATTGAGCTGAACACAACGCAGTTGAAGCTGAGCGTTCAGGGGAAGGAGATCAAGCTGAATCTGAAGGAGAATGAGCTGCTGGAGCTGTTGATTGCCCGCAAACAGGCGATTACCTCCAAAGAGCAGATTATTGAGAAGTTATGGGGATTTGATTCGGAAGTGGAGTATAACAATGTGGAGGTGTACATCTCGTTTTTACGCAAAAAATTAACCTTCCTGAACTCTGCCGTCCGTATTAACACGATTCGGGGTGTCGGGTATGTACTTGAGGTGACGTCCTGATGTTCAAGAAACTCCGAAATCGATTCCTGATCGTGAATCTGGTCTCCATATCCATTTTGATGCTGGTGGCATTTGTTACGATCTATACGATTACGTATCAGAATGTGCAACGTGAGACAAATATGGAGTTGTACAAGATGTCTGATTTCTACCACGGTCCTTATAATTCATCCAAGATGCAGCGTGGGGAAGATGGGAGGACGGGGACGGACTCTGGTACAGGTTCAAATTCAGGTTCGTTGCTCTCCGATGCCATGGGTGGTGATAATGGAAGACCGTGGGGTGATCCCAACTCACCTCCGGCACGTTCCGTTTCGTTCATGATCAAGACGGATGACCAGTGGAAGGTTACGGATACGCATTCTCAATTTGATATGGAAGATACGTTTTATACGGAGGCGCTGCAAAAGGTTGACCAGAATAAAGTTAGTGATTCGGAACGGCATACTGGACAATTTGCACTGGATGGAACGGACTGGGCCTATGTGGTTGATTCGAGTGGTACCGGGCATATGATCGTATTCATTGATGTGACGGCGCAACAAGGTATTCTTACGAATCTGATCTATACATTTGTTGTTGTTGGATTAATCATGTTGATTGTGATCTACTTCCTGAGCCGTTATTTTGCGAATCGCTCCATTGCGCCAGTCAGGGAAGCGTTTGAGAAGCAAAAACAATTCATCGGTGATGCTTCACATGAGCTGAAGACACCTCTGGCGATCATCAGTACCAATACCGACGTACTGCTTGCGAATCAGGAGGATACGATAGCGAACCAGGCGAAGTGGCTGCACTATATCAAGTCGGAAACCGAGCGCATGACCGGACTTACGAATGATCTGCTCTATTTGACACAGATGGACGACTCGCGCTCCACAATGATTCATGCGAAGTTTAATATGAGCGATGCTGTAGAGAGTATTATTTTACCAATGGAGGCCGTTATTTTTGAGAAAAACATCTCCCTTGATTACAACATTGAGCCGAATCTTACGGTTCATGGGAACAGTGAGCAGATTAAACAGGTCATTCTGATCCTGCTCGATAATGCTGTGAAGTATTCCGGTCCCAAAGGGTCGGTGAACGTCACCCTCCAGAAACAGAATAATGATGTCATGCTGGCTGTGTCCAACACAGGTGACGGCATTGCACCGGAACATCTGGATCGGATCTTCGATCGATTCTATCGTACGGATTCTTCCAGAGCCCGCAAACATGGTGGACATGGCCTGGGTCTGGCGATTGCTCGTTCCATTGTGGATCAGCACAAAGGAGAGTTGTACGCCCGAAGTGTGGTGGGAGAGGGTGCTACATTTTACGTGCAGTTGTCGTAGGGGCAGAGTGATGAGCCGGCTCCACACTAACCTTCGCTACCGCTCTATAATCGTTCGTCAGGCATAAGTTCTGCCTGTAATGGGTTAACCTATGCTACAATGGCAACAGTATGTATGAATCAAGGAGATGAACTGAACGTGGCAGAAGCAAACGCAATTAATGAACAAGAAATGATGCAATATATTGCAGATAAAACGAAGGCAAGCCAGGCGAACATCGCTCTTGTATTGAAGCATGAGCAGGCGTACATCAACAAGGCGCACGAAAATACCAAAGGTAACGATGTGGATATTGATGGCGATGATCTGGCTGACTACATCCTTAGTCGTAAAGATGTGAAGCTGGACGAATTGACCGTGGAAGGCATTCTGGATGCTGAAATGGACTATCTGATGGACAAGGGTCACGCGGGGTACGTCGATTAAGTTAAGTGTAGGCAAAATCTAACGAACCTGACACGCCTTATACGGGTATTTCTCGCTCGATTGGGAATGTAACGAATCTCTGACACGTTATTCTCTGGATTTTAGGACTTTTTGGTGCAATTGCAGCATTTCTGTGAAGTTAGCGTGTCTGAGATTCCTTAGTTCGGGAAATAAGCGCTTTTAGCCGATATAAGGTGCCCTAGATTCGTTAGAGTAATCACAAGTTGCAACGAGGCGTTAAATGGCTGTTTCAAAAGTGAAATCTCACAGATGCAGCCTAATGCATGGCAAGTGTTGTACTGTCAAAAAGACCTCAACTCCACAATACTGTGGTGTTGAGGTCTTTTTTAGATTGTAGCGACCAGGCATTCCTTCGGGAACACCTGTCGGTATAACTTTTCTAAGGATGGAATTGAAGTTCTATCGGAACCATCCTACAGTGTACAGCTTCTTATTGACCCATCATGCCGCCGTCTACGGTGTAGAGAGAAGCTGTTACATAGGATGCTTCTTCGGACAACAGGAAGTTCATCACCGCAGCAACTTCTTCCGGTTCGCCATAACGGCCCATTGGAATGCTGGACACCGTTGCTGATTGATAATCTTCCACGTTACCGGAATTGGCTTCAATCTGGCGCATCATGCGTGTGTTGATTGTACCTGGCAATACAGCATTAACCCGAATATTATAAGGTGCAAGTTCATTTGCAGCGGTACGCGTGAGGCCAACCACGGCATGTTTGGACATAATATATGGAGATACAGCAGGTGCACCCATCAGACCCGCGAGAGAAGAGGTATTTAGAATCGCACCGGATTTTTGTTTTTTCATTACTGGAATGACATTTTGCAGACCCAGGAATACCCCACGAATGTTGACGTTATATACAGTGTCGAGTGCTTCAACACTCAGGTCTTCGATCAGTCCTGTTGGACCTTCAATCCCGGCGTTGTTGGCAAAATAATCGATTCGGCCAAACGCATCCAGTGCTTTTTGCACATAGTTTTTCACGTCTGCTTCTTGGGATACGTTCGCTTTTACGGCGATTACGTGCTCTTTGTCGAGGTTCAGATCGGTAATTGTCTGCTGGATAGCTTCTTCATTCAGGTCCACCAGAACCAAGTTGATTTTGCGCTCAGCGAGGCGGCGTGCCAATTCTTTACCAATGCCTCCGGCTGCTCCTGTAATAACGGCTGTATGTGTATAGGATGTACTCATGATATATCCGCTCCTTATTCATTACTGGCAGGTGTTCTTCAAAAAAAGTTTCAACCTGTCGTCTATCGTTCCTTTCTCAATGTTAAGATATACATAGCCGTGTGACAATAATCATTGACAGCGCATATGTCAGCTATCGGACAGAGATGTAAGCGGTGTTCATTTATATTACAATAATGAACAAAGGAGGCGAAAATGTTGATCATCGAACATCCTCAGGACCGGAGAGCACGAAGAACGCAGGATGCGATCATCGCTGCGGCGGTTTCTTTGATATTGGAGAAAGGAGCAGACGCTTTAACCATTCGGGACATCACGGAGCGGGCGGATTACAACCGGGGAACCTTCTATTTACATTTTCCCGGCAAACCGGAGTTATTACAGTTCATTCTGGATGATTTCATGCAGGGAGTGGGGCGAGCTTATGCAGAACCATACGCACAGCTCAAAGAAGTGGACATGACTGCATTGCTGCCATCCACGATGCCTGTATTTGAATATATTGAGGCCCATCAGGATATTTTCCGTGCATTAATAACGATGCATTCAGATATGGGTTCCCGACTATGCAATATGTTTAGAACGTACTTAACCGAAGATTTTGTATTAGTGACCGAAGATAGCGAGCAAACCATTAATTATGACATCATGTTAAGTTATCTGGTATCTGCTACGGTGGGCGTGATTATGCACTGGGCGGAGATTGGATTCAAGTATTCTGCGCATTATATGGGAGAGCAGCTTACGGCACTGATTAACATCAAACCGACCCGTCTGCTGATTGAACCAGGGCAGAAGGGTCGGACTATTCACGAGCGTATGCTGTTGGATTAACATGTTTTTATTCCCAAGGATAAGTAACGGTCAGGAAGTCAGCGAATTTTTTGCTTTCTTCCCGTCGTTGTTTCCGCATGGCCGCCCGATCCGGAGCGGTCTCGTATAGTTTCTTCTCTTCTTCCGTCTCGGGGATGATACGAGGTACAATCAGTTTCCGATTATTTTCGTCCAAGGCCACAAAGGTCAGAAATGCAGTCGCTGCAATTTTCTTCTCTCCGGTCTTCAGATCCTCTCGAATCACCTTCACAAAAATCTCCATGGAACTTCGTCCTGTCCAGGACGCGAACGATTCAAGCGTAACCGAATCCGTTGGATTAATCGGGTACAGGAAATCGACAGAGTCGGTTGAAGCCGTTACGGTATTGACCCGGCATAGCTTGGAAGCGGCGATGGATGCAATATCATCAATGTAGGACATCAGCTTGCCGCCGAATAGCGTATTATGATTGTTGACATCGGTTGGGAACACCCGTGCCGTCTTGAAACAACGTGTTTCGCGCACATATTTTTTCTCCACCTGATCCATCTCCGTAGGTTTCGGTATCTCTCTCATGCTTTTTCCTCCTGACAGTATGGCTGCTGTGACATTTCGTTTCAGGTGTTGCAGGGTCTATTTCTGATCTATTATCCCTAGTATAGGTGTCGGTCTGATACATATTCAAATGAAGTTGGACTGCAAAAAAACCGCCAGGCGCGGACCGGCGCGCTGGCGGTTTGCTGCTGTATATTAAGCCTTGGGCTTGAAAATGCCGGACGGTTTGCCGATCGGCAAGAACGTATAGCCGAAGTGAGCGTTCAGTACCGAAGCACCTGTACCATACAGGGACACAATTCCGATCGCCAGTTCAGCGTATGCTGCAATGGTGTGGAAAATGTGAGGAGCTACGCCGAAAGCGTCAAAGGTCAAGCCAAGGAACAGGAAGTCAATCAGAATGAAGATGATAAGCAATACTTTATTCGCTTCAATAGCACCGATCGTCATGAACAGGGTGAATACAAGGTATCCGGCAAAAGCAAATCCGAGCTGCTTGCCATCGGCCTGTTCAGCGAGAGTGGAGCCAAATACGCCCATTTTGATCATCCAGTTGGCAGCCATGGCAAACCAGAAGAATGCGTACGCGCCAAAAGCCGTTGTGCCAAAGGTGTTGTTACGTTTGGAATCTTGAATACATGCGAATAGCTGGGCAAAAGCACCCAAAAAGATCGCCCAAGGAATAGCGTAGCTAAGTCCTTCTGTAATGCCAAGCTTTTGGGAAGAAGCGACCAGGGTTACGATAGCCAACCCAAATAATCCCATTGCGCTGGGATCGGCGTTAACAATTTTGACTTTAGTCTGTGAATCGGTCTGCATGGTGATGATAAGCCTCCAATAATATCAAATCAGGATCAATGGCCGTCGTTGGCCGTCCTCTAAATTACATCATTTGTATCCGCCGGGTCCGGACACACACATCGCCCTATTGTACCTGAATGACCCCATTATGGAAAGGGATTTTATTACCTTTTGAACCAATAGACTTTTTGTTTTTTCAATATACACATTTACGACACAATCCATTCTGGCCGTGAATGATGAGGCCAGACGCTAGAATAAAGCCCTCGATAATACCACTAAAATTGCGTCATATCAGCCATTTTCGGATAAGCTCTTGTGTGATAAAATAATCTTTATCAAAATTTGGAGAAGAATACAAAACATCCTTGTCTCCTATGCCATATGTTAATCCAACTATAGATTGACAGGAAAAACTAAAATGGTTCACAGAATAAGGAGGTATCAGGGGTCATGGTTATGAGTTTGGATTTGAAAAATAAAATAGAGAAGGCCAGACATAACCTTCATATGCTGGTAGAGCATAACAAGGGTGGTCTTGGGCATCCCGATGTAATTCGGCAGTCTATGGCATTGGACGAATTGATTAATGAGTATAACCGAATTAGCCGAAACCATTCACGGGCTTGAACCCAAAGCGATTTTAATTTTATACACGGAACAAATCACATAGATTGTAACGCTTGATCGTACAGACGGGCATGAATATAGCCGGTATGGACAGCCTCAGTTGAAGAGGAGGTATCCTACCGGCGTAGTATTCATGCCCGTTTGTTTTTGCAACGTATCCATCATGTATCTGCTTAATGCAGCAATCGTTTGGCTTCCAAATATAACACCTGTACGAACTTTTTCGTATTAATGCGTGTCTGGGACAGGGAAGGCTCCACATTGTTTTGCAGCTCCAGCATTTTCTTGCGAATTTCGGTAAAATCGAAAAATTTGGATGCGTAGTTCTCGAACTTGGGATGTGTATAATCCGTTAACCCCAGTGAAACCACATGGCTCAGTGTCTGGAAGATGGCTCTGCGAACCCGTTGTTCCGATGCCTTGATCTCCTTATTAACCTCCGCGAGCGAGGCGTTCTCTCCCAGCTTGCGTACCGCTACGTTCTGAAAGATGTCTTTGAGGGATGGGAACGTATAGGGGGACAGCTTATGCTCATCTGTCTCTACCTGCTCCAGATATTCCAGCATGTCCAGCAGATCCCTGCTGCCCGCTTCGCCGATCATGCCCATCTCGGACAGCAGGAAATGTCCTGCTGTAGTAATCGTTTTGTCCGGAACCGGAGCCGCAGTGCGCTCGTTAGGATGCAAACCGGACAATCCCTGCAATGTCCGCTGAATATCTGCGATGGATTGCTGCATCCGAAGCCTCTCGCTCACCAGCCGCAGAACAGATAGAATCTCCAACCGGTTAATCGGCTTCGTAATATAATATTCAATGCCTAGTGAATAGGCCTCTCCGATCATATTTTTCGACTCGATCTGAGAGATCATGACGATCTTGCCCTCGAACCTTCCTTCAAGCGCCCGCACAGTCTGAATCCCGTCTCGTTGGGGCATCAGCAGATCAATCAGCAGTACATCCACCTTATGCAGCTCTAACAGTTCTGCGTGAATATGTGCTCCGTCCTCAGCTTCCCCGGCAATATCGCCAAGGCCTTCATCCTCAATAATATCCATCAACATGGAACGAACGCCAGGATCATCATCCACGATAAAATAACGCATGTCAGTCATTCCCTTTCTCTGCGAATGGTGAACTCTCGTTCCAGTGTAATCGTTCCTTTCCTTCTTGTATAGAACCTGACATGTCAGGTTAAATGACAATGATTGGGCGATCAAAGCCCATTTTTAAAATAAATGTAGGAATTGCATGTAGGTATTTGTCGGTTTCCGTAGATGCCCTTGTAGTATAAGTAACATCCCGAAGTCTCGGGCTAGTGTTGTGCAGAATGGTACAAACTTTTCACGTGACCATCTCTGTACTTGAAATACACCATAAAAAGGGGCATACCGATGGAGCAAACAATACAAGATATTGTCGGCATTTTCAATGATTTTCTATGGTCCAAAGTGTTAATTATACTATTGGTAGTATGTGGTATATACTTCACCACCAAGACCCGATTCATGCAATTCCGCATGATTGGAGATATGGTGAAGGTGCTTCTAGAGCCAAAAAGCAAGGAACCAGACAAAATTTCACCTTTTCAGGCGTTCTGTATTAGTATGGCGGCCCGTGTAGGTACAGGGAATATTACCGGTATTGCACTGGCTATCGCACTGGGTGGACCTGGGGCTATATTCTGGATGTGGATCATTGCAATTATCGGGTCAGCCTCCAGTTTTGTGGAGAGTACGTTGGCTCAGATCTATAAAGTGAAGGATAAGGGCGGATTCCGTGGGGGTCCGGCGTATTATATGGAACGTGGGTTGGGCAAACGCTGGATGGGGATTTTATTTGCCATTCTCATTACATTGTCATTCGGTTTAGTCTTTAATGCGGTGCAGTCCAATACGATTACCGTTGCATTTGAGAATTCATTCGGCACGGATCGGTTAACGGTGGGTATCATTATGGCTGTGATATTTGCAGGAATTATCATGGGCGGTGTCAAACGGATTGCAAAAGCATCGGAATACATCGTTGTTGTACTTGCCGTATTGTACATTGGAGTAGCGGCTTTTGTGGTGCTGGCGAACATAACCCAGCTTCCGGCCATGATTGCGTTGATCGTCAAAAATGCCTTCGGCATCGAACAGGTGGCTGGCGGAACGTTAGGTGCTGCACTGATGAACGGTGTGAAACGCGGATTGTTCTCCAATGAGGCGGGAATGGGTAGCGCCCCGAATGCTGCTGCAACGGCGGATGCAACACATCCGGTGAAACAGGGACTTATTCAGGCATTTGGCGTGCTGACAGATACGTTAGTGATATGTACAAGCACAGCCATGATTATTTTGCTATCCGGGGTGTACAAAGGTTCCGATCTGGGTGGCATTGAATTAACTCAGGCTGCATTAAGTGTACATATGGGTTCATGGGCATCGGGATTCTTGGCGGTTATGGTGTTCCTGTTTGCCTTCAGTACACTAATCGGAAATTATTACTATGGAGAAACCAACATTGAGTTTATCAAATCGAGCAAAGTTTGGCTGTGGGTATACCGCATTTGCGTTATTGCGATGGTGGTGTTTGGTGCGGTAGCCAAAGTGCAGCTGGTATGGGATTTGGCTGACCTGTTCATGGGGCTCATGGTGGTGGTGAACCTGATTGCAATTCTGATGCTGTCCAAGGTGACTTTCGAAGCGTTGAAGGACTACAAAAAACAAAAGGCTGAAGGACGTGATCCCGTCTTTACCCGGGACCGGATTCATATTCCAGGTGAAGTGGAATGCTGGCAGTCGGAAGAAGAAGTTATTGGAGATAAATCAATTCATGTAGCCAATTAAGATTTCATCTGAACGTAGTTGGTTATATAAAATGTGCACAACAAACAACAGGACTTGGATTATCCATCATGGGCAACCCGAGTCCTGTTTGTTGCATATAAAATGTATCTTTGCACTAGACAGAGTTGATCAAAAGATATATTTTGATTACTTTTTAACCGAATAACTGATCAGTTGTTCGGATAGAGTTTTCATTCGTTCCCCTGTTTCATTAAGCTGCTCAATCACATCCGTAAAGGATGCTACAAGTGTTGCTTGTTCCTGTGAAGAGGCTGCAATCTGGGAGACTTCAACTTCCATCTGTTTGATGACCTGTTGTACATCTCTCAGACTGGTATCGATATCACTTGTAGCTTGTTTGGCATCCACAGAGAGTTTGCGTACTTCGGAAGCAACCACGCCGAAGCCAGCACCAGCTTCACCAACGCGAGCGGCTTCAATAGCGGCATTCAGGCCAAGCAAGTTGGTTTGCTCAGAGATTTCACGAATGAACCCGGCTACTTTGTTGATTTGGGAAGAATTCTGAACAGCAAGTCGTGTGTTCTGCAAGATCTGTTCACTGGTTGCTTGCAATTCTTCGGCATGAGCGGCGACATGCTGTACCATATCAACGAGGTTACCATTGATGGTTTGATTTTCTTGTATAATATCTTCAAGTTGGTTCTGATTGGATTGGTCGTATGATACACAGAAAACAGCAACAACTTTCTGGTGATCATCAAAGATCGGAATGTTCAAAATATCCAGTTCGATACCATAAACTTCCTTGGAGAGAGTAGA
The DNA here is from genome assembly GCF_000316035.1 of Paenibacillus sp. PAMC 26794. Lineage (GTDB taxonomy): Bacteria > Bacillota > Bacilli > Paenibacillales > Paenibacillaceae > Paenibacillus. The sequence goes on from NZ_ANHX01000077.1 coordinate 79,978, forward strand.
GAGAGTAGCTTCTCTTCCATTTTTTAAGATGGCAAAGTTTTGATACGATTCCAAGAGTGTCATTCCTTTTTCAAAACCAAGATCAAATTTATCTGTCATAATGACCTCTAATACTTTTTCGTGATCATAAAGAGTTAAACTAGCTGGTTCTCTGAGGATCAGGCTGATATAAGGCATTACTTTAAGCAGGGCATCTACAACGTTCATGGAAGAGGACCATCCTTTCAATATTTGAATGTAATATATTATCGATCTATGGAATGCTCTATCTTTCATCGGACAGGAAGGGCTTTTCGTGAACGGCATTTTGCATGAAAGAATGAACATTTTATGATTAAATTTTTAAATATTTACCATGTGAACTGATTTACTGGATATAAGTGTTAGTTGTAACTATTTTTATATCAAGATATTTGTACGAGTGTATATCAATTATGGGACATATGTCCTTTTGCATACGTTATATACGACAACGGAGGGGAAGTAGGAATGAAGGAAATTATGGACTTTGGACTTGTGCGGCAACTCGCCCGTGAGAATGGGCTCGATCAGGTGCTGGACGAGTCTGCACTCGCTGAGTTGCGACTACTTGAGGCTGCAAAGGGCGAGATGATATGTGCCAAAGGTGAACTACCCGAGCGATTATATTTTCTCGTGCAGGGCAAGCTCAAGATCTATACCACCCTGCCTAACGGCAAGTCTCTGTTGCTTCGTTTCAGTACACCACTCGCGCTTGTGGGAGATTTGGAACTGGTAAATGGCAAGGGGGCTATGAATACGGTAGAGTCGGTGAGCAAAAGCCTGCTGCTGGGTATCAGCTATCGCGCTCTCCAGAATACGTATGCAGAGAACCCTAAGTTTCTCCACTTTATGCTGAGTCAAGTTACGCACAAATTGTATACCTTCTCCAACCTGTCGAGTCTGAATATGTTATATCCGGTCGAGAGCCGATTTGCCAGCTATCTGTTGTCCACAATGGGCCAGGACGAGTCTTCTTCGGAAGAGATCCAGACCTCCAAGCTCACCGAACTGGCGGATATGCTGGGCACCAGCTATAGACATCTTAATAGAGTTGTTCAAGATCTGTGTAATCGAGATATTATTCGCAAAGTGCAGCGGAAGCTAGTGATCTGTGATCTGGAACAGTTGCGTGTCATCGCAGGAGGCAATATATATGAGTGATGGTATTTTAAAAGTAAGACCAAGCCTGCATATCTAAGCGACATGACGCGACAGAATAAAATCAATACGGCACAACAAAGAGCACCCTCCCGAATATACCAAGGGGTGCTCTCTGTGCACTGCACTTCAAGTGAATTAGATATCTCCGCGTTGTTCGAACAATTGAGCGATCTCTACAATGACACGGGTGGCCTTCACCATATTGTCTACCGATACATATTCGAATTTGCCATGGTAGTTCTCACCACCAGTGAAGATATTTGGTGTTGGCATGCCCATATAGGATAGTTGGGAACCATCTGTTCCTCCCCGGATGGGACGAATAACAGGTTCGATATCCAGTCGAGTCATGGCTTCATGAGCAATGTCGACGATCTGGCGTACGGGTTCGATTTTCTCGCGCATGTTATAGTACTGGTCATTCAATTCAACCGTGATGCTTTTCTCCCCATACTTGGTCTTCAGTTCGTTTGCGATATGGAGCAGAATTGTTTTGCGCTCTTCAAACTTCTCCCTGTCGAAATCACGGATGATGTAGCTCATCTTTGTCAGCTCAACGTCACCCTCCAGAGACAACAGATGATAGAAACCATCATAACCGTCCGTGAATTCAGGAGCTTCCTCCACAGGCAGACGTCGGTTCAATTCCATCGCAATTTTCAGAGAGTTCACCATCTTATCCTTCGCTGTTCCGGGATGCACATTGGTGCCTCGTACTGTAATTTTGGCGGCAGCTGCGTTAAAGCTCTCGTATTCCAGCTCGCCAAGTGGTCCGCCATCAACTGTGTAAGCATATTTGGCTCCAAAAGCAGCTACGTCAAACTTGTGTGGTCCACGGCCAATCTCTTCATCCGGGGTAAAAGCAACCCGAATCTTACCGTGTTTCACTTCCGGGTGCTCAATCAGATAGGCCATCGCCGTCATGATCTCAGCAATGCCTGCCTTATTGTCTGCACCAAGCAATGTTGTACCGTCGGTTGTGATCAGCGTGTGGCCCTTATACTCGTGCAGTTCTGGGAAATCTTTGTTGGACAGTACTACATCCAGTTCCGAGTTCAGCACAATATCAGCACCGTCATAGTTATCAATAACCTGTGGTTTTACATTTTTTCCAGTAAAGTCGGTGGCTGTATCGAGGTGAGCCAGGAAACCAATTACGGGAACATCCTTGTCGGTATTGGATGGCAGTGTAGCCATGACATAACCGTTCTCATCCATCGTTACATCTTGCAGACCAATGGAGGTGCATTCTTCAACGAGCAGTTTGCCCAAGGCCAGTTGGCCGGGTGTTGAAGGGCATGTCTCGCTATTTTCATCGGATTGGGTATCCATCTGAACATAAGTACTCAATCTTTGAATTAATATATCTTTCAACGGTAATCGCTCCTTAGCTTGGATTTATTTCTTTATGGGTATAGTATTTCCTGTGGTTCTCTATGGTTATCATATCATGTTTTGCAGTCATTTCCAGAATGGAGCAGAACCGAAATGTGGGGATGACTAAGTACCAAAAAGGGTACCAAGGCACAAAAATGTACGTACTTGTGTTTCTATACGTCAGGTTCATAATAAATGATGAAGAAAGGATGTGTTCAAGACATGCCATTTATCACGGTTAAGGTACTGGAAGGCAAGTCGGTTGAGCAGAAACGTCAGTTGATTGAACGTATGACTCAGGTGGCTTGTGAGACACTGGATGTTGATCCGAGCAAAGTCTTTATCTTCATTGAGGATTTGGAGAAGGACAATTACGGCAAGAATGGAAAACTGTTTTCGGACTTAGACAAATAAGTAAGGCTTCATATATATCATGATCATGGAACAGGAGATGTAACATCAATGACTGAACAATTATTTTCCCCTTATCAATTCAAGAGTCTGCAATTAAATAACCGTGTCGTCATGGCACCGATGTGCCAATATTCTGTCACTGCGAAGGACGGCATTCCGAACGATTGGCATCAGGTTCACTATGTGAGCCGTGCGGTTGGAGGAACAGGACTGATTGTAATTGAGATGACCGATGTAGATCCGGATGGACGTATTACCGACAATGACTTGGGGATATGGTCAGATGAGCATGTGCCCGCCTTCACCAAACTTGTAGATGGAATCCATGCCTACGGCTCCAAAGTAGCTATTCAGATCGCACATGCAGGACGAAAAGCAGAGGATGCTCCGCAGCCGGTTGCCCCATCGGTAGTTACATTCCCGGGAGAAAAGTACAAGGAACCACGCGCGTTAAGTACGGAAGAGGTAGAAGCCATGGTGCAGAAGTTCGCAGACGGTGTTCGCCGCGCAGTACAGGCTGGAGTGGATACCATTGAGCTGCATGGCGCACATGGATATCTGATCCACCAGTTCCATTCCCCGCTGATGAACCATCGTGAGGATGTATATGGGCAGGATCTGTCCCGTTTTGGCGTTGAAGTCATTCGTGCAGTGAAAAAAGAAATGCCAGCAGATATGCCGCTGATTTTGCGGATTTCGGCTGTAGAATACGCGGATGGTGGATACGACATCGACCACACCATCAATATCGCTCGTGCCTACCAAGATGCAGGCGTGGACATGTTCCATATCAGTTCAGGTGGCGAAGGTCCTTCCGGACAGCGGAAACCGGGGAACTATCCGGGGTATCAGGTACCATTTGCCCGTCGTTTCCGTGAAGAACTGAACGTTCCTGTAATCGCAGTAGGTATGCTGGAGGATGCAGCGTTGGCTCAAGCGGTTATTGGCAACGGCGATGCGGATCTGGTCGCGGTTGGTAGAGGCATGCTGCGTGACCCGTACTGGGCGAACCATGCCGCTCTGGAACTGGGTGTCAGCAAGGATCAAGCTGCCATTGCGGAGCAATATTCTCGTGGATATTAATTTTCTCTAAATTATATATAGTAAAAAAAGGCCACAGCATGGTTAAACCTCATGCTGTGGCCTTATCTTTGATGAGAAGCATGTAGACTAAATTACTGATGACTACGCTCTTCGAGTCGCTTCATAGACGAATTTTTGATTCGACTGCGTGGGTGGCTGATCCGGGTTAAAGTCGGCGTACACTTTAATGTCAGAGAAACCAATGTGTTCGAGAATTAGGCGTAACTCTTCTATGCCGTACCAACGTAGGGTGAGTTGTTGCAGCTCCGTAGCAACAAGAGCACCCTGATGCCATTGTTCGTAGCGAATCAGACTCACTTTATATTGGTGTAGAAGGTTCACTTCAATGGTTTTCACTTCTACTGTAATCGTATCACCATCGGGTAATGAAACGGTTGATGTTTCTACCGAAGAGGGCTGGGTCACATCGGGCAGAAACAGATCAAACACGAGCCTGCCGCCAGGTTCTAAATGCTGAAAGAGACTACGCAATGCGTTAATCGACGCCTGTCTGTCTTGGATGAGGAGCAGAGAACCTCCGGGAATGATAATTGCCTCGTATCGATATGGAAGGTCAAGCTTCTCCAGATCGGCAATGAACAGCTCAGGTATGGGCAATGCCCGCTCCATACAACGAGAACGGCAAGAGTCAATCATATCTGTTGAGTAATCAAGGCCATCTACTTTTAGCCCAGCTTCAAGCAACGGAACGAGCACTCGGCCAGAACCAGACATGGCTTCCAGGATACGTCCTTTGCAGTACTGAAGATAATGGCGATAGAATTCAATATCTCCTCCCAAGGAGTGTCCCACAGGTTTCGTTAGATCATAAACGGCGGTGCATAATGGACCGTAATAACTGAATGACATAGTATAGGTGTCCCCCACATTCTAATGTATTAAAATGAAAACGTGGAAGGGAAGTGAGCAGGATTATCCCCTCCGGCAACGGTTGGAATTGGATTTTTCAGAGCAGACTATCATAGGAATCACGCACCTTATATGTAATATGTTCCAATTATAGGGTGTGGATAAAGCGGAGGTCAACTTCTATTCGGGTAGTTATACGAAATGAAATGGATAAGGAGGTGATTCGAATAGATTCATCATCAAGTTCATCAAGTGCACTGCCAGATATCCGACAGGAACTTATGCTCCATGCACCTGTAGAGAAAGTGTGGGAGATGGTCTCGACCGAGCAGGGACTGAAAACCTGGTTCATGCCAGGCCATCTGGAACCCGTGGAAGGTCACGAGTTTATATTGGAAGCAGGCCCCTTCGGCCAATCACCATGTCAGGTGACGGAAGTTCTTCCGCTGCACAAGCTTTCATTTCGCTGGGGTAAGGACTGGACGTTGATGTTCCAACTGAATGAACAGCCCGAAGGTACGGATTTCACACTGATTCACAGCGGTTGGGATGCGGATAAACTGACCGAGTTTGGACAGGCTCACGCTATCGTACGCGAACGTATGGAACAGGGATGGGCCGGAATCGTTCAGAAGCTTGCCCAAGTTGTTAAATAAATCTTCATTCAATCAACCCCAGGCCATTTCGCCCGTTCATTCCGGTGAAATTCGGCTTGGGGTTCCTTGGTATACCAAGATCTTACGGAAACAGATAGAAATCCTTCAAATTATAACGAAGTTGATCGATTATGATACGGAAACTATTTCCGTGAGCACCAGAAACGTGTAACATGAATTATAGTGATAAATCGACAAAATTAGACGTCTCTCGCCATTGTGGATGGAAGGAATACATAGATGAGAAAACACTGGATTATGCTGACCATAAGCTTCATATGCATTGTCATTGTTCCACTGGGTTGGATCGCCCAGACGTTAATTAGCGAGCGGATTAACCCTCAGGCTACAGAGGGAAAAATTGACCTGACCCAATGGGACTTTGATCGCAAGGGTGCAGCGTCTCTAAAGGGTGTTTGGGATTTCTACCCTGGGCAGTTACTGAGCCCGGCAGATATTGAAGCGAGTGTATCTGGTCGTAAGCCATTGCCGGCTTCGTCTGGCACTCAGGTCCCGGCCCGATGGAACAAATCTCTGGGGGAAGCACATGGGTATGGAACCTATCATTTGCAAGTTCGGCTTACACCCCGGACGATGAAAAATGATTATGGTATACGCACACAGAATATTCGCATGGCCCACCGGGTATTTATCGATGGTAAAGAGATTGGCGGCAAAGGGCTACCAGGAAAGACCAAGGCGACAGATATACAATTAAATCTGCCCTTTACAGGATTCACGTCCATTGAGGGTAACACGGCTGACATTATCATTCAGGTATCAAACTATAGTTACTCGTCTGGGGGCATTGTGGCGCCCATTTTGTTCGGAGACGAGCATAGTATTCTGAAAAGTCAGCAACAAGATTGGCTCAAGGATCTGATGGCCTTATTCGGTTTTGTCTTGCCAGCCGCCTTTTTTCTACTTCTGTTCAGATTACGACGTACGGAAAAGGAGCATCATTTTCTCGGATTATTCAGCCTTTCTGGTGCGGTATACGCTCTGACACATGGGGAGAAGTTACTGGGAACATTGGTACCGTTCCTGACTAATAATGAGATACTTCGGATTCAGCTCCTTAGTTCAGCCTTTGCCTATTACTTTTTGCTTCGATATATGGATGCCCGTGTGCCAGGAGCAGTTCATCAGTGGTTTGTTCGTCTGGCTGTAGTGCTAATCATTACCCAGACCATTGTGGGTATTACGCTCCCTCCGACGCTTTTCTCGTCTCTTGAGCTTCCCATGTTGCTGATCTCGCTTGTTGTCATGTTCTATACGCTGCGAGCCATGTTCTATTGGTTGAAAGGACGACCGAATGATAGCCACTTTGCACTCGTGAGTATGATGAGCATACTCATGGTTGTTGTGTTGTATACGCTTGGCGCGTTCACTACCCTAGACACAGCGTTCTTTGCGCTGATTGAACTTTTATTATTTGTATTTGCCCAGATGATTGTGACCGCAATCCGCTTTGCACAATCATTCCGTGACGTGGAAGCCCTGTCGGAGCGTTTGCTTGCCATCGACAGCCTGAAGGACGAGTTCATGGCGAACACGTCTCATGAGCTGCGAACTCCGCTGCACGGCATCATTAATATTGCGCAATCCATGCTGGAAGGGGCGGCTGGAGCAGTCACGCCCAAGCAAGCCAAAAATCTGTCCATGATTACTTCAACCGGTAAGCGCCTTTCACTGCTGGTTAACGATATTTTGGATTTTGCCAAATTAAAAAATAGTGAGATTGAGTTGAAACGGGTAGCTGTAGATCTGGAATCGGTTGCCCGTACTGTAGTTGAAGTCTCGGGTTTCACGTTTGAGGACAAGCCGGTTATATTGATTCAACAATGGCCCCAGTCCTTGCCACTTGTTGAGGCAGACGAAGATCGCCTAAGGCAAGTTCTGTATAACTTGCTGGGTAATGCCTATAAGTACACTGAGCAGGGTGAGATTCGATTGTACGCCAGCGTTGAAGGGGATTGGGTGAAGGTATCGGTCGCTGATACAGGGGTAGGCATTGCCTTGGACAAGCAGGAGGATATCTTCCAGGCGTATGAACAGAGTAACGGCACGATTGAGCGATTGAATAATGGAACCGGACTGGGTCTGAGTATTACGCGAAAACTCGTTGAGCTTGGCGGTGGTGAGATCTGGGTTGAATCGGAGCCAGGGCAAGGTTCGACTTTTCATTTCACCCTGCCTGTTATGAAGTTGCCGCTGCTGCAATCTCATTCGAAACCAGCTGCCGCCCGATATGTTGCTGCTCAAGGGGCAGGGGCGAAGGAGCTTGTGACAAGAGAGTCCGATGAGCCGGATGATCTTCCGGAAGCGGAGCACACGATTCTGATTGTAGACGATGATCCCGTGAATCGACAGGTATTGCTGAATCTATTATCGACGGAACGGTATCGTGTGCTTGCAGCGGACAGCGGGTTCACTGCATTGAAACTCCGTGAAGAATTTCCGTCCATTGATCTTGTTATTACGGACTGGATGATGCCTAAGATGTCCGGGCTTGAGTTATGTCGCAAACTGCGCGAGCACAGTTCCTTGTCTGAGTTACCGATTCTGATGCTGACCGCCCGAGGGTTGCCTGAGGATATCAAACACGGATTCCAGGCGGGAGCCAATGACTTCCTGAGCAAACCAGTGGATGCCAGTGAATTGCGCGCCAGAGTTCGGACGTTGATTGAGATGAGGAGTTCTGTGCAGGAAGCTATTCGGACCGAAATGGCCTTTTTGCAGGCCCAGATCAAGCCACACTTCCTATATAATGCACTCAATGTCATTATCGCTACCTGTGCAGTGAATCCGGACAAAGCAACTGATCTGCTGATTGAATTGAGTCATTACCTGCGCGGAAGCTTTGACTTCCAGAACAGGGAACAGCTTGTTCCTTTGACCAAAGAGCTGGAATTGGTGGAGTCTTATGTGCATCTGGAAAAGGCCAGATTTGAGGAAAGACTGGTGGTTCAGTATGAGGTGGAGCCGGACGTGCATCTGTATCTGCCGCCTCTCAGTATTCAACCGCTTGTGGAGAATGCCATTCGCCATGGTGTGATGGAGCGGGCAGCAGGTGGGACAGTTCAGCTTAGAATTTTCAAAGAGAGCGAGCACGTTGTTGTTCAGGTTCAGGATGATGGTGTCGGTATCCCCCCTGAGCGGATGGCTCAGGTGAACTCTGGACGAACCGAAGGTCCAGGAGGTGTCGGGCTGCAAAATATAAACCGTCGCCTGATGTCTCTCTATGGTCAGGGACTGGAGATTCATAGCCATATGGGTAAAGGCACGCAGATCCGATTCCGTATCCCTGTGCAAAAGGTGGATTATTCCAATTAGTGTGCCGAGGCACGTCAAGGGAAAGTGACGCAGCAGGGGGCGAAAAGGCGGTAAAAGATGCACTTCAGCGAGTTTTGAGACACGCCCTAATAAGCGGATGCCGATAAAATCGGTATTCCTATTGAATCTTTCATGGCAGGAGGCTGAAAGAACGGTGAGAGCCATTGTGATCGATGACGAGAAGCCGGCGCAGCTTCATCTGGAGCGCCTACTACGAACAGACGGACGGATTACACCCGTGCAATGTTTTTCAACAGCCCGTGATGGTCTTCATTTTCTGGCAAACGAACGTGTGGATGTTGTGTTTTTGGACATCGGAATGCCGGAGATGAATGGCCTGGAAGCGGCTGAATATATACAGCAATTGGATCAGGGTATTCGTATTATCTTTGTGACGGCTTATGCGGACCATGCAGTGGAAGCATTCGAGCTGCATGCACTGGATTATGTACTGAAACCGGTAAGTTCCACCCGATTGGCCAAAACCATTGATCGAATTGCAGGCATAATGTCGCATAATTCCCAAGTTGCAGCCACCGCCGAGGTACAGGAATTGGAACCTGTATCTGTGGAGATGGATACTGAAGTTCCGGGGCTGCTCACGTTCAAACATCTGGATATCTACAGAAGTTTGGATCAGGGTGCCAAGAAACATAAGTGGCGCACAACCAAATCGCAGGAATTGTTTGCTTTTTTGTTTCATCACAGGGAAGAATGGGTAAGCAAGGAGATTCTGCTGGATAAGCTATGGGGTGACGTTTTCCAGGAAAAGGGATTAACCCATCTACATACTTCCGTGTACCAGATTCGAAAGTTGCTTAAGGAATGGAACATGACAGGCAAGCTGGAGTACAATATGAACCGTTATCGTCTGTTATCAGGCAATCTGGTCAGTGATGTGGATCAATTTGAAAAAGCCATGGTCTACAACGTCATTACATCAGTCAATGTCGATGACTTGAGGCATATGATTCCGCTTTATCGTGCCGATTATCTGGAAGAGCATGATTATCATTGGGCGCAGGCCAAAGCAAGGGAACTCAGACGCAAGTATACAGGGCTGGTTATGGATATCGCGAGATGGGACATGGAGCATGGTCGTGGCAAGGAAGCGATTGAGCAATTAATGATGTTGCAGGAACGGGAGCCTTATTCGGAAGAAATCTGCCGACTCATGATGGAAGTGTATGCATCCATGGATGATCAACAAGGCATACTTCGTTTATATCATTCATTTACATTGACATTAAATGAGGATCTGGGACATCAGCCGGAACCGGAAACAAGCAGGTTATATCAGAACCTGACAGACAAATAAATAAATGTAAGTTCAGACAGGAGGGTGAGGCATGAAGCTATTCATACACCGCAAAGACTTGCGTACGGATGATCTGGTCGCATTCGATTATTTGCGGGAACACCAAGAAGAGAGTGTGCATGTTCTCATCTATGATGCATTCCTCCTGCGGCAAGGCCGAGAGAAGGAACACAGCGGTGTGAATTTTAGGCAGCATGCAGCGGAATTAGGCAGACAGTATCTTGAAGCCAAACGAAAACTGCATGTTGCTTACGGCAAACCGTCTGAAGTGGTTGAATTCATCCTGAACGAATTCAAAGGTGAGATTGACGAGATTGTGGTCCATCGAGACATGACGCCATATGCAATCGAGCGGGATAGGGCCATACGCAAAGTCAGTGAGGCACGTGAGGTTACGTTCACACAACTGACGGATCATCTGCTGATGGATCTGAATGGATTTGCCCATTTTACAGGCAAGTCGGAGCCTTATAAGGTATTTGCGGCTTTTCATCGGCGGTGGGTGGAATTCATGAATGAACATCCCAACCCTCCTTCGGCAACAACGGTTGCAGAGTTGAAGGTGAGTGATCGTCAGATTGAATGGCCGGATGCAATGCAGGTACCTCCTGAGTTGCTGGAGGGCAGTGGTTCGAATGACGAGGACCCGCATCTGCTGTTGGATCAATTTTTGTTGGATCGAATTGCTGAATATGGGGATCATCGAGATGAATATGAGGCTTACGAGCCGAGTCATCTCAGTTCTTACGTAGCGGTGGGAGCAGTGTCTATCCGCAAGATGTACGATGCGGCGAGTCGCACGGCTGAGGCTGGGGAATGGATCAGGCAGTTGTGCTTCCGCGACTTCTATCTGTATCGGGCGGTCTATGAGAGTCACTATTTTACATATGAAAAGGTGTACGATCTCTCGGCTCTCCATGATGATCACTTTGAACGGTGGTGCAAGGCGGAGACAGGCATTCCGATTATTGATGCAGCGATGACGGAACTGAATGAAACCGGACATATGCCGAACCGGCTCCGGATTCTCACGGCGATGTTTCTCACCAAAAACCTGCAATGCCCGTTCACGTTGGGTGAAGCCTATTTCAGGCGCAAGCTGAGTGACTATGATAACATTCAAAACCGTGGTAACTGGCTATGGTGTGCCTCGCTTGGTGAGAATTCGGCTCCGTATTTTCGCGTGAACAATCCAGTAACGCAATCCGAGAAGTATGATCCGCAAGGTGATTATATTCGCAAGTGGTTGCCTGAATTGAAAGACTTGCACAGCAAGGACATCCATCAGCCGCGCAAGGATGCCATTGTTGATCTGAAGGCATCGAGACAGGCAGCGATCGACGTGTATAAACAGATTCTGGCGAGTCGTGGGAAGTAGACTCAGTCAGGGGCGTGATCATGCCCAAACCCAAATTTACCATTCTCATCCGGTTGATCCAATATTCATTTGATTGAGAGCAGGATGTTCCACAGACCGCGTACTCGCGGTCTTTTTTACATATATAGACATGAAAATAGTGTGAAATGTGTTGAAAATTTAGGAATTGTTAAGAAAATGGACTATCCATCTTAAGCATTATGGCTTTTAATAGATAGAGAGCTTTATTGTATTAAGTCATATCTGACCTATTGACGAACACATTAAGGAGAAACGTAAACATGAGTGAAACACTGAAAAGAGAGCGAATTCCAGAGCTGAATCTGGTGCGTGCCCTGGCAATTATCGGCGTACTCAGCGTGCATTCTACGTCCTACGCGACGGTGGACATGACGGGCTCAGGCTACTACTGGCTGTACAACTTTATTAATATTTTTATGAAATATGGTACGCCAACCTTTATTTTTATGAGCAGTTTCGTATTGTTCTATAACTATTATTCCCGTCCGCTGGACAAGAAACTCGTGAGTAACTTCTACAAGAAAAGATTTGTGTATATTTTGCTTCCGTATTTCCTGTTTTCATTAATGTATTTTGTGTTGCTGCATTTCACGCATTATCAGGGCCGTCCGTTTAATGAATCAGCAGTAAGTTTTATCACGAAATTGTTTACAGGTAAGGCCTATACACATCTGTACTTTGTGTTTATTAACATGCAATTCTATCTGTTATTCCCATTGGTGTTATGGTTGCTTAAGAAATATCCTTCTGTGGTGAAATGGTCTGTTCCGATTGGACTATTGATTCAATGGGCATTCATCGTAAGTAATAAATATGGATTCCAGGTACCCAACAAGGGAAGCTGGGCGTTCTCATACTTCTCTTATTTCATGCTAGGTGCTTTTATCGGGGTATATTTCCCTAAAATCAAGCAATGGTTCGTCATCAGCCGGGCCAATGCTACCAAAGGACGCGTAGCTTCATGGATTCTGCTCTGGGCGGTATGGATCATTGCTGGACTTGGCCATGTGTATATCTATTATCTGCTGCGTCTGAAGATCGCAACGTATAACACACTGTGGTATGAATTCTTCTGGAATGTGCATACCTTTGCTTGTGCGCTGGTACTTATCCAGATTGCCTATCTGCTCTATCGAAAAGGGCCGTCACTCATCGTCAAGCCGCTGAATCGACTTGGGGCATTGTCCTTTGGCATCTATCTGATTCATCCATTCTTCCTGCTGGTGTATCGTAATTATCCACCTCAAACAGGAGTATCGTGGTTAGTGCATCTGTGGTATGCCGGAGGATTCGGTGTAGCTCTGATCGCTTCGTGGATCGTCGTTGGATTGACGGCAAGGTTTGTTCCATATGCATGGGTCATCTTTGGCAATCTGCCAAAACCCAAACCACGTCTCGTCCCACAACAGAACTCGGGTCAACTGGACGTTCGTTAAGATGTATTTCCAACACAGGAATAATAAACCGTTTCTTGGTCGACCTTAGGGGAGAGCAGGGAGCGGTTTTTTCGTCTATACAGATATGCTGGATGTGGGGAACGAGTGTTTCTTTTTCATGTATGAGGGGTAATCATAAGGCGGAACGATAATACATTATGGATAACAGGATTAAGGTGAATATAATGACAACATGCGAAAAATGCGGGAGACCGATGCAGGATATATTGGAATATGTGGAACACATTCTTCACGAATGCAGTGAACAGACTCAGGAGTACAATTCGAAAGATTATCAGGCCTATGGCCATGAGGGTGTTCGCGAGCAGATGTGATACAATAGAAAGAAACCGGATTCATACGGAACCGAGGTGACAACATGGAGACGGGTCCAGCCCCTTTCCGGCAAGGAAAGACGGAACAAGAAGCGCGACTGAGCAAAACGTGTATGTATTGCGGACAACAGCGGCCGATGTCCGAATTCCGGCGCAGAACCGGAAAGCGGGCAGGTCCCGTAGCCAGGCGTGGAGCCTGCCGCAGCTGTCGCCAGCTTGGTGGACAGGCTGACCACGATGCAGGTTCAAGCGTGAGCGGGCGAACGAATGAACGGATGGAGCATCAACGGGATGGCTTGGAGACACGTGCTGTTACTGCCAGACCCTCTGAATCTGCGAGAAATGTGGCAGGTCGTACCTCCCATGGTATGGAGCAGGGATCTGCTACGTTGGCTGAGTCTGACAGAATTCTGGTGTCTCAACCTTCAGTAGAATCGTCATCTTCGAATGACGATGAACATGCTGACTTGGTGACTTCCTCACCCTCTTCTTCGGGTATTCGGAAGAAGAGGAGAAGACGGAGGAAGAGCAAGCGATCAGAGAGCATAACGGGCAATGAGCTGAGAGAGACGAGTCTGGAGCATGATGGTTTGGCAGGTGTGGTAGGAGATGAGCCACAGCCAGGCGAGCGCTGGTGTGGGGAAGAAGGGCATTCGCAGGAGAGTCATGCTGCTGCGAATGATAAGGGCAGTGCACAGCGGGCTGGCGCGCAAGCAACCGCTGCAGTGCAGGCCGCCGAGCAAGCTGCGGCGGCCCACCAGGCTCTGCTGCCGGCTGAGCCGCAAGGCCCGGCAGCAGAGCCCATGGCTGCGGATCAACCGACCGCAGCCAAACGCAAGCGCAAGCGGCGCCGCAAGCGTGCTGGCGTGCTCGCGCCCGGCGCAGGGCAGGCCCGCAGCGTAGCTGCTGAGGCCCCTGCGCCGGCACTGAGCGACCGTGGCGATGCCACCACGGTCGCTGCACCTTCGGCGGCGGAGGCACAGCCTGCCGCCACCGGGTGCGAGCCCGGGCAAGCGCCGGGGGCTGCTGCGGAGGCAGGGCCTCCTGCGCCCGTGCGCCAGCCTGGCTCGCCAGGGGCCAAGCCGCGCCAGGCGCG
>NZ_ANHX01000078.1 GCF_000316035.1 Paenibacillus sp. PAMC 26794
GCCTGGCTCGCCAGGGTCCAAGCCGCGCCAGGCGCGTGCGCCCAAGGCGAGCGGCGAAGACGCTGCCCGCGGTACATCCGGGCAGCGACCCGCGCATGCCAGCCGCAGTCACGGGGCTGGCACGGATGGCCGCCCCCGCCGCCAGACCCCGTCGGTCCCGGTGGCCATCGACCCGGAAGATCCGGCTTCGCTCCGGACCAACCGGCAAGGCATGGTACGGATGAGGGGCAAGACGGACAAGGGTAGACGTTGGCATCAAGAAGTGGACATGGAGCTTGCGGCCACGCTGGTCAAGGAAAAAGCAGCTGTGGTGGTCAATCGGTACACGATTCGCCGATTGTTCAGCAACAAGGATTTCAAGCGGTATATTTTGACCCGGGATCACTACACTTGTTACTTCTGTGGATCGTATGGAGATACGATTGACCATCTATTGCCGCGTGCCAAAGGTGGACATACCACCCCGCTCAACTGTGTCTGCGCCTGTAATCTGTGCAACCAGTCCAAAGCAGCGATGGATGCCGAAGAGTTCATGCGTTCCGGTATTCCCGAATGGAATGCTGCCCATCAGGCAGAATTGATTGAACTGGCCATGCAGGAAGCGCAACTGGAAGAAGGATAAATGCCCCCGAAGATGGAATTGGGGTTTTGATATAAAGAGCACACCAAGACCACAGAGGTCGAGGTGTGCTTTTTTGATTTAATTCTGATTTGGGTGGGAGGTGAGTTCGCTGTGCAATAATTTCTTCAAATTGACAACGGTGTTCATCGAAGATGTACGTTATACTGGGAGGGAGTTGCTAAAGAAGCTTCATCATCCATATGAATGATGAAATGTATAGTGAACATCAAACCTAAGAACTTAGACTGTATAGATTGGATGGATGCAGATGACCCCGGCAGCATTGGACATTATGTCATATATTACGGAAGAAAATATTCGTTTCTGGCTGGAGAAGTTTCGCTCCCTGGGCCCGTTACCGGGAATTTTGCTTACGTTTATGAAATCATTTGTACCGCCACTTCCAACGCTATTAATTGTAGGCGTGAACGGTGCGGTATACGGTCTGTGGGCAGGGTTTTTATATTCATGGATCGGTATGGTCCTCGGTTGTACCGTTACGTTCCTGATCGTACGTGAGATTGGGAAATCCGCTTTTGTAGAGCGATGGGCACGAAAACCTCGTGTGCAACTCAGCATGGTATGGATTCGAAGGAATGCATTCAGTTATGTTTTTCTGCTGAGTATCTTCCCGGTAGGTCCGTTCGTCATTATTAATGTGGCGGCAGGTATCGCACGAATGCGATTATTATCCTTCTTGCTTGCGGTGGGCTGTGGTAAAGCGATCATGATCTTCTCAGTTACGTATATCGGTTCCAATGTGGAACAATTTCTGGAGCACCCTGTACGCTGGGTAGGCGTATTACTGTTTATTGCGGTATCCCTGTGGGCAAGCCGCAAACTGGAGCGACACTTTACACGGTCATCGTCAGATGGTGAAGAGCTGAATAATCTGAATCAACCCTCTGGAAAATCGATTTCTTCATAAATATAAGAACTATCAGTGCGCAGAATTGATTCTGACAATATTGACGTTGGCAGGAAGGAGGACCCAGCATGAATGATAATATCTATGCATTCAGCCGAACGATAAATCGTATGAGTGAAGATGAACTTCGTTCAGTACTGCGTGTGCTCTATCTGAAATCAGCACAAGTGGTCAAGCGGCAGGAAGAGCAAGGCGAAAAGGTGGATTTTGCGGAAGTGGTACAGTCCCTGTTTCGGAATATGGATACCCCTTTTGATCTGGGGCGTCTAGAACAACAAGCTCTTGCCGAGGTCGACAAGCCAAATGAAATTCATATCACGTTTGGAGAATCACCTCTAGGTAGTCTGAAAATGGGGATGAGTACATTACCTGATCAGGAAAAACGGAGTTTTTTCTCTATGGATGATAATTATGCGGTAGGGCCGTTAGGTGATCTCACCCGGCGTGCAGACTTGCAACGTAGGCATCTCTGGCTGACCGAACGAATGTGTCTCAATGACCGTCAGGCATATGGCTTGCATGAACTGGAATCATTATTTGATCTCAAAGCCACAATACAGTCCTTTGATTCCAAGACGTCGATCATTATCTGGTATGCGAATAATGCACATGAGAATACAGGACTGCTCTATGCCATGCATTTATTACGGAGCAGCGAGAACCCCATATATCTTATCGAAACGAGTGGCTTATATCAGCAATTATTCAATAGACCTGACGTTCAATACGATGTGCTTCACACAGGCGAGATTCTTTCGGAAAAGCTTCTGGTGATGTGGCACGTTTGCTCTGAGCAAGAGCCATTGTCCAAGCAAGAACGCCTCCAGCTGGAACAGGATTGGCTGGAACTTTCGGTACAGCCTGGGCTATTACGTATGATGGAGAATGGCGTGATTCGGAGTCTGCCTGAAGATGCGTTGGACGAGTACATTATGCAGAAGGTAAGGGAACTGACACCGAACTGGGAGCAGGGCACGTATATCCGAGCAGCTCGTATTGTAGGTGAAGTGATTGGTACGAGCAGCCAGCATATAAGTGATGCGTTCGTGGAGTATCGTCTACGACAACTGGTGCTGCAAGGCCAACTTGAAATGGATGGAAAGCCACTTGCCATGAGGTATTACAGTGTTCGGCTTGCCGAGCGCTGAAAGGGACTAAGGCTGAAACGCACAGATAGAAAACAAGCGATGAGATCGCAAAGTCTGAAATAAGACGGAAGATATGAACAGTTCCTTGCGCATACAGGAATATAATCACGAAGTGTCTCCGATACCAGCTGTTCAGACTTAACACTTAAATAGACTGTACTCCGGCATAATTCTCCTACATGTCCGGGAAACAGTCTATTTGTTTCTCGTTAAGTACTGAACCAGCTTCGCTTGTGCATTGTCCAATAACATTCTTCTTTATGATCTTCATTTGTATTATGACTTCTTCCCATTCCAAATTTCCATGAGTGGCCCGTTCTGTCCATAGACCGGATCAGTCCGCGGAATCGGAACCTCTCGGATTTCCTGAAGAGTCTTGTGTCGCTCGCCTTCTTCACCTGTGTGTGTGTTGTAACTCATACCGCCCGGATAGGCACCGGCAATACGAAAATCAGTGCTGGACTCCAGACGTTTATGCCCTGTTCCAGCGGGAAGCACGACAACGTCGCCTGTTTGAAGGTAAACTTTCGGTCCATTTTCTCCGCCTAAAATCAGTTTCACGAATCCACTCACCACAGCAAGAGCCTCATGAGCATTACTATGATAATGATGATAATTGAACACACCATTCAACCAGCTATTTCCCCATCCATTACGGTTCAGCAACGATTCTGCGTGAAGGGCCTCTTCAGCCCATACGTTCTTATACAAAAGCACAGGCAGGGTCGGATGATTGGGAATTACACCGTCATCCTGAAGGAATAACGTCTCTATATTTTTTTTCCGTTCATTCATCTCATCTCACCTCTTCTATAACTTACCCGGGAACCACAAGTGTGAACAAAAATATGTAAAATGATAGAACATGTACCATCTTAAGGTCACAGTCGGCACGAAAAACTCTAAAACACGAGAAATGCAAATTATCGATATGGCAAGATACGTAGTTCCAGCAATTTAATATACACAAAAAAAGCCAGGGAAGGGTGTATTGAGTAACACCTTCCTTGGCTTTTTTGCGCCTCCGTCTCATCTTCGGATAGCTTCCGAACACGGACGGTTAGGCTATTTTTAAACGATCTATTGCACGAAATCTTCGTGCTTTCTGACTTTTGAATCAAAAGGCTCTAGTGATCTCTTTTAACGTCGGCAATTTTATCCTGTACAGCACCTTTGGCTTTGTCTTTTTTACCCTCAGCCTGAAGGGATCTGTTGTTGGTTGCATTACCGATCTGATCCTTCACTTCGCCTTTGGCCTTGTTTACGCCTGCTTTGATTTTATCGCTAGTTGAATTACTCATATCGAACATCTCCTTCGTTTCTGGTGTAGTCCTTATTAACCGGGATGTCCGCATTCTAAACGTTCATTATTTCATGGCGGTCAGAACTTTGTTCTGGATATTCTGTCAGAAATGATCTGTACGAAGAGTCAGTATAAGTATAGGCATTGCATAATCGCGTGCTTCATTAAAGGAATGAGAGGATGTTATGATATGAGCAATTATATTGGAAATGGTGCGTATTGTTACGCTAATTCAGCTTCAATGCTGCTGTCGTCCATTGGAGAAAAGGTTGACCCGAGTGTCCTTGAAGCTATAGGTGGCTTTTCCCTAGGAGCTTTCCGCACGCAGGAAGACCTTCTATTTTTTGATGACTGTACATCTAGTCCTGATCTGGCCATCAGCAAGGCGATGAGCATTCTGGGATTTAGTGTGCGCGAAAGTGTGCAAGCACGGGGTACAGAGATGCCTGTAGATGAGCTAAAGGAGGCTTTGAAGCAGGGCCCTGTGATGATGGGGCCGCTGGATATGGGCAAACTCGTCTACAATCCCAACTCTCCCAATCTGGGTGGTTGCGATCATTATGTAGTGGCGCTCAATATGAGGGGCGATGAAATATGCCTGCATGACCCGGCTGGCTTTCCGAATGTCTTCCTGACACTCGATAAACTTGAGGAAGCATGGAAGTCTGAATTCCCATGGAGTAGCGGTGTGTATCGACGATGGTGGAGTCCTGAACGCATTGAACATCCTGATCTGGAGGAGATTAACCGCCGGGCTTTTACTTGGTTCAAATCAACCCTTACAGAACAGACCCATGATATTGCTGCACAGGAAGGACGAACCGGAGCTTCAGCCATTCTGCATAAGGCGGAACAGGTTCGTGCTGGAGCAATCGATGGTAATGAGTGGGCTCATTATGTGTATTTTGCTCTGCCAGTAGGCGCGCGTCGTGCCCATGATTATGGTTTGTTTTTTAACACAATCCATCCTGACCTTTCTGCTTTGAAATATGCACAATCCCGCCAATTCGGGGAATGCCAATCCCGTCTTGTCTCTCGGAACTGGGAGGCTGCTGCGACAATCATGGTGGCACTCGCAGAGACGGAAGCCATGATCGAAGCTTCTATTTTGAAGATGGAGTAATGAAAGTGAAGCAACGTTATAAGAAAGGGAGATATACATGGATGGATTAACCAACAATCGCCATATCAGGCTAGGGGAAGATGAGACATTAGAGGATCGGCAAAAGGAGCCGGATATCGCGCTTATCCAGCGAGCCCAAACTGGGGATACAGAGGCCTTTGGAGAGTTGATTCACCGTTACCGTGGGCAATTGTTTCGTTATGTGCGAGCACTTACGTATGATTCTTATCTCGCAGAAGACATTTTACAGGATGGGCTTATTCGTGCGTTCATTCATATGGGACAGCTTCAGAATGCTGAGCGTTTTATGGCCTGGATGCAGCGCATTGTGCGTAATCAGGCGTACTCACATATGCAGCGCCAAGAGCAGCAGCGGGAACAACATTTTTCTTCGTTCTTTGCATTTGGATTTGGAGCCGATGATGCCTCATGGAGCGATCAAGACTCGCTCGACATGACGCTGAATCATCTTTTGAACGACACCAATCGGAGATCGCAGGAGACAGACTATGATCCGTATCAAGCTGTTGCTCAGCAGGAAATGAGGAACAATCTCCACAGGCTGTTGGGTTGTCTAAATGAAAGAGAACAACAGGTCTTCACATCATATTGGATGGAGCAGCTGTCACCGCAAGAAATGGCCTACAAATTCAACCTGACAAGTGCCAATGTGTATCAAATTCTGTCCCGTTCACGTAAAAAAGTGTCTCAGCTTCATATTCATTTATCTGTAGAAGAAATGCTGACAGAGTGGAATTCACTCGGGCAAAATCGAGTGACTCTGGAGGAACCCCTTTCGTTTCGGGCTCCCCAAACCTGGAACTCGGCAGCAGCATCCATTCACGAGATGTTAGGTTATATCGGTCCATCTCCGTCTCTCCCCATGATTATGGGGATGAGTGGACTTTCTTTTCGTTTGACCACCCTGCCTCAGGACATACATATCGCTGGACCCACCGCCTATAACTTCAAAGAGGTGCTTACAAGAGGATTGCAACATATGGGTTATCGTTCCCATGCGGTTGAGGCTTTGGCGAGCGAAGCGGGACTCAATGCCAATCTGGTCGATCCTTCGATGCTAGAGGAGAAAGCGAAGGGGAAAAGGTTGCTTAATCCAAGACTTGTTCAGGCACTCTCCCTGATACGTTACTCCATTCATCGGGGAATTCCGGCCGTCGTGTGGGACCTGAATATTCCCGAATTCGGGTTGATATATGGCTATGATGACGCAGCCCGGACCCTACACGGTACCGATTTCACTAAATCAGGAACAATTCCCTATGATCATGTAGGCCGGGGTGTGAATCAGGAAGTATTTGTACTGGCAGCCGAATCAGATGGCATGATACGAGAAATGAACTTGCGCGCGGCACTGACAGCTGTGTTGGCTCATTATCGTGGAGAGGACCCGTATACCTTGCCGAACACAGTCAGTGGTGTGGCTGCCTATGCAGTCTGGAGAGAAGCCCTAGAATATAGACGGGTAGAACCAAACGGTCACGCCTATAACATTGCGGTTTTGTGGGATGCAAGACGTTATGCAAGTGAGTTTTTCAAAGAACTTTCTCTAAAGTGGGCTTCGACTGCCTGCTATTCCAGCTTGATTCCATTCTGTCTTCAGGCAGAAGAGTTATATCGAAACATGTCCCAAAAGTTAAATACACTCGTGGCATTATTTCCTTTTCCAGATGGAGGACTTCCTAATGAGAAGCTTCATGCCGATCAGGCTATCTCGATACTTCTGGAAGTGGAGGAATTGGAGCGAGCCGCCGTCGTTGCAATAAAAGCATTGCTTGAAGAAATGGATCAGCATTCCCCAGAAATAGTTATGGTGTGACCTAATTGTAACGATCAGATCGGGCAAACAGTGAAAACATATATCAGGGAGGCAGGACGATCCGTCAGGCCTTCTTTCTGTCTTTTTTGCATTCGTGCTGCAAGAGGTTCATACTTGAAATAGAAAAGATGTCTCAATGATGGAATAAGGCTGAGCCCAACGCTGCATAATAACGACAGTGACCAATTTCGTTGCATGAAAATTGTGATATTGGAAAACAATTCCTGAAATTTTGGATAAACGAATCCTTCCTTGTGTACATATCGCACATCTGGTCATATGTGATCTTGTCTTAATACCACATGTGGTAGGAATACGGATCTTGGACAGGAGGATCGACGGCGTTAGCTTGCCTTCATGGGTTGACAAAAAAATCGATTTTGTTACAATGTTCACAATATCTTCACAAGTGTAAAAAATTTCTTTTTCATGTTCATGTGTAAGAGGTGTAATATAAGGGTATAGAGTTCGGTTTCGGCCTGCTTGTCGTTTTGTGCGTCAACACATGTTGTCCGCAATAGATCCAAGATACAATGCATGATATGGGAGTGGCCCTGAGCTACGCTCATCCTATTGTGTGAAATTTGGTACATTTAGATGTATTCGATGTATTTTGTGGTTCGGCTCTGCTTGACAGGCATCATGAAAGTCGCGGACTTCTATCCCAAAGTAAAGGAGGACTTTCTCTTATGTCACAATCGCCTACTCAACAAGAGGTGCCAGTTACAGAAGGTGCCAACGTTTCCGAGCGCCAGTCCTTGGACGTTCTGGATCAACTGATGAAGCCTGAGGTACAGGAGTCTTTAACCGTTCTGGTGGAGAACCTGCCTAAATTGGCTGAAATGGTTACTGCTATGACAAAAGCTTATGACTTTGCACAAAGTGTAGCAACAGACAAAGTTCTGATCAGCGACACAATGAGCGCAATGGGCGAGTTCGCTAAGCCTGTTGTAGACAAAGCTAAAGGTGTAGCTTCTGCTGCTATCGAAGCCAATGACCGTGCGCAAACAGAGCAAACTTCAGTTGGCTTGTTCGCTATGCTGAAAATGCTTAAAGATCCAAACGTACAACAATCGCTTCGTTTTGCTCAATCTTTCTTGAGCATCTTGAACGAGCGTCAACAACCGAAACGTTAAGACTTAGAAGAACGGAGGATGGATATGTCGAAGCAAATTTTGATCTTGGGTGGAGGATACGGCGGTCTGTTGACTGCATTGACTGCGCGTCAATACTTGTCTCCGGAAGAAGCGACAATTACTGTCGTGAACCGTTACCCTACACACCAAATTATCACGGAACTGCACCGTCTTGCAGCGGGAAGCATTGCTGAACAAGCAGTTGCTCTTCCACTCGAAAAATTGCTGCGTGGCAAAAACGTGAACTTGAAAATCGATACGGTGGATACAATCAAGCCGGACGAGAAAAAAGTTCTGATGACCAGCGGCTCCACATACTCTTACGATGCACTTGTCGTTGCCTTGGGCAGCGAAACGGCATTCTTCGGAATTCCGGGATTGCAAGAGTACAGCTTCACGCTCAAATCGGTTAGCGATGCAAACCGTATTCGTGCACACGTTGAAGCGCGTCTTGATGCTTACAAACAGTCCGGCAACAAAGCAGACGCTACGTTTGTTATTGGTGGCGGCGGCTTGACTGGTATTGAGCTTGTTGGCGAATTCGCTGACCTGCTTCCTGCAGTATGTCAAGAAAAAGGGATCGATTTCAAAGAAGTATCCCTGCACACGGTTGAGGCAGGTCCTTCCATCCTGGCAGGATTCCCGCCAGAGCTGGTTGAGCGTGCTAAATCAAGTCTTGAGAAACGTGGCGTTAACTTCATCGTTGGCGTAGCGATTACTGAGATGAAAGAAAACGAAGTTCTGCTGAAAGACGGCAGCTCCATCCCTACGAGCACGCTCGTATGGACAGGTGGCGTACAAGGCAACGCGGTTGTTGCTAACAGCGGAATTGAAGTGGATCGTGGCCGTGCGAAAGTTACGGAAGTTCTGCAATCTACTTCTCACAAAGACGTGTTTGTTGCTGGTGACAGCGCAGTGGTCTTCCCTAGCGAAGGCGCTCGCCCGTACCCTCCAACAGCACAATTGGCTTGGCAAATGGGTGAAACCATCGGTCACAACTTGGGCGTAATGTTCAAAGGTGGCGCAATGGAATCCTTCACACCAGTATTCTCCGGTACGCTGGGAAGTCTGGGTCGTAAAGATGCTGTCGGCATGATCGGTGGCAACCAGACTCGTCTGAAAGGTCTGCCTGCAACCATGATGAAAGAAGCAAGTAACATCCGTTACCTGGCTCATATTCACGGTTTGTTCGCACTGGCTTATTAATCTTAATGCCATTCAAGGGCGCCCTTTTGGGCGTCTTTTTTGGTTGTAACTTTTATAGAGAATTGCAGATATCCAGATGTAAATGGGCGCGGCAGAAGTGGTCGATGTGAGGTGGCGTATAAACCACCTAGGGTATATGGCATATTAATGGGACAACGGAAGACTTCACATTTCATAGATGTACTGAACGGGCATGGACATGAAGCCGGCGCTTAGAAGCGCCGGCTTTCGTTTAAATTATAGGATGAGCATCTTTAAATAAAAGGAACGGGGAGCCGCAACAAACGGTCCGTTCAACTGAGAGGAGAAATGACGTATGAACGTTTTAGTTATAGGAGCAAATGGACAAATCGGTAAGTTTGTGGTGGAGCAGCTGGTACAGGAAGGCAAACATAAAGTAACGGCCATGATCCGCAAACCGGAGCAGGCGGACGCACTGAAGGAACTCGGTGCCGATGTAGTGATCGGTGATCTGGAGGGTAGTGTTCAGGACTTGGCTGAGGCAATGAAGGATCATAATGCCATTGTGTTTACGGCGGGTTCTGGCGGATCTACCGGTCAGGACAAAACACTGCTTATTGATCTCGACGGTGCGGTCAAGACGATGGAAGCCGCAGAGCAGCAAGGAATCTCCAGATATATTCTGGTCAGTGCGTATGGAGCAGATCAACGAGAGAAATGGTCAGAGTCCATTAAGCCTTATTACGTGGCGAAACATTATGCGGATCGTGCGTTGTTTGCAAGTGATCTGAATTACACGATTATACGTCCAGGTGGTCTCAAGAATGAACCGGGCACAGGCAAGATTGCAGTTGGAACCGATCTGGAGCCAGGAAGCATCCCACGTGAAGATGTAGCTCGTGTCATCGTGGCTTCTTTGCAGGAAGAGAAGACTTACCGAATGGCCTTTGATCTGATTGCCGGGGAGCATCCGGTTGAAGATGCCTTGGGCAAATTGTAGATGTTATTGTAAGATAACGGGAGAATGAAATGATGGGGATGAGGGGGAGCGCTGCATGAACGAAGCCGTGCTGGTCATAGAGGATGAGCCCAAAATAGCACGTCTGCTGGAACTGGAGCTACAGTATGAGGGATATCAGGTAGGCAAGGCTGGTAGTGGAACAGAAGGACTGGAGAAGTATGCAGAAGGACAGTGGGATCTGATTCTGCTGGATGTAATGTTGCCTGGTCTGAGTGGAATTGAAGTGTTGCGGCGAGTTCGGGCCAAAGATGCTACAGTACCGATCATTATGCTCACTGCCAAAGATTCTGTAGAAGACAAAGTATCCGGCCTGGATCTCGGAGCCAATGACTACATCACTAAGCCGTTCCAGATTGAAGAGCTGCTTGCCCGAGTTCGGGCTGCATTGCGGCTTAGTGCAGTGGCGTCTGTTGTTTCTTCCGCTTCTTCGTCTACACCTGCTGACACGGGGAATAACTCTTCTGGGCATCAGGATGAAGCTGAGGCGGGCTGGTTGACGGCTGCCGGGTTGAAACTAAATGAAGGAACGCGAGAGGTATCCCGAGATGGTGTGGCCATTGAGCTTACTCCACGTGAGTTCGACCTGCTCGTGTATCTGCTGCAGAATCAACGTCAGGTGCTCAGTCGTGACCAGATTGTGCAGGCCGTGTGGGGATACGATTATTATGGAGATACCAATGTGGTGGATGTGTACATCCGTTATGTGCGCAAAAAGGTGGATAACGGATTCACACCGCCCTTAATACATACCGTACGGGGCGTTGGATACGTCCTGAAGGAACAGTTATGAGCCTGCGCAGTAAAATCTACGGATATTCGTCTGTATTATTTGCTGTGCTGTTAATCGCGGTGAACCTGTCGGTCTACATCGTGTTTGAGCGGATGTCGATTGATAACGAGGTTAATCGGGTGGAAGCGGAAGCAGAGTCTATTGTCAAAGGAGTGCGTCAGTCTGCCGGCTCCATTCCGCCGGATGACTTGTTGCGGGCCTACGCGCCTGTGAACGGCATGCTTCGGATTGTTAATGAAGACGGCACCAGTTCCCCGGTGACGACAACAGCAGCTTCCGAGCAGTTGAGCAAGCTGCCTTATAAGTACGAAAGTGAGAAGAAATCGGAGTATACCCAAGTTGAGCAGATTGGTTATGTGTGGGTATCAGTCCCGGTCATCTGGCCTGATGGCGAGGTGGTGAATGTACAGGTCACCGAGAGCATTGCAGAGACGGAGAATCGTCTGTCTGTACTGCGAACTGTGCTTGTGGCGGTCACGATTGTTGCTCTCATTCCAGCCATTATCTCCAGCCGAATTCTGGCGAACCGGATGACCAGACCGATTCAGCAGATGACACGTACGATGACTGACATCCAGTCCAGCGGCCAATTCAAGCGTCTTCCACTGGAGGAAGGATCGAAGGATGAACTGAAAACGATGGGACAGACGTTCAACCGGATGATGGATCTGCTCGAATCCAACTTTGAACGACAGGAGCGATTTGTATCGGATGCATCTCATGAGCTCAAAACACCGCTGACCATTATTGAGAGTTATGCCAGTCTGCTACAGCGGCGAGGAAAAGAGCGGCCCGAGGTATTTGATGAAGCGGTGGAGGCTATTCTGTCCGAATCGGTTCGTATGCGAGAGATGACCGAGCAACTGTTACTGCTCGCGAAGCAGCCAGAGCAGTGGAATGTACAGTTGGAGCGTGTGGATATCACAAGACTGGCTACAGACTCCACACGTGCGTTTCGCGAAGCCTATCACCGTGAAGTCCGGTGTGTAGATCCAGGTCCAATCTGGGCGATCAGCGATGAGAGCAAGCTGAAGCAGCTGTTGTTTATTTTGCTGGATAATGCCCGGAAGTATAGTGAAGATGCAATTGAAGTCAGGCTGGAAGCCAAGGGGCAAGAGTGCCGAATTCGGATCGTGGATACCGGGATTGGTATGCGGGAGGAAGAGCTGGAGAAGGTATTTGACCGATTCTACAGGGTTGATCCGGCCAGGACACGCAGCTTAGGCGCAAGCGGTTCGGGTCTGGGATTGTCACTTGCCAAAGAGCTTGCAGGAGCAGTGGGAGCACGGATCGAACTGACCAGCACCGAGGGTGAAGGCACCGAGGCTTCGATTATTTTGCCTTTATCCGTTCAGAACGGACCGCTCTCATGAAATTCTCATTCTTCTCTTATATACTGATAAGCATCAGATCAACTGGGGATGATAAGAGAGTGCATAGGGGGAAACGTGATGACAGAGCATGAGCAGCGACCACCGGAGATGAAACGGCATGAACAGACGAACAGTGGATGGGCGAAATCGCGAAAATCACTCTGGTGGGGTTCAGGGCTTCTCGTTGTGCTAATTGTGGCAGCTGTTGTGTGGTGGAAGCCGTGGCAATCGACTGGTGCGGTACTTACTGCAGATGCGGCAGCCCAATCTATACTGGATCAATATCCGGGTGAGATTGTGAATTCCACGTTGAAGGACGGGACGTACATCATGCAGCTCCGCTCGGAGACCGGACTATATGACGTGCAGGTGGATGCCGTGACGGCTACCGTCAATTCCATCAAACGGCTGGAGTCGAACCCGCAAGCGGAAGAGAAGACGTTATGGAGCCGCGAGCAGATCAAGACGGCGTTGTTAAAACAACAAACAGATAACCAATTGGTCTCGCTTGAACTTGTGGAGCAGCAAGGCAGTCCGGTATACACCGCGGTAGTGAAGGCAAAGGATAACAGCCGTCAAGAACTCACGATTGATCCATATACGGGAGAGACGATAGCTTCCAAAACAATAGCAGCCCCGACAACTGAACCAACCAAGAATGATCCCAAACCTCAGTTTCTAAGCGAGAAACAAGCCAAGCAGAAGGCACTTGCGGAGATCCCGGGGGAAGTAGATGACATCGAACTGCGTGGAACCAACAGCGGGAATCCATATTATCTGGTTGAAATTGATCTGGAGGATGGCCGGGAAGCCATTGTGCAGGTGAATGCCATCTCGGGAGCGATTCGTTCGGTGACTTGGGATGAGGACGATGATTAACATGTTGCAAGGAACACATTAAATATAGTGTTAAATTGCTTTAGAGAGATGATTCCTAATTTAGGGGTCATCTTTTTCATTTCTTTTAGATTACATACATAATGAACACTCATTAAATGAGCATTCTCTTCATTTTCTCATCAAATTCTAATCTAACTCTCGCTGATCTCTCATTCCTGCAGGTTATTCTATAAATGTAGACGAGAACGAAAACAACAACAACGAGGAGATGGATGATGATGATGAACAAACATAAACTTTGGATTGGTAGCTTGTCAGCAGCAGTATTACTTGGTGGATCAGCCGTAGCGGCTAGCGGGAATGTGAACGGACAATCGGTGCAAACTACACCAACGTCAACAACACAATCTGCAACACAGAATCAGAACAGCACAGGTAAAATGCTGAATGCATCACAAGCGAAAGCGTTGGCGTTAAAAGCAGCTGATGGTAAAGTGGATGACGTGGATCTGGAGCGTAGAAACGGCCAAACGTTCTATGAAGTTGAGATCGACAGAAAAGGAACCCATGATGTTGTTGTTCGTCTGGATGCTTATACAGGCAAAATTCTTGCGGTCGTGGATGATGAAGACTACGATGATGACGATGATTATAAAGGTACTGTAACAGGCAACACATCTAACACCTCTGCTTCCAAGGAGGTCAAATTGACGGCATCCCAAGCTTCAAACATTGCGTTGAAACAAGTGACGGGTGGTAAAGTAACCAAAGTCGAGCTGGATCATGATGATGGTCGCTATGTGTATGAGATCGAGCTGAGAACCGCTCAAGGTGAAGCAGATGTAGATATCGATGCCAACACAGGTAAAGTGTTATCGTTCGACCAGGATTTTGACGACCAAGATTAAGCAATAAGGGCGAGTATATGCCGATAAAACATCATATAAAAACCTGCCTATGAACAGCCGCACACAGCTAGGGATCGTTACATCATGGAGGGGCAGGGCAGGTATAGCAGAGGACGCTTCGGGGGAAGCGTCTTTTTGCTGTTTATGGAGAGAGCGGAGTATGAAATTGTACATCTTCCGCCGGATTGTTCACTATTCGAGCAGGAACGTGGCGGATACAATCGGAATCAGGGAGGTGAACGCCCAGCCAGTAATACCAGGAATTCTATTGCTGAAATGCATCATCGATCGGAGGCAGATAAGACATATCGATTTTATTTTATGTAAGCGCTTCATAAAAAACATGGAGGTGCATTACGATATGGCTATGAACGATGGATGGTTGAAAAAGAATACACATTCACATCGCTTTACCCGCCGCTTAAGTTATCTGCTTGCTTTGGTTTTGGCGCTGCAATCAATAGGTATGCTGCTCGCACCCGGACCGAATGCTTCAGCTGCTCCGCTCAGTGTAACGAACGGGGTACAGTTCAAGGATACCAATGGCAATGTCGTTCATGCTCATGGGGGCGGGATGATCAAGGCAAATGGGTATTATTACTGGTTTGGGGAGAACCGTAATACGAATGGAACGTTCAAGGCCGTATCCGTGTATCGTTCATCGGATCTGAAGAACTGGGAGTATCGCAATGATGTCCTCACCAGCAGCTCGGCAGCCGAGCTAAATATCTCCAACATTGAACGCCCGAAAGTCATCTATAACAGTGCGACAGGCAAATATGTGCTGTGGATGCATAAAGAGAATGGTCTGGATTATGGCGAGGCCCGAGTGGCTGTAGCTACTTCGAATACGGTTGATGGCAATTACACGTATGTGGGCAGTTATCGTCCACTTGGGTATGATTCCAGAGATATGACGGTATACAACGATAACGGAACCGCTTATCTGATCTCCGCGACCCGAGTGAATGCAGATCTGAATATATATAAGCTGACCCCGGATTTCCTGGGTGTAGAATCGCTTGTCACAACACTGTGGCCCGGACAATATCGTGAAGCACCTGCTCTATTCAAAAAAGACGGCGTCTACTTCCTGATCACCTCGGGTGCCACCGGCTGGAATCCGAATCAGGCCAAATATGCGACCGCCTCCAGCATTACAGGCACATGGAGCGGTCTCAGCAACTTCGGAGACAGCACAACGTATGGTTCTCAATCTACCTATGTTGTTCCAGTAGAAGGTTCGCAGACTACCTCCTATCTCTACATGGGTGATCGCTGGGCTGGTGCATGGAGCGGACCTGTGCAGGATTCCAAGTATGTCTGGCTGCCACTTTCATTCCCAAGTGCAACCAGTCTGGCGATGAACTGGGCCAGCAGTATTACGATTGATACAGCAACAGGGACCGTGACCGGTGTGAATACACCGGATGTATGGGACCCGAATGCTTCATATCAGCTGATCAGTCGTAAAAGTAACAAGTTGCTGAATGTCATTGGGGGTTCTTCCGCCAACGGTGCGGATCTGGAGCAGCGAGCAGATGGGGGAACAACCAGTCAACAGTGGCAGATTACCGATGCGGGCGGCGGTTATGTCAAAATCATCAACCGTTCCAGTGGCAAGCTGATCGGTGTGGAGAATGGTGCCACGACCGATGGGGCTGTCATTGAACAGTGGAATGATGGTGGTTGGGCCAGCCAGCAGTGGCAGCTCGTCAGTGTAGGCGGTGGGTATTATAAACTGAAGAACCGCAGTACAGGCAAGGTCTTGGACATCTCCGGTCAATCCTTGGTAGATGGGGCTGCGGCCATCCAGTGGACGGATAATGGGGGTACGAATCAGCATTTTCAGATTGTTAAGGTGCAGTAAGACTTTTTAGATATTAGAAAATAAGGTTCAGCATAAAGTGGAAGCCCTTGTCTCCTACCATAAGGTGGGACAGGGGCTTTGTGATGTGTTCACGCTTGTTACGTGATGCTTTTACTCGAAGGGGATATCCAGCTGATGTCTGATATCGTGACCTATTTCCGATCATTACCATCCCAATCTGTGGTAAACTAGTATAATTGTAGAAAAAGATAGAGACAGGAGCTGGATAACGAAGTGAGTGAACAACAAGTGCTATCAATTGAAAGCTTGCGTATGAGATACAACGGACGTTATGTGCTGAACGGCATCGATCTGGAAGTAAATCGCGGTGAGATGATTGGATATATTGGTCCGAACGGGGCTGGCAAAAGTACGACGGTTAAGATTTTACTCGGGCTGGTTGAAGGATATGTAGGCACGGTGCGAATCTTTGGTAAAGATATTGCGGATGGCGATGTAGAGTATAAACGCAGAATCGGCTATGTTCCGGAGGTGGCGGAATTGTACGAACAATTAACGCCTGCGGAGTATCTGACTTTTACGGGAGAGTTATACGGTATGTCCTATGAGGATGCGGATTACAAAGCCAAGCTATTGATGGATTGTTTTGGAATGGAAAAATCATATCATTCCCGCATTGCATCCTTTTCCAAAGGTATGCGTCAGAAAGTGCTGTTGATCTCTGCGCTGCTGCATGACCCGGATCTGTTGTTCCTGGATGAACCACTCAGCGGACTGGACGCTAATAGTGTGATGGTGGTCAAAGAGATTTTGTCACAATTGTCGGCCAAAGGCACAACCATCTTCTATTCTTCACACATCATGGATGTGGTGGAGAAGATCAGCAGTCGAATTGTACTGATCGCTGAAGGACGCGTGGTAGCAGACGGAACGTTCAAGCAGCTCCAACAGCAATCCATGGAAGGTTCAGTGTCATTGGAGGAAGTCTTCAATCAATTGACAGGCTTCCATGAGCACAAAGCCATTGCGGAGCGATTTGTATCGATTGTGCAGGAGGTGTACTGATATGGAGGAATCCTCCGACTTCCGCACACTCAAGATTCTGGATCGCTTTCGTCCGATCATCGCCAGAACGGGGGCAGATTATGATGTGCTGCGCCTGATCTTGCGAGTGAAATTCCAGATGGATCAACGCAGAGTACCTACTATTTTATCCAACAATTCAGGGAAAAAGGAGCGCAAGGAAGGTAATCAGTTTCTTCGTTCCCTGTGGTTGTATGGATTAATGGGGCTGATGATGGTTCCTTTCATCGTCTGGGATACGGGGCATTTCATGCTTCAGATGGGACTTGTGTTTGGCATCTTAATGTTTATGATCATGACGTCCATGATCTCGGATTTTTCCTCTGTGCTGCTGGACATCCGGGATCGCAATATCATTATGACCAAGCCCGTTAATGGACGAACGGTGGGTATGGCCCGAGCCATCCATGCGGGCGTATATCTGCTATTGCTGACGGGTTCATTAACCGGTATACCGCTAATTGCCGCGTTAGTGACGCATGGGATCGGATTCTTTCTGATCTTCCTCGTTGATTTAATTTTGATCAATATGCTGATTCTGGTGACAACGTCCCTGATCTATCTGTTCATGATGAAGTTTCTGGATGGTGAGAAGCTGAAGGATATGATCAATATGGTGCAGATTCTGCTTTCGGTGGGGATTGCGATCGGTTATCAGCTGGTCATCCGTTCGTTCAGCATTATTGATTTTGGTATGGTATTTACCCCGGCTTGGTGGCAGTTGCTGTTACCTCCGTTATGGTATGCGGCCGCCTATGAATGGTTATTTGCAGGGGGCGGGAATGTGTGGATCTATACGTTCACAGCACTGGCAGTCTTGGTTCCTGTGGTGAGTATGATCGTATATGTGAAGCTTATGCCTTCCTTTGAATTGTATTTGGAGAAAATGGCACATTCGGGTCAGTCCTCTGGACGCAGACGTGGAAGATGGGATCGGTTGATCTCCAAGGTGGTCAGTCGTTCCAGAGAGGAGCAGGCTTGCTTCCGTCTGTCAGCCAGCATGATGCGTAATGAAAGGGAATTCAAGCTGAAGGTGTATCCATCGCTTGGTTTATCATTTGTTTTACCTTATGTATTTTGGTTTACCGAATTGCAATCCTCCACCTGGGTGGAGTTTAGGCAAAGTTCGTTTGTATACACCTTTTACATCGTGCTTATGCTGGTTGTAACGGTTGTGGTCATGCTGAAATTTTCGGGACAATACAAGGCATTCTGGACCTTTCGTGCTGCACCGATGGCCAATGATAGCGCGTTATATAAAGGCGCTCTGAAGGCGTTCTTGTGCAACATGTTCCTGCCTATATTTCTGGCAAATGCCATTTTGTTCACCTGGACATTTGGATTACGGATACTGCCGGATATTGCGATAATTATGCTTACAGCTACTGCGCTTGTCCCACTGGCAGGCAAATTGTTGCTGCGTAAGCCGCCGTTCTCCCAATCCTTCAGTATGGCGCAACAAAGTGATGGCTGGTATGTATTCGCCGCCCTCCCTGTGCTCGCTATGTTATGGGGAGTCCATGTCTTTTTCCGTTCAGTGTCGGGGGGGATCTGGATCTACGGTGCAATTCTGATTGTGGCAAATGTGTTGCTGTGGACGCTGTTGTATCGAGAGAAGAAGACGTCGAAGAAGAGGTCGGTGGCAGTTTGAGAAGTTGCAGTAGTAGTGAAGAATAAAAGAGTAAAAGAAGGACTGAAGTAAAGTAGTAAAAGAAGGAAAGAAAAAGAGGGTGGATTACGTTGAGAGGGACGGTTTACAAGAAAACTCAATGTAAATCCGTACAGAGAGCGATTGGAAAAAAATGAGCCAAAGGGTCAACGTTCTAGAGAAGTAATAGATTAGAGTACAGTGCATCAGAGAAGCAAGAATTAAACACCGAAGAATGAAGAGCCAAGAGCCAAGAGCCAAGAGCCAAGAGTCAAGAGTCAAGAGCCAAGAATGAAGAACGAAGAGCTAAGAACTAAGAACTAAGAACCAAAACGATAAGGGATTAGAGCTTAGAAGAGTTAAGAGTGCTAAGAAGATCTAAGAAGAGCTTAAAGGAGCTAACCGGGACTTAGTCTAGGCTAGCTCTTTTTGATAGGTGATGCTACCCCCAAAGAAACCTTCGCCGCAGCGCTAACGAACCTGAGACAACCTATTCAGGGTCAAAATCTGAAATACAAATTCTAACGAACCTCAGGAACGCTATCCTTCGGAAAAGTAGTTATTTAGCTTTAAAAAGGACCAAACTAGGCACAATAAAGTGTCTGAGATTCGTTAGATTTTAGATCCATGCTAAAAGGGGCTAATAACGTGTATCAGGTTCGTTAGAATGAAGTAAAGCAGTGGAGGTTCCCCAGAAGGGAGAACCCTATCTCCAATGGCTTGCTCGGAGGATGGATTCCGCCAGCCGATCGGCTGCATCCGCCGTGGAGATCGCAGATTGCGTAGCTTCTGCGTATACCTTACTCAGCGTGCCTGCAATCCCCGCCACTTTTTGGCGGATCAGGTCAGGCCCGGCGCCTTCCAGCTCGTAGGCGGTGGAGATGATTCCGCCTGCGTTGAGCACATAATCAGGCGCGTACAGGATGCCGCGCGCCTGCATGCGGCCTGCAACCAGCTGTCGTTCACTCAGCTGGTTGTTGGCCGCCCCGGCAACGATGGAGCAGCGCAGCTCCTCCACCGTTGCCGGGGTCAGTACGCCCCCCAGGGCACAGGGGGCGAACACCTTGCAGTCAGCGGCGTGAATATGGGCCGGATCAGCCGAGATGGCGCCGCTGAACTGCACAAGGGCACGTTGTACACGCTCCGGTACAACGTCTGCCACAATGAGCCGTGCCCCGGCTGCATGCAGGTAACGGCACAGGGCATACCCGACCTTGCCCAGTCCCTGGACGGCAACGGGAATGCCCTGCAAAGATGCAATGCCTTGCTGGCGCAGCGAGGTCACAATGCCGATGTGTACGCCGTAGGCGGTCATCTCGGCAGTGAAGTCATCCTGCGCCCCAAGCGAACCCGTGGTGTCCGTCACATGTGCGGTCTCCAGTCGGATCTGGTCCATGTCTGTCGCC
Organism: Paenibacillus sp. PAMC 26794; assembly: GCF_000316035.1. Classification (GTDB taxonomy): domain Bacteria; phylum Bacillota; class Bacilli; order Paenibacillales; family Paenibacillaceae; genus Paenibacillus. The sequence continues at coordinate 20,165 of NZ_ANHX01000078.1, forward strand.
GTGGTACCCAGATCAAGACCGGTCACGTATCGCCCGTTCAGCCGCTCCAGACAACGTCCCAGTGCACGAAAGCGCTGCGCCCGCTTGGATACGTCCGTATCCAGGCTTTTATCTTGTTGATAAATCATCTCATCAGCGGCGACTTTCCGTTCTGTGGCAGCGCCTTTTTGTTGCTCTACCCCTAGATCTCCAGCGACCTGCTCAACACTTTGAGATCCGCAACCATCCTCATCCGGTTTTGCATTCTTCACAAAAGGCACATTCCATATGACCACTTTCCCGCCACCATACGGCAGTCCGGAGATTGCATTTTTGTACGTCATGCCTTTGGCAAGCTTAACAGCATCCCGAATAGCTTCTTCCTCGGAAGCATACGTCCAGTAACGGCATCCGCCCAGCGCAGGTCCAAGGGCCGTATTATGAATGGCAATGACTGCCCTCAATCCACTATCTGCATCATGGCAAAAAATGAGTTCCTCCATGCCTTCCCGCTCCATCTCCTGCCATAGCTGCATGACGGCACCCCCTTTTTGTTTTGACCCATCCATCCTGGTTCTGACCCGTTATCTAGTGCGATCGTGCTTGGCTTTATGATGATACAGCATATTCACAGACCCCCGTTTTCGCCCCTGGGACCTCCGCCGGGTTGATAATCGGTACAAACGGTTCTATAATGGCAGTTCCGGCATGCCAGAGAGCAAGAAAATGCCTACGGATTTACATCCAACCGTTTAGAATGAGGGTATAACGTCCAATGATGGAGATAGAGCGAACGTACAGGAAGCATAGATGAAACGAAATCGTCGAGTATATGCAGCAAAGGGCCAATTCCGTTGTGAAGGCCAGGAAAGAGGGATTGTGATTGTTTAAAATATTGGTATTTATCTTTTTGATCCAGATTGTATACGTATCGGCTTATACACTCCGGATGATTCTGACACTCAAAGGCCAGAAATATATCGCTGCACTGATCAGCATGGGTGAGATTGTGATCTATGTGCTCGGTCTGAATCTGGTACTCAAGTATCTGACCCAGCCTTCTGCCTTAATCGTGTATGCTGTGGGATACGGACTTGGTGTGTTGCTCGGAGCCTGGATTGAAGAAAAGATTGCACTCGGTTACGTTACCGTTAAAGTCATCTGTAACCAGATGGGTAGCAATGTCGCGAATGCCCTCCGGGATAAAGGGTTCGGTGTTACTGCATGGGTGGGTAGTGGACGTGACGGGGATCGGCTCGTGATGGAGATTCTGGCAAAACGTAAAAACCAGAAATTGCTCTACCAGACCATTCTCGATCTGGACCCCAAAGCATTTGTCATTACCGTGGAACCCAAACAGTTCCATGGCGGCTTCTGGACACGTTCCATCAAAAAGTAGAATTGAGCAGGTCTGCAGCAGATGCAGTCCTGCTTTTTTGGTTTCATTTTATCCGACACCTTCTTGTTGCCTCGATGTATTCCTGAAACCTCACTTCCCAAGTTAACTCTGTACGATTCAAGGTTGCTTATGGTACAATCCCTTGCTGTCCCAGCCATTCCCGCCTACATATGAGATAGGGATTATTGTTGTAATCGCTTTCAACATTTATATTGAGAACATGTCCTTCGTAACCTGGCATGGCAGCGATGGACGAATGTCATCATCATATATTGGGAGGAATGGAATCGATGAAAACTAAATTTCGAAGCTTGTGCAGCACAGCCTTGGCTATAACGTTGGGGCTAACAATATTGTCCGGACCAGCAAGTGTGCAGGCAGCGGGCAACGCGGACTACAATCTCACAGGCTTCTCCCTAGGTAACGCGGGCGGCGGTATCATTAGCGAATCGAACACAGCCACGTATAAGAAAGTGTATAATGCGACCGATCTGGCACTGGCTCTGAAAAAGAACTCCGGTGTCAAAGTCGTTGAGATCATGAACGATCTGAATCTGGGATGGAATGAAATTCCGAGCGCAGCGCAGACTTCTCCTTTTGCCAAGCATAATGATGCGCTGACGCATCCCGTATTAAAACAGACAGGTGTCAGCAAGCTCACGATTGACGGTTTCAATGGACTCACGATTTTCTCCGCTAACGGCTCCAAAATCAAACACGCTGCGATCAGCGTGAAACGAAGCTCCAACGTCATCATCCGCAACCTGGAATTCGATGAGTTATGGGAATGGGATGAATCCACCAAAGGTGATTACGACAAGAACGATTGGGATTACATCACCCTGGAGGAGAACAGCAACGTATGGATTGATCACTGCACATTCAATAAAGCCTATGACGGACTCGTCGATTCGAAAAAAGGAACCAGCGGCGTGACCATCTCCTGGTCCCTCTTCAAAGGGGATGACGGCAGCTCGAACAGCTGGGTTACCCAGCAGATTAACGAATTGGAAGCAAACAAGGCTTCCTATCCCATGTACAACTACCTGCGCAGCAGTGCTGTAGGTCTCAGCAAAGCCGATATTATCGCCATCTCTGGACCACAAAAGAAAGGACATCTGGTCGGTTCAACCAGCCTGGAGTCGGCTAACGCCAATCTGTCCATGACGCTGCACCATAACTTGTACAAAGATATTCAGGATCGGATGCCACGCCTGCGTGGAGGCAACGCACATGCATATAACATCGTGATGGATGCAACAGGGGCACGTGCTGCTAAAGCTAAAATTACAACGGCGATGGCAACAGCGATTGCGTCCAAAGGTTATAAGTTCGATATCATTGGCAATGGGGCAATCTCTACGGAAAGTGGGGCGGTATTGGTTGAGAAATCAGTCATTAAGGACGTGCTGTACCCTGTTCGTAACAATCAGACCGATCCGGCAGATCCAACCTATACCGGCAAAATTAGAGTGACCGATACCATGTATTCTTTGGATGGCAGCTCATTCCGTGGCAGCAGTGATACGTCTGGCAGCCCGCTGGCGCCAATCCCGGCCATGGTAAAATCATTCTCCTGGAACGGTTTTTCGTCACTCCCTTACAGCTACACCACGGATGATCCATCCACTTTGAATGCACGCCTCACGGCTTCCAATGGCGCAGGTTCAGGTAAACTGACCTGGTCCAAGGACAATTGGTTGAAGACGAGTTATTAGGTGTATATGATTTCGACCCTTAGCATAATAGCAAAGAGTGCTCCAGCAGCCTTCATGGCCGGGAGCACTCTTTTTATTAATTCAATTATCAGAAGCATAACCCCTCATTGAGGCACGCTGTCCTCCGTAAGAGTAGGCGCAACACTTACCGACTCACGATAGATGATATTACCTTTCACGTGTACACGGCCGAAACTGCGGTTTGGGTTGTTGATCTTTTTGAGCATCGACTGAACTGCGGTACGCGCCATCTGTTCCACATCCACTTCAACGGTTGTCAGCTTGGGATCGGAGAGCGTGGCATAGATATCATTATCAAAACCAACAACAGAGCATTGATCAGGTACCTGAATATCCATGGAAGTCAGTTTCTGAACCAATAGATGAGCGACCTGATCACAGTTGCATACAAAGGCGGTTGGCAGCTGTTCCGGCAGATCAATCTCAATAAACGTACCCCGTTCATCCCGATCATTCAGAACCAGATCCGGATTCATCGGCAAGCGATGTTCCAGCAAGGATTTGTAGTACCCGAGGAATCGGTCCTGGATGCTGCTCGTGGAATACAAGTTCCCTACATAAGCAATGTTACGGTGGCCCTGCTGAACCAAATAGTTCGTCAGCTCATAGGCAGCGTAAAAGTTATCGGTAACGACGGAATCGATGTCCGAATGTTCATCGTAGAAGTCGAGAAACATTTTGGGAACCTCCATCGATCGCACCAGTTCAATATACTCTTTGCTGATCTGTCCGAGCACGATGAAACCATCGACCTTGTTGTCACTGTACAGCTTGGGCAACGTTAATTCTTCCTCATCCTCCACATTCAGAATGTGCAGAATGCCGTAGTAGCCCTGTTCCTCCAGATGTTTGGTGATGCGCTGGAACACGCGTACATAGAACGACTGCGTAGGCCCGGTAAAACGCTCCGGGATAATTACGCCAATATTATGGGTTAAGCCTTCCTTCATCGAACGGGCAGCGGCATTATACCGATAGCCCATTTGGGCAGCAAGCACTTTAATTTTTTCCTTTAATTCGCCACTCACACCATCTTTATCATTCAATGCTTTCGAGACGGTCACACTGCTGACCCCGAGCCTGTCGGCGATATCCCGCATGGTGATATTATTCTTCAGTATGGTCGCCTCCTTCAAGCCGGTATAGGCACAATGTGCTGTCATTATGATGAGTGCTTTCTCCGCACATAATAACAATCCATATCAGTATACATCGTTACCAACTTGGAATAAAGCAATTCTGGCTGTTGTTTCGCTATTTTCAGCATATTTTAGGCTTGCTTGAAAGGTTGTTCTACCGATGTTACGTTAATTGTTTCTTTAAAAGCTTCTCATTCTGTTCTATCAGCTGACCCCGCTGGCTGGCACAATCCAGGGAACGATATGGATCAGCCGGTGTATTGAACGTATAATCGACCAGTTTCTCCAGAGTCGTTGTTGCTACATGACAGCGGGTATCACTGGATGCGTAATAGATAAAGACTTCTTCTTTTTCATTGACTACAGCACCATTGCAGAAAATAACATTGGACACATCGCCTACACGCTCGTCGTCATAAGGGGCAATGAAGTGGCCGCCCGGCTTGGCAATAATACGCACCGGATCATTCAGATCGGTGGCGAAGGTGTATAACACATAACGCAGGCCTGCCGCGGTGTTCCGAACTCCGTGAGCAATGTGAATCCAGCCCCGATCCGTCTTGAGCGGAGCAGGGCCTTGACCGTTTTTGACCTCATAGACCGTATGATATTGCCGTTCGTCGATAATCGTCTCTTCATGAATGACAGGGTTTAAGATATCCTCACACAGACCAAAGGCGATTCCGCCGCCGCTGCCTGTTGAGATGAATCCGTCTTGTGGACGGGTGTAGAAGGCATACTTTCCATCCACGAATTCCGGGTGTAATACGACATTGCGCTGTTGAGGGGAATTCGTTGTGATGTTGGGCAACCGTTCCCAGCTTGTGAGATCTCCTGTACGAACCAGTCCTGCCTGTGCAACTGCGCTGGATGTATCAAATGCAGGAGCCTCAGGGTCTTTGCGTTCCGAGCAATAGATGCCATAGATCCAACCATCTTCATGTTGAACGAGGCGCATATCATACTGATTGGTTTCATCCGCATCGATATCTTCCCAGACCAATGGTTTACCCGTGAAACGGAATCCGTCGATACCATTGTCGCTCTCGGCGAGCGCAAAGATTGATTTGCGATCCAATCCTTCCGTACGGATGACCATGACGTATTTGCCATTGAAATAGATGGCTCCTGGGTTCAGTGTAGCGTTAATGCCCAGGCGTTCCATGAAATGCGGGTTCGTCGTCTCATCCAGATCGAATCTCCAATGCAGCGGTACATGATGGCGAGTGATAACCGGATACTGGTACCGATCATATACGCCATTGTAGAAGGAAGAGTTGATCTCATTGGGGCGAGTAAGCAATTGCTCCTGTTTCTCCAATAACTCTTTGTATTTCGGGTGTATCATTCTGATCCCATCCTCTCGATTAGTTCAATACAGAATCTGCTATTGTGATACGGGCATTTCCACGGTCCAGCAATCTCGCTCTGATCCGGTGTACCGTTTCCATCAACCGACCAGTACCATTCCCCACCAGCGCGCTGATCAATGATGTTTTCTTTGTTATAGGTCCACAAGCGTTCCACTCTCTCCAGAAACAATGGATCACCTGTACGCTGATACGCGTTATAGAAGCCGACCATCGCCTCAGCTTGAACCCACCAAATGCGTTTCTCATCGATATGTTCACCTTCTTGTTCATTGAGCAGGGAACCATCGGCATTCACGGCCACATTGGAGATGTTATAGGCAATATCCGTTACCATCGCCGCATACTCCGGATGTTGTTCCATCCCTAGAACTTTCAGTGCTTCGTCGATCAGCCAGCTGGCTTCAATGTCATGTCCGAACGAGCGCAGGTCAATGATGGATTCCCACTGTTTGTTGAAAAATACCCCGAGAAACTTGGTGTCTTGGTCATACACCCGTTCATATAGAATTCCGAGCAGGCGTTCCAGCGCCGCCTTCACTTGTTGATCCGGCCACACGCGATAGAGCGTGGTGTAGGCCTCTAACACATGGATGTGCGTATTCATTGTGTAATCCGCAATCACCCCGTTTTCGCTCAGCATTTCATTGGGTTGTTCCTTCCATGTGCGATCAAATTGTTCCTTGTACGCAGGTAGTTCGGCATCCAGACCTTTGTCCTCGATTAGAGTAAAAAGCGTTTTCGCAAGTTCCAATGCAGAAGCATCCCCGGTAGCACGATAGTACTCACTGAGTGAATACACGCCGAATGATTGCGTATACACATGTTTGCTCGTGTCCAACGCTTCCCCTCTGTAATCTACCATCCAGTACATACCGCCATATTCGGTATCCATCACATGGTCTGCGAGAAAACGATAGGCGTGCTCCGCGTGATCGCGCCATCTTTCGTTTCCGGTAACCCGATACGCCGCTGCAAAAGACCATAATTGCCGTGCCGTGGCGATCCCGCCTTTGGGTGCCTGTGGATTCACCTGAAGATCATTGCCAACCCAGCCGTAGAATCCACCGTGGGTTGTATCTTTAAGGTTGGACCAGAAGGGTAAAATCTGATTCTCCCAATGCGCCTTAATCTCAGATTGGAGTTGGGGTGATTTTGTATTCATAAGTGAGCGCTCCTTCAGAATGTTACATCAATCTCATTTAGTTAAGTTAACGATAACTTTATTAGATAATATTAGTGCCCTAAAAAACAGATGTCAACGAAATGCATCGCAATTTTTCTTGTTAAGTTATAAATAAATGAATTGACAGGTAAGCGTTACCATAATAGAATTCATCTTGTAACCTTAACGATAACTTAATTAACTTAAGAGAGGGGTCGAAACAATTGAGAAAAAACAAAGGTTGGATGATGTTGCTGACGATGCTGCTCATCACTTCACTACTTGCTGCATGTTCATCCGGAGGTGGATCTTCGCAGGCAGGGGAGGAGATCAGTACAGATCCGGCAGATATCAAAGGTGAAATAACTGTTCTGACGCAACGTACAGATATTGTGGATACCATATTCAAAGACTACGCTGCGGAGTTCAATAAGGAATACCCGGATGTCAAAGTGAACTTCCAGGCACTGGCCGACTATGAAGGGCAAGTGAAAATCCGTATGAGCACCAAGGATTATGGTGACGTTCTGATGATCCCGACCAGTGTTCCGATCGCGGATATCCCGGACTTTTTCGAGCCGCTTGGCACGTACGATGAACTGAAAGACAAATACACCGCTATTGAGGAACGTATGGTGGATGGCCAGGTATATGGTATTCCTACGGTCATCACGTTCTCGGGAATTATCTATAACAAACAGGTCTTCAAAGACGCAGGTATTACCGAATTGCCAAAAACACCGGAGCAATTCCAGGCTGCGCTTCAGTTGATCAAAGACAATACTGACGCGGTTCCGCTCTACACCAACTATGCATCTGGCTGGGCATTAACCCAATGGGAAGCAGACCTGCCAACGGTTGCAGGTAGCATAGATTACGTGAATGTGGACCAACCAAACACAGATGATAACTTTGTGCCTGGTCAGCCGCACTATGAACTGTACAAAGTGCTCTATGATGCAGCCAAGAACGGTCTAATCGAGAAAGATCCAACAACAACCGACTGGGAAAGCTCCAAAGCTGATCTTGCCAAAGGCAAAATTGCCACGATGGCACTTGGCTCTTGGGCCATCACACAGATCCAAGGCATGACAGATACTCCAGACGACATTGGATTCCTTCCTTTTCCTACGAATGCAAGCGAGGTTGTGGTACCACTCTCCGCAGACTATAACATCGGCATGAACGTCAACAGTGAGAACAAACCTGCTGCCAAAGCCTGGATTGACTGGTTCCTGGCGAAATCGAACTACGCAGTTGAACAGGGCGGCGGTATGGATGCAGACAAGAATGCTGAATTGCCACCGATTTTGGATCAATATAAAGATGTGAAATTCTCCACGCTTACACCTGCCAAAGAAGGTCAGGAAGGTCTGGTCGACAAGATTGATAACGAAGGCGAAATCGGTCTCTGGCAGCCTGACTTCAAGAAACGCATTATCGAAGCAGGTATTGGGAACCGCAAAGAATCGTATGACGACATCATGAAAGATCTGAACGACAAGTGGGCGAAAGCACGCGCAGAACTCGCGAAGTAAGCAAACTACGCCCGATACATTGGATCTGTAAAGTCGCTACATGTTGACTGACCACCGTTGACATGCAGCGAAGCACTGACGTTGGCTGAGGCAGAGGGGATTCTGCCATTGATCTGGCATTTTGCATCTAGATAAAGGATGAAGGATGTAAGATGCCACCCTTGGTGGTTGATTATCCAGCCATATGTGCAATTGGACGGGAGTCTTTCGATATATAGGCGGGTGAACCGCTTGGAGGTGTGGAGAGCATGAAGTACTTAAAACTTTCGAATTGGGGCTACTCAGCGCAACGCATATTTATCATCTGTGCCTTCTCAATTATTCCGCTGGCGTTGCTGTTTACATTTGCATACTTGCCAGTCATCAACATGTTCAAATACAGTTTCACCGATTGGAACGGATACAGCAAAAGGTTCGATTATGTTGGGTTTGAGAACTATACACGCATATTCAGTGATCCCGAATACTTCAAAGTATTTATTGTCAGCTTGTATTACTTCGTGGCTACGTTCTTACAGATGGGCTTGGCGCTTTACTTTGCCACCATTCTGAGTTTCAAAGTTCGAGGCAAAAACTTCTTCAAAGGCATACTGTTTTTTCCTTATTTGCTGAATGGGGTAGCCATCGGTTTTATCTTCCTCTTTTTCTTCAAACCAGACGGTACACTCGATATGCTCATGCATGCTGTAGGGCTGGGACAATACACGCAGCTCTGGCTCGGAAATCCGAATATTATCAACGTGTCACTCGCAGGTGCATCGGTATGGAGATACATGGGCTTCAACTTTATCATTTTCCTGGGTGCAATCTCCTCCATTCCGAAGGATGTGTATGAAGCATCCGATATTGATGGTGCCAATCGCTGGCAGCAATTCCGCCACATCATCCTGCCAAGCATTACACGCATCCTGCAGCTCAACCTGATCTTGGCGATTAGCGGCGCAATTAGTGCGTTCGATATTCCATATATCATGACCGATGGTTCCAACGGCAGTATGACATTTGTAATCCAGACGGTTCATTTGGCGTTTAAATACGGCAAGCTGGGACTGGCATCCGCCATGGCTGTGGTGCTGCTCTTGATCGTTATTCTTGTTACGCTTGTGCAGCGCGTCACCATGAAAGGGGAGGAATAAACGTGACACAATTCAAATACACCCTTGCGAGCGTGGTTAAATATGCTTCCCTGGTGCTTGCGGCGTTTATCGCACTGTTACCCATCGTGGTCATCCTGTTTGCATCTCTCAAAACGAATGCGGAATACGCTACCAGCAGCCCGCTTGCCCCGCCAGCCAACTGGCTGAACTTTGCGAACTATGCTAAGGCTTTTGTGGATGGCAACATGCTGGTCGGTTTCAAAAACACCATTATTATCTTGTTCATCTCCATTATAGGGGCGACCTTAACGGGTTCCATGATCGCATATGTGCTGGATCGGTTCAAATTCAAAGGCAAGAAAATCATGGTCGCGGCGTTCCTGCTCGCTACCCTGATTCCAAGTGTTACGACGCAGGTCGCCACATTCCAGATCATCAACGCGCTCGACCTGTTTAACACACGTTGGGCGGCCATCGTGATGTACCTGGGTACAGATATCATCGCGATTTATATCTTCCTGCAGTTCCTTGGCTCTATCTCCAGTGCATTGGACGAATCCGCTATGCTGGACGGTGCGTCGTACTTCACGATCTACTGGAAAATCATTCTGCCACTGCTGAAACCGGCCATTGTAACGGTCATTATCGTGAAGGGTGTGAACATCTATAACGACTTCTACACACCGTTCCTGTACATGCCAAAGACCGATCTACAGGTCATATCCACCGCCTTGTTCAAATTTAAGGGACCGTTCGGGTCGCAGTGGGAGGTCATCAGCGCCGGCATCATGATCGCCATTATTCCAACCATGATCATCTTCCTGTTGTTACAAAAGTACATCTACAATGGCTTCGCGCAAGGCTCCGTTAAATAAAACCCGAAGGGAGAATGAAAAATGTCAGTTGCCGAAACGAAAAACGTACACATTGTTGGGGACGCTTTGCCGAATATGCCATGGGAAGCCAAACCGGAGGGAACGGAAGGCCCGGTATGGAGACACTCGGCGAATCCGGTGGTTCCGCGTAACCCGGTCAAAGGCGTTGCTCGCATTTTCAACAGTGCTGTTGTACCGTATGAAGGAAAATTCATTGGTGTATTCCGCGCCGAAACCGTTAATGGCCGTCCGCACCTGCACATGGGGGCGAGTGAGGACGGTTTGGAGTGGACGATTGAAGAAGAGCGTATTGCATTTGTAGATGAAAATGGCGATCCGTTTATGCCCAACTATGCGTATGACCCGCGTCTGGTCAAAGTCGAGGACACGTATTACATCATCTGGTGTACAGACTTCTACGGTGCAGCACTCGGTCTAGCGAAGACGGATGACTTCAAAACATTTGTCCGCCTCGAAAATCCAATGCTGCCGTTCAACCGTAATGGCGTATTGTTCCCGCGTAAAATCAACGATAACTATGTGATGTTGTCCAGACCGAGCGACAGTGGACATACCCCATTCGGAGACATTTTCCTGAGTGAAAGCCCGGATCTGGTGTATTGGGGCAAGCATCGTCATGTGATGAGCAAGGGCGGCCAAGGTTGGTGGCAATCGGTCAAAATTGGCGGCGGGCCCGCTCCGATCGAAACGTCCGAAGGCTGGCTGATGTTCTACCACGGCGTAACTGGAACCTGTAACGGTTTTGTCTATAGCATGGGGGCGGTCATTCTGGATCTGGATGAGCCGTCCAAAGTAAAATATCGTTCCTCCAACTTTGTACTGACACCGGAAAAATGGTACGAAGAACAAGGCTTCGTTGATAACGTCATCTTCCCGTGTGCAACACTGCATGATGCCGAGACCGGACGTATCGCTATCTATTACGGCGCCGCCGACACGTATGTGGGCGTGGCTTACACAACCATCGAAGAGATCGTGAACTATGTGATCGAGACGGATGAAGTTATTGCCGGAGATCATGAAGAGGGCAAGCTGTAATGCATATGGATTATATCAAGGGATTTACATTTGGCTGGATGAGTGGCAGGGGTGACTTCCGTAAGCCGGAAGCCAAAGAATCCTTGCGCCTGATGGCTGAACGTACAGGCAGTTCACATGTTATTTTTGCACTGGCGGCACATCAGGATCATCCGCAGGCAATAGAAGTGAAGTATCGGGGTGCACATTTGGTGGAGGATGATGAACTGATCGACATGATTCGTTATGCCCGTACACTCGGGCTGCGTATCATTCTGAAACCAACCGTTAACTGCACCGACGGCACATGGCGTGCACACATTAATTTTTTTGATATCGATGTGCCTTGTGAGCCGAAGTGGAAGGATTGGTTCCGCAGCTATACGGCATTTCAGAAGCATTATGCAGTGATTGCAGAGCAGGAAAAGTGTGAGATGTTCATCGTAGGCTGTGAGATGGTGCAATCCGAGCGTCGGGATGAAGAGTGGCGCGAGGTGATCGCCGGTGTGCGTGAAGTGTACACAGGACTGGTGTCATACAACACGGATAAATATCAGGAAGGTCATGTGAAATGGTGGGATGCCGTTGACGTCATCTCTTCCAGTGGTTATTATCCCATCGGAGATTGGGAGGCGCAACTGGATCGTATTGAACAGGTGATTGCTCCCTATGGTAAACCCTTTTTCTTCGCGGAAGCAGGCTGTCCCAGCCGCAGCGGATCAGCCCAGGTTCCAAACGATTGGGGACTGGAAGGCGAAGTGAATACGGAGGAACAAGAGCGTTTCTATGAGGCGATGTTCCGGCATGTCAGTCAGCGTGACTGGGTACGTGGATTCGGTCTGTGGGATTGGAGCGCACATCTACACACGGAGAAGGAGGCGCTGACCGATGACGGATATGGAGTTTATGGCAAGCCAGCGGAGCAGGTGATCCGTCGGTTCTATGAGGGCATCGCTGTAGAAGTTTAAACGAGAAACAAGAAGGCGTATGAAGATGGATTTCAGTGATATATTTGCATATGTACTTTCGTGATTTCCATGCTGTGAGCAAGGAATAGCAGATTATTGTGGAACTTATTTTTTCAGTTGTGATTCATATTCAGGTCGAGAGGCTCTTCCTCCTATAGGAAGGGCTTTTTTGGCTATTTTAATAACAACACATACTATGTCGAATTTTGTTGACAAAAGGAGGGCTCCTGCCTATTCTTAATGGATGAATATGATAATCATTATCATAAAATAGAGAAAAGGGGTTCAACATCCATGTCTGTTCAACATCGCAAATCTTCGGCCCTCACGCTGGCAACTATGCTCTTGTTGTTATTCGTTATTGTGGGTTGCAGCAATACAGGAAGTGGAGATGAATCCTCATCTGCTGCTTCGGATCAAACATCTACGAAGTCGATTACGATGTCATGGCCACGTGATATCGGTACAATGAATCCGCATACGTACAATCCTTCGCAATTATTTGCCCAATCCATGCTCTATGAGCCACTGATCAGTTACCAGAAGGACGGAAAACTGGAACCTGCTCTGGCAGAATCATGGACCATCTCCGATGACGGCAAGGTATATACATTCAAGCTTCGCCAAGGTGTGAAATTCTCAGATGGTACGCCATTTAATGCTGAGATTGTGAAAAAGAATTTTGACGCTGTTATGAAAAATAAAGATACACATAGCTGGCTGGGCATTGTAGGTGTGCTCGACAAGACAGAGGTTGTGGATGACCATACTTTCCGATTGACACTCACAGAGCCATATTATCCGGTTCTTCAGGACTTGTCTGTGGTCCGTCCGTTCCGCTTCCTGGGTGAAGCCGGATTCCCGGATGACGGAGATACATCCCAAGGCATCAAAGAGCCGGTTGGAACGGGCCCGTGGATGCTGGCTGAATACAAGCAGGACGAATATGCTGTTTTCAAACGCAACCCGAATTATTGGGGAACAGCACCAAAGGTGGATCAGATTACGGTCAAAATCATTCCTGACGGTGAAACTCGTGTCCTTGCTTTTGAAAAAGGCGATCTCGATTTGATCTATGGTGAAGGTATGATCAGTCTGGATGCGTTCCAGGAGCTGCGTGACAATGATAAATATGTGACCCAATTGTCTGATCCGGTGGGTACTCGCAGCTTGCTGCTGAACTCTTCCAATCCAAAGCTGTCCGATGTCAGAGTGCGGATGGCGCTCCAGCAAGGGTTTAACAAAAAGGCGATGGTGGAAGGCGTGACTTCCGGTTTGGAAGAACCAGCCGATACCGTATTGTCCAAAAACTATCCGTACACCAATGTAGACCTGGAACCGATCACGTATGACGTGGAGAAATCCAAAGCTTTACTGGATGAAGCGGGTTGGAAACTGCCTGCAGGTGGTACAGTTCGTGAGAAAGACGGGCAGCAGCTTGATTTTGAGATGATTTTTGACAAGACCGATCCGATTCAGAAAGCGATGGCTGAGACCATTCAGGCAGAATGGAGCGAGCTTGGGGTTAAGGTAAACCTCACTGGACTGGAACTTACGGTACAGATCAAACGTTTGAAAGCCAATGATTTCGACCTGTATTTCTGGTACAACTATGGCGCTCCATATGATCCACATTCCTTCATTAATGTTGTAGCAAGCCCTGGATTCGGGATTTCCGAGACCCTGAGTGCGTTGCCGATGAAAAAGGAACTGGACGATCAGGTGCATGCAGCCCTGTCATCCACAGACGAGACGAAACGCCAAGAGTTATATGGCTCTATCCTGAAAACACTTCAGGAGCAATCGGCGATCGTACCGATCTCTTATATTAAGAAAACGGCTGTATATCAGAAGAAAATCTCCAACTTTATTTTTCCGGCGAACCGTGACGAGAATCCGTTTGTAGGAATCGAATTGGGCAATCAATAAGTCGTATTTACTTTAATTTCGGAAGCGGTAAGGCCTTGGCAAGGTCATGTAGCTTGATAAAAGGGGGAACGTTTGGTGATCAGTTATATCGGTAAACGAATGATCGCAATCATTCCTATCGTTTTTATCGCTACACTTGTTACCTTTGCGCTTATTCATATTTCACCGGTTGATCCAGCCGAGGCTTATCTGACAGCCGCTCATATCTATCCCACACCTGAGCTGCTTGCGCAAAAGCGGCATGAATTCGGTCTGGATCAGCCTTTGTTAACCCAATATGCGCATACGATCCAGAAGATTACCAAGCTCGACTTCGGCACTTCGTATCTCACCAATAAACCCGTATGGGATGAAGTGAAACTAAGGCTTCCCGCTACGGCTGAGCTAGCCTTCTGGAGTATGTTGTTATCCGCTTTGGTGAGTATTCCATTGGGAATACTGGCCGCAGTGTACAAAAACAGCTGGATTGACATGATCAGCAGGGCGATTTCCTATTTTGGCGCGTCGATCCCGCAATTTTGGCTCGGTTACCTGTTGATTTTTTTCTTCTCGGTGAAACTGGACTGGCTACCTGTGGAGGGGCGTGGATCGTGGGAGAATCTGGTTCTGCCTACGATTACTCTCTCCTTGATTCTTATTGCGGTCTACACCCGATTGTTACGTTCCAGTGTACTGGAGCAATTGCAGGAGACATATGTACAGTACGCGAGAACACGCGGGATTCGCGAACGAGTCATAATGCTCAAGCATGTCCTGAAAATCGCCATATCGCCCCTTATTACGGGGATGGGGATGAGTATGGGCAAGCTGCTCACAGGCACCATTATTGTAGAGCAGGTATTTTCCTGGCCTGGGTTCGGACGTTATTTTGTCGATGCGATATTTAATCGGGATATTCCCGTTATTCAATGTTATGTCTTCCTGGCGGCCTGCCTGTTCATCGTATGCAATCTGCTCGTTGATCTGGTGCAGCTCGTTATGGACCCACGGATTTCCGCGAAAGGACGGGCAGAACATTGATATACAAATGGCGTGCGGTATTTAAAGGGCAGAGAGCCATCCAGATATGCTCGGTGATCATATTGCTTTTCTTCGTGATCGCGTTATTAGCCCCATGGATTGCTCCTCATGACCCGGTGAAGGTGAATCTGTTGCAGAAGCTGGCGAGTCCATCGCTTGAGCATTGGCTCGGAACGGATCATCTGGGACGCGACAATCTCACCAGGCTGATGTATGGCGCGCGGGTGTCGCTTGGTTTTGCTACCCTGATCTTCCTATCATCTTTGCTCATTGGTGTCATTGTAGGTTCAATCTCCGGTTACCTTGGTGGCTGGGTGGACAGTCTGCTGATGCGCTTGTGTGAAGGCATTATGGCGTTTCCGAATCTGGTGCTGGTGCTGGGTATAGTAGGAATCTTTGGTCCAGGTCTGATGCAGGTGCTCCTAGCACTCATGATGGTACAGTGGGTGTATTATGCACGTATCTGCCGGAACATGGTCGTTAGTCTGAAAGAACGGAACTTCATCGCAGCGGCGCGGATTAGCGGCTCGTCTTCGTGGACGATTATCCGCAGACATATCATCCCCAATGTGCAGCGTCCCATTGTTGTGATGGGCACACTGGAGATGGGCTGGGCGATTATGGATATATCTGCTCTGTCCTTCCTGGGACTCGGTATTCAACCACCGAATGCAGAATGGGGCGCTATGATTCATGAAGGAACGGGGTATATCCGCAGTCATCCGGAGTTAATGATCTACCCGGGTGTATTGATTCTACTCGTAGTCATTACGTTCAACATCTTGGGAGAGGCGTTATCCGAGCGTTATGGCATTGCAAAAAGGTAGTGGTTCGGAATCGAAGGCATATGAGGGGTGAACGTAACGATGGATGATGCAGCGAAGGTACTCGAAGTTCGTGGTCTGCAAGTGAATCTAAGAACAGCGGAGGGTTCAGTCCCGTTACTGGAGCCCATTGATTTTGAATTAAAAAAAGGTCGTGTCTTCGGTCTCGTCGGTGAGAGTGGCAGTGGTAAGACCGTTACATGTAACGCGTTGCTCCATCTGCTTGATCCGCGCAGGATGGAAGTGTCGGGCAGCATCCGCCTGAATGGACGGGAGCTTGGCTCGTTGTCAGGTGAGGAGATGCGGCGCATCCGTGGCAAGGAAATCGGATTTATTATGCAGAATCCGATGAATGCTTTTACACCCGTGTATACGATTGGATCTCAATTCATTGAAACCTTGCGTACGCATACGGGAATGTCCAAAGCAGCTGCCAGGGAACGGGCCATTGCTGCGTTGGCAGTTATGAACTTACCCGAACCAGCTAAACTGATGAAGCGATATCCCTTCCAACTGAGTGGCGGTATGTTGCAGCGTGTGATGATCGCCATATCGATGTGCCTGCGACCGGCTTTGGTTATTGCTGATGAACCAACGACGGCACTGGATGTCGTGAATCAGTTCAAGGTGCTTCAGGAATTGGATCGGCTACGTACGGAGTATGGCACATCCATCTTGCTCATCTCCCACGATCTGGGCGTGATCTCGCAAATGGCGGATGAAGTCGCGGTCATGCAGAAGGGGCGAATTGTGGAGCAGGCGGATGTGTACCAACTGTTCGATCACCCGCAGCATGAGTATACACGGATGTTGTTAAATGCCAGACCCAGTATGTATTTAGGACGATAGCGAATGACAGATGAGTTGAATTGTTCAGTGAGTGTATGTGTAGAGCGGGAATACACTGTGTTTTGAGTGGGTAGGCGTAGGGGTGGAATGAACATGGTGATGTGTAATTTCAGCTTCTTCGGAGATTGCTTCTGCCAAGTACAAAAGAGGAGGGTGACCTGATGCTTCAGGTACGTGGAGTAAGCCATAGCTATGGCAAACGCAATTGGCTGGATCGTTCGGGAGCGCGTCCTCCTGTGCTGGCAGACATCTCGCTTACGATTGAACAGGGTGTGTGTTTGGGACTGCTGGGTACGAGTGGGGCAGGTAAAAGTACCTTGGGTAAAATCATCCTTGGTCTGGAGAAGCCCAGTCAGGGTCAGGTTTTATTTCAAGGTCAGGATATCTACCGATCTAGCAAACCCGTGCTCAAGGGATTACGGCGTGATCTGCAGGTCGTGTTCCAGGACTGTTATTCGGCTGTGAATCCACTCATGACTGCCGCGCAGATCATCGGGGAGCCGCTGGATAATTACGAGCGATTGTCGGCAAAAGAACAACTTCGTGTGATTGGACAACTGCTTGAGCAGGTTGGACTTAAACCTGAGGATGGGAGCAAGCTTCCGCACCAGTTCAGCGGTGGCCAACTACAGAGGGTCAACATCGCACGAGCTATCGCGCTCAAACCGAAGTTAATCGTACTGGACGAATCGATCAGCAGCCTGGATATGGTGCACCAGACGCAAATCCTATCCTTATTGGCGGAGCTCAGAGCATCTTATGGGTTGTCTTACCTCTTTATCACACATGATATTCGGGCTGCCATGACGATCTGTGACCGCATTGCGGTAATGGATCAGGGGAAGCTGGTCTATAGCGGTGATGCCGGCGATTCGGTAATGCAGTCGGATCATCCGGCTGTACAGCAGTTGGTATCGTCCATTTTGCCTGAGCATCCATCAGGTCGTATTTCGTTTAAATGAAATTTATAGTGAAGGAGGCTCCTTACCATGTTGATGGTAAGAAGCCTCCTTTTTCACATTTCATTCATCAGTTGAGCGTTATCTTAATTGCCCCGATCTGCACGCTCCATACGATATGTATACTTCACAAGCTCAATCTGTTGCTGCTTGAAATCTGCAATCCATTCTCCTAAAATGTTCTGGAAACGATCCATCTTTCTTCGCAATTCTTCCGCAGATTTACCTTTCCAATCTCCTATACTCTCATCAATGGACTTTACATGACGTTTGTTAGCTTCAAGCATATCCATTAAATCATTGATTTCCTTCTCGGCATTCATCAAATCCACTAATTCTACAACAATGCTCCGTGACATATGTTTCGTCGCTCCTTTTTAACCCTCGTCGGCTTGTCTGAAATCTTCCGCTTTTTGATTAATATACTCTGCAATGACATGTGCTTCTTCTTCATACCAGCGGCTAAATTTGTGCAAATCACTTGTTAACCGATCCACGATAGGTTCAAGAGAGCGGCTATCACTGGACTCAATAAGTCTGAGAATGGCATTGGTTGCTGTGGGGAGGCTAGATTGAAATTCATTTACATGCTGCTGCATTTTTTGTCCAGCTCTTTGAAGATTCTCTAGTGAGAGTTGGATGGTAACCCCGGCACCGGCAGCAGCCATTTGTCCAAGAGGTCCTAGGTTGGCACCATACTTTTCAATTAATTTATTTACAGTATCCTTCATTTTTTCATTGGCAAGCAGGGTATTTATGTATTCCGTGTATCTTGGATTTCCACCAATCACTTCACCATCTCGTGTATAAAGTGTATTTGTAATAAAGCCATTCTTGTCAAACTCGAAGTTCTCAAGACCGTGCGCCTTTTCTCCACCGAAAGAATTGAATAATTTTTCCCCCATGCCTTGAGTGCCTATTGGCATTGTAGTAGATACAAAAGTGATATTCTTCCAAAAAGGTGTGAAAATACCCGAAGGAGCACCGCTTGATTTGGATATTATAGGTATAGTGATTTGAACATATCTATTATTTGCTTCCTCGTACGTCTTATTAATCATGATTGTATTAGCTGCATGCCGCGTCGATGAATTGAAAAAACCTGCTCCAACACCATCTCCTGGGTTGACATAAGCTGTGTTTTTCTTATCATATTCTCCGGCATCTATTTTCTTTAGGATATCATCGGAGACAACTGCTCGAATGCTGGCTGGGTTGTATGTAGTAGATGACAGGTTGTTATGTATAGCTGTATATTGCGCAAGTGCTCCACCCAATGAGTGACCGGTTGTAGAAATTTCCGCAGTAGGATAAGCCTCTTTCACTTCACGATATAGCTTCTCAGCTTGATAGAACTGATTGTTCTCATAATTGCTTTTTGTTGCATGATATTTTGGTGATGATTCTGACAGAATGTCAGGGTTGTTTTCGACAGTCTTTCTAAGGGTTTTGTACCGTCCCCCGACAACATCAATGCCATCAGTTGCAATGTCTGGGACTTTACCCCATGATAGATCAGGTTCAGTTCCACGGTAAGCTATAACGACTTGATTATCTTTATCGTTGCGAAACACTACCGCATCAAATCCTGATTTGTTCGTATCGTTGAGAGTTGAATTAGGCAGATTGGTTCGTATCCAATCCTCGCGAAATTTTGTATCTTTTGTACTGAATTCTCTATCATATGATTCTTCCGACATGGCGTGTAAAAGCTCATCATTTAAGAAACTCACTGTATTTACCTTCCTATCTAGGTTATTATTGAAATAATACATATTATTCCTGATAGAATCAAGGGGTGACTCTCATTAAAATCAAGTCTAAAGTCCTACTGGTTTTTTTATCTATAGTAGTTTTGTTTATTTGTTTTTTAATTGTTAAGAATTACTTGACTGATAAACAAATTGTTGAGAAAGCTACGGTTATAGGCGAGAAGTACTTTATAGATAATTATGGTGTGGAGGTTGAATTTGTCGACTCACAAGTTATGGCTTCTTATATTACAACTAGAGTGGTGCTATACGGATATATTGTAGGTAAAGAAGAAGATAAGATTAAAATTAGTTTGGATTACCGTGATTTTGAAGTTACAGGAACCGGTATTCCTTTAGATCTTAAAAAGATTGGTGAATAGAAGAACAAATTTTACTTATTGAAGAATGTAAGCTTGTTTGATATCAGATAAGTCCTAAACTGAAGATAGTATTGCCAGGTTTTTTTGATATTTAGGATTTGTTAGACCTAAGCAAAGAAAAAGATACTGGGAAGTGAAAGTGAGAAGAAGTACATATGAAAAGCAGAGGGATTTAGAAAATGAAGAAACTTTTATTAACTGTATTAGCGAGTATATTGACTGTAAGCATGATAGGTTCGGGAAACGAGACAGTTGCAGCTGCAAGTAATCCGAAGCAAGTAGAGGTATTGCTGAATACCGTAAAAATGAAGTTTCCTGATGCGAAGCCATTCCAGGATGGCCAAGGTAGCGTTATGGTTCCAATCCGGTTTGTTTCGGAAGCCCTAGGCGCAAAGGTGATATACTCGAAGGCTGGCAAAGTTTCCAAGGTTGGGATCGTCAGCAAAGATCATAAAGTGGACATGACGATCGGGCAGACTTCAGCCCTCGTTGATGGGCAGAAGAAGGACTATGGCTCGCAAATTATTCTGAAGCAAAATCGGACTTTCGTTCCCCTACGTCTGGTGAGTGAAGGGCTTGGCCAAAAGGTTGAGTGGGACAAGATTGGTCGTTGGGTCTGGATCGGGAACAAAAACTTCCGGAGCACAGATGATAAGGCGTTTAAGTTAACCAAGTTAAGTGATTTTAAAGCATATACACAAAGCATTGAATATTTTAAAAACTTGAAGAAAGAAACTTACCCTGGCGTGAAGATTATTAAAGAGAGTGATTTACCGATTCAACTAGGGAATAGTCAAGTGGTGTACAGCATTAATTTGGTAAAAGGTCCTGGACGTAGCGGCGATGTGGTACAGATTAGAAGTAGTGTCAGAGGAAATCCCATAACGTTCCTAGTAAAAGATAGTTTTGCAAAGGGACGTTCGGTGCTAGATGCGGCTTTTATAAATAATGATGATAAAACAGGAATGAATAACTATCCAGTAGTAAGTAGCTTGGATCTTTTTCAAAATGGAAAATTCGTAGAGAATTATGATTACACGAAGTTCAAATTTTCTTCAGCAGATTATATTCTCTTGAGAGATGGTGATTTGGACGAGTACGCTGTGGCCATCATCAATCCATTCAAGTAAGGGGAAAAGATTGATGAAAAAGACCATCAGTTCAATACTCAGTTTCAGTTTGATAATCATTTTGTCCTCTGTGCTCGTCCTATTTACTTATCATCTCGGTAAAGCTGAAGCAACTGTTTAGTTGATGCCTCTGAAAGGATTCAACAGAACCTTTTCGAGTATACCGAGAGCAGCCCATAGTCAGCGACTTGTACCGATTGTGTGGGATCTTCAAATGAGTATTAAGCAGTTGGATGAATGGCACCTGGAGCATACGTCGGAACTAGTGGACTACATTAATCAAAAGGGAGAAGATTTTTATACAAGTAGATTCCGGAGCACAGTGAAAATTTACATAGTAGTAAAAGAGCCTAAACGAACTAAATCTAACTAATCGGAGAGTGGAACAATTGAAAAAATAATGTTATCCATATCTCTCTATTAATGTAAATACAATTGAACCAATAAATTCAATGGATCCGAACCATTTCATTATGAAACGTGAATCCCTGTTTAAATAATGCAGAAGGTGGCGGTATTGCTCCATTGTATGAGGAGTGCTTGATATCAGATGAGTTCTAAATTAAAAGTTTTATTGACCATTTTAGTGATCTTAGTTTTATCGGTGAGTGGATGTACAATTGCATATCAGATTGAGAATAATATTATCATCAAAAAGGCTACTCCTATAGGAATAGAATATTTTAAAAGTGAGTATGATGTCACGGTTGAATTTACAGATTCTCAAGTTTTTGATGGTTATGTTTATCCAAAGGTTAATTTATATGGTTATGTTAACAACGATATCAATGAGAAGGTTTCTATTTCAATTAACTATAATACTTATGAGGTAGAAAACGTAGGTGGTCCAAAGTGGCTGTTTCAATTAGAATAAATTTTTTGGATCCAAAGGGTCATATGTAATAAATGGAAGAAATCAGTGCCCTTTTTGAAGCTTAAGAAAATTAAAGTGATTAATTGAGATGTTGATTAGAGCATATGGTACTCAATAAGTAACCAATAAATTTGAATTGTTCAAATAAAAAGTTACTAAAACCTTACATACGGAGAGTGG